>NZ_DASUNC010000015.1:0-75785 GCF_036277355.1 Archangium sp.
TGTCAGTACGCCATTGTGTGCCCAGAAACGGAAGACCAGCCCGGCACCGGCTTCCTCCACGTGGCTGGCTACTCCACGCATGCCCGAGAGTGCTGCAGTGGCCTCGGCCCGGCGCGCTTCTTCGTCCGTCTCCGCGTGACGTGTCTCCCACGGTGGAGGCAGGTCCCTCCCGACGTCTTCAGACGGAATGTCTTCCTCGGGCTCGATGCCATCCATCGCTCCTGTTGTCGCGCAGGCCTGGAGCACCAGTGCCAGGAGGCATATCCACCCGGCGGTTCGAGTCGTTCCCCATCTCATGGGGAACGAGCCTGGCTGGCCTGGTTTCGGAAGAGCTTTCGGGAAGTCTTGCGTTTCTGTCGTGGCGACGACGCGAGGTGCCTCCCTTCAAGGAGCGGGGACAACCTGTCCCGTAGTTCACGGGGAGATGCGAGACCCCGCTGTTGTATTTGCCTGTAGGCGGCGTGGATGAACTCGGGGAGAACGGCCGCGGTCGCGCAATCAACGAGCGTGCGCAGAGGCGACGTCACGGGGACTCCGCCAGCCCAGGTCCGATCGGCCCCCTTCACGTCCGCGAAGTACAGGCGAACGCCAGATGGAGTGCGGAGCCGGCGCCGTGACCATGTTGCTGGCAGCGTGAGGTGATACACCGCTGCCAGGGCATCCGAGAGATGGTGCAGCGAGAGTGCTGTCTCATGGCTGAACACGCCCGCCTGTTCGCTCCACAGCCAGAGCACGATGAGGTCTTCATGCTCCCCCGCCGGGTAGTGCGTGAGCCGGTAGACGCCACGTCGTGCGCGCTGCAGGCGGCCCTGCTTCACATGGTGGGTCAGGAGAGGCAGGGAGTAGCCCGCCTCCTGCGCCTGCCGCGTGGTGACGTAACCACCCTGGCCCGCGGCGACTTCGTAGAGCTGCCCCCAATCGGGTGGATTCGGGCGATTCGGCTGCATGCACGAACGTTAAATCAGATTGAACATTCGTGCACGAGGTAGACCCTGACCCCAACCCTCTCCCAGGGGGAGAAAGGGTCCTCCAGTAGTTTCGGGCACTTAGACCGAATTGATGGGGGCAAAAACCATCAATTCAGGTCTCCTCTGGTGCTCGCAGCTACATTCTCCACTACACGGGACACGCACCCGACGTGAACCGACCGGCTGGGGCGTTCGGGCGACGTGTCCCGGTGGGTGTGGGTCGGCTCACCGGAACGAGTTCACAATGAAGACCCCAGCACTGGAGAATTCGAGGATGGCCGTTCCGGGCTTGGACTCGGGCTTTTTCTGCATCTGCCCGTGAGCAAGTCGAGCCACGGCGCAAATGGGGAAGGGCTCGCCGTCTGCTGGGTGTGCCTCGTAGTACCGGACAGCGACCTGTGGCCCCCCGGTCCACACGCGCCCATAAAGACGGGTTCCTGTCGAGAGGGGTCCGAGGCTGCTGGTCAACATGCTTTCAATGGGACCATCCGACAGCGTAATGGGACTGGTAAGACTCTGATTAACATCTAGTTCAACCGTAGCGCCGTCCCCCACACGCAGGTTGAGGACCCGCATCGCTTCAAGAGCCTTTTGCGGACACTCCTGTGGGCCCGGGCCCCCGTCCGCACGAAGCGGAACACCTCCGGTGGTCGTGCAACCGAAGAGCACGCAGAGCAGTAGAACAGTTGCGACAAGTGGCGCGTGGGTTGGACTCATAGGGATACCCATCTACTAGCGCAGCATCACCGGGTCCAGATTCACCAGCGCCTCCCGCAACCCGCTTCCTCGGCGGAAAAGTTCCAGCACCAGCCGCTCAGGACCTGTATTCGAGTCGAAGGCGCTTGCATCCAAGACAACCGCTATCCGCCCGCTTTCACCACCCGGTCCCCAAACCCCCCGGGTGGCTCGTAGAGCACACGGCTTCTTCTCTCTACTTGCCTCGCTAGCCAAGCGGGCATCCAACAAACTCCAAGACTCGGTCGGGTGGTTGTTGGTCACGGTGAAGACCACCGCAATCTTATCGTTCTTTTTTCTATCCTTATTCTTGGTGCCGAGTACGGTTATCATTACCTCAACATCGTAGGGATTCTTGAAAAGATGGACGAAGAGCGGAGTAAAAGGAGTCAGTTTCACCGCGTCCGTTGCCAAGAGCGCGGCAAGGGCATGATCAATTGAGGTCTCTTCCTTCCGGTAGCGCTCGTTTTCTTCCGTGAGACGCTGCTCTTTGTATTGGGAATACTCCAGTCGGCTCTGGAGAGCGCCCTTAGTCTCATTGTCTGGGAATACGTTCACCTGATGGTCGAACTGCTCATTGCGCGCCGTCACGGTGAAGGGTACTTCCTTCCCGTCCGCTAGCGTCACCACCAACAAGAAACCATCCTCGGGCTTGAGGTCTTTGAGCGGCTCTACGATCACCTTCCTTCCGACGCATTCCACAGGCTCAAAGCGACCTTCCCAGCCCAGCAGCTTCGTTCGCTCCCGGTCACAAGGTTGCTCAAATCGGAGGACCGTTACCATTTCGCCCGCGACGTAAACCGATGGCACTTCCGCCTTTGGTTCGTCCGAAAGATAGAGGTTACGAGACACGGGCTCGTGTCCCTTGGCCACAGCCACGGGCGCCAGCAGGACGAGAAGCAGGGTAGACCAGGGAGGTAAGAAGTTCCGCATATCGCGGGTTGACCTACCAGATAAGGGATGGGAGCGGCCAGCCCCCTGTGCGAGGGCCTGTCGTGGCGTCTCGAAAAGAGACTGTCCTGCGCTGGCCGTATGAAACCCTTGACTTCTGTTGTGTTCGTGGATGTGGCCCTGCTTTGGGGGCTGTTCGCGTCCGGTTGTTCGGCTGGTAGGGCGCATTACGCCTACTCCAGCGGGACGACGGACTACACCTACATGTCGAGCCGTCCCGTAGTCCCTGGCGCAAGCGGCCTGCTGCATCAAGAAGCATCCACAGGACCCAGTGGGCGCTTGTGGGGCGACGCAATCCGAGGTTGAGCAGGTGCTCAGGGCTGCGCGCGCCGATGCTGACGATGACGACTACTCCAACAACGCTTCTCTGCCCGAGTGGAAGCAGGCTTGCATTCGCAACTTCAATAGGTGCCAGGATCGTAGATGTTACCGCGCACGCTTGTTGATGGGCGCGTGAGCGAGTTGGTTGATGGGCATCACGTCGGTGGTGGTGTGCCACCGTAGGTGATGGGGAGGTGTCGCGCATCGTGAGCGGGGAGCTTTACGCCCGCGTACCGCTCAGCACGAAGGAACAGGACCAGAGCGCTCGACGCAAGGCGATTACCGAGATGCTCGAACGCGAGTACGCCAAGGTGACGGCGAGCCTTCCGCGCGCATAAGAGCTACAGCCCGACCAACCGCTCGGCGGACTTGATAAGTCCTGGGACGGCGTGCTCGATCACCATCCGGACCGCAGCCCATCGGGTTGCCCGGATGTACCAAGTCATGTCGCGCTCTAAGTAGCTGGTTTCGACACCGGCGAGGCGGGGTTGATAGTGCCTGTTGCCGTCCATGAAGATCTGCCACACGGGTGCCCCACTAATTCCTTGCAACGCTGGGGCTGAGGTGGGCTGTCCATCAAAAGTTCCGAAGTCGTTCCTTTCGAGGGGGAATAGGAGCTCGGTTTCGGGGTTGTACGGCTCTGTTCCCGCATCGAACTTGGCCGTGAACCGAAATTTGTCGGCCTCCAGACCACCTGTTGTGCGAGCACAAAGTTGAAGCGGCCAGCCGGTGACGTGGAACCACGCTTCTTTCAGATCCTGCTGTGGCGCCAGATCGGCCACGGTGACCGGTGTCCAGTTTTCTCGGATCGGGTTTGGGTCTGTGAGCCGGAGGATGGCTACGTCGTATTTCGGCGACGCACTCCATTTGCCTGATAGGGGCACCAGAACACCGCCAACTCCAGGAACCAACAGGTCGGAGTCGTGCGGAGTGCCCCTTGGAGATCTTGGCGGGGCAAGATCTCTGAGGACATGCTCGGCGGTGACCAGGAACCATTCCTGTTCGCATCGAAAGAACCAACCAGTTCCGAAAAGCCGGGGGTTGCCACCAACCTGCTTGGCTACCAACGGAACTGAGTAGGCGTCTCCGAGTTTGCGGAGTGGCTCCGCAATATCCCGCAGAACTTGGAGACCGGCATCGGTGGTGGACTTGATGACCATGGTACTAGTGGACTGTCCACGAAGTCCTTGGACATAGTCGAAACAGGATCCCGCGCGGCGCTATAGGCGGGAAGTGTTGGCCTGTTTGGAGGTCGGCGCTCCGAAGATACTGCAAGGGGAGCGCTCAGCGCTCAGGCCGAAAACTCCCGATGGGAACACCTTCCCTCCGCGAGATGCTCCGACTGGTCCGACAATCGGACCAGCTGCTCATGTTCGCCCCCGGAAGCAGCCCGACTCTTCGCTCCGCGACTATGTCCAAAAACTTCGTGGACACTCCACTAGATGTTGATGCTCTGCGGAATCGCCGTGGGCAGCAGCGTCTCGTAGGGGATGCGCGAGAGGTTGCGCCGGCCGATCTCCTGCTCCGTGGCGCGCAGGCGCTTCTGGAAGACCTCGAGCGCGGGCCACACGCGCGCGTCCGCGAACCAGGGCTCGCGCAGGTACGTGTCGTAGCCGCCCAGCCGCGTGAAGTACACGTTGCCCAGCCCGAAGGTGACCGCCTGCTGCAGGAAGGCCATCTGCAACGGCGGCAGGTGGGTCAGCTCCGTGCTCGCCGGCAGGTACTGCACCGAGGTGGGCGCGGGCGCGTAGGCCGCCAGCGGCAGGGCCGGCGTGTAGCTCATGACCGTGCGCTGCGGGAAGTTGACCGCCGCGTGCTGCACGCTCGCGGTGAAGAGGACGTAGGTGGCCAGCTCCACCAGGTACTCGAACGTCTGGATGCCCCCGCCATTCTCTCCCACGTCCTTCAGCTTGCCGGCCTCGGGGCTGCCGAGCTCCGTGACCCAGGCCTGCAACTCGGAGTCGCCGCGCACGGCGGCGTCATCGTTGTAGTAGATGGCCAGGTAGTCGTTCACCCACGCGCGGATGTCATTCCAGAGCAGCAGCGCGTCGTCGCGGTACGGGTAGTCCGGCAGCTTCGAGGCGTCCTCCACCCGGCGGGCCGCCAGCGCCCGGGGCAGGAAGGCCTGGTTGATGGAGTGGTGGGCCACGGCCTGGATGCTCACCTGGGTGGAGGCCTTGATGTCTCCGGCGAGCAGCCGGTCCACCGGGCCTCCGGGCGCGATGAGCGACGTCTCCGCGGCGTTGTTGATGGCCAGGGTGCCCTGGAAGTGCGGCGTCAGCAGCAGGTAGAGCGGGTGCTGGGGCGCGAGCTGCCGGTGCGTGGACAGGGTGAACTCCTCGAGGACCAGGTGCGTGAGGCCCAGGTGCGAGATGAGCTCGTGGTAGTTGCCATCCGCCACCTGCACGTGCAGGCGCGCCAGGCGCCAGGAGGTGCCGTCCTTGGGGGTGAAGATGGGGTTGGCGCGGCCCGGCGTCTGGGCGCACTGGATGGCCACCGCGCGCAGCTTCCGGTCGGGCTGGCCCGCGGCCGGCACGGCGAACAGGGCGAGCGGCGCTTCGATGTACTTCTGCCCGCCCGAGGTCTGTCCGGTGGGAATGCCCTGGAAGACGGCGTAGTCCAGCAGGTACAGCCGTCCCTCCCTGCCCGCGCGGGCCAGGGTGTCCTCCGGTCCCATCACGGATTGGAACTGCGGGTCCGTCACCGGGAACTTCTCGGGGAGGACGTCGATGCCCTGGAGCAGCACCGGGTTGGGGCCGGCCAGCCGCATGCGCGCGAAGATGAGATCGGTCTCGTAATTGCTCGCCACCGCCGGGGGCTGCAACAGCGAGAACTGGGCCGAGTAGGCGTCGAGCGACCCCGCCTTGCCGGACAGCCCCAGGTATTGCAGGAACAGCTCACCGGCCTCGGACAGCAGCTTCTTCAGCAGCTCATCGATGAGGCCGAAGATGTCCTGTGCGAGGGCGGCGGGCGCATCCTTCCCGGCCTCGGTGGCGATCTCGGAGACCACCGCGACACCGGCGGTCTCCTCCAACACCTGGCCCGCGGCCTTGAGCAGTGTCCGGGGGCGCTCGATGATACCGGCGATGAACGCCACCCCCGGGGTGTGCGGAGCCTGGTGGAGCCGGGCGGTCCGGTCCGACAGCCGGCTGAAGCCCTCCGTCAAATCCTGATAGAGCGCTTCGACCCTGCGCAGCTCCGTCTCGGACAGGTTGGCGTCGTTCTGGACCGCCTCTCCGTTGTCGAAGAGCTTCGCGCCGATGGCCAGCACGTTGCCCAGGAGCTGCAGGGCGGTGGTGGCGATGCCATCCAACCAGACGAAGGAGAAGTTGTCCTGACGGGGGACCTGGGCGGCGATTCCCAGCGGACTCAGCCGGCTGTCGAAGTTGTAGGCGTAGACCTGCCGCTGTTGCGTGAGCGTGGCGAGGCGCTGCTGCTGCTGGGCGGGAGAGTCATTCTGGGGAAGGGAGGGAGTGGGACGCATGGCGCTCCTGGGCGGTGGGGCCATGCATCATCTTTCATTTCCCCTCCCGGCCCGTCATTCCTTTCGGCCGCTTCCCTTGTTCTTGGAAAGAGAGCGAACGTAGTTCCCATCGATTCGGTGGATGCGCATGTCCACGAGCTGCTGGAGGGTCACATTCGGGTAACCCGCCTCGCGCATCTCCTTCACGAACTGCGGGGTGACGCCGTGGATGCGCGTGGCCACCAGGTCATCGAAGTCCAGCTTGCGGAAGCCCAGGTCCGCCATCTCGCGGATGTGCTCGGGCGTCACCTGGAAGATGGCCACCTGGAGCAGCTCGTCATGGGACAGCTTCGTGTAGCCGAGCTCCGCCAATGCCTTCACCCGCGCCGGCCCCAGGTCGAAGATGGCCAGCTGGAAGTGCTCGTCCGGGGTGATGTTCGTGTAGCCGAGCTTCCCCATCTCCTCGAGGTACGCGGCGTTCGGCTCGAAGGTGTAGTGGCCCGCGCCCTCGCCGTTGGCGAAGCGGCCCTCGAAGCGCAGCGTGCCGGCCTCGCGGGCGAGCTGGAACTTCGTGTCCGCGCCGTCCTGCGTGTTCAGCCCCTGGATGGCGGAGCGGGGGATGCTCAGCCCCATGTTCCCGTGCTCCTGGACGCGGAAGTTCATCTGCAACGTGTCCTCGCGCGGGGTGGCCGTCCACGTGCCGCTCTTCGCCGGCGCGGCCAGCGCGGAGAAGGTCCACATCAGCAGGGCGGAGACGAGCAGTGCGTACGTCGTGCGTGGGGTGTTCATGGTTCGGGCTCCTTCGGGAGACTTCGGGCAAAAGGGAGCCCGGCGGCGCGCGCGCGAGGCGCGGCCGGGGGCTCGTGGGAGGTGGGGGGAAGGGGACTGCGCGTTACTGCTTCTTGCGCAGCTCGCGGATGAAGTCCGCGTCCACGCCGAGGGCGCGCATCTCCACCACCTTCTCCGCGGGGAGCTTGTCGAGCCCCGCCTCGCGCAGCGTGCGCAGGTACTCCGGCGACACGCCGAGCGCCTTGAGCTGCGTCAGGTTCTCGGCGGAGAGCTTGTCGTAGCCCGCGGCCTTCAGGGCCTGCACGTACTCGCCATTGACGCCGAGGGCGCGCAGCTCGACGAGGTCGTCGAAGTCCAGCGTGTCGTAGCCGGCGGAGCGCAGCTCGGTGATGAAGCGCTCGTCCACCCCGAGGGCCGCCGCCTGCGTCAGCTCGTCGGCCGAGAGCTTGCTGTACCCGGCCGCCGCGAGCCCCTTCACGCGCTCGGGCGTCACGCCGACGTGCCGCAGCTCCACCAGCTCCTCGGCGGTGGGCTTGCCGCCGAGGAGGGCCGTCATCTCCTTCACGTACTCGGGCGTCATGTGGGCGTGGCCGAACCGCACCAGGTTGGCCACCGTGGGCTCATAGCCGAGCGACTCCACTTCCTTCACGCGCTCGGGCGTGACACCGGCCACCTTGAGCGCGACGAGCTGATCCACCGAGAGCGGCTTGTCGCCCACGCGCGTGGTGTCCTCGTCCGAGTCGTAATCCGAGTCCGCATCCACATCGATGTCCACATCCCCGCCCCGCTTCCCGGAGAGCATCGGCCTCGGAGCGGGAGCAGGGGCGGGCGCGGGAGCGGGGACGGGCGCCTGGGCAAGCATCAGCGCTGGAGGCGCGGGCGGAGCCGGAGGCGCGGCGGGGAGCGTGGGTGCCAGGGGCGCGCTCACGGGAGCGGGCGGCTCGGGGGCCTCGGCCGTCGCCGCGGGAGGCGCGGGAGGAAGGGCGAGGGCCACCAGGGGGCCGGCCACGGCCATGCCGCTCATCAGCGTGACGACGGACGCACCGGCCACCCACCGCGAGGAGCAGCGCGCCGCGGGGGTGCCCACCAGCCGGCGGACGCGGTCCGTGAGCGAGCCGCCCAGGGCGGACATGGCCGGGCTCGCCGTCTCCAGGGGCATCAAGCGCAGGGACTCGAGCGCGGTGAGGGCGCGGGCGTAGGAGATGGGGTTGCCGCTGGTGCCCACGGCGATGTCGTCACAGCAGTGCTCGCGCTCGACGCGGATGACGCGCGACATCCACCACACGGCCGGGTGGTAGAAGAGCAACGTCTCCACCAGCGTCTGCACCAGATTGACGGCGAAGTCGTAGCGGCGGATGTGGGCCAGCTCATGGGCGAGCACCATCTCCAGCTGGCGGGCGGACAGTCCGGTGAGCGCCGTCACGGGGAGCAGTACCACCGGCCGTAGCCAGCCCACCGCCGCGGGCACGTCCAGCGCCGCCGAGCGCAGCAGCCGCACCGGGCGCGTCATGCCCAGGCGCCGCGCCAGCCGCTCCAGCGCGTCCTGCCACTCGGTGGGCGCGGGCTCGGCCTCGCGCACCAGGCGGCGCAGCTTCAGCCACCCGGACAGCAGCCGCAGCGACGACACCGTCACGCCCAGCCCCCACGCCAGCACCAGCCAGTGCATGTGCTCGCCGAGCAGCGGCAGCACCCGCTCCAGAACGGGCGTGGGCCGGGCGGCGAGGGGCGCCACCGGGGAGCGCTTCTCCACCGCGCGCTCCATCACGAGGCCGGGAGCCCGGGCCACGGTGGAGGTCCGCTCCACGGAGGCGGGGGTGCTCGGAAGGGGCTCCGCCTTCTGGAGGGAGGCGTAGTGGTGCCAGCCGGTGAGGGCGGGCAGCACGAGCAGGAGGGCCAGGGCGCCACAGGAGAGCAGGTAGCGCACGGAGGCCGCGCGCCGGTCGAGCACGCGCAGCGCCACCGCGAGCGCCGCGGCCACCAGGGTGCCCTGCCACAGCAGGTGCAACAACGCCCAGCCCAGGGACTGCGACACGGCCTCGCTCATGGCGTCTCCTCCCCTTCCAGGGTGTCCAGCAGCTTGCGCAGCTCGGCGAGCTCTTCCGCCGAGGCCTTCTTCGTCGACAGCGCCTGCATCGCGAGCTGGGCCGGGGAGCCACCGAAGGCCCGGTCCAGCAGGTCCGTCACGAGCTGCCGCTGCGTCTTCTGCTGCGTGGCCCGTGCCTTGTAGACGTGGGCTCGCTGGGACTCGTCGCGCTCGACGAGCCCTTTTTCCGTCATGATCTGCATCAGCTTGAGCACCGTGGTGTAGCCGGTGCCCTCCTGGCCCTTGTTGAGGGCCTCGTGCACGTCGCGCACGGTGCTGGGGCCTCGCTCCCACAGCACCCGGAGGATGCCCAGCTCCGCGTCCGTCGGGCGCGGCAGCGTCGGTTCACTCATCGCACTCCCTCCCGTCAGCTTTCTCCCTCAAGGTATACGAAGGGGTTCGTAGATGTCAACGAAGGTCTTCGTAGATGGTGGGGCGGTAGGCCGGGGAACAGGCAATGGCCCTACGTCATGGGAGCGTGCTGATTGCCGACTGTCTGCCTGGCCGCACCCGCACCGTACCGGGAGGGGACTTCCGGCTCCTGGGAGCGCACCCCACCTTCCGGGGAGATCGGAATGTGGAGCAGGAGGCCGCGATGGCGGACAAGCGCAAGGGTGGAGCGGGGAAGCAGAAGCGTACGGTGGTGCGCCGGCGCCGGACGGCGGGAAGCTCCGCGGGACGCATCGCGGTGCGCCGGGACACCGCCGCGTATCGCAGCGCCGCGATGGACGAGCACTCCGTGGCGGTGCGCGAGCAGATCAACGCCGCGCTCGCCGAGGCCCGGAAGATGCGCGAGGACATCGAGCAGCGCATCGAGGAGCGCCTGAAGGAGGACGACCAGGGCACGCCCGGTCAGGTCATCTCCCGGCTGACGGCCGAGGCCCGTCTGCACATGGTGCGGCCCCTGGGTCTCGAGGCCCGTGCGAAGGCCGAGGACAAGGGCCGCTCGAAGAGCTCGAAGTAGGAGCGGGGCCCACCGGCTCCAGCCAGGACGGCGCTGGAGCCGAGGGGAACGGCCGTGACTCAGTAGGCGGTGCCGTTGGCGCGCGTGCCGGGCGAGGACGTGGCGCTCGACAGGGTGGTGTGCAGCACGAAGGTGGCGCCGCTGGTGACATCCGGGCCGCGGTTCATGGACACACCGTCGGTGCCCGCGAGCGACGAGCTGTAGGTGGTGGTGTCCACCGTCGTGCCCGCCGCGTTCTTCAGCGTCACGGTGTCGCCGCTGTTGCTCAGGTTGAGGCCGCCCGAGGTGGAGCCCACCGCGTTGCTCACGCCCGTGGGAATGCCCGCGGCGGCGCCGAACACGGTGATGGCCTTGCCCGCGGCGAGCGTCGTGCCGCTCGCGAAGGTGTGGCGCAGGCCCGCGGCATCGGAGAGCGTCCAGCCGGAGAGGTCCGCGGCCGTGCCGCCCGAGTTGACGATCTCCACGAACTCCCCGTTCACGTCCGAGCCGGCCTCGTTGGCGAGGATCTCATTGATGAACACCACCGCCGCGCCGCCCCCGCCACCCGAGGTGGTGATGGAGAAGTTCGCGTCGCTCGTGTCGGTGATGGCGGAGTTGGAGGCATCGCTCACGCGCACCTTCGCGGTGGTGGTGGTGGTGCTCGGGACCGTCCAGCCATAGGAGCCCGTGGAGGCCGAGGTGCTGGCGGTGAGGGGGGTCCACGTGGAGCCGTTGAGCGTGTACTCGATCTTCACGCTCGTCACGCCGGTGGCCGTCCAGGTGATGCTCTGGGCGCTGCCGGCGGCATAGCTCTCGCCGCCGTTGGGCGAGCCCACCGTGATGCTCGCGGTGGTGGTGCTGTCGGGGATGAGGAAGTCCTTGATGACGGCCATGTGCTGCATGTTGGTGGCGCCGCTGTCGGAGCTCAGCGCGGGAGCAATCTCCGAGATGGGCGAGTACACGCGGGTGTCGATCACCGTGCCGGCGGCGAAGGAGCTGGAGCCGATGACGGTGGCCGTCTGCCAGGCGCGCAGGTCCGCGTCCACGAGCACGTGGTCATACGGGCTGCCGCGGCTGGCGTTGGTGTTGGTGTTGCCGTTGCGGTCCGCGGGGTACGGGCTGGCGGTGCTCACCACCTGGGAGAAGGTGGTGAAGCAGGACTCGGTGCGGCTGCTGGTGTTGTAGTCACCGGCGATGACCAGGTAGTCCGTCGTGGGGACGTTGGCCTTGATGAAGTTGACGAGGTTGGTGGCCTCGGTGTTGCGGATGCTGCTGCTGGTGGTGAGCAGGTGCACGCTCACGACCCAGAGGTCCTTGGGGCCCGGCACGTCGATGCGCGCCCAGGCGAAGTCGCGGTTGGAGACCTGGGTGTCGTCCCACTCGCCCGAGGCGATGATGGGGTAGCGGCTGATGATGCCGTTGGGGATCTGCGCGCCGCCCTCGCGGTAGTAAGAGAAGCCCGTGCCGAACGCGGTGTCGACGAAGCTCCGGATGGCGCTCGCGGAGTTGTCCCCGTAGTTGAACTCCTGGATGGCGACCACGTCCGGCCTGGTGCCCTGGAAGATGCGGATGCCGTGGCCCGGGTCGTAGCTCTGGTAGTTGCCGCTGGAGATGTTGGCGGCCATCACGCGCAGCGGCACGCTGACCGCGGCCTCCTGGGTGCCCAGGGGGTCGTTGACGGCCTCCTCCTGTGACACGCCACCGCAGGCCGCCAGCGTGAGGGAGAGCACGGCCGCCAGCAGACGGCTGTCGAGCCGCGTGGGCCTCGAGGACGAGGTTTCTGTCTTTCGCACGATGTCGGTTCCTGCCCCGGGAGCCGGGAGCGGTGGGAGGGTTCCTCTCGTTATCGGCGGAAAAACGAACCTTGTTGCGTGACGGTGTGTGAATTCCGCTATGGCGCGATGCGTGAGCGGAAGCGGGGCGCTCAGCTCCCGACGCGGGTGGACTCGGGGAGGGGAGCCGGAGCGGCGGGAGCGCCCGAGTCCTCCTGGCCATCTGGCTCTGATGCCTACACCCCGTGCGACCGTTTCGTCGACTCAGGGGCCTCGCGGACGCATGCTGGGCCTGTGGGTCACTGCGCCCGTTTCAAAGGAGCATCCCTTACAGGAGTATGCCATGTGGCAGTTGGTCAACCAGACCCCCTACGCTGCGGAGCGGTGTTTTGCTCGGGACCGTGACGGAGCGGAACTGTGGGTGGTCGCTGTCAAAGGAACTTTCGACATCCTCCCTGATGGCTCGACGAAGCTCTCGGCATCGCAAGAGGAGGTTTGCAAGGTTCCCCGCTTTCATGGCGAGCCCGGTAAATCAAGCTTGATGTACGAGAGCGAACTCGTTCCTGGCAAGCAGGCGACGGACGTGCTTCTTCACGGCTCGGCTTGTGCTCCCGGGGGGCGACCCGTGACTCAACTGGATGTTGCCATGCGGGTGGGTCCTCTCACGAAGGTGCTCCGTGTCTTTGGTGAGCGGCGCTGGCGCAAACGCGTGGGGCTCGGTCTGACGTCTCCCGAGCCGTTTGTAGAGATGCCTATCGTTTACGAGCATGCCTTCGGTGGGGTGGACACGGAAGCAACCCCACGGACTGACGCGTGGGAGCGACGTAATCCCATCGGAACTGGCTTCGCATCATCCCCCGACCGGTTGGTAGGCCAGCGCGCGCCATGCATCGAAGACCCACGGTTTCTCATCAGCTCTTGGGCGGATCGGCCGCCGCCCGCGGGTTTTGGTCCCCTGTGCCGTGACTGGTCTCCTCGTCGAGAGCGTGCGGGCACGTATGATGCGAAGTGGCAGCAGGAGCGCCAGCCTCTCGTCCCGCTCGATTTCGACGACCGTTTCCACCAGTGTGCTCCTGACGACCAACAGGTGTCCGGTCACCTGCGAGGCGGGGAGCTCGTGACATTGCTCAATCTGGGGCTGCGTGAGGAACTGCGCTTTGCCCTACCTCGCGTCTGGCTGGTATTCAGCACTCGGCTCGGTCGACAGCGGGTGGAGCATCGGGCCCGGCTGCACAGCGTCATCCTCGAGCCGGGCGCTCCCCGCGTGATGATGGTCTGGGCAACCAGCGTGCCGTGTCATCATCGCGAGCATATGCTGGAGCAGACCACCATTCGCGAGAAGCAGTTCATTTGATGGGTCAAGCCTTGTGGGAGGAGGGAGCCGCACGATGCAGGAGAGTTCTTCCATCATGATCGCTGGCCTGGGGGCGCGTACGCCTGTGGGCACTAGCGCTCCTATGTCTGCTGCGTCGGTGCGCGCCGGCATTGTGCGCTTTGCCGAGCACCCCTTCATGGTGGACGGAGCGGGCGCCCCGATGGTGGTGTCGGCTGCATCGTATGTCCCCGCGACGGTTCTCGGGCTCGAGCGCTACCTTGCTCTTGCCGTGCCCGCGATGATGGAGGCGTTGGAGCCACTCGCGCAGGTGCTGCCCTCGCTGCGGCCTGTCCCCGTGGCATTGGGGCTCCCGCTCGAGCGTTCGGAACTGCCCCCACGCTCACAGGTCGCGTCACGGTTGGAGGCTGCGCTCGAAGGGCCGCTGGAAGGCCGGGTCCGCATCTCGCGAGTACACTCCGCCGGACACGCGGCGGGGTTGTTGGCGCTGCAGACGGCGGCGGAGTGGCTGAACCAGGGTGCCGAGCTCTGCCTCGTCGGTGGAGTGGAGAGCTATATCGAGCCCGAAATCCTGGAATGGTTGGATCGGCGCGAGCAGCTCAAATCCCAGACCCATCGTTGGGGCTTCGTCCCTGGAGAGGCCGCGGCTTTTTGTCTCGTCGCTTCCGAGCGAGTGATGAGCCGGTATGGACTTCGGCCGCTGGCACGTGTCACCGCAGTAGCCTCGGCGATTGAACAAGACCGGCCGGACACGGGCCGGGTGTGTACGGGGATTGGGTTGACGCGAGCGCTACAGGGGGCTCTCGCCGCGCTCCCATCGGGTGCGAAGGTCGATCACGTCTTCGGGGATCTGAATGGGGAGCGCTCCCGTGCCGACGAGTACGGTTTCAGTATTGCCAGGCTCGGGGAGCGCTTCGTGGATGCCACGGAGGTGTGCACACCGGCGGACTGCTGGGGAGACGTGGGCGCCGCCTCGGGGCCGCTCTTCGTCAATCTGGCGGTGGCTGCCAGGCTGCGACGTTACGCCAGGGGGCCTTGGAGCCTGCTGTGGACCAGCTCGGAGTCTGGGGATCGCTGTGCCGCCCTCGTGGGCCCGGCGTGAGTGTGCACGTCATTCAATGATGAGCCGGCTCAGCCTGGCCTCTCGCGCGTGGAAACCTGCCAGCATGTTCAACAAGGGGATGACGCAATCCGGGGTGACTCCGTACTGCGTCACCTGCCATGCCACCTCATCCCCGGAATCCACGGGAAGATCGAGGAGCATTTCCAGGGACTCCTCCTCGACGGGGGCCTCCAACTGCGACGGCGTAGCGTAGGCCCCCAGGTCGCCGAGGACGACCCACGCGGCGACGATATCGTCGAGATGATCCACCACGCTCGGGTCTACTTCCGATGCGAACTGCACGGTGAGCAGTGGGCGCTTGGTGCACCATTGCACGGAGGCGGGGAAGGGGAGCTGAGATGTTTCGGGTGGATACTCGAGGATGTCCGCGGTCCTCCACAGGCGGGTGGATGCGGGGATGCCAATGCCTGCTTCCGTGTTGGAGAGGGTGACGTCTACGCGCGAGCTCCAGTGCCGGTGCTGGTACACCAGTGCGCGGACGAGCAGCCCGATGCTCTGGGGCTGATAGGGATACGACGTGAAGGTGATGTGAATCGCGTCCCTGTCCACATGAAGCGTACCCGTGGGTGCTGTTCCCGCTTGTGCAGCGAGCGGGAGCCTGAAGGCCTCCCACTGGAGGTGGGTGTTGAACGACTTCATTGCCCTCCCATAAGTGTCCGCGACCTGCTCGGTGGTAGCGCCCTGTCCATCCCACGTGAGTGTGAGCTGAAGGGGTCGGGAAGGATCGACAGGCATGGGGAGCAACACCATGGGGCGAGCCTTCATGCAGCGGCGTCCTCCGCGAGCCTGCGCATCCACGAGAGCGTATCCTCGTACGCTTGTTCCTTGAAGAGAACGGCGGGTCTGTCAGAGAGGAGCGGGCGCAGGCGCCGTGCGAGGGTCCGTTGCTCCTGTGAGACATCCTCCTGGCGGTTGCGGTCGCCCAGCCGTGGCTCCGAGCCGGCCTGAATGCTCCACCCGTGCTCCAGGGGTCTGAAGACGAAGTCCCCCTTCAGCGAGCCCCGGAGTTCCTTCTCTCCCCCGAGTTTTTCGAGGAACGGGTGGGAGAGGAACGTGATCCAGCTTGGAGGCCGCAGGACGGCCTTCATCTCATAGTTCTCCAGATGGGGCTTGGTGATTTCCAATCCAGGGTACCGTTGCGCCGCCGCGTAGACCTTGGTCGCGATGATGCTCGAGTACGGGCGGATGGTATCCAGGGCGGAAGTCCCCAGCGTGTACCCCAGGTAGCCGGAGTGAAAGGGTAGGTGCTGGAGCATCTGGTGGAGGCGGGTCACCAGGGGCTCCAGACCCATCGTTTCGAGCAGATTCCAGGGGAAGAAGATTTGTAGGAATCCGGAATCGTCCGGGCGGTTGGCGTGGTCCTGACCGAACAGGCGGAAGAGATGCTCTCCAGTGCCCATGTCCGTTGGGCCATCCTGAAGCCAGATCGCGCAACTGCTGCCATAACTTCGGCGCAGGGAGAGCCATCCGTCTATGGTCGAAAAGGCGCGTGACGCGATGGGCTTGTAGCTATTGGAGGTGCCACCGAGGCTCTGCCAACGGAAGACGGTCTTCGGAACGAGCTGGAGGTATTGTTCGAACAACTCCCTGACAGCACTGGCCACATCGCGGAAGGGAATGGGCAGGAAGAGGGTGAGTCCCATGCTCAGGCTGACAAGGCGGACGCTCTGTCCGTTGATGGTCTCGATGTGCTCCAGGTTCCTGGCGGAGGTTTCGGTTATCGGCATGAGAGGCTCTTTCACGAGAGCTCGGGTTGAGCCCAGGGGCGCGGCTCAGCCGCATATGGATTCAGATGGCATGATCATTTCCACATCTTGTGGAGGCGTGCTTAGTTCCCGGTAGGCGTTCCGCTCTTTGTCGTTAGGCTTTTGCGGTTGCCCGTAGCCTTTCCCGTCGCTGGAGGGATCGGGATAGGGCTTGCGTGTGGACGGGGGGCAGGGGAACTTGAACTCCACCACCCTTTTGATGTCCCCTGGCTTCAGCGTCGATTTAAGGGCACGCTTACGCTTACCGACGCTGATGGTGCTCTCGGGAAATGTCCCCGGAGCTGTCAGCACCACATCAGGTATGATTCGAGTGACGGGCTTACCTGTCTTCGGGTTGGTCATACCCTGCGGTGCCTCGAAGCGTGCATTGACCCAGATGCCCTCCCCCTCCTTGTCCTTGAGCTTGCGCGTTGCGCACTTGCCGCGCCGGTCGATGAGATCCGCGCACTGCTTTTCCTGAGGGAGGTTGCGATTGGGCTGCTCATCATTCTGACACTTGCAGGCGACCTCCTCGAGTGTCTTGATCATCGCGGCAAGCTGTGTGGGCTGTATGAGGCCCGCCATGCAGAGGGTGTTGCCGTGATTCATGGTCATCTTGTCCGTCAGCCGGCACGCGTTCTTTCCCTCCAGCTTCACGTCGAAGGAGTAGGTGAGCCACTTGGCCTCCTTCATGTTGGTGCTGGACTTGACCCCACCCGCAGTCCCCGGTTCGTCTCCGTTGCTGCTGCTGAACTCGGACCCCTTGATGGCGCTTTTCTTGCCGTCGGACGTGACCGTCTTCGTCCCGTTCTTCAGGGTGCTGGACTGGGCGATATTGGGATAGGGAATGGGAACGGGGCCACCGGGGCTGGGCGTCTTGCAGACGTTCGGCAAGGTGGCCATGGAAAACCCAGTACTCTCCTCATGAACGAGTGTCAGTCCGTTGACGATGACAGTCACTGGCATGGAGAGCCCTCTGGCATGAGTACACGGAGAGTGTGAGACGTCAGTCTCACGCAATCGCGTAGCATACTCAATGTCGTTCTGGCCACCACGAGTGGGGTGGCCAGCGTCACTCTTCATGGCTCAGAGCGTCTCGGCGGTGTCGTGCTCGCGGGGCGCTCAGCTCCCGACGCGGGTGGACTCGGGCAGGGGGGCCGGAGCGGCGGGAGCGCCCGGGTCCTCCTGGCCGAGGGCCGCGAGCTTGCGCGCGAGTTGCTCGGCCTGGGCGCCCTTGGAGCCGATGTCGCCGCCCTTCACGCCCACCAGGGACACGCGGGCGCGCTCCAGCAGGGCCACCTGCGCGTGCAGCTGCGCGAGCAGCCGCTCCCGCTTGCGGCCCAGCAAATCCAGGTGGTTGAGCTCCTCGCCCAGCGACGAGGCCGCCAGCTCCAGCTGCCGGCGCGCCACCGCGTCCGTCGCCGCGGCCGCCTTGGCGCGCAGCTCCTGCACCTGGGCGTCCACCTCTCCCTGGTGCACCGCGCGCAGCTGCGCCTCCAGCTCCGCGTGGGACTCGGCGAGGGAGAACACCTCGCGCGCCATCTTCTCCAGCACGCCCAACAGCTCCGTCTTCCCGGGCCCCGGCGTCAGGCGCGCGGCCTCCTTCTGGCACTGCCGGTACAGCGTCACCGCGCGAGACACCAGGCCCTGGGCCTCGCCGGACAGCTGCTTCTCCAGCGCGGTGCCCTTCGCCTCCACCGCGTTGCCGTGCACCGTCACGTGCGTGGCGAGCATGCCCACGCTCCAGAAGAGCGCCACCGCCGTCAGGCCCAGCACCGTGCCCACCGCGCCCAGGCGCCCGTCGAAGAGCCGCGCGTCCATCACCGTCTTCACGTACAGCCCCAGGGGCACCAGCGCGCCCGCGCCCACCGCACCGGCCAGCACCTGCAGCGGCTTGGGCTTCCACTGCGTCCCCAGCCAGCCCACCACTCCGGCGGCGATCGCGCCCGTACAGGCCTCGGACAGGGGCGAGGGGACGAAGAGCATGTCCGGGAGGTTCAGCAGCACGGGGAAGCCCAGGAGCATCCCCACGCGCACCTTCCAGTCCGTGCGTGCCCCGGCCAGTGCCGCGCCCGCCACCGCGAAGAAGCCCACGTCCACCTGCACGTTCAGCCGTGAGGCCGCCACCGCCAGCAGGCCCGCGGCGGCTCCGCCACCCAGCGCACGCAGGGTGCGCACCTCGAAGTCCTCGCGTTCCTGGAGCTGTATCGACAGGGGCATGGCCGGGCTTTCCTGAATCAGTCTGTACCGTAGGAGTTGTTCTGTCCGAACGTCTTCAGCGACTTGCGATGAAGCTGTAACGCCTCACGCTTCACGGAGGTTTCATCCTGGGCGTTGAGATAGGCTGCCTTCGTCTGGTCCACGTCCGCAAGCTCCCCCGCGAGCGCCGACGCGGAGCTGCCGAACAGCCTCCGGGCGTTGTCCAGCAGGCCCAGGGCCTTCTGCCGGTTGCCGCGCTTCATCTCCTCGGCGGCCGCCTGCATCTCCCGGGCCCCGAGCGCCTTCACCGCGTGCACCCGCACCTCCTGGTCCAGGTTGGCTCGCACCAGCGCCTCGTCGTTCGTCACCCTGGCCGACAGGGGCAGGGACGTCTCCACCGCCCGTGCGGCCTCCACGTCCTGGTAGCGCAGCTGTACCCCCAGCACGCCCCGCTCCGCGCTGGAGGTCTCCCTCAGGCCCAGCTTCAGCTTCACCACCACCTGGACCTCCTGGCCGCCCGCCAGGTCATACAGGCGCACCACCCGGGTCAGGCCCTCGAGCCGCGTCGGCACGCCCATGACCTCCACGTCCTCCACGCCCTCGGGCAGCTCCAGCCGCAGCTCCACCCCGCGCGCGACCGTCCCCGCCGCTTGATCCAGCTCGCGCCGGAGGATCTCCGCCAGCTTCTCCGAGTCCTGGATGTAGCCGTAGAAGCCGCCGCCCTGCTCGGCCATGCCCCGCATCAGCCGCTCGTTGAAGTCCTCGCCCACGCCCAGGCCGCTCACCGTCATGCCCTGGTGCTGGTACGTGTCCACCAGCCTCAGCAGCTCCGCGTCCTCGACGAGGCCCTCGGTGGGCTGCCCGTCGCTCAGCAGGAGGATGCGGCTCACCCGGAAGTGCTCCACATGCGCGAGCAGCTGCTGGGCCGCCGCCTGCAGGCCGCCGCTGATGTTGGTGGCGCCCTCGTCCTGGATGGCGTCCACGAACGCGAGCATCCGCTGGCGTGCCTCCTCCGTCACCTGCTCGCTGGGGAAGACGCGCACGTCCGAGCCGTAGTGCACCAGGGCCAGCCGGTCCTCGGCGCTCAGGCGCTGCACCAGCAGCCGCGCGGCGCGCTTGGCGTCCGTCAGCTTCTGGCCCTGCATGGAGCCCGAGCGGTCGATGACGAGCGCCAGGCTCACCGGCACGCGCTTCTCCTCGCGGGGCTTGTCCGCGCGCACCGTCAGCACGGCGTAGGCCTCGCTGGGCCCGGTCATGAGGTACGCCCCGGACAGCTTGCCCTGGAGCGTCAGCGGGCCGTCCTTCGCGCTGGCCAGGGGCAGCACCACGCCGGTGGGAGCCTCGCCGGGCCAGGCCAGGGTGTGGCTCGTGTCCTTCGCGCGGGGCAGCCCCACCACCGCCGCCGTCAGGGCGAGCAGTCCGGTGGTGGCCAGCAACAGGGTGGTGCGGTTCATCGGCGGTCCTCGACAGACGGGGGAGGGCGGAGAGCGCAGCCTGTCCCAGGTACGCCGCTTTCCCCATCCGTCACCCGGAGGAGGGTCGGACAACCGGAGGATGCCGTCAGTTCCCCACGGCGGCCGCGTTGTTCATCACCAGCTCGCGCACCACGCGCCGCACGGCCGTCTCGTCGAAGGGCTTCTCCAGCGTGGGGTTGGGCACCCGGGCCAGGAAGTCCCTCGCCCCCTGGGTGAAGGCGCCGCCCGAGACGAAGACGAAGCGCCGCTCCAGCCCCGAGCCGCCCTGCTGGATGGCCTCGTACAGGTCCTTGCCGCCCAGGTCCGGCATCATCACGTCGCACAGCACGGCGTGGAAGCGGTGGTCCGTGGTCAGCTTCTCCAGCGCCTGCCGCCCGCTGGTGGCCAGCTCCACCTCGTGCTCGCGAAGAATCCGCCGCAGGGCGCGTCCCACGGCGGGCTCGTCGTCCACGATGAGCACCCGGCCGCGCTGGGTGATGGGCACCTGGGGCGGGGGCGCCGGCTTCTGCACCCGGGCGCCCTGCTCGGCCGCGGGCAGCACCACCCGCACCGTGGTGCCCCGGCCCGGCTGGCTCTCCACGGAGATTTCACCGCCCAGGCTGGTGATGATGCCGTGGCAGATGGACAGGCCCAGTCCCGTGCCCACGCCCACCGGCTTGGTGGTGAAGAACGGATCGAAGATGCGGCCCATCACCTCGGGAGGGATGCCCGAGCCCGTGTCCTGCACCTCGGCGATCACCCGGCCCTGCTCGCCCTCGCGCGTCACCAGGCGGATTTCATTCTTCTCCGCCGCGCCCTCGGGGATGGCCTGCGCCGCGTTCACCACCAGGTTGAGGAATACCTGGCACAGCCGGCCCTCGTTGCCCTTCACGTGGGGCATCGGCCCGTACTCGCGCTTGAGCCGAGCCCGGTGCTTGATTTCATTGGCGGCCAGCATCACCGCCGAGTCCAGCACCGCGTGCAGATCCACCGCCTCCAGCCGCTCCTCGTCCGGGCGGGAGAAGGCCTTGAGCTGGCGGACGATCTGCCGCACGCGCTCGGCGCCCTCGCGGGCCTCCATGATGACCGAGCGCCACTCGTCCACCTCGGGCCGGGCCGCCAGCCCGCCCGGCATCATGGACGGCATGCGGCGCATCTCGTCCAGGAGGAAGCCCAGGTTGGAGATGACGAAGGCCAGCGGGTTGTTGATTTCGTGCGCGATGCCCGCCGCCAGCGTGCCCATGGAGGCCATGCGGTCCGCCAGCGACAGCTGGGACTGGAGCTTGCGCTGCTCGGTGACGTCTCGCGCGATGGACACCACGGCCGGCTCGCCGTCGAAGAGCAGCGGCAGCGAGGCGAACTCCACCACCCGCACCTTGCCGTCCTGCCGCCGCATGCGCCGCTCGCCCGTCACCAGCGACACCATGCCCTCGGGCGTGGGCGGCTCGTCCACCAGGAACTCCTGCAGCCGCCGGCCCATCAAGTCGTGCGGCCGCTCGAAGCCCAGCGCCGTCACCAGCGCCGAGTTGGCGTAGATGATGTGCTCGTCGCGCTGGATGGCCGCCGGCTCCGGCACGCCCTCCAGCAGCAGGCGGAAGCTGGCCTCGGACAGCTTGAGGGCCTCCTCGAACTGGCGGCGCTCGGTGATGTCCCGGGCGATGCCCTCCACCGCCACGCACAGCCCGGTGGCGTCCAGCACCGGCGTCACCACGTGCTGCAGCCACACCAGCCGCCCGTCGCGCCGGGTGAAGCGCACCACCACGGGCGTGTCCGCCATGCGCTGTGGGTCGGACAGCAGCTGCTCGAGCACCTGCAGGTCCTCCGAGTGCACCTGGCGGTGCCACAGGTCGGGGTCCCGGTAGTGCTCCTCCGGGGAGAAGCCCAGGTTGTTCGTCACCACGCCGCTGATGAAGGCGAAGCTGCGCGTGCCCGCCAGCTGGTAGCGGTACAGCACGTCCGAGGCGTTCTCCGCGATGCGCCGGAAGCGCAGCTCGCGCTCACGCAGGGCGCGCTCGGACTGCCGCTGCTCCATGCACAGGGCGATGGCTCCCGCCGCCGCCCACAGCAGGTCCACCTCCAGCTTGTCCCACGCGCGCTCCTCGGCGCAGTTGTCGAAGCCGATGAAGCCCGCCAGCGTGCCGTGCACCCACAAGGGCAGCGTCAGCACCGAGCGGATCTGCTGCGGCTCCAGGACGGCCCGCTCCTCGGGCGGAAAGTCCTTCACCAGCCCCGACAGCACCTGCCCGCGCGACAGCCGCTCGTACAGGTACGGCATCTGCCGCTCCAGCGGCATGTCCTGCAGCACCGGGTTGTGCAGCTCCGGCGTCACCCCGGGCGCGCACCACTCGGCGCGTTGGCTGAAGAGCTGATTGCCGTCCGGCGAGCGGTGCGCCTCGAAGATATAGGCGCGGCTGGCGCCCGAGGCCTCGCCCAGGGGCGCCACCAGCCGCTCGAAGAGGTTCTCCGAGGCCGTGGCCGCCAGCAGCCGTTGTTGGATCTCCACCACCGCGGTCAGGTAGCGCTCGCGCCGGGCCAGCGCGTCCGTCGTCGCCCGCCGCTCGGCGACGTCGTTGGGCGGGCCGCACGTCCCGAGGGCCGTGCCATCTTCCGCGTGGGTCTGCAGGGGCTTCGGATGCATGAGGATGGGGGTGCTTCGGCTCCACGGGTTCGGGGGGGGCCCGGGGGAACCGCCTCGCTGGAGAATTACGATAGCCTGCCCTACACCCTTCTGCACCATCCTCCAAGAAAACCGTGTCTTCCTGCTTGTTCGTGGATCAGCTGGCTGCGGCGGCCACGCGGGCGATTGGTGCCTCGCGGGGCAGGCGGACGTGGAAGCAGCTGCCGAGCTGGGCGCCAGGGCTCTCCGCCCAGATGGAGCCACCGTGGCGCTGGATGATTTCCCGGCAGATGAAGAGGCCCAGGCCCAGGCCGCCGAAGTGGCGCGCGGTGGCGTTGGAGGCGCGGGCGAAGGGCTGGAAGAGCAGGGCGATGCTCTCGGCGGGGATGCCGATGCCCTGGTCTCGCACCTGGAGCTCCACCGCGTCGGGGGACAGGTGGAAGCTGACGTGCACGGTGCCGCCCTGGGGCGAGTAGCGCACGGCGTTGGCCAGCAGGTTGGTGATGACCTGCTCCAGCCGGGGCCCGTCCCACAGGCCCTCCACCGCCTGGGCGGGGGCCTCCAGCACGAAGCGCAGCCCCTCGTTGCCCCGCATCTCGAAGCGTTCGATCACCTCGCGCACCAGCGGGAGGAGATCCAACGGGGCGCGCTCCAGCTCGAAGCGGCCGGCCTGGATGCGGGAGGTGTCCAGCAGATCATCCACCAGGCGGGTGAGGCGGTCCGTCTGGCGGGCCATGGAGCGCAGGGCCTTGAGGGTGCGCTCGCGCTCGGGGAAGTCGCCGCCCTTCTCCATGCGGCTGAGGGTGAGGGCGGCGAAGCCCTTGAGGGGGGTGAGGGGCGTGCGCAGCTCGTGGCTGGCCACGGAGAGGAACTCCTCGCGCAGCCGCACGGCCTCGCGCAGCTCGCCCTGGGCGGCCTCGGTGCGGGCGGCCATCTCGTTGAAGCCGTGGCACAGCCCGCCCAGCTCGTCGTTCTCCTCCACGGGGACGCGGCGGGACAGCTCGCCCCGGCCGATGGCGGAGGTGGCCTCCACCAGCGTCTCCAGGCGGCGGATGATGTCGCGGGCGACGAACCGGGACAGGGCCAGCATGAGCAGCACGCCCAGCGCGAGGATGGCGATGAAGGCCACGCTGGTGCGGGTGATGGCGCGGTAGGCCACGCCCAGGTCCTGGGCCACGACGACGCTCCACTCGGTGCCGGGCACGGGCGCGTCCGCGGCCAGCAGAATCCGTTGATCCTCCGGGCCGAACGTCTCCACCACGCCCTCCTCGCTGGTGGACAGCTGCTGGCGCAGGACGGCGGGCAGGTGGGTCTCGCTCAGCAGGGGGGCGCCGGGCTGGGTGTCGCGCAGCAGCAGCAGGCCGCGCCGGTCCAACACCTGGACGCGGAAGCGCTGGGCGGCGGGCGTCACCGCGGCGGACAGGCGCTCCAGGGAGAGCAGGCCCACCAGCATGCCGTCCAGCTTGCCCTCCTGCTTGAAGGGCAGGGCGATGGCGACGTGGGGCAGGTCCAGGATGCTGATGTAGGGGCGCGAGATGTAGGGGGCGCCGGTGCTCATCACCCCGGCGTAGTAGTCGCGGTGGGCGAAGCTGCCGAGGTTCTTCGTGCCGTAGGAGGCGGCGAAGCCCTCGCCGTCCTTGTCCACGACGATGGCGGCGTCGAAGGCGCGGGCCTGGGCGGGGAGGTTGCGCAGGTAGAGGGCCACCTGGGCGTTGTCGCGGTGGGCGTAGGCCTTGCGGAAGCCGGGGGACTCGAGCAGCAGTTGCAGGGACTCGCGCGCGTCGTCGAGGTAGCGCACGAGGAAGTCGGCCTCCCCGGCGGCGGCGCGGATGGTGTCGTCGCGCACCTGGCGCTCGATGGCGTTCTGGGCCATCCAGGCCGCGAAGCCGCCCAGGGCGAGCAGGGGCACCACGCCGGCGAAGGCCAGGCCGCGCAGCAGCTTGAAGCCGATGGTGCGGGGAGCGCGGGGGCTCAGGCCGAGCGCCGAGGCGACGCACGCCAGGGTGAGGATGAGGTAGATGCTGGCGCCGGGCCCCGCGCCGAGGCGGCTCTGGGCCCAGGCGAGGACGGAGAAGTCCAGCGCGAGCAGGCCCAGCAGCAGGCGCGGCAGCCGTGGCCAGCGGGGGTGGGCGGGGGAGAGCAGCCCCACGCCGCAGCCCAGGAAGACGAGCCCCATGGGCACGAGCAGCGGCGCCACGGAGGCGTAGAAGACGGGAGGTAAGTGCTGGCCGGCCAGCAGCATGAGCAGGCCGAAGGCGAGCGCGACGAGCGCCACCACGCCGCGGAACACCTCGCGCCGCCGCCACGCGGGGGACGCCTCCAGGGCCAGGCCCGCCAGCAGCAGCGGGTAGAGGATGGCGCCGGTGAGGCCGCCGGTGCGCACGTTGAGCACCCACCAGTACAGCCCGGTGACGGCGCCGAAGCCCACGCGTCCCAGCACGTCCAACCAGCGGGGGACCTGGGCGTAGAGCAGGGTGGCCATGAGCACCACGCTGCTGGCCAGGTAGGCCACGCCCATGGGGCGCACGTACGGGTACAGGGGCCGGAAGGAGGCCGCGTGGAATTCGTACGGCACGTACGTCATCGCCACGCCGAAGATGAGACCGAATACCGCTGCGGGCCAGGTGAGGGGTAACGGTGGCGGGCGAGCGGGCTCGGCTCTCATGCTCCCCCCTTCCAATCAGCTTGCCCGTTCCAAATCCACCGCCCCCGCGTGATTCGTCCATCGCCCGACACCCGGGGCCTGCCCGTGGGTGTGGGGAAGGGTGCTCAGGCGCTCAGTGGGTGGCCTCGAGCGGGAGCAGGACGGTGAAGGTGGCGCCGGCCCCCGGGGTGCTGGTGACGCTCACGGTGCCGCCCAGGGCCTCGACGATCTGCCGGGTGATGTAGAGGCCCAGGCCGAGGCCGCCGTAATGCCGGTCGGACACGGCGCGCTCGAAGCGGCCGAAGAGGCGGGGGAGGCTCTCGGGGGCGATGCCGATGCCCTCGTCGCGCACCTCGAGGCGGGCGCACGAGGCGTCGGAGGAGACGCGCAGGCGCACGGGCTTGCCGGCGCCGTACTTGAGGGCGTTGGAGAGGAGGTTGGTGACGACCTGCTCCAGGCGGAGCCGGTCCCAGGAGCCGGTGGCGGGGCCGGAGAGCTCCAGGAGGATGGGGCTGTGGGCCTGGGAGGCGGGCAGCTCGAAGCGGGCGGCCACGTCCTGGACGAGCGCGGCCAGGTCCACCGGCTCCAGGTCCAGGCGCAGGCGGCCGGCGTGGATGCGGGTGACGTCCAGCAGCTCGTTGACGAGCGCGTTGAGGCGGCCGGCGTTGCGGTCGATGTTCTCCAGCTTGGCCAGGAGGGAGGGGGGAGTCTGGCCGGCCTCGGCGCGGCGGGCGCCGCGCAGCAGGGACTGGACGTTGAGCTTGAGGGAGGTGGTGGGGGTGCGCAGCTCGTGGGCGGCGACGGTGAAGAACTCATCGCGCTGGGCCACGGCCTGGCGGGCC
The DNA here is from genome assembly GCF_036277355.1 of Archangium sp. Taxonomy (GTDB): domain Bacteria; phylum Myxococcota; class Myxococcia; order Myxococcales; family Myxococcaceae; genus Archangium. Next base: position 25,983 of record NZ_DASUNC010000015.1, read on the forward strand.
TCGCGGAAGAGCAGGACGTTGTCCACGGAGAGGGCCACGCGGTCGGCGAGGTCCTCGGCGAAGCGCAGGTCCTCCCGGCCGAAGGAGCGGGGGGAGAAGGTGAAGAGGACGAGCGCGCCGAGGATGCGGCCGCGCGCGCGCAGGGGCACGGCCACCAGGGAGCGGGGCCCGAGCGCCTGCATGAGGCGCAGGTGCTCGGGGTCTCGGGTGAGGGACTGGAGGAGGGCGGGGGTCAGCTCGGTGAGGAGCTGGGGGACGTCCTGGGGGAGCAGCAGGCCCACGAGGCCGGGCTGGCCGGGGACGACGCTGGAGGCCTCGCCGCTGGAGTCCTCGCCGCCGGAGTCCTCGGACGAGCGCCGCAGGACCTCGAGGAGCAGGGCCTCCTGGACGGGCTCGGTGGCGACGGTCTCCCGCAGGAGGGGCTGGCCGCGGCTGTCCATGACCTGGAGGACGCAGGCGTCGGCGAAGGAGGGGACGCAGCGGCGGGCCAGCTCGTTCATGGCGCTCTCCACGTCGAGCGAGGCGGTGAGCAGGTGGCTGGCCTCGGCGAGGAAGGTGGACTCGCGCTCCTCGCGCTTGCGGCGGGTGATGTCGTTGAACCAGACGGAGAGCCCATCGCCGCGCTTGAGGGCGACGAGGCGGAACCAGCGCTCGCGGTTCTCCAGGGGGAAGTAGACCTCGTCCACGTAGGGCTGGCCGGTCTCCACCACGAGGGCGAAGCGGGAGTGGATGCCGCGGCTGCGCGCGTCGGGGAGCAGCTCGACGATGCCGCGGCCGAGCACGAAGGCGAGGCTCATGCCCATCAGGGTCTCGGCGGCGGGGTTGGCGTACAGCCAGCGGAAGTCCACCAGGGTGCCGGAGTCGTCGCGCACGGCGGACACGGCCATGTAGCCATCGGGGTGGTCGGCGGCGAAGGACCAGTCGTCCCCGGAGGTGGGAGAAGGCGCCTCGGCAGGCTCCGGCCGGATGCTCTTCGCGGCTCCACGGGATTGGGACATGGCGCGCGACCTCCTCTCGGGCAGGGCCCCCCGGCGACTGCTCACCCTGGAAGCGTGAGAGGAGTCGGGGTCGCGGAGCAAGCCGGGGAGGTCAGGCGACCTCGAGGACCGTCCACTCGCGTACCTCCCCGGCGAGGGTGACCTCGATGGTGTCACCCGCCCGACGTCCGAGGAGGGCGCGGCCGACGGGGGAGGCGGGGGTGATGACGGAGAGGAAACCATCGCCGCCGGGGCCGGTGAGCTCGGTGCCGGCGCCGACGGGGAGGAGGAAGAAGGTGCGCTCGGAGAAGCCCTCCTCGTCCTCGGTGGACACGTCGATGAGGGCGCCGAGGCCGACGGGGCTCTTGCGGGAGAAGCGGGGGAGGCCCTCCTGCTGGAAGTCGGAGAGGGCCTTGATCTCCTCCTGGACGCGGCGGGCGCGTTGGGCCTGGCCGGTGGCGAGGCTGCCGTACTCGATGACGGCGCGGCCGTCTTCCTTCTTCTCGGACTCGGTGGCGAGGGTGCGGGCGGCCTCACGGGCCTCGAGCTCGGCGCGGTGGGCGAGGCGGTCGCTCTGGCGGAGCCTTTCGGCGAGCTGATCGAGCAGGGCGTGTTTGTCCAACATGGTGCGACGGGACTGTAGCGCCGTGGTGGGAGGGCTCCAGTTTCCGGCTACAGTCCGGGGGCATGACGCCGAAAGAACTGTCGGAGAAGGCCCGGGAGCTGGTGGGGGAGGGGTGGGTGTTGCTGGACGTGAGGACGCCGGAGGAGTTCCGGATGGGGCATCCGGAGCCGGCGAGGAACATCCCGGTGCAGGAGTTGCCGCAGCGGGTGGGGGAGGTGGGCCCGCCGGGGACGAAGGTGGTGGTGTACTGCCAGGCGGGAGGGCGCAGCGCGATGGCGACGCAGATCCTCCGGGCGCACGGCATCACGGACATCTTCGATTTGAAGTCCGTGAACTACTGGTAGCAATAGCAACTGAGTGGCGCGGAGGAGCAACAGCAGCTGAGTGGCACGGAGGCCCCTCCCTCTCCCTCCGGGAGAGGGTCGGGGTGAGGGTATCCGGACCCCGGGTCGAGCCTGTGAGAGCGCCTCGTGGACCCCAAGGCCCCGTGCTCCACCGCGAGCAGGGGCCGTGGCGCCGAGCACCCCCCGTGCTCAGGACAGCGCGGGCTCGGTGGACGGCTTGGGCGGAGCGGCGGCGGACTGTTCGCGGATGCCGGCGAGCACGAGCAGGGCGGCGACGACGAGCGCACCGAGCATGAAGTGGAAGCCGGTGGCGTAGTCATTGCCGTTCCACTCGATGACCTTGCCGATGAGGATGTTGGTGAGGAAGCCGCCGATCTGCCCGCCGGTGTTGATGAAGCCGGAGCCCGAGCCCATGAGCTTGGGGGGGACGAGAATCATGGGGAGGGTCCAGATGGCGCCGGCGGCCATGAAGAGCAGGAAGCCGGCGATGCACTGGGCGATCATGTACGGGACGGGATCGTTGATCTGCGTGAAGAGGTAGAGGCAGATGCCGCCGAGCGCCTGGCAGCCGAACACGAGGTACTTGCGGCGGCCGCGGAACCAGCGATCGGACACGTAGCCGGCGAGCGTGCAGCCGATGCCGCCGAAGAGGAACGGCAGGGCGCCGAGCAGGCCGGTCTTGGTGAGCGAGAGCTTCTTCACCTCGAGCAGGTACGTGGGCAGCCAGTTGAGCCAGCCGTACATGGTGAGGTTGTAGATGAGGGCGACGAAGAAGAGGACCCAGATGGCGGGGGAGCTGAGCAGCTGGCCGAAGCTGGCCTTCTCGAGCGTCTGCTCGGCGTTGGCGGCCTGGGAGCGGCTGTCGCGCTCGAACTCCTCGAGCTCCTCGCGGGAGACCTTCGGGTTGTCCTGGATGGAATTGGTGATGTAGAGCCAGGCGGCCAGCAGGCAGAGCACGCCGGCGCCTCCGAGGGCGAAGAAGCTGCCGCGCCAGCCGAGCTTGGGGAGGAACCAGGCCAGCAGCAGGGAGGAGATGGCGGGGCCGAACGCCACGGACGAGAGGATGATGGCGTTGGCGGTGCCGCGGTTCTTCTTGGTGTACCAGTTGCCGATGACCTTCCAGACGGCGGCGGGGAAGATGCCCTCACCGATGCCGAAGAGGAAGCGCACGGCGAGCATGCTGGCGAGGCCCCCGACGACGCCGGTGAGGGCGGTGAAGACGGACCACCAGGCGAGCGCGAAGAGGATGACCTTCCGGGGCCCGATGCGGTCGGCGAGCATGCCGCCGGGAATCTGGAAGAGGGCGTAGCCGAGGAAGAAGGCGCTGAGGATCCACCCGATGCGCTCCGGCCCGACGTCGAGCTCCGTGCGGATGAACGGGATGGTCATGTTGATGGCCATCCGGTCCAGCCAGGCCACGAGGTAGCACAGGAGCACCGCGAGGCCGACCTTGTAGCTGGTCTTGAAAGTCATGGCGCGGGAGCATATCCGCCCGGTTCACTGACAGGTAGGCGCTCCGAGGAGATGACGCGGCGTGCTGGGGGCTGGGACCGCGGGTGGAGGCGCCGGGGTTCAGAACTCGTAGCCGAGGGCGAGCGCCACATCCGGGAGGAAGTTGGGGGAGGGGATGGGCCCGAGGGCCCCGAATCCGAGCTCGTGGTCCACGACACCGGCATGGGGACCGTCCTGGTGGTCCGCGTGCTGCGCGTAGCTGAAGGACTGGCCGATGCCGAGCTCGAGGAACGTCTCGCGCCAGCGGAAGCGCCAGCCGACGGTGGCCGAGAGCGAGGCCAGCGAGACGAGCCCGCTGCCGTAGGAGCCGAAGTAGCTCAAGTGGAGGGAGCCGACGAGGCCCGCTCCGGGGCGTGAGAAGGCCTTGATGCCGAGGACTCCCGAGGGCCCGCGGAGCAGGGGCAGGCCGGTGCCGGCGAAGACGGCCCAGTGGGAGGAGCGGGCTTCCAGGTGGACGCCGAGCAGGGCGTACGCATGGCCCGCGCCGGTGGCGAGCGCGAGCTTCACGGGCTCCGGGTGCTCGGGCTGGAGCACCGTGTCCCCCTCACTGGCGCGAGGGGTGAAGGGGACGAGCAGGACAAAGGCAGACAGGAGCACGGAGAGGGAGCGCGTCTTCATGGCCCCTGGGCGATAGCAAGAACCGGGCGCACGGCGTTCCTGCTCTGACACCGCTGATGCGAAGGTTTCACGGAGCGGGAGCGGGATGCCAGAAATCCGAGGACCCGTGCATCCCGTGTCAGGCCAGGGGCCCACGCGTCGGGCCACTACTCCGCGCGAAGTAAGTGCAGGAACCGCTGCACACCGAATCTCAAGCGGGAACGGCGACGAGCTCCTCGACGAGCTGACGAAGCCGCTGGGCGCGGTGGGTGATGCGGAAGCCGGAGGACTGGACGAGGGAGACGGTGTCGCGGTTGAGCTGACAGCCCATGGCGAGGTGGCTCCAGGCGGGGGTGAGGCGGTCCTGGAGACGGGCGACGGTGGGGTGTGGGGAGCGGACGTGCTCGAGGAGGCGGAGCTGTCCGCCGGGGCGGAGGACGCGGCGGATCTCCGAGAGACCGCGAGCGGGGTCCGCGACGGTGCAGAAGACGAGGCAGGCGACGACGGCATCGAAGGAGCCATCGGGGAAGGGGAGCTGCTGCACATCGGCCTGCAGGAGGGAGACGCCGGGGCGGCGGAGGCGAGCGCGGGTGAGGAGCTCGGGGTCGATGTCGATGGCGACGACGGAGGAGACGCCGGGCGGATAGGTGGGCAGTTGGAGTCCCGTGCCGGTGCCGACCTCGAGGACGGAGCCGGAGAGGCCGTCGACGAGCCGTTGCCGGGCGCGGTCGAGGCCGAACCACCCGGCGGGAACCATGACCGCGTCGTAGATCAACGCCCTGGCATTGCACATGGAGCCCCCTCCATCACCCCGAGACCCGTGGAACCTACCGTGCCTGGGCCTGAACCCCGGCGTCCGTGCCGACAGCCGAAGACTCCTTGCGTTCAGGAGCCCGCCACTTCGCCAGGCCATAAACGCCAAAAGCGATGAGGGCGAAGCACCCGAACTGAGCGGGCGTCAGGCCGAGGTACCGGGCATCGACATAGGAGAGGTCGGTGGCGCGGAGGGAGTCGAAGAAGAACCGGCCGCACGCGTACAGAATCGCGAGCAGCGGCAGCAACCTGCCGCGCAGGGCCCCGGCGTTGCGCAGCAGCAGCAACAGTCCGGAGATGGCGAAGAGGAAGACGGCGTCATACATGCCCAGGTCGTGGCGGGGCCCGAGGGGCTGGGGGAAGTTGACGGCGAGGAAGAAGTCGGTGCGGACGCCGGGGTGGTCATGGACGGCGAAGCAGCCGAGGCGGGCGATGGCCCAGCCGGGGGCGACGGAGAGGGCGAAGGCGTCGGCGTAGTCGCGGAAGCGCAGCTTGCGGACCTTGAAGAAGACGACGGCGGCGAGGATGCCGCCAATGAGCCCGCCGAAGGAGGACAGCCCGTCCCACACCTTCAGAATCTGGAAGGGGCTCTTGGAGAGCTCCTCGGGGTGGTAGGCGAAGAGGTGGAAGAGGTGCCCGACGACGACACCCACACCGACGCCCCAGGGGGCGTAGTCGGCCAGGGGGTTGGAGTCGAGGCCCTCGCGCTCGGCGTGGCGGGCCAGCATGCGGGCGGCGAAGAGGACGCCGAGTGCCACGAAGATGCCGAAGGGCTCGAGGGTGAAGGGACCGAGCGGGATGGAAGGCGGTTTGATGTAGGGAATCAAGAGTCTCTCCGGCGGGCGGGCGGGGCACAGCCATAGTCCGCCCTGCCACCAGGTGGCGAACAAATGTGGGGGGGGGGGTGCTTCCCCCCGGTTCACCCCAGGGGCAGGCGGGCGAACGCAATCTCCCCAGCGGACATTCCGTGCGGCCGCTATTTTCCGGCCTGTCGCGGCTCGTATTAGGCTTCCCCGAAGTGAATGGTTTCCGGTTTCGTACGTTGTGTCAGTCAACCACTGGAACACACGGGGGGCCGATGGCGTCCAGAGCGGGGATGCTCGCGCTTCATGTCAGGGGGGGCCGCTCTAGTCACACTGTGAGCCGACGGTGTGACGCAGGACGGTGTCGCACCCCGGCGCCGCGGGGGCGCGGCCGGAGTCAGGGCGTGGCCGCCGGGCAGTCCGAGCAGTCGGTATCGAGTAAAGGAGCGAACCCATCATGAAGTCCTACCTCCTGGTTCCGAAGGAGTCGATCGAGACCCGCGCCCATCCCGGCGTGCGGGGCACGGAGCAGGGAGAGCGCGTGCTGCAGCGCACCACCGCCCTTCAGTTCATGATCAGCGGGCGGGCGCCGGACATGCTGCGCAGCCTCGGGTTGCGCTCCGCCACGCTGCCCGGGCGGCTGCCCGAGGTGAGCACGCCTCCCACCGCGCCGAAGAAGAAGACGGCGAAGCCGGCCAGGGGCCGCGGCCGCAAGAACGAAGTGCAGGTGTCGGTGAACAACGATGGCCCGGTGATGGAGCCGGCCACGGCCTCGGAGGTGGGCACCTACCGCCACATGCCGCTCATCGGCGCCACCATGGCGCACTTCACCTCGGAGCAGGCCGAGCGCGTGGCCAAGGAGGAGCTGGGGCGCGACTTCGAGTTCATCCCGGACACGGTGCAGCTCACCTTCCCGGGCCCGGTGTCCGCGGGGCAGCTCGGCCCGCGCAACCAGGGCCTGTCCTCGCTCGTCAACCGCGAGTGGCCCGAGGAGTGCGGCATCAACTCCGCCCATGCCCAGGGAATCAAGGGCGCGGGTGTGATGCTGGGCATCCTCGACACCGGCGTGGACGCGGACCACCCCGAGCACCAGAACCGCATCATCCAGTTCCGCTACGTCTCGCTCTTCCCCAACTCGCCGCACAACCCGGCGCGGGACGTGCGCGGCTTCGACCCGGATGGGCACGGCACGCACGTGGCCGGCATCGCCTCCGGCCAGTACCACGGCGTGGCGCCCGAGGTGGACCTCTACGTCGCCTCGGTCATCGAGTCCGAAAGCATACGCACGAGCCTGGGCCGTGTAGCCGCCGGCATGGAATGGCTGCTACACCAGTTCTCACGTCCCGAGAACGCCACCCGTCCCGCGGTGGTGAACATGTCCCTGGGGTTCCCCGTGCAGCCGCCTCAAGGTGTCAGTGACATGGAGTACCGGCTCAACATCCGCGCGCTGCAGACGCTGCTGCGCCGGTTGGTGGACTCCAACGTCCTGCCCATCGTGGCGGCCGGCAATGGAGGCGCTGGGACGGCTGGTTACCCGGCGGCCTTCCCGGAGGCCCTGGCCGTGGGGGCGGTCGACTTCTCGCGGCGGGTGGCCAGCTTTTCGGCCAGCGGCGTGGTGAATCAGCGATCTGTTCCCGACGTGATGGGTTATGGCGTGAACGTCTACTCGAGCACAGAACGAAGGTGTAACAACCAGGCGTTCTATGAACGAATGAGCGGAACGAGCATGGCCGCCCCTTACGTCGCGGGACTCGCCGCGCTATATCGCTGCCGTTCCCCGGACTTGACGGCACTTGAAGTCAGGGATTTGATTCTGGACAATGTGCTGAAGCTGCCCAAGACGCCTTCCGGGCGCGCGGGCAGGGGTCTGGCGGTCTACAAGTGATGGCGGCTACCAGGGCCGGCGGCAGGTGAGCGCCGGGCCTGCGGGAGGAAGCAGGATGAGCAGGAAGACAGCCACATCGCCGCGCCGGGCCTCCGGCCGCTTCCCGAAGATCTCCGCGGTCACTCCGCTGCCCGGCTCTCGCGTGGAGAGCGCGCAGGGGTGGATCGAGGCCATGGTCATGCCCCGGGAGCAGCCCGGAGCGACCTGGCAGCCGTCCATCGCCCGCGACCGTTCGCACGCGCACAAGAGCGCGTGTGAGCAGAGCAAGTGCTTCCGCGACGCCGTGCTGAACTACCTGCAGGCGCACCACCTCATGGGCGCCGTGCGGTGGATCAGCGAGCCGGGCTCCACGGAGATGGTGACGCTCTACTGCACGCCCCGCGTGTTGGAGCAGCTCCAGCGCTCGCGCGAATTCGATGCCGGCCGTGCCGCTGGCCTCGAGATGTACACCTGAGCCATCCCCTCAGTTGTGACACCTGAGCGGGGCTCGAGGTTCCCCTCGGCGTCGGGACTCCCGGACTGCGTGCGGTTCGCTCGGCTCCCTCGACTCGCGGGGCTCGCTGCCCTGGGTGGGCGTGTCCCGCCTGCCGTGCTCGACCTTCCGAGCGTCCCGTCTATTCCCGACTGGAAATGATTTACTCACTTGACTTGCAAGCGGCAACCCCCTGAACGCTTGTTGCGGTTGCATCTGGGCGAAGAAGTCCCACCTTGCACCCTTTTTTCCCGGCCTCGGTTTTCAAGGGGCCCCCCCGGGCGCTCCCTCTCCCTCTGGGAGAGGGTGGGGGTGAGGGTCTTCCCGAGCCCTCACCGCCTCCTTTCCTTCTGAAACGCACGGGCCGGGCGGATGGGTCTGACCCGTTCCGCGCCGGCCCGTTGGATGGTGAGCGCAGCCGCGAGGCCCACGTTCACCGGCCTACATGCTGGCCTACATGCTGGCCTACATGGTGAGGCCGCCGTCCACGTCGATGGTGCGGCCGTTGAAGTAGTCGCACTCGAGGACGAACTTCACCGCCAGCCACAGGTCCTCGGGCAGGCCGATGCGGCCCACGGGGATGTTGGCCACCAGGGCGTCACGGGCCTTCTGGTTCATGCCCTGCGTCATGGGCGTCTCCACCATGCCGGGGGCCACGGCGCCCACGCGGATGCCGAAGGGAGCGAACTCGCGCGCCCAGGTGAAGGTGTTGGCGGCCAGGGCGGCCTTGGCGGACACGTAGTTGCTCTGCCCGCGGTTGCCGTGCCGGGCAATGGAGCTCATGTTGACGATGACGCCGGGCTTCTGGTCCGTCTGCACCATCTTCGCCACCACCTCGCGCACCATGAAGGTGGCGCCGGTGAGGTTGACGCCGATGACGGCGTTCCAGTCCGCGGTGGACAGCTTCTTCACCTCTCCGGTGGTCCGGTCCTTCTTCACCAGCAGTGAGTCGCGGAGGATGCCGGCGTTGTTGATGAGGCCATTGAGGCCGCCCATGGACTCGTGGGCCCACTGCACGAAGGCGATGCAGTCCTCCTCCTTGGAGACGTCCAGGCGGCGGCGGTGGATGCCCGCGGGCAGCGCGGCGAGCTTCTCGTCGTTCACATCGCCCACGGCCACCTGGGCGCCGGCCTCGTGGAGCCGCGTGGCGAAGTGAGCGCCCATGCCCTGGGCGCCGCCGGTGACGATGACCTTCAAGTCCTTGAGCTGCATGCGTTCCCTCTCGTGGCTGACGCAATGCGTTGCATGTTCATGCGTCAGGGATGTGATGACGGTTTTTGACAATACCGCGCGGGGGGTGTTACGCAAGGTTGAAAGATGAATCGGTCTTCAACTTCGCCAGCCGAGCGCATCGTTCCAGCGACCCCACGCGGCCAGCGCACGCGCCAGCGGCTGCTGCTGGCGGCGGAGACCGTCTTCGGGGAGAAGGGCTACGAGCACGCCTCCATCGCGGATATTACCCGGGAGGCGGAAGTGGCGCTGGGAACTTTCTACGTCTATTTCCCGGACAAGCAGTCCATCTTCGTCGAGGTGGTGGACGAGCTGGGGGCGCGGCTGCGCCGGCTCATCGCCGAGGCGGTGGCGGAGTGCGAGGACCGGATTGAAGTGGAGCGCGAGGGCCTGCGCACCTTCTTCCAGTTCGTGGGCCGCCACCACAACCTGTACCGCATCGTCCGGCAGGCGGAGTTCGTGGATGAGGCGTGCTACCGGCGCTACTACGACCGCTTCGCCGAGGGCTACGTGTCGGGCCTGGAGCGGGCCATGACCCAGGGCGAGGTGCGGCGCATGGACTCGGAGGCGCTGGCCTACTGCCTGATGGGCATTGGCGACTTCCTGGGCATGCGTTGGGTGCTCTGGGACAAGAAGGGCGGCCTGGAGCACGTGTTGGACACCGCGATGGAGTTCATCCGCCACGGCATGGACGCACGTCCTGTTGGAGGCGCCACCGGCAGCAAGAAGGGGCCGCGCAAGGCGCGCGCGCCGCGGAGCAAGACGAACCGATGAGATACGCGAACATCCTGTCCACTGGCCGCTACGTTCCCGAGAAGGTCCTCACCAACGCCGACGTGGAGCGCATCATCGGCGAGCCCGTGGACGCGTGGCTCCAGCAGAACGTGGGCATCAAGCAGCGCCACCTGATGGCGGACAACCAGGTGACGAGCGACCTGTGCGTGGAGGCCGCGAAGCAGGCCATGGAGCGCGCGGGGGTGAAGCCGGGGGAGCTGGACCTCATCATCATCTCCACGGACACGCCGGACTACCTGAGCCCGGCCACGGCCTCGGCGGTGCAGGCGAAGCTGGGCGCGAGCAACGCGGGCACGTTCGACATCAACGCCGCGTGCGCGGGCTGGGTGACGGCGCTGGACGTGGCGAGCAAGACGATCGCCGCGGACGACAGCTACCAGCGCATCCTGGTGGTGGGCGCGTACGGGATGAGCCGGTACATCAACTGGAAGGACAAGAAGACCTGCACGCTCTTCGCGGACGGCGCGGGCGCGGTGGTGCTGGGTGCCAGCGACAAGCCCGGCTTCATGGGCGCGAAGCTGCTGGCGGCCGGCGAGTACCATGACGCGCTGGGCGTCTACACGGGCGGCACGTACCGGCCGGCCACGGCGCAGACGCTGGAGCTCACCAACGGCAAGCCCTCGGTGCAGTTCGTGCGCAAGTTCCCCGCCACCTTCAACACCGAGCGCTGGCCCATGCTGCTCAAGCAGCTGCTGGAGCGGGCGAAGCTGACGATGAACGACGTGGACCACTTCGTCTTCACCCAGCTGAACCTGCGCACCATCGAGGCCACGATGAAGGTGCTGGAGCAGCCCATGTCCAAGACGAACTGGACCATGGACAAGTGGGGCTACACGGGCTCGGCGTGCATCCCCATGACGCTGGATGACGCGGTGGTGCAGGGCCGCATCAAGAAGGGCGGCCTGGTGGCGCTGTGCGCCAGCGGCGGCGGCCTCGCGATGGCCTCGGCGCTCTACCGCTGGACGGCCTGAGCGCGGCACCGGCGACACCCAGGGAGGGGAGGATGCATGTTCATCGGCGATTGGATGGGCCGGGGGGCCACGTACTGGCCCGAGCACACCGCGGTGGTGGACGAGGCCAAGGGCGAGGCCGGCCGCTTCACCTACCGGGCGATGAACGCGCGCGCCGAGGCGCTCGCGGGCTGGCTGCGCGACGTGGCCGGCGTGGCTCCGGGAGACCGGGTGGGCCTGGTGGCCCACAACGGCGTGGAGTACCTGGATGTCTTCTTCGCCTGCGGCAAGCTGGGCGCCATCTTCGTCCCCTACAACTGGCGCCTGCACGCGCAGGAATTGACGGAGCTGGTGCGCGACACCGGCCCGCGCGTGCTCCTCTTCGGCGATGACTTCCGCGACGGCGTGGCCACCGTGCGCCAGCAGGTGGGCAGCGGGCTGCAGCTCGTCCACCTGGAGGGGAAGGGGGTGCCCGGAAGCATCCCGTACGCCCAGACGCTCGCGCACGTGCCCGCCTCGAGGGTGACGAACCCGCGGGTGCACGAGGAGGACATCCTCTGCCTGCTCTTCACCGGCGGCACCACGGGCAAGAGCAAGGGCGCGCGCATCAGCTACCGGATGGTGGCGTGGAACACGCTCAACACGCTCATCCACGAACTGCTGCCCGGGGACGTCACGGTGACGCACACGCCCATGTTCCACACGGGCGGACTGCTCGTTTACACGGTGCCCATCCTCTCCAGCGGTGGCACGGTGGTGCTCATGCGCCGCTGGGACGCCGAGGAGATGCTGCGGCTGGTGGAGCGCGAGAAGGTGACGCTCTTCTTCGCGGTGCCCACGCAATACCAGCAGATGTATGACTCGCCGCGCTTCCGCTCGGCGGACCTCTCCAGCGTGCGCTTCGTGACGAGCGGTGGCGCGCCGCTGCCGGTGCCCCTGCTGCAGGCGTGGCAGGCGGTGCACCGGGTGCCCTTCAAGCAGGGCTTCGGCATGACGGAGTTCGGCCCGGGCCTCTTCAGCATGGGCCCCGAGTTCGCCGTGTCCAAGGCGGGCTCCATCGGCCGGCCCAACTACTTCATCGACGCGCGCCTGGTGGACGATGACGGCCGCGACGTGCCCGAGGGCGCCACGGGCGAGCTCATCCTCAAGGGCCCCTCCATGTGCTCGGGCTACTTCGAGAACACGGAGGCCACGGCCGAGGCCATCGACAAGGACGGCTGGCTGCACACGGGCGACCTGGCGCACCGCGACGCGGACGGCTTCTACTTCATCAACGGGCGCAAGAAGGACATGTTCATCTCCGGCGGGGAGAACGTGTACCCGTTGGAGCTGGAGACGGTCCTCTACGAGCACCCCGCCGTGCAGTCCTGCGCGGTGGTGGGCGTGCCCGACCCGAAATGGGGCGAGGTGGGCCGGGCCTTCGTGGTGCTCAAGCCGGGAGCGCAGGCCACGGCCGAGGCGCTGCTGGAGCACCTGCGGGGCCGGGTGGCGCGCTACAAGGTGCCCAAGCAGGTGGAGTTGGTGGCGTCCCTGCCGGTGTCCGCGGCGGGAAAGATTCTCAAGCGCGAGTTGCGTGAGCGCGCCATCGCGGCCGGAGTAAGCTGAGCGCCTCCCCCCTCTCCCTCTGGGAGAGGGCTGGGGTGAGGGTATTCCCCGCTGTGTCTGCCGCGGGGCAATCCCAGACACATTGCGTCAACGGAGCCGGCACACGCCGGGAGAGAGGAACTGTCACATGAAGAAGCAACTGCTGTCGGCGGTGATGCTGTGCACGCTGGGCGTGGTGGGCTGCGGGGATCCGGTGGAGCCGACCCCGGTGGACCCCAACACGCAGGTGGGGACGAAGCTCGAGGGCAAGACGATGGTGATGGAGGGCGACAACATCCCCAGCCACCCCAATGGCTTCAACGAGGACATGAACCTCGAGGGCTCCACCCAGTGCTACACCAAGAGCACCATGCAGGTGGGCAACAACACCTATACCGTCACCAGCATCCTGGGGACCCTGCGTGACGCGCCCCAGAGGTTCAACGTGGGCACCTGTGACCACACCGCCCCGGGCGCGACGTTGCAGTTCACCACCACGGCCGTGCTCATCGAGAACGCCAAGGCGGACCTGAGCTGCTTCGACGCCACGTTCACCTACAACGGCTTTGGCCAGGAGGGCCGTGGCAGCCTGAGCGCGGATGGCAAGACGCTCAAGCTGGAGCTCTTCTTCACCGGCCAGGCTACGGGACACCGCTGCGCGGACGGCGCGGTGGGCGCGGCGACGGTGAAGCTCAACGGCGCCACCTTCACCGGCAACGCCGTGCAGACGTTCATCGTCCAGTAGAACGCCCTGTTCCAGCGCGCATCCTCCTTCCCCCTCCGGAGACGAGACACGTATGACGTGGCGGTGGCTTCCTGAAGCAACCTGCAGGACCGTGGTTCGCGGATGCGCGCTGGCGCTGACCCTGGGCTCGGCCGGGCTCTCCTTCCCCGCGTGGGGACAGAGCACGCCGCTGCCCGGGGCCTACGGCACCTGGTACGAGGACAGGAATCGCGACGAGGACCCGGAGCCTCGCGAGTTCGTCCTCATCAACTACTTCTTCACCCGCGTCACCGCCACCAACCAGCTCGGCGACCCGACAGGCCTCAAGGGCGTGTCGCTGGGGCCCATCGGCCAGGTGGCGGGCAGTGCCGTGCGCGTGGAGAACGCCCCGGCCTTCTACGTCGAGCAGCGCTGGATTCCGGTCATCGAATACAGCCCGCACTTCGTCGACGGCCTGGCCAGCTTCCGCGCCCAGTTCGAGGTGGACTACCTCTGGGGCCGCTCCGCCAATGCCGTGCAGCAGAACGAGGGCGGCGGCTTCAACGCCGACCAGGTCAACATCCAGACGAAGAACGTCAACGTCGCCCTCTACCCCACGAAGAATCCCAACCAGCTCACCCTGCTGATGGGCACCCAGCCCGTCTACGACTCGGTCTACGACCCGACGCGCGCCCCGCTCGGCGACATCATCCGCACCGGCTACAAGCTGACCTTCCTGGGCAGTGACGCCACCGGCCTGTCCGTCTTCAGCAACCACCTCAAGGGCCAGTCCCGCCTGAGCCTGCTGCCGCTGGGCAGCGTGCAGGCGGACAAGGCGGAGTTCAATGATCCCCGGCTCAAGTTCGTCTGGCTGGGCATGGCCGACTACAGCTACCCGGTGGCGCCCGGCACCAACGTGGGCGCGTCGCTGTGGTACCTGCGCGACGACACCAAGGGCGATGCCTACGCCTTCGAGGGCCTGGTGAAGAGCGGCCCGTCCTCCAGCAGCCTGGGCAACTTCACGGGCGTGCCCCGGCTGTCCATCGACCGGCCCTCGGGTTGGGTCGGCTGGGCGGGCCTCAACTTCCACCACAACATCGACTTCCGCACCGGCCGGTTCGGCGCCTCCGGCTTCCTCATGTACAACGGAGGCCAGTTCGTCTCCAACCGCGCGGACACCACCCTCAACCCGCGGGTGGACATCAGCGGCCTCTCCGCCAACCTGGAGCTGCTCTACAACTTCGGGCGCACCAACAGCGACCTGGTGACGCTCGAGGGCATGTTCTCCACGGGCGACGCGGACCTCGCCGACAGCCAGTACTCCGGCGCCTTCACCCTCAACCAGTACGGCCTGCCGGGCGCGGTGTGGTTCAACCACAAGATGCTCATCCTGTTCCCCTTCACCAACACGGTGAACAACTACACGGGGGCGGTGACGGACATCTCCAACCAGGGCTTCGGTCTGCAGAGCGTCATCGCCACCGGCGCGTATGACCTCATCCCCAACAAGCTCAACCTCAAGCTGGGCGTGGGCCATGCGCGCAGCAGCGTCACCCCGCCCGAGGAGACGGTGGGCGTCGCCCGTGGCCGCGTCATCGGCACGGAGATCAACGCCGAGCTGCGCTACACCATCCGCTACCTCATGACCGTGGGTCTGCACGGCGGCTACATGTTCCGCGGCAACTTCTACGACGGAAACCCGCGCGTCACCGCCAACCCGTGGGCCGCCTTCACCACCTTCACCTGGTACGCCTTCTGACCATGAAGATGACCCTGAAGACTCGTGCCCTGGGCCTGCTCGCGCTCGCCGCCCTCTCCACCGGGTGCGCCACCTCGTACAACGCGCGTCCCCCCCTGTCCTTCCAGGACTTCGACTACTCCTCCCTCGACGGCAAGCCCTGGCCCGTTCAGCGTCTGGCCCTGCCCGAGACCGCCGCCACCCACGGCACGAAGCGGGTGCCCGAGGTCGCCTACGTCGAGCTCAACCCCCAGGGACAGCGGACCGTCCTCTTCATCCACGGCCTGGGCTCGTACCTGAAGTTCTGGCGCTACCAGCTCGATGCCTTCGCCGCCCAGGGCTACCGCGTCATCGCCGTGGACCTGCCCGGCTACGGCAAGTCCGACAAGCCCGCCTCCTTCCCCTACACCATGGAGGCCATGGGCGACGCCGTGCACGAGCTCGCCCAGAAGCTCGGCGTCCAGAAGCCCATCCTCGTGGGCCACTCCATGGGCGGGCAGACGTCCCTCTCCTACGCGCTGCGCTACCCCGAGGACGTGAAGGCGCTCGTGCTCACGTCCCCCGCCGGCTTCGAGAAGTTCAGCGCCCGCGAGAAGGCCTGGTTCCAGCGCGCCTTCAGCACCGCCCTCATCAAGGGCTCGCCCGAGTACGGCATCTGGGGCAGCGTGCGTCAGTCCAACTTCGAGCGCTGGCGCCCCGAGCTCGACTGGCTCATCGAGGAGCGCGTGCGCGTGGCCAGGAGCCCCGAGTTCGACTCCTACGCCTACGCCAACGTGCGCACCGTGAATGGGCTCGCCCACAATGACTTCGTGCGCGACAGCCTCCACCGCGTCTCCGTTCCCACCCTCATCATCTACGGCGAGGACGACCGCCTCATCCCCAATCCCTTCCTCCACGGGGGCGAGGTGCGCGACATCATGAGCTACGGGCACGAGAACATCCCCGGCTCCAAGCTCGTGGGCCTGGACCGCTGCGGCCACACCGTCCAGATGGACTGCCCCCAGGACTACAACGCGCAGGTGCTCGTGTTCCTGAAGGGATTGCAGTGACGCATCCTCCCTCTCCCTCTGGGAGAGGGTCGGGGTGAGGGTCGACACGCGGGCAAAGACCCTCACCCCCCGCCCTCTCCCAGAGGGAGAGGGAGTCCGTCACTACGGGATGGAGTGGTACTTCACCATGTTGAACTGCACGTTCTGCGTGAGGTCCTTCGAGTTGAAGTGGCCATACGGGTAGGCCGAGTAGACCTTCTCGCCCGTCTGGCCCGGGATGCGCGGGGTGTAGCTGCCGTAGACGAGCCCGTTGTAGCCGATGACCTCATCCGCGGTGGACCAGATGGTGTAGCGGTAGGCGCCCTCGTAGCCGCTGCTGGCCAGCAGGTTGTTGAGGTACGCCGAGCGGCCGCTCACGCCGATGCCGTTCCAGTAGCCCGGGTACAGGCCGTTGGTGCTGCCGCACGTGGGCGTGCTCGGGCCCGTCTGGTAGCACGAGGTCAGGCCCAGGTTCGCGCCCGCGATGCCCACGAAGGTGTCCACCGAGGACGTCAGCGGCGCGCCCACGTAGTACTGGCCGCCCTCCAGCGAGTCCGTGGCGTAGCCGCCGAGCACCGCCTTGCGCGCCAGCGTCACACCCATCGAGTGCGCGATGATGTCCACCTTGGCGGCGCCCGTATAGGCCTTCACCGCCTCGATGAGCTTGCGGACCTTCATCACGTTCGTCTTCGAGTGGTACTGGTACGCCGACAGCGAGGCGTCCGCCGGGCCCCACGTCGTCGCGTACAGCTCGCTCGGCTTGTAGCCATTGGCCAGGAAGTACTCGATGGAGGCGTTCCAGCCCGACTGGCCCGCCGTGCCCGTGCCAATCGCCTTGTCCGAGTTGCCGTGGATGAAGATGACCGGCTGATTCACCACCGTGTCCGTGCTGCTCGCCTTGCCACCGTAGCTGCCGCCCACCAGGTCCGCGCGGACCAGGTTGTACGCGGGCTCATAGCCATTGGCCGACAGCCACGTGCGGAAGTGCGAGGTAAAGCCAGACGTGGACACCGCCGCCTGCTGCGTGCTGCCCGTCTCCCGCGCGGGCGCCTCCTGCTTCACGGGGGCCTGCGCCGGGACGTCCACCTCCTCCGCGGGACCACAACCGGGAACGAGCGCGCCCAACAACAGCGCACCCGTCAATGAAAGGGAATGATGCAGCCGCATGATTGCTACTCCTTGTATGGGGGTGGGGTGCATGCGGCACGGGGGTCTGTGCCGCATTGCACGATTATAACGTTTTCCACGGTTCATTGCCCGTGCGTTGGAGTTGATGGGTGCACGAAAGGCCGACCTGTCCCCTCGCCATGTCAGTCCTTGCTGCATAGGTTGGGTGATGCATGAGGTCAGGACTCGCGGAGATGACTCTCTGCGTCATGCTGTTCCTGACCACGCGTGTCTCCGCTGGGGGGTGGGAGGCGCAGCAAGGCTGTCGCAAGCCGAGGCTGCGCGCAGTCCGGGTGACGGGTCGGGCCGAGGAGGTGCGCGTGGCCGCCAGGACGGCGACGCGGATCCGTTTCGACACCGCCCTGGACGCGCGGCGCACGCGTCTGGAGGACGGGCTCGGGAGATTCGAGCCGCTCCTGGTGGGCAATGGCTTCCTCGTCGTCACCCCGCGCGAGGAGCTCGCCGGCGGCGAGCACGTGACGCTGCGGGTGGTGCTCTCCGACGGCACCGAGGTGCCCTTCGTGCTCGCCACCAGCGCCTCCGAGGTGGACGTGCAGGTCCGTGTTTCCCGCTACGACGCCGCGCCACGCCCGCGTCAGGAGGAGCGCCGGGCCGGGCAGCTCGCGGAGTCCATGCTGGTGCTCGCCGCGCGCTCCGGGCCCCTGCCCCCGGCCGTGCCGGGCGAGGGGCTCGAGGTGGAGCGGCGCGTGTTCCACGCCGGAGGACTGTCCGGCTTCGTGGTGCGCGTGAGGAATCCGGATCCGCTGCGCTCCTGGGAGCCCGGAGATGTCCGGGTGCGTCGCGTGGAGGGGGGAGGGGAGGTGGAGGTGCTGGCCCTGCGCATGGGGCCCGGGTCGCTGCCGCCCGGTGGGTGGGGGTGGCTCGTCGTCGTCACGCCGGCGCTGCCCGAGGACGGGCAGGCCCGGTTCGAGCTGGAGCTGCGGGGGCGGATGGGCGTCGCGCTGTGAGAGCAGCCGTGTGTGCAGTCGTGAGCCCGGAGGACGTCATGAAGACGAACAAGAAGACGTACTGGCGCCGTTGGATGTTGGCCCTTGGTGCTGCCGCTGCTCTCGCCGGAGGCGCGGCCTACGCCATGCAGAAGGAGTGCTGGCAGTGCTCGCCCTGCGGCTGCTCGTCGGATGGTGGCTATCTCATGTGTTGTGACGCCTACGCTTGCTGAGCGAGGCGCACGGCTCATGAAGATTGGTGCGGAACCCGGGCACGCCTTCCTCCCATAATGGGGAAGGAGTGTCTGGAGACATCGCACCGTGAATGGACTCGCCACCTCACGGAGGGGATGACATGAGAGGCGCAGCACATGCGTGAGCGGACACGCTCGAAACGGTACGCGCTCGCGTTCGCCTTCGGCGGCGTCGCGGTGTTCCTCTGGCAGCTCGCCACCGCTTCCCCGGGCCCCGTTCCCTGGGAGCCGCCGTCCGGCCCCTTCTTCGTCCCCCGCCCGGCCTCGCGGCCGCGTGCCCTGCTCCACGGCGCCTCCGTGCTCGATGCCAGCTTCGCGGCCACCTCGGCCTCGCGTCTGGTGCGGGCCGTCCCCGCCTGGGTGGGCTCCCGTCCGTTACATGGCGTGCCGGCTCCTCCTCCCGAGCCGCCGCCTCCTCCTTCTCCTCCGCCTCTCGCCAGCGTGCTGCCGCTGTCCTCGCGGGAGCTCGCGCCGGATGGCCTGCCCGTCTCGGCGATGCGCTGCACCCGGACCGGCGAGGGGCTCGACTGCGGAAGCTGCCGCACCGATGGGGACTGTCCCGCCGGCCAGGGGTGTGTGGCCAATCGCGAGACGCGCCGCTTCGAGTGCCTGGCGTCCGAGTGCGAGGTGGATGACCACTGCTTCCCGGGCAGCGTGTGCCGCGCCGTCACCACCGGCGCCACGGGCACCGCCGTCGTCCGCCGCTGTGTCCCCGAGGGCGTGCGCCGCGAGGGGGAGTCCTGTGACGCGCTGCCCGTCTCGCCCGGGAGCTCCTGCCGCGAGGGCCTGCGCTGCGTCAACCAGGTGTGCTCGGCGCCGTGCTCGATGGATGGGGCCGTGCGCTGTGCGCAGGGCTTCGTCTGCACCGACAGCCGCGAGGGCCCCGGGTGTGTCCCGGACTGTCAGCGGCTCGGGTGCCCCGAGGGGCAACAGTGCTCCCGCGTGGGAGAGGGCCCGTACCAGTGTCTCGTGGCCTCCCAGGGGGATTGCCGCGACACCCCGTGCCCCGAGGGCGAGCGCTGCAACATGCGCATGTCCCGGGGCCGGGCCGTCTTCTGGTGCGCTCCGCTCTGCAACCCCATCCGGCCCGGCTCGTGCTCCGCCGGGAATGTCTGCGGCATGGGCAGCTCCACCGCCAGCACCTGCTTCCGCCAGTGCGACCCCGGGGACCTCCAGTCCTGCGGCGCCGGGTGGACCTGCTCCACCGTCACCGAGGACATGTCTGTCTTTGGTTGTACCCCGGAGTTGGGCCCGTAGCCCGGCCGCCCGGCTCAGCGCTGGAAGTAGCCGTCCGAGAGGGTCCTCAAGAAGGCGACGATGGCGGCCTCCTCCTGCGGGGAGAGGCCCAGGTCGCCCAGCTCCTTCGTGTTGACGTTCAGCCCCACCTCCGGGGGGGGCCAGCAGTCCTCGCCGGGCGTGCCGGGGAACTCGGGCAGGCACACCGGCAACACGTCGCGCGTGTTGTAGAAGTGCACGAGGGACTCGAGGCTCTTGAAGTAGCCGTTGTGCCCGTAGGCCTTGATGAACCCGGGGTGGGGCCGCTTGTCCACGTTGCGCAGGGTGGGGACCTTCACCTTGCCCAGGTTCTCCCGCGCGAAGGGCCTCCACTCCTCGCGCCTCTGCAGGAAGGCGCCCAGCCCGTAGTCCACCCAGAAGGGCCCGAGCGGGTTGAATTCGTCCTGCCAGTACCAGGGGTTGAGCAGGTTCCTCGGGGTGCCCAGGTTGTCGTACGTGAAGTCCGTGAAGAGCGGTGGCTCGCCCCGCGGGCCCGGCCGGCTCGGGTGACAGTTGGCGCAGCGGGCCTTGCCCTCGAAGAGTCTCAGGCCCCAGTGCTCCTGCGGCGAGAGCTGGGCCTTCCCCCTCAGCCACGCGTCGTACCGGGAGGTGAAGGCATTGACCTCCGGCGAGTCCTCGTAGGCCGCGATGGCCCGCGCGATGGAGTCATAGGCGCGCTCCACGTTCGCGCAGATGCGCGAGCCGTAGACGGAGCGGAACAGGCCCGCGTACGGGCCCTGGCAGACCTTCGCCACCACCGCGGCCTCGCTCGGGTTGTTCTGCTCCACCGGGTTGAGGAAGGGGCCCTGCGCCTGGTCCGCCGCGGGGTTGCCCAGCTCCTCGCCCGTGGCGCGCCCATCCCAGAAGTTGCCGCCCACGAACCCGGCATTCCGGGGGTGCTCGCGATGGAAGAGGGGCGCCGGGGTGGCATAGGCGGACGACGGCGGCTTGCGGTTGCCGAAGCGCCCCTTCACCGCGCCCTCGTAGACCGCGCCCGAGGCGTTGATGAGCAGCTCCGGCCCCGTCCACCCCACGGCGGGCCCGTGACAGACGGCGCACGGCTGGCCGGGTGGCTCCGAGAGCCGGTGGTCGAAGAACAGCAGCTTGCCGAGCCGCTCCACGGGCGTCAGCCGGGCTCCGGCGGCTGGTGCGTCCTCGAGCGCCAGTGTGGCCTCGAAGACGGCTCGCGCCTCGTCCGGCGCGGAGCGCAGGGGCGTGGGTGGAACGGCTTCGGGGGCGGACTGGGGTTCGCAGGCCAGCAGTCCGCCCGTGAGCAATGAGAGGAACCAGACACGTCGCATTCGCACCACCTCTGCAAGCGGGGCGCCTACGGTGCGGTCCCTCCCTGGCCCCAGCCATCGGTCCAGGGATGGGGGGCGCTGTGTGTTGTTGGATGACTCAGTACCGCGACAGGTAGGCTCGCGAGCCGCCGTCCGCCGCGCCGTGGTTCCACATGAGGGAAGACCCTCACCCCAGCCCTCTCCCAGAGGGAGAGGGGGTCACCCTGTGTTGGGGATTGGACCCTGGTTCAGGGGACCACGACCCGGCGCAGGTGCGCGCCCAGCCGCGTCGCGAACTCGTAATGGATTGTCTGCGCCCAGTCCGCCAGGTTCTCCACGTGCAGGTGCTCGTCCCCGTCCTTGCCGATCAGCGTCGCCGTCAGCGGCCGCTCGTCGTGCGTCGCCCTCGTCACGTCCACGATGATGTGGTTCATCATCACCCGCCCCAACACCGGGCACCTCCTCCCGTTCACCAGCACGTGCGCCTTCCCCGACATCAGCCGCGCGTACCCGTCGAAGTACCCCACCGGTAGCACCGCCACCCGCGTCGCCTCCGCGCACCGGTACGTGCACCCGTACCCCACGTAGCTCCCCGACGGCAGCCACTTCACCACCTGGCTCGGGCACCTCCACGACAACACCGGCCTCAGCTCCGGCACCCGCCCCAACACCAGCCGCGCCGACAGCCTCGTCTCCGTCGACGGCCACAGCCCGTACAGCGAGATGCCCACCCGCTGCGCGTCGTAGCGCGCCCTGGGTAGCACCAGCGTCGCCGCGCTCGCCGCCATGTGCCGCTGCAACGGCTCCTCCACCGGCACGCTCGCCTTCAGCGCCATCAGCCCACCCTCGAAGATGTCGAGCTGCGACTCGGCGTACGTCTGCTCCGTCACGTCCTCCGTGTTCGCGAAGTGGCTCAGCACCCCCACCACCCGCAGCACGTCCGCCGCCTCGCGCAGGAAGTCCAGCTCGCCTCCCGCGATCTGCCCCGGCGTGAAGCCCTCGCGCCCCAGCCCCGTGTCCACGTGCACGTGCACCCGCAGCGGCTGCTCCAGCTTCGCCCGGCGCAGCTCCTCCACCGCCTCCCTCCACGAGCCGTCCCCCACCACCCCCTCCACCCCCGCTCGCGCCAGCGCCACCGCCTCCTCCGCGTCCGTGGCGCCAATCACCAGCACCTGCTTGCGCTTCAGGCCCTTCGCCTGCTCGAAGGCCCGCACCGTCAGCGCGTCCCCCGGCGTGATGAAGTACAGGACGTCCACCAACGGGTGCACCAGCGGCAACATCTGCGTCAGCCCGTGGCCGTACGCGTTGCCCTTCAACACCGCCCCCAGCGCCCTCGGCCCGTTCGTGTCCGCGGACAGCTTGCGCAGCGTCGCCACGTTCGCCGCCAACGCTCCCGCCGACAGCTCCAGCCTCGACGCCACCTTCCCCGGTGCTCCCGCAGTCACTTCGTGCATCTTCCGCCTGACCATCCTTCGCGCCCGCCGGCGCCCTGTGTGATTCTTTTTCTTCCAAAGCCCGCCCCATTGCACGCGCCATCCGAGCGGGCAGGGATGCGAGCGTCCGATGCTCCGCACCGGGAGAGCCGGGTCGTATCCCAGCCAGGGGAGGGGGCTCGCTTCGTTCCCGGAGTGCGCATCCTCTCCGGCAGGAGGTCTCCCCATGAGCATCTGGCAGAAGCTGTCCTCGCGTTTCCGTGCGCATTCCGAAGAAGAGGCGTCTCGCCCCGGTCCCGAGTCCCCCGGCATGACCTACGCCGATCTCGAGCGCGACAAGGACCTCAAGGAACGCCAGCTCTCCGGTGCCTTCGAGCCTCCTTTCGGCAAGGACGCCTCCGCCATCGAGCAGGACGAGTAGGGGCACGGGGGAAGAGAACGGGGACGGGTACCCTCACCCCGGGGGGCTTGCCCCCCCTTTGAACGACGGGGGGCTCCTCTCCCGAGGGGAGAGGGGATGGATGGCAGGGGTGGGCTCCTGTGATAGGTCGCTCGCTCGTTCCTCCTTCCTCCCTGCTCTCCATGCGCCTCCTGCCCGCTCTCCTCGCCGCGCTCCTCTGCGTCGTGCCTTCCATGGCCTCCGCACAGGCTGCCAGCTCCGCCGTGTTCCTCCTGCGCCCCGCTCGCGTCTTCGACGGCGTCTCCGCGAAGGCCCAGGAGGGGTGGGTCGTGCTCGTCCGCGGTGACCGCATCGCCGCCGTCGGGCCCGCGGCTCAGGTGACCGCGCCACTTGGTACGGAGATCGTCGAGCTTCCCGGCACCACGCTCGTTCCCGGTCTCATCGAGGGCCACTCGCACCTGCTCCTCCACCCCTACAACGAGACCTCCTGGAATGATCAGGTGCTCCGCGAGCCGCTCGCCCTTCGCGTCGCCCGCGCCACCCATCACGCCCGGGACACGTTGTTCGCTGGCTTCACCACCGTGCGCGACCTCGGCACCGAGGGCGCCGCCGATGCCGATGTCGGGCTCAAGCAGGCCATCCAGCAGGGCATCATCCCCGGGCCCCGCGTCCTCGCCACCACCCGCGCCCTCGTCGCCACCGGCTCCTATGCGCCCAAGGGTTTCGCTCCCGAGTGGCATGTCCCCCAGGGCGCCGAGGAGGCCGATGGCGTCGACAACCTCATCCGCGCCGTCCGCGGCCAGATGGGCAAGGGCGCTGATTGGATCAAGGTCTACGGTGACTACCGCTGGGGCCCTCGCGGCGAGGCGCTCCCGTCCTACTCCCTCGAGGAGATGAAGCTCATCGTCCAGACCGCTCGCGATGGCGGCCGCCCCGTCGTCGTCCACGCCAGCACTCCGGAAGGCATGCGCCGCGCCGTGCTCGCCGGTGCGGAGAGCATCGAGCACGGGGACGGTGGCACCCCCGAGGTCTTCAAGCTCATGGCCGAGCGCGGTGTCTTCTTCTGCCCCACGCTCGCCGCCGGGGACGCCATCCACCAGTACGGCGGTTGGAAGAAGGGCACCGACCCCGAGCCCGCCGCCATCCAGCAGAAGCGCGCCAGCTTCCGCGCCGCCCTCGCCGCTGGTGTCACCGTCTGCAATGGCAGTGACGTGGGCGTGTTCCCCCACGGTGACAACGCCCGCGAGCTGGAGCTCCTGGTTGCTTATGGCCTGACGCCCCTGCAGGCGTTGAAGGCCGCCACCTCCGTCAACGCGCGCATGCTCCACATGGAGGACCGCATCGGCCAGGTGAAGGAGGGACTGTTCGCGGACCTCGTCGCCGTCGAGGGCGACCCCACCCGCGACATCTCCGCGCTGCGTCAGGTCCGCTTCGTCATGAAGGGCGGCACCGTGTTCCGGCGGTAGTCGCGCGTGTCTATCCCGCCGAGTCGATGATCTTCTTCGCGATGGCGAAGGAGAACCCCGCCCTCGCCAGCGCCGCGAGGTCGCGTTGCCGGTTCTCCTCGCGCGTCTTCGTGTTCGTCCGGAAGGGGCCCAGCCGCTTCTTCCGCGCCCAGATCTTCGCCGCCTCTTCCTCCGAGAGCTCCGCGGTCGCGTCCGCCAGCTTCTTCGCCACCACCTCCGCCGGGACGCCCTTCAGCCTCAGCTTCTGGGCGATGACCCGCGCGCTCCGCCCCGAGTTGCGCAGCGAGTGCGCCTTCATCCCCGCGTAGGCCTCGTCGTTGATGAGCCCGCCGCGCCTGAGCTTCGCGACGAGCTCGTCTACCCAACCGAGTGCCTCGGTCCGCTCTCCGCCGTGCTCCTTGAGGGAGCGGTCCACCCGGCGCATCAGCACGCGCTTGAGCTGGCTCTCCGTCGCCGCGTACCGCTTCAGGTAGTGCAGCGCCGCGTTCTCCAGATAGCGGGGAGATACCTTCCTCGGCTTCTTCCTCGGGCGCTCGGCCTTCCGGCCCTGTTCTCCCTGCTGCTCTTCCATGAGGGGTGGGATGTAACACCCGGGTCAGACGTCCGGCAGCGGTTCTCGGGTTGATGGCCTGGAGGGCAGACGGTCAGGCAGGTCAGAAGGCCTCTTCGGGCACTTCCATCAGGTCGAGCGAGCCCTGCTCCACCATGCGCGCGGCGTGGGCCAGCCCTGGCAGCACCTCGTGGCAGAACCAACGCGCGCTCGCGAGCTTGCCCATGTAGAAGGTCTTGTCCCCCGGGTTCGTCTTCATGCGCTCCAGCGCCACCGCCGCGTGCCTCACCAGCAGCCAGCCCACCACCAGGTCCGCCAGCCCCAGCAGCACCCGGTTGCCCTGCAGGCCCACGTGGTAGATGGACTCGCCCATCTTCCCCAACAGCGCGCCCAGCATCGTCTCCAGGTCCGCCAGCCCCTTGCCCAGTGCCGCCCGCTCGGCCTCCAGCTCCTTGCCGCCCTCGCCTGTCTCCACCGTCTCGCGCACCTGCCCCAGCAGCCGCTGCAGCGTCGCCCCGCCGTCCCTCGCCACCTTGCGCAGCAGCAGGTCCAACGACTGGATGTGCGTGGTGCCCTCGTAGAGCGAGTCGATCTTCTGGTCCCGGATGTACTGCTCCATCGGGTAGTCCTTCAGGTACCCCGAGCCCCCGAAGCACTGCAGCGCCGTACCCAGCAGCTCGTAGCCCCGGTCCGAGCAGTAGCCCTTCACCAGCGGCAGCAGCAAGTCATTGAGCGAGTCGTACTCGGCGGCCTCGAGCGCCCGGTGCCCGCCCTTGAGCTCCACCTGGTCCTGGATGGAGGCCGTGTAGAGGCAGAGCGCCCGCATGCCCTCGGCGTGCGCCTTCTGCGCCATCAGCATCCGCCGCACGTCCGGGTGGTGCAGAATCGTCACGCGCGGGGCCTTGGCGTCGCGCGCCTCCTTCAGGTCCGAGCCCTGCTTGCGATCCTTCGCGAACTCCAGCGCGTTCAGGTACGCCGTGGACACCGTGGCCATGGACTTGATGCCCACCGCCATGCGCGCCTGCTCGATGATGTGGAACATCTGCCGGATGCCGTCGTGCACCTCGCCCAGCAGCAGGCCGCGCGCGGGCTTTCCGTCACCGAAGGTCAGCTCGCACGTCACCGAGCCCTTCAGGCCCATCTTCTCTTCGATCTTCGTGCACACCACGCCGTTGTGCTCGCCCAGCGCGCCGCCCTCCTCCACCCAGAACTTGGGCACGATGAAGAGCGAGAGCCCCTTGGTGCCCGGGCCCGCGCCCTCGGGCCGCGCCAGCACCATGTGGACGATGTTCTCCGTGCTGTCCGTCTCCGCGCTGGTGATGAAGCGCTTCACGCCCTCGAGCTCCCAGACGTCCCCGCCCACGTGCCGGGCCCTGGCCCGCGCCGCTCCCACGTCGCTGCCCGCGTCCGGCTCGGTGAGCACCATGGTGCCCACCCACCGCCGCTCCATCATCGCCGGCAGGTAGCGCTTCTTCTGGGACTCGGTGCCCAGCCGGTCGATGACGCGCGCCAGCACGCCGGCCAGCGTGTAGAAGGCCACCGCCGGGTTGGCTCCCACCATCAGCTCGAAGGCCGCCCAGCCCAGCGAGGGCGGTGCTCCCATGCCCCCCTGGTGCACCGGCAGCTCCAGCTGCGCCATCCCCGACTCGTGATAGGCCGCGATCGCCTTCTGGATGCCCGGCGGCAACGTCACCCGCCCGTTCTCCAGCTTCGGCGGGTTGTGCTCGGGCTCGGAGAAGCTCGGCGCCATCTCCTTCAGGCACACCTCGGCGAACGTCTCCAGCGTCTGCCGCGCCGCCGTCTCGTCGAAGTCCCCGAAGGGCGCCTTGCCCAGCGAGCTCCGCCCGATGTCCAGGAACTCGAAGAGGTTGAAGCTCAGGTCTCGCAGGTTGGGCTTGTAGTGGTTGGGCGCGGATGACATCTCGGCCTCCGACTGGAACGGGTTGTGCGGGTAGAGACCCAGGCTACCGCGTGTGACGGGCCCGGGCCGCCCTGTTTTCGCGGGGGGGTCGCAACCGGGGCCCGCTCGCTGCGACAATAGGACAACGAAGCACCCCCCGTGTGTCCAGCGAGGACCTTCCATGAGCATCCGAAGGATCGGCTTCAACCCCTTCGTCCAGACGGCGAACATCATCGAGGCCCAGCGGCGCATCGAGGCACAGCAGCGCGTCGAGGCCGTCGAGAAGCCCCTCGGGACCGATGACCCGGAGCTGATGACCGAGGAGCAGGCGCTCGAGGCCCTCAACGCGAAGCACCGCGCCGAGATGGAGGCGCTGGAGGCCGAGCGGGCCCAGAAGGAGCGCGAGACCGAGGCGCTGCGGGCCCAGCTGACGCTCGCCGATGGGTACGAGACGGCCCAGCGCGAGCTGGTGGACCTGAAGGGGGGCAAGGACGTCTCGAAGGAGACACCGCCGAGCGCCCGTGCGGACACGCCGGGGGTTTCGCTCGCGCACCTGGCCCGGGCCAACGTGTACGAGTCGGTGAGCCGGGCCGAGCGCGCCGCGGCGGAGCAGCAGGCCGCGCTGGAGCGGGCCGCGGCGGAGCAGGCCGCCGCCGCCGGTGGGGCCGGGGTGGACGACTGGATGGCGGCGGAGGTGGCCGCGCTCCAGGTGGATGGTGGGGCCGAGGTGGAGGCGGGCGAGGACAACTCGTGGATGGAGGCGGAGCTGTCCGCGCTCCAGGCCCAGGCCGAGGCGCTCGAGGAGGAGGAGGTCTACAGCGATCCGGGCGCGGACACGTTCTTCGCGAGCCTGGATGACATCGAGAACCTGGAGCAGGGTGGGGGAGCGTTCGATGACGCGGGGGCCAATGCCTTCGTGGCGAGCATGGATGACATCGCGCAGCTGGTGCCCGACTCCGCACCTGAATCTGCTCCCGAGGCCGTGCCACCGGTTGCCGCCGAGCCCGTGGCGCTGGAGCCCTCCGTGATTCTCGCGGCGGCGGAGGTGGTGCCGGAGGCCGGGCCCGTGGCCAGTGAGGAGGCCCCCGCTGCCGTGTCCGGTGCGCAGCAGGCACCGGCCCTGGGGCTCCCGTTCGACGACGAGGCGTGAACTGGTCCGACAATCGGACCAGTTGGGGAAGTTCGAGCCCGGGAGAGGGGGTATATCCGGGCCATGCGCAAGGTGGTCATCCCCCGCGCCGGTGGTTACGACCGGCTCACGCTCCAGACGCAGCCCGATCCCACTCCCGCTCCCGAGGAGGTCGTCGTCACCACGGAGGCCATCGGCGTCAACTACGCCGACTGCGTCATCCGCATGGGGCTATATGCCTCGGCCAAGGAGTACGTCGGCTGGCCCATCACCCCGGGCTTCGAGTTCGCTGGCATCGTGTCCGCGGTGGGCTCCGCCGTCACGGACCTCGCCGTGGGAACCCGCGTGTTCGGCGTCACGCGCTTCGGGGGCTACTCCACCCACGTCGCCGTGCCCCGCCACCAGGTGTTCCCCCTGCCCGCGCGCTTCGACATGGCCCAGGCCGCGGGCTTCCCCACCGTCTTCCTCACCGCCTACTACGCTCTCTTCGAGCTGGCCCATCCGCGCCCGGGGAGCACGTTGCTCGTGCACTCGGCCGCGGGCGGCGTGGGCGGGGCCCTGTTGCAGTTGGGGCGCATCGCCGGTTGCAGGACGGTGGGCGTCGTCGGCTCCAGCCACAAGGTGGAGACCGCGCGCGCCCTGGGGGCCGATGTCGTCATCGACAAGAGCCGCGAGGACCTCTGGCGCGCCGCTGAGAAGGCCGCTCCCCAAGGCTATGACGTGGTGCTGGATGCCAATGGCGTCTCCACGCTGCGCGACAGCTTTCGGCACCTCGCGAGGCCCGGCAAGCTCGTCATCTACGGCTTCCACTCCATGCTGCCGCGGGAAGGAGGCCGGCCCAACTGGGTGAAGCTCGCCGCGGACTTCCTGCGCACGCCCCGGTTCGATCCGCTCTCGCTCACCAACGCGAACGCGAGCGTCCTCGCCTTCAACCTCTCCTATCTGTTCGAGCGCCGGGATGTGCTCGAGGAGGCCATGGGACGGCTGCTCGCGTGGGTGGACGAGGGCCGCATCATCTCGCCGCCCGTCACCCGCTTCCCGCTGGAGCGCGTCGCCGAGGCGCACAGCGCGCTGGAGTCCGGCTCCACCGTGGGCAAGCTCGTGCTGGTGCCGTGAGGGTGGGGGCGGCGTGCACGCTTGGGCGTGTTGGCCGTCTACCTCGCTGCTCAGCGTGCGCTCGAACTGGAGTGCGAGGAGATGCGTGTGCCTTCACTCGGGCGGTCCGTGGTCTGCACATTTCGCAGGGAAGCCCTCATAATGAATCAGGAGCGTCTCCATGCCTTCTCCCAAGCGCCCAGCGACCGATGAGCTTCTCCGCGAACTCGATGCGCTCGAGTCCGAGTTGCCCTCGGCCCTCGCTTTTGGTGAGCCGGTCCGTGGCAGGGGGCAGGAGAGGGGCGAGGCTTCGTCGTCGCGCCGGGCTCCTCAGTCCCCTCGGCGTGTCCGGTCGAAGTCCAAGGACAGGTCCGGTTCTCGTTGAGCACCGTGGGCAAGCTCGTGCTGGTGCCGTGAGGCGCGTGGGCTAGACCTCCGCCGACCAGCCTTGCTTGCGTGGCTTGAGGCGCACCCGGAGGGGCGCCGGTTTCGAGGTCGCCACGTGCTCGAGCCGTTCGAGCGGGTATTCCTCCACGGGTCGTTCGTGCACCGCCATCAACCGGAGGAGCCGCTCCGCCGTTGCTCCCATGGAGAGGGGCTTGTCGAGCCGCTCCCACCGCGACACGGTCTCCTTGGCCACGCCCATCCGCTTCGCCAGGTCTGTGCTCGACAGGCCCAGCCAGGAGCGCAGGAAGCGGATCTCCCGGGGCGTGAGTGCCGCTTCCTTGCGTGCGAGCTGCAGCGCCAGTTGTGCGTGGAGTTGCTCGACGTTCGAGTAGCTCAGCTCCTCCTCGCCACAGTCCGGGCAATGGCGGACCTGCACCCCCTCGATGATGACACCCTCCAGCCCCGCATAGGCGCGTCGCGTCTCGTGCCGGACCGTCATCTTCCCCCCACACTGCAGGCATTTCATCGCTTCCTCCAGACCGTCACGACGACCAGCTCCGTCTCTCCCCGGAAGGTCACCACCACCCAGATGGTGTTGGTGTGGACCCGGTACCTCCAGGTGCCCTTCTCGTTCTCCGCGGGCTCGGTGATGTGCCCGCCTCGCAGCACGTTCGTCACGTCGACTTCCGTGAGATCGTCCTTCTCCATCTCCTCACGCGCATGGCGGGTGTAGGTGAGCTGGCCGTTCCTCAGCAGGAGCGAGATGCGCTTGCGCGCGGCATTGGCGTCCAATGGCTTGGACGGTTCCTGAGTTGATCTCACGTCAATATAGCCTCTTTCTCCCAGCTGCAACACCACGTCATGTGTCGCGCTGGATGCCTGCCGGCGTTCTTCCGGCGGCGGAGGCTGTCTTCGTCAGGCGATGGGCAGCTCCCGGCCGGCAACCGCTCCCTTGCAGTCCTGATGCCCAGTCAGGACCGAGGAGATGAATCGAGAGAGGGTCCCGCTCCGTGGATGGGAAGTCTTCCCTCGCTACCGGTTCGTCTGTCTCCGTTGTTTCATCGCCTCGTCCACGCGGCGGCCCAGCTCCGCGATGCTCTGTGTGAAGCCGATCGCCGTCACCGTCCCGGGAAAGCCGTTCTCCTCGTCCGCGAAGTTCGCCGTCCCCGCCACGCCCTCGTCGTAGTAGCGGTAGCCCAGGTTCGACAGGAACGCGATGACGTACTGCCTCGGCTCCTTCCCCGGCAGCGCTCGCACGATTCCCGCGTCGCTCCCGTAGTTCTCCGTCTGCCCCGTCTTGTGCAGGAACTCCACCTCCGCCGCCGCGTTGCACGGCCGCGTGTCCCGCTTGAACGCCGTCACCCCCACCGTCGCCGTCCCGTCCGCCGCCAGCCACCTCGCCGGCACCGCCGTGGGGATTCCCGGTCTCGCGTTCGCGTCTCCGCACACCAGCGTCGAGCTCAACCCCTCCGCGTACCCCTGGTCCGCCAGCAGCTTCTTCAGGAAGTTCCTCGCGGGCTCCGAGAGCTCCTCCGCCGTGACCGCGCGTCCCTCCTTCGTCCTCCACAGCACCCCCGGCCCTCCGTTGATCAGCAGGAACAGCCGCGCCGTATCCAGCGCCGTCATGTGGATGCTCCCCGGTTGCCAGTTCCTCCCCGTCACCGGTGAGGTGCCGTTCACCTGCAGCGTCCCCAAGCCCAGCTCCGCGTACTCCGCGTTCATCGCCTCCATCGCCCCCCGCTCGTGCAGCAGCTTCACCAGCGCCTCCGTCGAGCCGTTGTCCGATTCGACGATCATCGGCTCCAGCCAGCCCCTCAGCGGACGCTCGCCCTTGTCCACCGTGTCCCGGAGGAAGCGATACGGGGTGTCCAGCGTCAGCTCTCCCCGCTCCACGCGCCTCATCACCCCGTACGCGATGAGGATCTTGAAGAGGGACGCGGGGTAGGGCGCCATGAAGCGCAGCGGCGCCTTCTCGCGTCCGGGCACCAGGTCGTCTCCCGGTGGTGCGTCCGCCCAGCCCTTCTGCCCGTCCCAGCGCTCCAGGTCCCACCTCGTGAAGCGCACTGCTTGTGTTCCCAGTGTCCCCGCGTCGATGGGCACCGCCTTGCCCCGCGGGTAGTCCCTCGACAGCAGCACGTTCGCCACCGCCACTGGTCGGCCTTCCGCGTCCAGCTCGATGACCGCCACGTCCACGTTCGGTGGGTGGGCGATGCGCTCGCCCTGGTGTCTCCAGTCTCGCACCTGGTCGAAGCCCACTTTGCGCACCGCGTCGAGCAGCTCCGTCTCCAGGGCTCGGGAGCGGGTGGCGGAGATGCGCGGCTGGGAATCCGGGCCGGCCACGGCGGCCGTGCACAGCAGGAGGATGAGGCAGAGCGGGGTGGGGTGCATGGGGGTTCTTTGGGGGCGACGGTAGTTCTGGCGGGGGGGCGCGGTCAGCGGGCCCTGGGACAGGGACTTTCGGTTTTCGTCCCGGGACGCTCCGGTCTACCCTCACCCCGTCCCTCTCCCAGAGGGAGAGGGCTCAACCCGGGAATCGCCATACCCTCACCCCGTCCCTCTCCCGGTGGGAGAGGGGAGAGGTCCGTGAGTGGGTGAGCGGTCCGCGGTTGGGTGTCTTCTTCTGGTGTCTTCTTCTTGGTGTCCGCTCGCATCCTGTTTCTCTCCCGGAGGAGTGACTCGTGCCCATCGTCCACGACTGGCTTGCCCGCAGGGCCTCGCTCGCCCCTGAGCGCACCGCCCTCATCGACTCCCTCCGCGGTGACCGCTCCATCTCCTGGCGCGAGTGGAACTCCTCCGCCAACCGCACCGCCCGTCTCCTCCACGATGTCCTCGGTGTCCGCCGCGGCGACCGCGTCGCCGTGCTCGCCATGAACTGCACCGAGTTCCTCGACCTCCTCTTCGCCTGCGGCAAGCTCGGCGCCATCCTCCAGCCCCTCAACTGGCGCCTCAGCTCCCCCGAGCTCTCCTCCCTCCTCGCCGACGCCGAGCCCGTCGTCCTCGTCCACGGCTCCGACTTCCAGTCCCAGGTCCAGGCCGTCCGGCCCCTCGCCCGCGGCGTCCGGCACTTCGTCCACCTCGACGACTCCTCCGCCCGTCTGCCCGAGGACATCCCCTTCAGCCGCCGGGACTCCCTGTCGGACGCGCCGCTCCCGCACGTGGACGTGGAGCCCGAGGATCCGTGGGTGCTCTGCTACACCGGCGGCAGCACTGGCATCCCCAAGGCCGCCATCCTCACCCACCGCTCCATCACCGCCAACGCCGCCAACACCGTCGTGAGCTGGGGCCTCACCGCCGACGACACCGCGCTCCTCAACGCGCCCCTCTTCCACACCGGTGGCCTCAACGTCTTCACCACCCCGCTCGTCTACGTGGGGGGCACCACCGTCGTCGCGCGCGCCTTCGCCCTCGAGCAGGTCTTCGACCTCATCCACCGTGGCGCCATCAACCTCTTCTTCGGCGTGCCCACCATGTTCATCGAGATGCAGCGCCACCCGCGCTTCGACTCGGTGGACTTCTCCCGCCTCAAGCTGCTCGTCAGTGGCGGCGCCCCGTGCCCCCAGCCCGTCTTCGAGCGCTTCTTCGCTCGCGGCATCGACTTCAAGACCGGCTATGGCCTCACCGAGGCCGGGCCCAACAACTTCTGGCTCCCCTCGGGTGACGTGCGCCGCAAGCCCGGCTCCGTCGGCGTGCCCCTGTTCCATGTCGAGGCCCGGCTCGAGGGTGATGGCGAGGAGGGTGAGCTGCTCCTGCGCGGGCCCCACCTGTGCGCCGGCTACTGGCGCCGCCCCGAGGAGACCGCGAAGACCTTCGCCGGGGGATGGTTGCACACCGGAGACCTCGCCCGGCGCGACGCGGAGGGGTGCTTCACCATCATCGGCCGCAGCAAGGACCTCATCATCTCGGGCGGAGAGAACATCTACCCCTCCGAAGTGGAGAACGTGCTCGCCGCGCACCCCGAGATCGCCGAGGTGTGTGTGATTGGCGTGCCCGATTCCAAGTGGGGCGAGGTGCCTCGGGCCCTCGTGGTGCCCCGCCCCGGCGCGGATCTCACCGAGGCCCAGGTGCTCGACTTCTGCCAGGGCCGGCTCGCCCGCTACAAGCAGCCCCGCTCCGTGCGCTTCCTGGAGGCGTTGCAGCGCACCAGCGCCGGCAAGGTGGATCGCCACTCGCTCTCCGCGAAGCACGGCACCCCGCGGTGAGGCGGCGGTAGACCCTCACCCCAACCCTCTCCCAAAGGGAGAGGGGGCTTCATCCTGCGCCTCCGGGCGCTCCACCTGGAAGCGTGACACCAGCTCCCTCAATTGGCGTGCCCGCGCCTCCAGGTCCTCCACCGCCTTGGTGATCTGCTCCACCCCCGCCGCCGACTCCACCGCCTGGTTCGACAGCGCGTGGATTCGCAACGTGAGCGCCTCGCCCGTCTCCGCCTGGGTCGCGTGCGCTTTCGCCGTGTCCTTCACCCGCCGTTGGATCTCCTCCGCTCCCGCGACGATGCGCTCCAGCGCCTTGCCCGTCTCCGCCGACAGCGCCAGCCCCTCGCTCACCTTCAGGCGCCCCTGCTTCATCTGCGCCGCCGCCGCCTCCGTCTCCGTCTGGCTCTGCTTCATCAGCGTGCCGATCCGCTCCGCCGCCGTCCGCGCCCGCTCCGCCAGGTTGCGCACCTCCTGGGCCACCACCGCGAAGCCCTTCCCGTTCTCCCCCGCCCGCATCGCCTCGATGGCCGTGTTCACCGCCAGCACCCGCGTTTGATCCGCCACGTCGGAGATGAGCTCCACCGCCCGCTCCACCTCCTCGCTCCACTCCGTCAGCCGCTCCACCATCCGCGCCGAGCGCTCCACCACCTGGGCGATCTCCTTCATCTTCTCCCCCGTCCCCCTCACCACCGCGCCGCCTTCGCGCGCCGCCCGCTCGTTCGCCTCCGCCGCCCGTGCCGCCAGCTCCGCCTGGCTTGCCCCCATCGCGAGCTCCTGCGTCATCCCCATCACCGCGTCCGTCATGCTCCTCAGCGACCGCGACTGCTCCTGCGCCGCCAGTCTCAGCCCGGCCGCCGAGCGGTGGATGTGCCGCGCGTCCGTCTCCGTCGCCCGCGACACCTCTCCCATCTCCCGCAGCATCCGCTGCACGTCCCCCACCATCGCGTTGAAGGCCCGGCCCAGGTCCCCCACCTCGTCGTGCGAGGGCGCCACCACCGTCACCTTCAAGTCTCCCCTCGCCACCTTCCCCGCCGCGTCCACCAGCGAGCGCACCGGCCTCAGCACGCGCCTCGAGAAGTACACCCCCGCCAGCCCCGCCAGCGCGACGCCCGACAGCAGCGCCACCCACAGCCGCCGCTGCACCGCCGCCACCTCCAGCTCGATGTCCTCCACGTACACGCCCGTCCCCAGCACCCATCCCCATGGCGCGAACAGCTTCACGTAGGACACCTTGGGAATCGGTTGCGGCTCGCGCGGACGGGTCGCCAGGTACTCCACCGCGCCCTCTCCCTCGCGGCGTGCCAGCTCCACGATGTCCACGAACACCCGCTTGCCCGCCACGTCCTGGTACCCCTTCATGTCCTCGCCGATCCGCCCCGGCAGGAAGGGGTGCATCACCAGCCGTGTCTCCAGGTCGTTGAGCCAGTAGTACTCGGCGTTCGCGTAGCGCAGGCCTTCCAGCATCGCCGCCGCCTCGCGTTGGGCCTCCCGCTGCGTCAGCTCGCCCGAGCGCACCCGGGCCTCGTAGGAGGCGAGGATGCCGTGGCCCGCCTCCACCAGCTGCCGCACCGCCCGGATGCGATCGTCGCGCAGCTGCTGCCGGATGGCCGGTAACACGTACAGCTGCTGCAGCAGCAACAGCGGCAACACGGCGATCAGCAGCGCCACGTAGAACTTCGTCAGCAGGCTGCGCCTTCGTCCGAACCCGAGCGCCATTCCGCCCAGCCTAGGGCAAACCCGAGCGGATGTTCAGGAGCCCACAGCCCGTTTCCCCGCGCTCCGGGGGCTCAGCACCGCGGCAGGTTGGCGTCCGGCGGGCAGTTCCACTCCGCGTGGCAGCACTCGCCCCCCTCGCGGCCACAGGGCAACTGGCACGTCTCCACCCAGTCACAGGGGTGCTGGCTCTCCAGTCCCGCCGACTGGGGCACCGTCTCCTCCCCCTGCCGTGCCCCGCAGTCCCTCGTGCCCGGCTCGCACGTCACCCCGGGCGGCACGGGCTCCGTGGACACCGAGCCCACCACACCGAGCGGCAGTCCCAGCAGCATGCCCGCCACGGCCACCACACAGACCCTCATCGCCTTCACGACCCTACCCCCTCGCCCCCGGGCTTCCACCCTGGGACGCTGCGTCACGAACGCTCTCTCATGTCGATGTCTGGCTCTGATGTGCCCATGGCGCGTCGCGGTGCGAAGGGCGTGGAACCGGGAATTCGCGACCTCGTCACCCAATGGGCGGACCGGGTGTCCGGCCCACGGCACTTACCCGTCCCCCGGGATGGAGGCGGTGGGGGGGCGACAGCGGTTTTGGGGGCTACAGCTCCGACAGCAGGCGGCTCAGGTCGTCCGGCTTCACCGGCTTCACCAGGTGCAGGTCGAACCCCGCCTCGCGCGCCCGGCTGTGGTCCTCCGTCCCGCCATAGCCCGTGAGCGCCACCAGCCGGATGCCCCGGCCGATCTTCGCCCGCAGCTCCTCCGCCACCCGGTACCCGTCCAGCCCCGGCAGCCCGATGTCCACCAGCGCCACCTCCGGCGTGCGCTGCACCGCCAGCTCCAGGCCCCTCAGTCCGTCCGCCGCCACCTCCACCCGGTGGCCCCACGTCTCCAGCAGCTCCTGCAGCGCCTGCCTCGCGTCGGGGTTGTCCTCCACCAACAGGATGTGCCGCCGCCGCTTCACCGGCTCCGGCGGCACCACCTCCTGCTCCGACTCCACCGGTTGCGGCTGCAGCGGCAGCCACACCACGAACTCGCTGCCCCGGCCCGGGCCGTCGCTGTGCGCCTCGACCCGGCCGCCGTGCATCTCCACCAGGTTGTGCACCAGCGTCAGCCCGATGCCCAGTCCGCCTCGCGTGCGCTCCAGCGACTCGTCCGCCTGCGAGAAGAGCTCGAACACCGAGGGCAATATCTCCGGCCGGATGCCGATGCCCGTGTCCTTCACCCGCACCCGCGCGCTCGCGCTTCCATCCCCCGAGGGCACGCGCTCGGCCGTCACCGTGAGGGTGCCCCCGGCGTCCGTGTACTTCAGCGCGTTGTCCAGCAGGTTGGTGAACACCTGCACCAGCCGTGTCGTGTCCGCCTCCATCCACAGGGGCATCGCCGGCACGCTCGACTCCAGCTTCAGCGTCTTGCTCTCCGCCTGGGGGCGGAACATGGTCAGCACCTGCTCCAGCACGCCCCGCAGGTCCACCCGGGCCTGGCGCAGCTCCACCTTGCCCCGCGTCAGCCGGCTCACGTCGAGCAGGTCATCCACCTCCCGCGCCAGGTGGTTCGTCTGGCGTTGGATGATGGAGATCATCCGCGCGTCCTTGGGGTCCGCGGGGGCGCGGCGCTCGAGGATGCCCGCCGCGGTGGTGATGGCGGCCAGGGGGTTGTGCAGCTCGTGCGCGAGCATGGCCAGGAAGAGGTCCTTGCGCCGGTCCGCCTCCGTGAGGTGCTCCGCGCGCCGGCGCAGGTCCTGCTCCGCGCGCCGCATGCGCAGCAGGGAGCGCACGGTGGCGATGAGCTCCTCGCCCTCGAAGGGCTCGGTGAGGTAGGCGTCGGCGCCGCCCTCCAGCCCGCGCACCTTCTTGTCCGGGGTGACGAAGGTGGCCGAGGTGTGCATCACCGCGATGGAGGCCGTCTCCGGCCGGCCGCGCAGGCGCTGGCACACCTCGTAGCCGCTGATGTCCGGCAGCTTCACGTCCAGCACCACCACGTCCGGGCGCTCCAGGGCGGCCAGCCGCAGGGCCTCCTCGCCGGTGGCGGCCTCCAGCACGCGGTAGCCCGCCATGCGCAGGGTGCGCGTGGACAGGTAGCGCGTGGCGTCGTCGTCGTTGACGTTGAGAATCGTCGCGGAAGAAGTCAGCTCAGCCACGGCGGCTCCCCTCTGCCCTGTCGGTGCCCAGTCCCGTCTTGTGCAGGGCGTCCCGGATGCGCGTGATGGCCACTTCGCGGCTCAGCTTGTGCTTGGCGAGAATGGTCGAGGTTCCCTTCTCCAGCCGCTGGCGCTCCTCCTCCTGCAGCTGGCGCGAGGTGTGGAGGATGACGGGGATGTCGCGCGTGCGCGGGTCCGCCTTCAGCTCGTCGAGGACGTCGAAGGCCGTCATGTCCGGCAGCACGAAGTCCAGGAAGATGAGGTCCGGGGTCTGCTCGCGCGCCAGCCGGAGGCCCTCGGGGCCCGTGCCCGCCTCCGCGAGGAGGTAGGGCGTGTCCTTGAGCAGCTGGCGCAGCAGGTAGCGGTGCACCTCGTCGTCGTCGATGATGAGCAGCTTCTGCACCGGGCCGCTGCGCGCCATCTCCGCCAGCTTGCGCAGCAGCTGCTCCTCGACCACGGGCTTGAGCCAGAACTCGTCGGCGCCCAGGGCGCGTGCCTTCTGCTCCCGGTCCATGAGCGTCACCACCAGGACGGGGATGTCGCGCGTGGCCTCGTTGCCCTTGAGCTCGGAGAGGAAGCTCCAGCTCGTCTCGCCCTCCAGCATGACGTCCATCACCATGGCCGCCGGACGCACCCGCTGCAGCGTGCGGCGCGCCTCCTCCACCGTGCGCACCGGCAGCACCTGGAAGCCCGAGCGCGACAGGTACTTCTCGTACAGGAAGAGCGTCTGCCGGTCGTCCTCCAGCACCATCACCGGCGCGCGGCCCGGCTCCAGCTGCTGGCTGCGCTCGGTCATCCCCACCATCTCCGCCACCTCCGGGTGCACCCGGGGCAGGGTGAAGGTGAAGGTGGAGCCCCGGCCCGGCGCGCTCTGCACGGTGAGGCTGCCGCCCAGGAACTCCGCCAGCCGCCGCGACAGCGCCAGGCCCAGGCCCGTGCCCTTCACCTGCTTCTGCAGGGGGCTCTCCACCTGGGTGAACTCCTCGAAGATGTGCGCGTGGTGCTCCGGCGCGATGCCGATGCCCGTGTCGCTCACCCGGAAGCACACCGTGTCCTCCGGCCCGCGCTCGGCGGACACCGTGACGTGGCCCTTCTCGGTGAACTTCAGCGCGTTGGACACCAGGTTGCGCAGAACCTGGCTCACCTTGGCCTCGTCCGTCTCCAGCTCCAGGTCCGCCAGCGGCGTCTCGAAGCGCAGCTCCACCGGCGAGTCCGCCGTCACCAGCGGCCGCATCATCCCGCGCAGCGCGCCCAGGAATTCCCCGGCGCCGAACTTCACCGGCCGCAGCGTCGCCTTGCCGGACTCCATCTTGGAGAGATCCAACAGGTCATTCACCAGCTCGAAGAGGGCCTCGCCCGAGGAGCGGATGAACTGCACCTGCTTCTGCTGCTCCGGGGTGAGCGAGCCGTTGGCGGGGTTGAGCAGCAGCCGGGCCAGGCCGAGGATGGAGTGCAGCGGGGTGCGGAACTCGTGGCTCACGTTGGCCACCACGCGGCTCTTGATTTCCGCGGCGCGCACCAGGCTCTCCGTCTTCTCGTCCAGCTCGGCGTGCAGGGTGCGCACGCCGCGGTTGGACTCCTCCAGCTCGCGGTTGATGCGGATGAGCTCGTCCGCGCGCCGCTTGAGCTCGCGCTGCTGGCGCTCCGTCTCGCGGTGCAGCGCGGCCAGCTCGCTCATCGTCTCCGTCACCTGCGAGAGCGAGGCGGCGTAGTCCTCCGTCACCAGGCTGCCCACCAGCGCCACGCCGCCCTCGTGCGGGGCGCCCCGGAAGGCGAAGGTGCGCGGCTGGCCTCCCACGCACAGGATGATTTCCCAGCGCTCCACCCGCTCGTCGCGGGCGAGGGTGACGAGCTTGTCCACCTTCTCCTCGGTGCCCTGCGCCGCCAGCGAGCGCAGCGTCTGGCCCGGGGCGGCCTCGAGCAGCCGCACGGCGCGGTCATCCATCCAGGTGAGGGCGCCGGACGCATCACAGACCAGCGCCACCTCGCGGCTCAGGAAGTGCCACGGGGACGCCGGTACGGAGGCGGTCATGACTGCTCCTTTTCCAGGGCGGTGAGCCCTGTCGCCACCGTCACCCGGGGCAACTCCGAGACGGAGACATCCCGGGTCAGCGCCGACTCCAGCGCCTCCAGCAGCGCGCGGTAGCTGCACCGCAAGTCCCTTCGCGGCCAGAAGCCCGCGTACCACCGCACGTGTTCCACGAAGAGCCCCGGCCGCTGCGCACCGAGCGAGTCCATCAGGTAGGACAGTTGCAACAGCAACTCATCTCCCAGGCGGATCTCCTGCCCCCGGGTGAGCGTCCCCTCGCGCGCGGACAGCTCGCCGAGGGTCTGCGGCACCAGCCGGGGCAGGGCCAGGTGCACGGCGCGAGCGGGGCCCTCGGGCCACTCCAGGGCCGCCTCGGCCGCGCGCACGTAATCGAGCGCCTCGGGCGGCTGCGTCAGGCCCTCGCGCACCAGCGCGCCGTACAGCCCCTGGAAGTGCGTGGCGATGTGGCGCGAGCTCATGCCGCGGGGCACCAGCAGGCCCTGCAGCCAGCGCGCGTAGCGCTCCATCACCCCGGCGTCCTTCGCCTCCAGGGCCTGCACCAGGTAGCGCACGTGGAAGACGGCGTCCTCGCTTCCGAAGCGCCGCGCCCGCTCCTCGCCGTAGCGGGCGAACCAGAAGGGGTCATCGTAGAGCTCCGAGACGGACGCCTCGGCCAGCCGCTGCGTGCGGCGCTCCACTTCACGGGCCAACGACTGCATGCCTAGACCTCGAACATCCTGCAGGCCGCGGCCACCAGCTCTCGCGCGTCCTTGCCGAAGAAGGGGACTCCCAATTCCGCCTCCACACCGGGAACCCAGGTGAAGGCCAACCCCCCTACGGCCATGGGCAGCGCCGGTGCCACCTCACGCACCGCCGCCACCGCCTTGCGCAATGCGGGCAGGTGGTACGTCATGGTGACCGAGAACGCCAGCAAATCGGGTTTTGACTCGCGCACCTCGCGCACGAGGTGCTCGGTGGGCACGTTGGCCCCGAGGAAGCGCACATCGAAGCCCGCCATCTCCAGGAAGTCGCTGGCCATGCGGGCGCCCAGCTCGTGCAGCTCTCCCTCCACGCACGTCAGCAGCACCCTGCGCCCGTTGGGCGGGTCTCTCTGCAGGTGGCGGTAGAGGTGGGACAGGGCCAGCTGGGAGATGGCGGTGGCCATGTGCTCCTGGGCCACGGAGATTTCGTTCTCCTGCCACATCCGGCCGATCTCCCACTGGGCCTTCTGGATGACGTCCAGGTGCAGGGTGGAGAGGGGGATGCCCCGGAGGATTCCCTCGTCCACCAGCAGGCGCAGGGCCTCCCGGCGATTTCCCGCCAGCTGGGCGGAGAGGTACGACGCGCGAATCGCGGCGATGGTGTCGGTGGTCACGGATGGAGATCGCGATGGGGGGAGAGGGGCACGGTACTCGGGTCTATTCACTCCTTGAAGCGAGGGCTGCTCGATTTCCCAGGCAGTCAACAACGGCGGGCGGGAGGGTACGTCCGGGTGTTTCGCTCGCCTGCTCGAAAGCCGGGAAACCAAGGGCTTGGGAGTGCTCCGGGGAAGAAAAGCGCGGGAAGGAGGGAGGCGAGGTAACAGCCGGAGGCGGGCGCGGTGTTCCCTTCCCTGGCAGGAGGCCGCATGCGTTCCCCGACCCGCACCCCCGACTGGCTTCTCGAGAGGATCGCCCTGGGAGAGCTCCCCCCCCGAGGAGCTCGCCCGCGCCCGGGCGCGCCTCCTGGAGGAGCCGGACGGGGCGGCCCGGCTCGCCGCGCTCGAGGTGGACAGCGCGGCCACCCTGGAGCGGCACCCGCCCGCCGGTGTGGCCCGGCAGGTGGCCGCCCGGGTCCGCCGACGCTTTCCGTCCCTTGCCTCTGCGTTCGTGCCGGCGCTCGCGGCCGCGGCGCTCGTCCTGCTCGTGCGGCCTCCGGCGGCGGCCCCGGTGGCCCCGGAGACGCGCGTGGAGGAGACGCGGGTGAAGGGGCTGGAGCCCCGGCTCACCGTCCACCGGCAGCGGGACGGGGCGGCCGAGGCGCTCGCGGATGGGGCGCTCGCGGCCTCGGGGGACGTGGTGCAGCTGGCCTTCGTGGCCGCGGGCCGGGCGCATGGGGCCATCCTCTCCGTGGACGGGCGCGGCACCGTCACGCTGCATGCCCCCGAGTCCGGTGCCGGCTCGGTGCCGCTGACGCCCGCGGGGACGCACGCGCTGCCGGGCGCCTATGCGCTGGATGATGCTCCGGACTTCGAGCGCTTCTTCCTCGTCACCGCCGAGGCCCCCTTCGCCCTGGAGGAGGTGCTCGCCGCCGCCCGCTCGCTCGCTGGACGCCCCGAGGCGCGCACCTCGCCGTTGCCCCTGCCTTCGCGGTACATGCAGGCCTCCTTCACGTTGGAGAAGTCCTCCCCATGAGTGCCTCGAGAGTCCTCGCCCTGCTGTGTGTGCTGCTGGCCGTGCCCGCGCTCGCGGAGCCGGGTCCGGTGCGGCGGTTGGCGCTGCTCGTGGGCGTCAACGACGGAGGGCCCGAGCGCGTGCGGCTGCGCTATGCGGTGTCCGACGCGCGCTCCTTCGACAAGGTGCTGGGGGAGCTGGGCGGAGTGGCGGCGGCGGACCGGCGCGTGCTGGTGGACGTGGGGCGTGCGGGGCTGCTGGAGGCGCTCGGCGAGCTGCGCGCGCGCACCGAGGCGGCGCGGGGCTCCGGGGCGTCGCGGGTGGAGGTGCTCGTCTACTACTCGGGGCACTCGGACGAGGAGGGCCTGCTGCTCAAGGGCGAGCGCCTGGGGTATGGCGAGCTGCGCCGGGCCCTGGATGCGCTGCCCGCGGACGTGCGCATCGCGGTGCTGGACAGCTGTGCCTCGGGGGCCTTCGCGCGGGCGAAGGGGGGGACGCGCCGGCCGGCCTTCCTGGTGGACTCGGGCAACAAGGTGAAGGGGCACGCCATCCTCACGTCTTCGAGCGAGGACGAGGTGTCACAGGAGTCGGACAGGCTGGGGGCCTCGTACTTCACGCACCACCTCATTTCGGGGCTGCGGGGCGCGGCGGATGCGACGCGGGATGGGCGGGTGACGCTCAACGAGGCCTACCAGTTCGCCTTCCACGAGACGCTGGCGCGTACGGAGAAGACGCGGGGAGGGGCGCAGCACCCGGCGTATGACATTGAATTGGCGGGCTCGGGGGACCTGGTGATGACGGACCTGCGGGCGACGTCGGCGGGGCTGTACCTCACCGAGGCGTTGGAGGGCCGGCTCTTCGTGCGGGACGAGGCGGGCATGCTGGTGGTGGAGGTGCAGAAGCTGGCGGGCCGGGCGGCGGAGCTGGGACTGGCGCCGGGGCGCTACCAGGTGAGGCGCGAGCTGGAGGGCGGGGCCTCGGAGGCGGGCTTCACGTTGGTGGAGGGGCAGCGCACGCCGCTGGCGCCGGCGAGCTTCCAGGCGGTGGCGCTGGAGGCCACGGTGTCGCGCGGAGGGCCGGAGGTGGCGCCCGAGTCCTCCGCGGTGGGGCTGGCGCGAGTGGATCCAGAGCTCCTGGCGCGAGCCGGCCTCACCGAGGCGCCGGTGCTGCACCCGCTGCACAGCTACACGCGGGTGCCGGTGTCGCTGAGCCTCATTCCACAGCTGAGCACCAACGGGCTGCGGGCGCCGTCGATCGGGCGGGTGGAGAACCAGCTCGCGTTGGGCGTGGTGAATGGAGGCCGGGCGGTGCGGGTGAGGGGGGCGGCGTTGTCGCTGGTGGCGAACTGGTACGAGGAGGAGGCGCACGGCCTGCTGTTGTCCACGGGCTTCAACGCGGTGAAGGGGGATGCGAGCGGGCTGATGGCGTCCCCGGCGGCGAACGTGGTGCTCGGGCAGGTGGAGGCGTTGCAGCTGGCGGTGGGGGCGAACGTGGCGGCGGGCTCGGTGTGGGGCGTGCAGGTGGCGGCGGGAGGCAACGTGACGGGGGGGAGCTTTGGAGGCATCCAGGGGGCGGCGGGCCTCAACGTGACGCGAGGGGACTTCGCGGGCCTGCAGGGGGCGGTGGGGGGGAACGTGACGGGGGGCGCGGTGAAGGGCGTGCAGTGGGCCGTGGGTTTCAACCGCGCGAGCGACGTGACGGGCGTGCAGGCGGCGCTGCTGAACGTGGGCGGGGACGTGACGGGGGTGCAGCTGGGCCTCATCAACGTGGGGCGGGTGGTGACGGGGGTGCAGCTCGGCCTGGTGAACGTCTCCGAGGAGGTGAAGGGCGTGCCGGTGGGGCTGCTGTCCTTCGAGAAGAAGGGTCAGTTCCACGTGGAGCTGTACGGCAGCGACATCCAGCTCACGAACCTGGCGGTGAAGTTTGGAGGCAAGTACCTGTACACGGCGCT
Organism: Archangium sp.; assembly: GCF_036277355.1. GTDB lineage: Bacteria > Myxococcota > Myxococcia > Myxococcales > Myxococcaceae > Archangium. Next base: position 69,713 of record NZ_DASUNC010000015.1, read on the forward strand.
GCTGGGGGGAATCGGGCCGGACGACCGGTTGGAGCGCTTCAGCCTCGGAATGGGGCTGGGGCTGCACCTGCCGTTGGGCGAGCGCATGTGGCTGGACGGGGACGTGGCGGGAAGCACGGTGCTGCGCGTGAGGGATCCGTTCGGGGGGAGCGCGAACGTGCTCGGCCAGGGGCGGGTGATGTTGGGGGTGCAGCTCTTCGAGCGCTTCGCCTTCTTCGGCGGGCCCACCTACAACGTGTACTTCGCCGGGAGCGAGGGAGACCGGTACAAGCTCACCACGCTGCCGTCGCGGGAGGAGTGGCTGTCGGAGAGCACCACGGTGCGGTACTGGCCCGGGGTGCAGCTGGGCATCCGGATGTGAGGTGGGCGCGGCCTACTGCGCGGGGCCGAGGAGGAGCAGCCCCTCGCGAGCCAGCTCCAGGAAGAGGGAGGACGGGCAGCCGAGCTCCGTGCGAAGCGCTGCGACGGAGTGTTGGCCGGTGCTGGCCCGCAGGACGCGTGCCCGCGTCACCTCCAGGGCTCGCGGCACGACCTGACCGGGGCTCACGCTGGTGAGGAGCAGGTAGCGCTCCTCGTCCGGCAGGGACTCCGGCAGCGAGACGGCGCCGCCCGAGCGCGGCAACATCCGGGGATCCATCCGGAAGGGGAGGACGCGGCACCACGGACCGAGCCTCGGCCGCGCTGCCTCCAGCGCGTCGCCCTCGGGCGGAGACTCCGGCACGGAGGGGAGGGCCAGCCCCGACTTTCCCAGCTCGAGCAGGGCCAGCTCCGCCTCCAGCAGCTCGGCGAGAGGGGGGTGCACGAGCTCGCCCGAGCGCAGCAGTCCCTGGAGGAACCCGGCGAAGCGCCGGGCCTCGCGCACGTACATGACGCTGGTGGGAGGGTTTTCGCGCCAGTAGCGCTGCACGAGGGGCTGGAGCTTCGGGTGGGCCATGGCCTCGCTGGTGCGAGGCAGGGTGTTGGTGAGCATGCTCAGCCGGTTGGCGCGGTGGAGCAGGGTCGTCACCTTCATGCCCGCGTCGCGGGCGAGGGCATGGAGCCGGCGCCGCTCGCGCTCGGTCAGCTCGAGGCCCACGAATTGAGCAGGGAGCTCCGGCTCGGGGAGGGCGGCCACCTCGGCGCGCAGGGCGGGGGACATGACGAGTGCGGAGAGGGCCCGCTGGAAGCCCGCGAGGGACATGACTCAGGGCCTCCCGCCGTGGCGCTCCAGCACGCCGCGCAGGCGCCGCAGCTCGCCGAGCAGGACGTCGGTGCCGAGCAGCGGGACGTAGTTGCCGAACATCTCGAAGACGACGCCGCCCAGGTTGGGCAGCCGAGGCAGCACCTGCTCGAGCAGTTCCCACACGGGCTCGGGACAGGCGCCCGAGTGCGCATCGAGGTAGAAGCCCTGCCACTCGTAGCCACCGGCGATGTGCAGCTCCACCACCTGCGAGAGGTCCAGGGCCTCGAGGAAGTCGAGCGGCGAGAAGCCGTGGTTGCGCGCGTTGGTGTAGAGGTTGTGGAGGTCCAGGAGGAGGCCGCTGCCAGTGCGCTCGCCCAGACGCCGCAGGAAGGCCGGCTCGCTCAGCTCCTGCTCGGGGAGCTGGTAGTAGAAGACGTTGTTCTCCAGGAGGAAGGGGGCGTCCACGGCCTGCCGCACCTGGGCCACGCGTCCGGCGAGCAGCTCCAGCGTGTCCTCGTCATAGGGCACCGGGAGCATCACGCCGATGTCCATGTGCTCGCCGTGTGTGTGGGGCAGGCGGGTGAAGGACAGGTGTTCGCTGAGCCAGGCGAAGTGGTAGCGCCGCTGCCAGCGTGCGAGTTGGGCGACGTAGTCCGGGGAGAAGCCTCCCTCGGCGCTGCCCAGCGACATGCCCACCGAGTGGGCCACCAGGGGGCGGCGCGCGGCCACCCAGTCCAGCAGCCGCAGTCCCTCGGGGTTTTCCCGGAAGCGCAGGGCGCCGTCGGGGTCGCGCTCCTCGGTCCAGAAGATGTCCGGGATGACTTCCAGGAAGTCGTAGGCCTCCAGGTTCTCGCGCACGAACTCGCGCAGCGAGCCCTGGTAGGACAGTCCGACGCCCAGCCTGGACCGGGGTTGGCTCAAGGGACTACAGGTCGCCGGCCAGCAGGTTCTGATACTGCGCGTTCAGCACGGTCGGATCCGCGCCCGAGGCGCACGTGGGGCACTCCACGGTGGGAACCAGGACGCTGCTGTCGGTTCCTCCGGTCACGGTGTCCAGAAGATCGTTGTCCAGCTCGAGGGTCTCGGGAACGGAATGGCTCGTAGTCATACAATGATAGTAAAAAATGACAGCCAGGACAGTCAAGACCACCCCGGGCGATTGCGGAGGGACAGGGAGAGCGAGCCGCTGTGGTGCCGAGCGGTTTGGGGTAACTCTCCGCCATGAGCATCTGCACGCTGCTGGGACTGATGGGCGGGTTGTCCCTCGTGGGGTGGGTGGCCCTGGCGGTCTTCTTCTGGCGAAGGGAGCGGGAGGCCAGCCGTCGCCACAAGGAGCAGTTGCGGCTGCTGGGCACGGAGGAACTGCTGTCGCGTGCGCGCAACTGGGGCGCGATGAACCGTCACGCGGAGTTGCCGGCGGTGGTGGAGTTCCGCTCCCTGCTGGAGCAGCACCGCTACGAGGAGATGTTGTTGGGCTGGAGAGCGCTGACCGCGTCGTTGTTCGCCCTGGAGGAGCACGTCTCCACGGAGGGTCCGCGGGTCTACGACAGCGATGCCTTCCGCGTGCTGCGGGACTACGTGGAGGTCCTCCACGAGCGCCAGCAGCGGGGGGAGTAGCCGGCGGGGCGCCCTGCGTCGTCCTCAGTCGTCGCGTGTGGTGGCGGTGGAGTGGGAGCGGAGGAACGCCGCGACCCGCTCGGCCGCGTTGCGGCGGATGCTCATGTAGAAGAGCTGGTACTCCACGGGATGGTAGTTGCCCTCGCCCATGGCGTGGTCGAGCAGCCGGCTCATGAAGTCGCGCGGCATGTCTCCACGGATGAGGACCTCCAGCTTTCCGTTCTTGCACTGCGCTCCGGTGAGGCCTGGCATGACCTGGGGAGGTGTGGCCTCGAGGAACACGGCTCCTTGGTTCTGCTCCCACGAGGCCGGCGCGGTGTCGTGGCGCCAGGACAGGGGATTCACACAGAGGAACGGCCCCGACGCGGACGCCGCGTCCATCGCTGGCTCACGCACCTGGATGCGCTCCGAGGCGTTGGCGGCCCGTGCGTTCCAGCTGATGAGGCAGCCGGTCTGCGCTGGCGAGTCGCAGAAGGGGATGTCGGGAAGGCTCCGCTGGAGGGAGTCCTCGGGCATCGGAATCCCGATGAGGTACGCGGCGACGAGCTGGTGGCGGAGCGGAGTTCCGCTGACGGCCTCGCGCAGGAGGCGTCTGGCGAGCACGGTCCCCTGGCTGTGTGCCGCGAGGATGAAGGGCCGTCCGCGATGGTGGTGCTCGCGCCAGTAGTGGAACGCCGCGGCGACGTCCCGGTAGGCGAGGTCCAACGCGGCCTGGCCTTTTTCCACGGGGCCGGTGAAGGCGGTCATGTTGGCCTGGCGGTACCGGGGGGCGTAGATGGCACAGCAGGCGTTGAAGGCACTGGCTTGAATGAGGGTCGCCACCCGGTCGGTGGCTTCGTTGAGCGTGGAATCATCGACGGGCCCATTCCACTCGCCGCCGATATAGGTGGTGGGGTGGATGTAGAAGACATCCACGGGGGCCTGGGAGGGTTCGACGGCCGGGCTCGAGGGCAGCGCCGTATCCGCGAGGTCATGGAGCTCGGGAAGCGCGCTCCAGGAGGAGGGCCGGCTGTAGTCGGGAGGAGCGGGGGGACGCGCTTCGCTGAACGGAGTCCTGGGGGTGACGGACCAGAGGAAGAGGGACGCGAAGTTCATCCCCAGGAGCACCATCAGGAGGGAGCAGACCAGGAGCGTGGCGGCGAGGATGCGCTGGAGCTTGTTCCGCATGGTGTCATCTTCCCTGGGCGCGCCTGCTCCGCGTACCGATCTCCTCCAGTCCGTTCGTCTCCGAGTCCTTCGTAGCGGGGAACTGGAGTGTCGTCACGGAGGCGATCCGGGGAGCGCGAGACGGACGCCGACGCACCAACCGCCGCAGGCCGTTGCCCAGGATGGAGCGCCAGTTGCGCCAGGTGAGTGGTGCCATGCAGACCAGCACCTCGCCCTCGGGGTGAAGCGGGTTGCGCTCGTGGAAGAACCGGATGTGGGGCTGGGTGAGGTCCGCCTCGGAAATGGAAGCGACTCCCGCCTTCAGCTTCTTGCCACCCCGGTGGTGCACCACGCCCAGGGTGGAGTCCCAGCTGTCGCCGTACCATGGGTGCGCCAGCGACTCCATCAATCCCCGCTCCCAGTGGGGCATTGGTTGTTCGGGCCTCGGCCAGAACTCGGCGAAGTTGAAGGCGAGCAGCAGGTAGCTCTTGTAGCTGAAGGTGTCGAAGAACCAGTAGATGGGGGCCAGCGGGTGCCGGAGTCGCGTGCGCAGGAAGCACACCAGCCCGGCGCGTTGGAGCAGGTTCCGGCCGCGGTAGCTTCCTGGAAGTCCACTGCCGCCATGCCCACCAGAGCTCCGGCGCGCTGCTCGCGGTACAGGATGACCTCGGCGTGAGCGTCGAGCTTGCGCTCCCAGTCCTGGCGGTCGGTCTCGACGAAGCGCGAGGTGAAGTCCCACAGTTCCGACCGCGTCTCGTTCGTCAACGACGCCGTCGGGAGCAGCCGCATGCGGACGGATGGCATGCGGCTCATCCTCACCCCATCTGTTCACTCCAGTACATCCCCCCCGCCACCGTTGGAGCTCAAAGATAGGTCGCGGCCTGTCGCAGCGCGCTCGAGGCCTCGGGGCCATGGGCCACCTTTTCGTGCGAGACGATGAGCCGCACGAGCCCGGGCAGCTGAGCGAAGCGCTCGAAGTCCGAGCGGAGCGCCTTCTTGTCCTGGACGAACATGAGCTTCACCAGCCGGGACACACGGGGTCCGGGCGCCGAGCCCAGCACCGTGGTGAAGAACCAGCCGAGCGGATCCTTCTTGCGGTCCATGTTGAAGAGGCAGTCGTTGAGCACGAGCGTCAGCCCGTCCATCGAGCGCACGAACATGGCGCCTTCGCCTGCCTTCACGCCGTGCAGCATCTCCAGGCGGACGGTGTCATCGGCGGGAAAGTCCTCGTAGGTGCCGTCGACGGGGACGACCTCGGCGATGGCGTGGCGGCCGCCGCTCGGAGCGAACACGCGCAGGGCGGGGTAGCGCTTCTTGTAGGCGGGAGCGTCGAGGCGGTGGCCCTGGTTGGGGACGAGGAGCACCGTGGGAGGGCCCAGTGCCTCGAGCTCACGCCGCTCCTTGTCGGCGAGGGCGATGGCGCTGTGGATGACGAGCGAACCATCGTTCCGGCGCACGACGGTCATGACGCGCTTGAGGGACATGCCTGGCAGCGACCCCTCGACCCGCCACAGGTTTTCGGAGAGCTGCTCCAGAGGACCATGTGGAAGCACCTTCCACTCATCGGAGATTTTGGAGGCCATGGGGAGGCCACCCTAACCAAATCCACTTCACGGCTGTGCTCCACGACCTGGGCCCCACGGTGAAGCGGGTGTCCGCGGCGGCTTGAGCCGCGAGTGCGCGGGCGCTTGTGCGCCGGAACTCCTGGTACCGAGGTTCCGGCTGGCTCTGCTGGGCAGCCTTCCTGTTTTCAGTGGCTCGGCCCTGCTCGCCATGACGGCGCGTGGCGCTCGAGGGTGGACGGAGTTCTTCAGTTCAAGACGCACTGGAGGCCGCAGTTCGAGCGCTTGTTCCGTCGGTTGCCCATCGGGGGATCTGCCTGGCAAGCAGGTGAGGGCGTGGAGCTAGCGATGCTCTGACCCCGTGGAGACACGGAGGTCCAGGGCTCGAGGAGGTTGAGCCCCGATGATGCGCGCCTGGGCGAATCAGCGGGAATGAGGAAGTAGGAGAAGCGTGTTGACTCCCAACGCGGCGGTGATAGAAGCCGCGCCCCCTCGGACGGGAAGGCGACACCGCACTGGCGGTGGGATGATCCGGACGGGCTGAAGAAGGAATACGGGGTCGGCGGTACGGAGTTGACTCTCAACG
>NZ_DASUNC010000016.1:0-172211 GCF_036277355.1 Archangium sp.
GGAGAGCGGACGGAGTACGGGTACGACGCGCAGTGCAACCTCACCCGCGTCCGCCTGCCCACGGGAGGGCAGGTGCGCCTGGAGTACGACCGGCGGGGCCGGAGGGTTTCCCTGCGGGACGCGCGCGGTGGCGGGCAGCGGGTGCGGTACGACCTGCTGGACAGGCCGGTGCGGGTGGAGGGGCCTGGCCACGAGGTGTGGGAGACCCACTACGACGCGGAGGGCAACCTCCTGGAGGAGAGAGGCCCGCTACGCCGGGTGAGCCTGGGTTACACGGGCTTCCACTGGCCCGCGTACCGCGAGGAGGCCGGCACGCGCCTGAGCTGGCGCCACGACGCCGAGGGCCGGCTGGTGGAGGTGAAGAACGAGGTGGGCGAGCTGTACCGCTACACCCGGGACGAGCTGGGGCGGGTGGTGCGCGAGGAGGGCTTCGACGGGGCCGCGTGGGACTACCAATACGATGCGGCCGGGCGGCTGAGACAAGCCATCCAGCCCAGTGGACGGACACGGCACTTCGCCTACGACGAGGCCGGCCGGCTGACACGGGTGGAGTACGGCGATGGCACCTTCCGCGCCTTCCGCTACCGGGTGGATGGGGCGCTGGTGGAGGCGGAGAACGAGTCGGGGAAGGTGGCCCTGACGAGGGACTCCCTGGGACGGGTGGTGGCCGAGAAACAGGCGGAGGGGGAGGTGACGTCGCGCTACTCGCCTTCTGGCCACCGTATGGAGGTGGAGAGCAGCCTGGGCGCGCACCAGAAGCTGCTGCGGGACGCACTCGGGACGGTAAGGGGGGTGACGTACAGCTCACCCGGCAGGCCGGAGTGGGCGGTCCGCATGGAGCGGGACGCGGGCGGGCTGGAGGTGTCGCGGTGGATGCCGGGCGGGGTGGTAGCCACCTGGAAGCATGACGAGGCGGGCCGCCCCACGGAGCGGCGCACCCTGGTGGGCGGTGGGACGGTGGCCCAACGCACCTGGCGCTGGCGTCCCGAGGGACAGCTGGCGGCCATGTCGGACGCGGCGCATGGCCACACCGAGTACGTCCATGACGCCTGGGGACGGCTGGTGGGGGAGAGACTGCCCGACGGCAGCCTCCAGCACCGGGCCATGGACGCGGTGGGCAACCTCTACCGACACCCCGGGATGAAGGACAGGCGCTACGGCCCGGGTGGACGGCTGCGGGAAGCGGATGGCACCCGTTACACCCATGACGCCGATGGCAACCTGACGGAGAAATACACGCCCGAGGGCACCTGGCGTTATGGCTGGAATGGAGCGGGCCTGCTCTCCGAAGTGCAGCGGCCGGATGGCCTGCGCGTGCACCTGGAATACGACGCGCTGGCCCGGCGCACGAGGAAGGTGGTGCTGGGCACGGAAGCGGAGGATCGGCCAGTACCCAAGCGCGAGGTGCGCTTCCTATGGGACGGAGATGTGCCCCTGCACGAGGTGGCCTCCTCCGAAGACGTCACCACCTGGCTGTTCGAGCCGGAGAGCTTCGCCCCACTGGCCAGGGAGGACGCCACGGGGCGCTACGCCGTGGTGGCGGACCACCTGGGTGCCCCCACTGAGATGTATGACGAGCTGGGGCAGCTTGCCTGGCGGATGCAACTGGACGCCTTTGGTGTGGGCAAGGCCGACGTGGCCCTGAAGCCGTGCCCCTGGCGCTGGCCGGGACAGTACGAGGACGAGGAGACAGGCCTCCTCTACAACCGCTTCCGCTACTACGACGCCTACGCCGGGCGCTACATCAGCCAGGACCCACTGGGGCTCGCCGCCGGGCCCCGCCTCTATGGCTACCCCGTGGATCCGCTCTCCGCCACCGACCCCTTGGGGCTGAGTGAATGTGATAATGCCGCAAAGAAAGTAAAACCCTTCGATATCGTTCCGTATCGTCCCACCAACTCCGGCTTGGAGCACCACCATGGCGTACTGGATGTATGGGCCAGCAAAAACATTGCAGGCTATATCTCCAGAGCCAGCGACTCCGTTTCCATGGCCCTGACGAAGACACAACACGACGCCACAAAAGCCGTATACAGGGAGTGGCTATTCGAACGGACCGGAAAGCGCGTGGGAGGAGCCGTGGATTGGTCCAGTGTTTCACCACGGGAGGCCCAAGCACTGAGTGAAAGAATGTTTGATGCGGCTGGCGTTCCCGCAGCAGCGCGCTCCGAGTATTACCAGGCATTCAATAGGTATATCCATGGCCTCTGATCATCCTGAAATCGATGCACTCGTCGAAGCCATCCGAAAGAAAAATGATTGCGTCGTGCGTCCCCCCGCCGGACTTCCGACCCCTCGCGCCGACCATCAGGTCCCCGGCGATCTGCTCCACTTCTATAATCGGTGCGGCGGATGCATCCTCTGGTCGTCGGCGCCCTACTCAGTAGAGATTGTAGCGCCGGGCGGGGTAGCTCGAAGCAACCCGGAAATAATTGGCGAGGAAGCGCCTGATGACATCACCGATTCCTGGTACATCATCGGGCGAAGCAGCTCTGGGGAGGCCATCAGCATTGATCTGGCTTCCTCCAGGCTCGGCAAGTGTTATGACAGCTTCTGGGATCGGCATGGTGTGCCGGGAAGCTGCCCTGTCATTGCTCGCTCTTTCACGGAGCTCTTGCGTCACCTCCTTGATGCACGCGGGGAGCATTGGTATTGGCTTCGCCCGGATTTCACTCCTCTGGGTGACGCCTATGCCGAGCAGTGAGGGCCCGCCGCGCTCCAGCTTTGCGCTCCTTCCCAAGAGTCCTTTCTAGAAATCGCTCCAAGAACGAGCAACAGCAAGATTCAAGCAAACAAAACCGATGACAGTTCCACCACTCGAGGTATTCGGAAAGCTTTTGATGACGCGTGTTCGCGATGAATCCATAGAACAATGGGATGGCCTCATTGCCGGACAATTGAAGGGAAACACCGCCGCGAGAGTAAATGAACTACTCGCTGGCTGGAGCGATGAGCAACGGGCGGTTTTGAATGCCTTGGTACCCGCGATCGTCGACACGACATTGCATCACCTGCTCTGGACCATTGAACAAGAGGAGACGGTATCCTTATCGATGATCGAGGGACCACAGCTTCGAGATGTGAGTGATGGCCTTGCTGGCGATCTCATTGGCTGGAAGAAGCGATACAGCAAGCAACGAGACTTTTGAAACAGGCATCTACTGCCGCACGAGGAGTCCTCCTCCAAAAACGTCCCCACCTGACAGCTTGAGCCGGAGGGCTTCGCCCCACCGGCCAGGGAGGACGCCACCGGGCGCTGAGCCACGAGCAACGCGGACAATATGCCCTCACCGTATCACTGACGACCAGGGCCCCGAGTCTCGAAAGGAGACGCCCGGACGTATGGTGTAACGGAAGTCAGTTGAATGTTCCTATATCTTACTGTGAGAACAATGGGATGGCCCGACATCCCCACCTCTAGTTCCAGGATCTGCCATGCCACTCTTCACCATGTGCGGGCACGACAACGATCTGAGCTTCTTCAAAGATAGAAATGATGTGAAGCGATGTTCGTCCTGCGGATTATTGGTAGCCAAGTGGAAAGAGAACCTCAGCGTCGTATCTGTCCCGCGGCGTTTACGGTACGACGTGTCGAGCAGCTACGATGGTGTCGTTGTCGTGTCGCAGCGCTTCCGCGATGTCTATGAGCGTACCGGTCTGACGGGTCTGGAGTTCACTCCGCTCACCGGCGGCTACTTCGCTCTGCGGGCGACCCATACCGTGGTCTTCGACTCGGCCAGGCGCGGGACGCGATTCGTCAAGAAATGTGACGCATGCGGCCAGTACGAATCGGTGGCTGGCGCGGCCCCAGCGTTCTTGGTGGATGGCGAGGCGATCGGCGAACTGGCATTCGCACGCACGGACTTGGAGTTTGGGTCCGGAGATGAGAGGGCTCCGGTGTTCGTCTGCGGCGCTCGTGCCGCCGAGGCCCTCCGAGGGGCGAAGCTGAAGGGGATGGACTTGGAGAAGGTTGAAGGCACATGAACCGGACGCCTTCGTAAGCACTCAGCAACACCCTGTGGAGCTTCCCTTCATGAGAATTTCAATCGGGCAAATCTACACAAAACCCGGTGTGAGCTTTCCTTTTTCGCATCGAATGCAGCGTTGGCTGGGAGAAGAGTTGTCGTCTGCTGCCAACGCCGCCGCCGAGTTCGAAAAGAAGTATGGCACCGGCTTCAATCTCGTGGTTCGTGTCAGTGCGGACACACAAATATCGGACAATCAGATAAAAGGGCCGACCGTCTTCAAGAGAGACAAGGATGTAGAATTCACCGTGTTCCTTCCATTCGATATCATTGTCGCGTCGGCGGGAGGATGTCGCGTTGCCGTGGATTATCTTCTGGGTGGAATCCGCACAGTCTTCCAGCAGGCTGGTATCGGCCTCGAAAGGTTGGATGAGAAAAAGGCGTTCATCCTCGAGCACATCTGTTCGGATCCGACGATGCTCACCATGCCTTGGCCCCACGGTTGAGGACAGGAAAACGGCACATCCAGCCTACATTCCGCACATCGCGAAGCTGCTTTCGTACTGATTTCAAAGGCGGCTCAATCAGGGCAGGCCTCAAATAATCGGGCCTCCGCTTGAAGCTCGAAGCTCGTTGATGGAAGGAGGACTCCACGGGGCGCTACGCCGTGGTGACGGACCACCTGGGCGCTCCCACCGAGATAGCTGGGGCAGAGCGCCTGGCGGATGCAACTGGACGCCTTCGGCGTGGGCAGGGCCGACGTGGCCCTGAAGCCGTGCCCCTGGCGCTGGCAGGCTTGATTCAAAGTCCTACGATAGAAAGAAGTCATCCCACCCGGCCCTACGGGAGAAGTGTAGTCCCGCCTACAGGTGCCCACTGCGGCGAGCAGCCGCGGGCTGATCGCGTGGGAGAGCAGCGGCAGCAGGGGTTGAGAGCAGGGGCGGTCAGGTTCACGGGCCCCTGCCTCACGAAGGAGTGCGCCGGTGCACAGTCCAAAGCGTTGGCACCTTTCCTTCAGTGGTCATTCCCCTGTGGGCGCAAGATGCACCCCCGGAACCTTCATGGGGGACATGCATGAGCAAGAGACCGATCCGGATCATCCAGTGGGGTTGTGGACTGATGGGGCAGATCCTCATCCGCACCCTGCGCGAGAAGGGCGGCGAGCTGGTGGGGGCCATCGACCACAACGCGGCACGCCGGGACCGGGACGCGGGTGAGGTCGCGGGCCTCGGGCCCCTGGGCGTCCGCATCCACCCTCCCGAGAAGGCCGAGGCCGTCTTGCGCGAGGCCCGCGCCGACGTGTGCATCCTGTGCACGCGCAGCACCATGGCCGAGATGGCGGACGCCCTGCGCATGGCCGCCCGTCACGGCGTCAACGCCATCACCATCGGTGAGGAGGCGTTCTACCCCTGGACCACCTCGAAGGCGCTGACCGAGGAGCTGGACCAGTTGGCCAAGGCCAACGCCTGCACCCTCACCGGCTCGGGCTACCAGGACGTGTTCTGGGCCAACCTCATCACCGTGCTGGCCGGCTCCACCCAGCGCATCGACCGCATCGTGGGGCTGACCCAGTACAACGCCGATGACTACGGGAGCGCCGTGGCCCAGAAGCATGGCGTCGGGCTCGACCTGGACACCTTCGCCACGAAGATTGGCGCCAGCAGCGCGCCCTCCTACGTCTGGAATTCCAATGAGTGGCTGTGCGCCCGGTTCGGCTGGCGCATTCGCGACATGTCCCAGCAATTGCTGCCCACCACCCACACCGCTTCCCTGCGCTCGCCGAGCATGGGCCTCGAGATTCCCGCCGGGCATGCCACGGGCATGAAGGCGGTGGTGGTGACGGAGACGCACGAGGGCCCCGTCATCGAGACGCACTGCGTGGGCAAGCTCTACGCACCCGGCGAGGTGGACCTCAACGAGTGGACGCTCCGGGGCGAGCCCGACACCACGGTGACCATCCGCCAGCCGGCCACGCCCGCGCTCACGTGTGCCGTGGTGCTCAACCGGTTGCCCCAGCTGCTGTCCGCGCCCGCGGGCTTCGTCACCACCGACCGCTTCGAGCCCGCGCCCTACGTCACCCGCCTGGAGACGCCGGCGTAGCCCCCGCGCCAGCGGCTCGAGCCGTACGCCGGTGCACATTCCCGGGGGCGGGCGCGCTTCCGCCCCCGTGCATTGGCCCGGCTCCATGCTAGAGGCGTCCGGGAATGCAGCTCTACGAGCCCACGGCGACGGCCTTCCTGCTCACCGCGCTCGGTGTGCTGATGGGCGGGAGCGCGCTCTTCAGCCGTGCCGCCGGACGTTTCGGCGTCCCCGTGGCCCTGCTCTTCATCCTCCTGGGCGTGCTGGGCGGCTCCGAGGGCCTGGGTGGCATCGCCTTCGAGAACTACGGCTTCACCTTCCGGCTGGGCACCGTGGCGCTGGTGCTCATCCTCTTCGACGGTGGCCTCAACACCCCGCTGTCCGCGATGCGCCAGGGCCTCAAGCCCGCGGCGCTGCTGGCCACCGTGGGCGTCATGGGCACGGCGGCCGTCACCGGTGTGGCCGCGCACCTCTTCGGCTTCGAGTGGAAGCAGGCCCTGCTGCTCGGCGCCATCGTCTCCTCCACGGACGCGGCGGCCGTCTTCTCCGTGCTGCGCGGCAGTGGCCTGCACCTCAAGCGCCGGGTGGGCGTGACGCTGGAACTGGAGTCCGGCCTCAATGACCCCATGGCCGTCATCCTCACCATGGCGCTCACCGGGGCGCTCGTGAGCGGCGAGCCCCTGGGCTGGCACATCCTGCTGGAGGCCGCCGTGCAGATGGGGGTGGGCGCGGCCCTGGGCGTGGGCTTCGGCTACGCGGGCCGGCTCCTGCTCACGCGCGTGCACCTGGCCGCCGGTGGCCTCTACCCCGTGCTCACCCTGGCGCTGGCCTTCCTCGCCTTCGGCCTGCCCACGCTCTTCAACGGCAGCGGCTTCCTCTCCGTGTACGTCGCCGCCGTCGTCATGGGCAACCAGTCCTTCCCCTACCGCAGTGGCCTGTTGCGCGTGCATGACGCCATGGCGTGGCTCGCCCAGGTATGCATGTTCCTCATGCTCGGCCTGCTCGCCTTCCCCACCAGGCTCGTGGAGGTGGCCTGGGTGGGGACGGGCATGGGCCTGGTGCTGGCCTTCCTCGCCCGGCCCCTCGTGGTGATGCTGTGCCTGCTGCCCTTCCGCTTCCCCCTGAAGGAGTCCGTCTACGTGGGCTGGGTGGGCCTGCGCGGCGCGGTGCCCATCATCCTCGCCACCTTCCCCGTGCTGGCCCGGGCCCCGGGGGCCTTCTCCATCTTCAACGTGGTGTTCTTCATCGTGGTCGTCAACACGCTCGTCCCCGGCGCCACCGTGCCGTGGCTCACGCGCTGGCTGGGGCTCGTCTCGCTCGCGCCGCCTCCGCCCCCGGCCGCGCTGGAGCTGACGTCCATGTACCAGCTCGACGGCGAGGTGGTGCCCTTCTACGTGGACCCCGCCTCGGCCGTGGCGGGCGCCACCATCGCCGAGCTGCCCCTTCCCGGCTCCGCCGTGGTGACGCTCATCTTGCGCGGCAAGGAGCTGGTGCCCGCCAAGGGCGCCACCCAGCTGCTGCCCGGCGACCACGTCTACGTCTTCTGCAAGCCCGCGGAGCTGGCCGAGGTCCACCTCCTCCTCGGCCAGCAGATGGACGAGTGAGCCGGCCGCTCAGGCCGACTTCTTCTGTTTCTGCTCGTCCTTCTCGAAGAGCTCCTGCAAATCCTGTCGCGCCGCCTTCGCCAGCTCGGTGAGCTTCTTCACGTCCTTGTGGTGCATGTACGAGGTGCGCAGCAGCGCCTCGTCGTGCTCGCGGAAGCGGTCCATCGCCGTCTTGGCCTCCGACCAGGTGAGGCCCAGCTCCTGGAGGATGCCGCCCGTCATCTCCAGGCTGCCCGCGTACGTCTCGCGCATGACGTGGTGGATGCCCAGGTTCATCAACTGGTAGGCGTGCTGCCGGTTGCGGGCCCGCGCGAAGATGGTGAGGTGCGGGAAGTGCTGAATCACCGTCTCCGCCGTGCGCACCGAGGCCTCCACGTCGTCGATGGCCAGCACGAACACCCGGGCCTTGTCCGCCCGCGCCGCCCGCAGCAAGTCCAGCCGGGAGGCGTCCCCGTAATGGATTTTCGTGTTGCCGAACTTCTTGAGGAAGTCGATGTGCTCGGGGCTGGCGTCCAGGGCGGTGAAGCCGATGTGCTTGACGTGCAGCAGCCGGCCCACCACCTGCCCCACGCGGCCGAAGCCCGCGATGATGACGGGGTGGTCCTCCTCGGCCGCCACGTCGAAGTCGCGCTGCTCCTTCTTGTGGAAGCGCGGCCGGACGAAGCGGTCATACACGAGGAAGAGCACCGGGGTGACGGCCATGGAGAGGCTCACCACCACCACGAGCAGGTCCGCCAGCTCCCGCTCCATCACCCGGAAGCCCACCGCGAGCCCGAAGAGCACGAAGGCGAACTCGCCGCCCTGGGAGATGACCACCGCCAGGCTCAACGACGGCTCGTTGCTCTTGAAGGCCCACCGGCCCAGCGCGTAGAGCACCAGCGCCTTGGCCAGCACCAGCCCGAGCACCAGCGCCACCACGCGCACCGGGCCGCTGGCCAGCAGGCCGATGTTCACCGACATGCCCACCGCGATGAAGAAGAGGCCCAGCAGCAGGCCCTTGAAGGGCTCGATGTCCGCCTCCAGCTCGTGGCGGTACTCGGAGTCCGCCAGCAGCACACCGGCGAGGAAGGCGCCCAGCGCCATGGACAGCCCCACCTTGCTCACCAGCAGCGCGGTGCCCACCACCAGCAGCAGCGCCGTGGCGGTGAAGAGCTCCTGGCTGTGCAGCGAGGCGACGAAGCGGAACACCGGCCGCAGCACGTAGCGGCCTCCCAGCACCACGCCCGCCAGCACCCCCACCACCTTGAGCGCCGACACCCACCCGGGCTCCGTCGACTGCGCCACCGGCTCGCCCAGGAAGGGCAGCAGCGCCAGCAGCGGGATGACGGCCAGGTCCTGGAACAGGAGGATGCCGAAGGAGGCCCGCCCGTGCTCCGTGGTCAGCTCGTTCTTCTCCGCGAGCAGCTGCAGCGCGAAGGCGGTGGAGGACAGCGACAGCCCCAGGCCGGCGATGAGCGCGGTGGCCGGCTTCAGCCCGAGCGCCATGCCCACCGCCGCCAGCACCGCCCCCGTGGCCACCACCTGCACCCCGCCCAGGCCGAACACCGACTTGCGCAGCTCCCACAGGCGCGAGGGCTGCAGCTCCAGGCCGATGATGAACAGGAACAGCACCACGCCCAGCTCGGCGAAGTGCAGGATGCTCTCCACGTCGGAGATGAGCCCCACGCCCCACGGCCCGATGACCATGCCCGCCGCGAGGTAGCCGAGCACCGAGCCCAGCCCCAGCCGCTTGAAGATGGGAACGGACACCACCGCGGCCGCCAGGAAGATGAGCGCCTGTTGCAAGAAGGACATGGCCCCCTTCATGACATTGCCGCTCGAAAGAGGGCAAGGCGCGTGGTCGTTGAAAGGGGGCCCGGTGGAATGGCACCCGGGCCCTTTCCTGTTGGTTTCACCTCATACATCGGACCCGACCCATTCATGCCGCTTCATTCCTTCGACACACCGGGCCGCGGCCATCGTCCAATGTATCGTTCAGGAGCATCACGGCCCGGTCTCCGTGGGCAACGGACCCGAGGGTGGAGCCGGGGTCCGGGTATATCTCCCGGCCGAGGGGGAGCCGAGTGCAGCGCCGCATCCTGGTAGCCGATGACGAGCCGGCGGTCCGCTTCGGCCTCCGCCACTTCTTCGAGGCACACGGCCTGGAAGTGGTGGAGGCGCGGACGTGCCATGAGGCGCGCGAGCTCTTCCGCGGCTACCGGCCGGACCTGGTGCTGCTGGACTACCGTCTGGCGGATGGCACCGCGTTGGAGTTGCTCCCGGAGATGCGGGCGATGGACCCCTCCATCCCCGTGCTGGTGCTCACCGCGCACGTCTCCATCGAGACGGCCATCCAGGTCATCAAGCTGGGCGCGGAGCACTTCCTTCCCAAGCCGGTGGACCTGCCCACCCTGTGGGTGATGGTGGAGCGGCTGCTGGAGACCCAGCGCACCCGCCGCCAGCAGGAGGCCCTGGCCGCCAGCCGGGCCGAGGAGCTCAACCCCTTCCTGGGCACCAGCCGCCTCATCCGCGAGCTGGAGGCCACCGCCCGCCGCGTGCTGGACAGCGACCGCCCCGTGCTCCTCCAGGGCGAGACGGGCAGTGGCAAGGGCGTGCTCGCCCAGTGGCTGCACCTGCACGGCCCCCGGGGCGGCGGCCCCCTCGTGCAGCTCAACTGCGCCGGGCTGCTGCCGCAGTTCCTCGAGACGGAGCTCTTCGGCCACGAGCGCGGCGCCTTCACCAGCGCCGTCAGCCGCAAGCACGGCCTGCTGGAGGTGGCGCACCGCGGCACCGTCTTCCTCGACGAGATGGGTGACATGGACCTGCAGGTGCAGCCCAAGCTCCTCAAGGTGCTGGAGGAGAAGCGCTTCCGCCGGCTGGGCGAGGTGGAGGACCGCTCGGTGGACGTGCGCCTCATCGCCGCCACCCACCAGGACCTGGCCGAGGCCGTGCGCACGCACCGCTTCCGCGGCGACCTCTACTTCCGCATCAGCACCCTGCCGCTGCACCTGCCCGCGCTGCGCGAGCGGCCCGAGGACATCCCCGTCATCGCCCGGGAGCTGCTCGTGCGGCTCTCCCGCGAGCTGGGCCGCCCCGGGTTGGACCTCACGCCCCAGGCCGAGGCCGCCCTGCGCGCCTGGCCCTGGCCCGGCAACCTGCGCGAGCTGCGCAACGTGCTCGAGCGCGCCGTGCTCCTCGCCTCCACCCCCACCCTGCGCCTGGATGACCTGCGCTTCAACCACGCCATGGCGCGGGCGCTCTCTCCCTCGCCGCTGGAACCCCGGGGGCCCGCGTGCGAGGACTCGGAGTTGGAGCTGACGCTGCGGGAGGTGGAGCGCCGCCACATCGAGCGCGTGCTCGCCGCCGAGGGCGGACACGTGGAGCGGGCGGCCAGGCGGCTCGGCATTCCCCGCAGCTCGCTGTACCAGAAGCTCAAGAGCCTGGGCCTGTCGTCCAAAGTCTAGAATCCAGATTCCAGCGGGAGGTGCGGGCGGCCTCCCCTCGCTTGCTCCGCGTGGAGGCGAGGGGAGAAGCGGGGCGGCATGTCTGGATTCTGGAATCTGGAATCCAGCGGCTGGACAGAGCGCGCGAGGGGGGCGCCCCGGGACGCAATTCCAGGGAGTTGTCATCCGCCGAACAATGGCGTGGGGATTGCTGTTGACGCGGGCAGATGAATCCCGAGTTGGAGAAGGTTCACGCCGTCTTCCTCACCGAGACGGAAGAGCAGCTCGTCAGCCTGGAGCAGGAGCTGTTGGCGCTGGAGGCGTCTCCTGGACCGGAGACCTTGCGAGCGGTCTTCCGTACCGTCCACACCCTGAAGGGCGGTACCGCCGTCATGGGCTACACGGCGGCGGTGGAGCTGGCCCACACGCTGGAGGAGCTGCTCACCCGGCTGGAGGCCGGGGTGCTGGTGTTGCACTCGGGGCTGGGGACACTGCTGCTGCAGTCGGTGGACGCGCTGCGCGAGCGGGTGGGCCTGCGGCCCGTGACCGAGCCGGACCTGCGCCTGCCGGCCAGTGACGTGCACAGCCTGCTGGCCTCCACGGTGGCGGCCTCGCGGCCCATGGGCCAGGGTCCGGCGTCCGGGGGCGCGGAGTGGCACGGGCCCGGGGCGTCCGCCGGGCCCGCCGAGCCGTCCCCGGCCCGCGAGCGCACGCTGCGCGTGGGGTTGGACCGGCTGGACCGGATGTTGGATCTCACCGGGGAGATCGCCATCGCGCGCGGGCGGCTCGCCACCCTGCTGGCCCAGGCGCACCGCTACACGCCCGAGCAACTGCTGGAGGCGCACCGCGAGGCGGATGCGCTCTACCTGGACCTGCA
Source organism: Archangium sp. (assembly GCF_036277355.1). GTDB lineage: Bacteria > Myxococcota > Myxococcia > Myxococcales > Myxococcaceae > Archangium. The sequence continues at coordinate 11,948 of NZ_DASUNC010000016.1, forward strand.
GGAGCTGGTGATGAAGGTGCGGATGGTGCCCATCGGCCGCACCTTCCAGCCCTTCACGCGCACGGTGAGGGACTTGTGCCTGGCCACCGGCAAGCGGGTGCGGCTGGAGATGAGCGGCCAGGAGGTGGAGGTGGACACCACCGTCACCGAGCTCATCCGGGATCCGCTCACCCACCTCATCCGCAACGCGATGGACCACGGGATGGAGACGCCCGAGGTGCGCGAGGCGCAGGGCAAGGAGCCCACCGGCACGCTCGCGCTGCGCGCCTGCCACGAGGCGGGCAACATCATCATCCATGTGTCCGACGACGGAGCCGGGCTGGACCGGGCGCGCATCCTGGCGCGGGCGCGCGAGCGCGGGCTGGTGGGCCCGGAGGAGACGCCGGAGGACGACGCGCTCTTCCGCCTCATCTTCGAGCCGGGCTTCTCCACCGCCGAGCGCGTCACGGAGCTGTCGGGACGCGGCGTGGGCATGGACGTGGTGAAGCGCAACGTGGAGCAGCTGCGCGGCACCATCACCGTGGACACCGCGCCCGGCAAGGGCACCACCTTCGGCCTGCGCCTGCCGCTCACCCTCTCCATCATCGAGGGCTTCTCGGTGGGGATGGGGGAGGAGACGTACGTGATTCCGCTGGAGCACGTGGTGGAGTGCGTGGAGCTGCCGCCCGGCGAGTGCCGCCCCGGCCGCACCGGCGTCTTCAACCTGCGGGGCGAGCCGCTGCCCTACCTGCGCCTGCGCGAGCACTTCTCGCTCGGGGGCGAGCCGCCGCCGCGCGAGAGCATCGTCGTCATCGGCTATGGCCGGCGCCGGGCGGGCATCGCGGTGGATACGCTGCTCGGCCAGGGCCAGACGGTCATCAAACCCCTGGGCAAGCCGTGCCAGGGCCTGCCCGGGCTGGCCGGCTCCACGCTGCTGGGCGATGGCCGGGTGGCCCTCATCCTGGACGTGCCCGCGCTCCTGCAACAAGCATTGAAGGCCGTCCCCGCTGCCGCCGTGGCCTGAACCTCGCTGCTCTCCGGAGTCGCCATGACCTGGTTCAACAACCTGAAGATCGCCTCCAAACTGCTCGTCGCCGTCCTCCTGCTGTGCGTCAACGCCGCCGTGCTGGGGACGGTGGCCATCCAGCAGCTGGAGCAGATACGCCTCGCGTCCGAGGAGGTGACCCAGAGCTGGTTGCCGGGCATCCGTTTCATCTCGGATGCCAACACCCACCTCGGCGCGCTCCGCAACACGGAGCTGCTGCTCCTCTCCTCGGCGGATGCCGCCCAGAAGGACGGGCTGGAGCGGCGGATGCGCGAGGCGGACGAGGCCCTCCGGCACGACTTCGAGCAGTACGCGCCGACCATCGTGCTGGAAACGGATCGCCGCTTGTTCGAGGAGGCCCGGGCGCGGTTGCGGGACTACAGGGCGGAGCACGAGAAGCTCGTCCTCCTCGCCCAGCAGGGGACGGACACCGCGGAGCGGCTCCTCGGCGCCAGGGAGCGCACCCGGGTGGCCTATGACGCCCTCTCGGCGAAGCTGGATGAGCTGGTGGCGCTCAACCTCCAGGCCGGAAAGGACGCCACCGGGCGCGCCAACGCCGCCCATGAGGAGATGAAGCGCTCGATGTTCTTCATGTGCGTGCTCTCCGGCGTCCTCTTCGTGGTCATCGGCGTGATGCTGTCCCGCTCCATCTCCCGGCCGCTGAGCGACGCGGTGGGGGTGGCGGACCGCATCGCCGGCGGAGACCTCTCCGTTCACATCGACGTGCGGCGCGAGGACGAGGTGGGGCGGCTGCTGGCCTCCATGCAGCGCATGGTGCAGAAGCTCTCCCAGGTCATCGGCGAGGTGCGCGAGGGCGCCAACGCCCTGGCCTCGGCCTCCTCCCAGCTCTCGGCCTCCTCGCAGAACCTGGCCCAGGGCAACAGCGAGCAGGCCAGCAGCGTGGAGGAGACCACCTCCAGCCTGGAGCAGATGACGGCCAGCATCGGACAGAACCGCGGCCACGGCCATCAGATGGAGCAGATGGCCGTGCAGGGCGCCAGGGACGCGGAGGAGGGGGGCCGGGCGGTGCGGGAGACGGTGGAGGCCATGGGCTCCATCGCGGAGAAGATCTCCATCATCGAGGAGATCGCCTACCAGACGAACCTGCTGGCGCTCAACGCGGCCATCGAGGCGGCGAGGGCGGGAGAGCACGGCAAGGGCTTCGCGGTGGTGGCCACGGAGGTGCGCAAGCTGGCGGAGAGGAGCCGGACGGCGGCGAAGGAGATTTCCGGGCTGGCGACGAGTAGCGTGCAGGTGGCGACGCGCTCGGGGCAGTTGCTGGAGGCGCTGGTGCCGTCGATTCGCAAGACGGCGGACCTGGTGCAGGAGGTGGTGGCGGCGTCGGCGGAGCAGACCAGTGGCGTGACGCAGATGAGCAAGGCGATGCAGCACGTGGGAGCGGTGACGCAGCGCAACGCGTCGGCGTCCGAGGAGCTGGCGTCCACGGCGGAGGAGGTGTCCTCGCAGGCGGAGGCGCTCCGCGAGCTGGTGTCCTTCTTCCAGCTCGAGGCGGACACCGAGCGCTCCTGGCGCCGGGTGTCCCCGCCTCCTTCCACCGGGCGGCCGGGTGGGCGGGTTGCCTCCGCGGGGCGTGGGTTGAAGGCCGCGGCGGAGGGCCTGGGCTCCATGACCCCGGCCACCCGGGTTCCCGTTCCCTCCGCGCTCCCGGACGAGGACCGCGAGTTCAAGCGTTTCTAGAGGCCCACCGTGATGAAGACACAGACGCCCGCCGCCTCCACGCAGTACCTCAGCTTCATGCTCGCCGGAGAGGAGTACGCGCTCGGCATCCTGCAGGTGAAGGAGATCATCGAGTACGACACGGTGACGCGCGTGCCGGGGACGCCCTCCTGGGTGAGGGGCGTGTTCAACCTGAGAGGCAGCGTGGTGCCGGTGGTGGACCTGGCGGTGAAGCTGGGCATGGCGCCGTCCACGCTCAGCCGGTGGAGCTGCATCGTGGTGGTGGAGGTGAAGCTGGGCGGCGAGCGCGTGGTGCTGGGACTGCTGGCGGACGCCATCGGACAGGTGATGGAGCTGGAGCCCTCGGCGGTGATGCCGCCGCCCTCCTTCGGCACGCCCGTCCCCGTGGACTACCTGCTGGGCATGGGAAGGTTGGGCACGGGCAGGAAGTTCGTCCTGCTGCTGGACATCGACAAGGTGCTCAGCAGCCAGGAGGTCCTGGCGGCCAGGACGCTCCGGGCCCCGGTGGATGCTTCCTCCAGCACCTCCTGACGAGGCACTTCGCACCATGACCTGGTTCCGCAACCCGAGGAGCTCCTCGAAGCTGCTCGTCGCCTTCGGTGTGGCATGAGCGAGGCGCAGCGGGAAGAGAGCACCTTCGTGCTGCCTCGTGAGTTCGCGCCGCCCACCGAGCGGGAGTTCGCCGGGTACCAGCGGCTCGTCTACCGCGAGGCGGGCATCTGGCTGTCCGAGGCGAAGAAGGCGCTGCTGGTGGGGCGGGTGTCGCGGCGGCTGCGCGAGCTGGGAGGGATGACCTTCGGCGCCTACCTGAAGCGGGCGGAGGAGGACGAGACGGAGCGGGTGCGGCTGCTGGACGCGCTCTGCACGCACGAGACGCACTTCTTCCGCGAGCCCCGGCACTTCGAGCTGCTGGAGCGCGAGGTGCTGCCCCGGTGGCGGGCGCACGGGGACACCGGCACGGGCGAGGGGCGCCGCGTCCGGGTGTGGAGCGCGGGGTGCTCCTCGGGTGAGGAGCCCTTCTCGCTGGCCATGGTGCTGCGCCACCACCTGCCCCCCGAGGAGGGCTGGGACATTCAAATCCTGGCGACGGACCTGTCCACGCGCGTGCTGGAGCGGGCGCGCCAGGCGCTCTGGCCGGTGGACAAGGCGGAGGAGATTCCGAAGCCGTACCTCCGGGCGTACATGCTGCGCGGGGTGGGCAGCCAGGAAGGGAAGATGAAGGCGGGCCCGGAGCTGCGCTCGCTGGTGCGCTTCCAGCGGGTGAACCTGAATGACGGGCGGGGCGTGGTGGGGCGCTTCGATCTCATCTTCTGCCGCAACGTGCTCATCTACTTCGACACGGCCTCGAAGACGCGGGCGGTGGAGCGGTTGCTGAGCCACCTGTCTCCCCAGGGGTTGTTGTTCCTCGGACACTCCGAGAGTCTCACGGGCCCCGGTTGGGGTGTGCGCACGGTGATTCCCACCGTCTATGCGCCGAGGCCCTTGACCCGGGATGCCACCCGGCGAGGGTGAGGCATGGCTCCCGTGTTGCGAGTGCTCGTGGTGGATGACTCGGCGGTGGTGCGGCAGGGCGTGCTCTCGCTCCTGCAGCACGTGCCGGGCATGGTGGTGGAGGTGGCGTCGGATCCGCTCATCGCGAAGCAGAAGATGAAGAGCCAGCGGCCGGACGTCATCCTGCTGGACCTGGAGATGCCACGCATGGACGGGCTGACGTTCCTGCGCGAGCTGATGCGGGAGCAGGAGCCGGTGCCGGTGGTGGTGTGCTCGGGACTGGCGGGGCCGGGGACCGAGACGGCGGTGCGCGCGCTGCAGGAGGGCGCGTTGGAGATCATCCCCAAGCCGCAGCTGGGTGTCGGCGAGTTCCTGCGCGAGTCCCGGGCGCGGCTGGTGCGCTCGCTACGGGACGCGGCCCGGGCCCGCTCGCGGCTGGTGCGGCGGGGGACTCCGGTGAAGGAGGAGCCGGAGCGGCCACCGCCCTCGATGCTGACGGTGACGACGGACCGGGTGGTGGCGGTGGGGGCCTCCACGGGCGGCACGGAAGCGCTGCGGCAGTTGCTGGAGCGGATGCCTCCGGACTGCCCGGGCATCGTCATCGTGCAGCACATGCCGGAGCAGTTCACGTCGGCCTTCGCGAAGCGCTTGCACCAGCTGTGCCGCATCGAGGTGAAGGAGGCGGAGCAGGGAGACCGGGTGCAGCAGGGCCGGGCGCTCATCGCGCCGGGCAACCGGCACCTGCGGGTGCGGCGCACCGGCGGCCACTACCAGGTGGAGCTGATGGACGGAGGGCGGGTGTCCGGCCACAAGCCGAGCGTGGACGTGTTGTTCCAGTCGGTGGCGCGAGCGGCGGGGGAGAACGCCATCGGCGTGTTGCTGACGGGGATGGGCGAGGACGGCGCGGACGGGCTGCTGGCGATGAAGCAGGCGGGCGCGGACACGCTCGCCCAGGACGAGGCGAGCTGCGTGGTGTTCGGCATGCCGCGGGCGGCCATCCAACGGGGCGCGGTGGACGAGGTCGTCTCCATCACGGGGATGACGGACGCGGTGCTGCGCCGCGCCCGCCGCGTCCGCGTGCACTGATTCATGACGACGACTCATGACGACACCGCGTCCATTTCCCCTCGCCCTCCGGGAGAGGGGATATTGAGGGGATATGGGTCAGCTCAAGGACCCTTCTTGTCTCCAGGCGCCGGGGGCGCGACATAGCCCCCCTTGGAGAGCCGCTCGGCGCTGCGCTCGTAGACCTCGGCGGGGTGCTCGCGAACGCCCGTGGCATCCGCCCACCGGTTGTAGAAGTTGAAGAGCGCGCAGACGGTGATGGCGTCATACACGGCCTCGTCCGTCCAGCCCGCCGCCTTCACGGCCTCCACGTCCTCCTGCCGGATGTGCTCCGGCTCGCGATTCACCTTCTCCAGGAAACGGAACAGCACCCGCTCGGCCTCCGGAATGGGAGCCGTGTCGAGGTTCTCCAGGATGGCCTGGACCTTCTGCTCATCGCCCAGCATTCGCGCCGCGACCGCGGCGTGGGAGTTCGTTCAAAACACACACTGGTTGCGCCGCGAGGTGAAGGCGGCGATCAGCTCGCGCATGCCCGCGGGCAGCGGCGAGGGCCCACGCATCGCCGCCTGGGTGAACTGCGCCAGCGCCTCCGTCATCTCCGGCTTGAACGCGAACAGGTACCAGAGCCCGGAGGGCGCCGCTCCGCTGCCGCGCGCGCGCCGGATGAGCTCCGAGTAGGAACCCGTGCCTTCGTGCGTCTCGACGTCCTTGAGGAACATGCGCCCAGTGTACCAGAGCGGCCCGGAAGCCTCAGTCCTCCTGGATGGGCTCGAAGCGGATGGCCGTGCCGTGCGGGCGCACGAAGTAGAGGTGCACGGTGACGGTGGGGAAGGCCTTGCGCAGCTCCGAGGCGGCGGTGCGCAGGTCCGTGAGCTGCTGCTCGGCGACGAAGTCCGCACCGAGCGAACCGTGGCGGGTCTGGTAGTAGCCGCAGCCGGCATGGGCCAGCAGCAGCACCTCGGAGATGTGGTGGCCGCGGATGAGGAAGTGCGCCGCGCGCGTCACCATGTCGCTCTCCAGGTAGTCGGCGGACCACCGGTTGAGCAGCCCGGGGCCTCCCGGGAGCGTCAGCGTGTCGATGCGGTCATGGCCCAAGTGCTTCGCCAGGTCCTCCACCGCGTCCGTGAAGCGTCCGTCCGAGCAGTAGACGGCGAGCACGTGGGGGTGGGTGGCCTCGTAGGGGACGTGTGAGATGAAGGGCGGAGCGGACATGTCCCCAGGCTACTCCGGGCCAAGCCGCCCGCCAGCCAACCAGGATGGACTCTGACGGCCCCAGCCCTGTTCATGCCATGGTCCTGTCCGCTGCTGCTGCCGAGTGGAGTCCTTCTGGCAGGGAGGGTGGAGCACGGGAATGGACGAACAGGCCATCTTGCAAAAGGTTGAGCACTGGTATCGGACAGGAGCCGAGCAGGCACTTGCCGAGGTTCTGCCCTGGCTCGAACGCTGGCTTCCCATTCCCCAGGGAGTCGTATGCGCTCTCGGTGCCGCGGAGGTGGAGGCCCTGCGCATGGAGGTGCTCGAGGAATTGTTGGTGGGTAATCCGGAGCAACCCCCCCGGTTGTTGGGGGCGGAACGGCCTCGTGCCTTCGCCCGGGTCGTCTTCAAGAATCGTCTGTGGGATGCCCTTCAGGCACAGGTGCGTGAGCCGGACGTCCGTGACTCCGGTATTGCCGCCGAGATCGCCGCACGGACCCATGCGCGAGGCCCACCAGATATCGAACTCCTGCTGGAGGACAGGGAGGAGCAGTTGCGACTCCAGCATGCCGTGGAGGCGCTGGCCTCGTTCCGGCTCGATGAGCGTGCGGCGCTGCTGCTCTTGCACTCGCCCGACCGGCTCTCCAATGCGGACTGGGACGGTCTTGCCCTCAGGCACCCACCGCCTCCACCCGAGCGGCCAGAGCAGGTGCTCGACCGGAGTGAGATTGCCACCCTGCTCTATCCCCAAGCCCCTCCTGAGCAGGCCTACGAGCGCACGGGAAAGCTCATCCAGAGGGCTTACGGCAAGCTGCGCCGCGTGCTCGGCGTACCCGACGAGGCCGAAGAGAAGGAGATGCCATGACCGCACCCGCCAGGCTACCCGACAATGTCCATGCCCTGCGGCGGGGCTGGCAACGGGAGAAGCATGTGCTCAAGCACCTGTATCGGTGGACCGAGCGCTGGGACTTCATCGTCGAGGGCTTGCCTTCCCACCTGCGTGAGCGAGCCCTCCAGGCGGGGTGCTCCCTCATCGACCGCGTGCAGCGGGGTTCGGAGCGCCGTGAGCTCGTGGCTCCCTCCTGCAGGCAACTCCTGCAGAAGGACCATGATGCATTCTACATGCCCACCTACATGCGCTCCGTCGACACGGCGCGTGCCAGAGGGCGTGCCAAGTCCCTGGGTCCCTCCAGTGGGCGGCTTTTCCTCGTGGGCGACAATGGGGTGCTGGTTGTCGTGACGGAGGGTTTCGATCAACGCCCATCCCGGGTGCTCTCGGCCTATCGCTACCACGGCCTGCCTCCCGAGCAGCACCGTCCCGAGAAGTTCGTCGAAGCGGCCGTGGACTACTGGCGGGACAAGAAGGTGCTGTCCGAGGGCGCCCTGGCGAAGGCGCGGGCGCTTCAGGATGACGAGGAGTCCCCATGAGCACGACTCATCCCTGGATTTCCTCCGCCCAGGAGGAACTGCTGGAGCTGGAACTGCGGCACGCGGCGCGAGGGCTCGAGCCTCGTGCCGCCTACCGGGTGCTCGTTCTCGAGGCACGCCTCGCCCAGGCCCGTGCCGCTGGATGGGAGGCCGGGCTTCGTCGCGGCCAGGAGGAGCTGGCGCGTCTTGCCGCTTCGGCCGCGGCGCTGCCCGACCCGCGTCTGCTGCTCGAGCGCCTCGAGGCGCTCCTGCTCGGCGACGAGGACCCCTTCGGGGAATTGATGGATGCCCTGCTCGACGTGGACAACGCGGCAACGGTCGATGATGCCCTCGGCCGCACGCAGGCGGCTCGCGAGCTGGTGCTCATGGCGGATGCACGGGTCTCGCTTTGCCCGGCCCGTGTTGGCGCGTTGGGAGAGCTGGCCGAGCAGCGTCTCGAGACCCTGTCTGGACAGGCGAGTGTCTGGAGCCTCTGGCAGACGGTCGCGCAGGCGGCCGTTCAGGCCGTGGCCGAGGTGTTGCCTCCTGTCACCCCGGCTCCGGACTCGCTGTCCCGCAGCCGCCTGCTCGCGCGGCTGCGCAAGGCGCGCATCGTGGAGGATGTGTCGGCGGCCCCCCTTCTCGCGCCCCTGTTCGCCGTGGCGGCGGCGGAGGGGCGTGAGCCTGGCGTGGAGACATTCTCCCAGGGGGCGGTGGACCTCTACCTGGAGGACGGAGAGGTGCGTGTGCTGGTGGCGCTGCCCCGGGGGAAGAAGCCCGTGGGAGACGTGGCGCTTCGCGTGAGCATGGAGGAGCGCTCCATCACCTGGAGCTTCCGTATCTGGAACTGGTCGAAGTCGGCCGTCATCGCGCGCCTCGGGAAGGTCGAGGAGTTGCGCGAGCGGCTGCGGCGCGAGGGCTTCTCCGCGCCCCTGACACGGCTCCAGTTCATGGTGAGCCTGGCCCTGGAGGACGTCCGCGATGATGACACGTGAGACGTGGGCGCTTGCCCGCGCGGTGCTAAGAGGCGAGGGCGGGGCTCCCAGGATTCCTCCTCTGCGGGTCGCGCTCGCGTCGGCCCTCCCACGGGTCGCCGAGGAGCTCCGATGCATGGAGAAGTCACCCGGAGCGGCCGCTGCCCCGGGGCTCACCGCGCTCTGGTTGTCGCTCGAGCCCGATCAGTTCGACGACGAGGGCTTCGGCACCCCGCAGCTGGGCGCTGGCTGTCTCGAAGCGGCCGAGATCCTCGGCATCCAGCTTCCTCCCCGGCCGTTGCCCTCGCGGCGGGCCTGGTTCAAGGAGTCCCAGGAGCGCTTCGCCGACTTCCGGAGCCACCGGCGGAGTCTGGCCTGGCCGCGTGTGTTCGCCCCGGTCGTGAATGCTGCTCCCGTCAGGGTGTTCCACGCGGTCCTGCCAGGAGCGCCTCGCGAGGAGGATGACGCCATCCGCGAGACGGCCTCGCTCGTGCAACGCTTCCTCGGTGTCGCCACTCCCTCCTGGGCTCTGGAGGGGGACGCACCCGGCCCGTCGAAGATGGCAGCGCTCTTCGTCCGTGCGCTCCTCGAACGGTGGCCCGAGGCGGGAGGGGTGCTGGCCTCGGGAGCGCCCGGTGGCCTGGGGGAACTCCTGGATCTCGGCATCACAGGCGCGCTGGATGCGCGGGGGCTCGCGGTTCCGGTAGGGGGGCTGGAGGACAAGGTGCGGAGCTTCTTCACGCGGTGCCCCGAGGGCCGCCTCTTCGTCCCCGCTTCGCAGTGGCGGCAGGCGCGTGCCTACCTCGACCAGCGCTACCCTCCAGAGAAGGAGGGGTCCTCTGACGAGCAGTCGATGCGTGGGTGGCGGCTCCAGCCCTTCCGGAGCGTGCTCGAGCTGCTCATACGCCTGGGGCTTTCGACGCCCGCGCTACCCGACACCCAACTCTTCGAGAAGCTCCGTCAGGCTTCCCAACGCATCCCGCTCTGGAACAGGGACATGCGAGCGGTCTCGGAGACCCTCGAGCTCCAGCTCGTCCGCCATGGCGAGAGGCCGCGGACCCGGGGGGCGACTCCGGGAGTCCGAGAGGCGGAACTGCTGGGGGAGATTCGTGAGCACACGCTCTGCGAGCGCTCGCGCACCGCCTATATCGAAGGAGGCCCCGGCAGTGGGAAGTCCATCGTGCTGCGCAGGCTGAATGCCCGGCTGTACCAGGAGGACAAGCTGCTCGGCCCGGCCTTCCGCATCGAGGCGCGCCCGCTCGTCAGGGCCGGTCTCTCCCTGGACGTGGCGCTGCATGGCGCGCTCAAGAGCTGGCTTCGTCTCGAGGAGTGCCAGCGGCTGCTGGAGCTGGCTTGGTCACCCGAGCTCGCCGGGAGTGTGTGGTTGCTCATCGATGGGCTCGACGAGGTGCCTGGAGACGAGCGAGGTGCCATCCGCGAGTTCATCTCCCGGTGGCCCGGTCCGTCCATCCTGGGCTCGCGGCCCCTGCCCAATGAGGTGTCGGGTTCTCCTCACGTTCGCGTTCAGCCCCTCGACGAATTCCAGCAGAAGCAGCTCTTCGAGATGGAGGGCAAGCCAGGGCACCTGGATGTCCTCACGGGCAAGCAAGCCCTCCGGACGCGAGACCGGCGCAAGGAGATGGTCGCCGACCTGTGCTCGACTCCGCTGGGAGTCTCGCTGCTGGCGATGCTCTCCGAGGAGGAATTGGGAGAGCGCCTGGATGTCCCCGCGGTGCTCGAGCGGTGCATCGCCAGACTGATCGAGCGCGCGCAGTCCGCCGGACGCATCTCGAAGTCCACGCGGCTGACGGTTCTCTCCCAGGGGGGGCTCGGCATCCTGGGCGCCGCTGCCTGGTCGATGATTCGCAGGGGTGATGGCACGCTGACCCTCGAGGACCTCGCGGCCATGAAAGGCCCCAAGGAGACCCGGGACGCCGTCTACGAGGTGCTCGAAGACAGCGACTTCGTCCAGCGAGCGGGTCCGGACCTGTACCAGTTCTCCCACAAGAGCTTCGCCGAGTTCTGCGCGGCCTACCACCTCATCGGGCAGCCCGCGGCGGAGGAGGAGCTGCTCGCCCTGGTGGGGGAACCGGGGGCGGAGGCCGTGGCCTTCCACTTCGGAGCACGGCTCTCCGAAACCGGGCGGCTGACGCGCTTCATCCAGCGGCTGACGAACAATCCCCGCCGTCCCATGTCCTCGCTCGCGCTCGCGACGAGGCTGCTCGTCGCGAATGGTCCGGACCGCGTCGAGGTGGGGGCCGCGCTCGAGACCCTCGGACGGCGCCTGCGCGTGGTAAGCCATTTCGACACGCCAAAAGGACACGGTCTCTTGCTCCCGGGAGAGCTCGAGGAGGATGGCGAGCTGTGGCTTGCGCTCGAGCGGTGGGGCGGAGCGCTGCGGCCTCATGCCGATGCGTTGATCGCGGTCTGCCCACCCGCTGTTGGACGGTTCCTGCGCGGAGAGCTCCCCCCGCTGCGGTACGTGCACGAAAATTTCTATCAGCGGCAGAGCGATGAGCATGCGGCTGCCTCCCTCGCGGAGGAGCTCGCCACGCGGCTGGGCCTGGAGCCGCCACTGCCGGTGCTCATCCGGTTCGGATGCGCCGAGTCCCTGCTGCTCGCCAGACCTCCAGGCCCCTGGCTGCTCGAACTCGAGTCGTTGTTCGAGGCACCCCAGGATGAGGCTCGTGACGACGTGGCCTTCAAGGCGACCTCGGTGTGGGCCCGGCGAGCTTCCGAGCGGCATCTCGAGTATCTGGAGGCGTTGTCCCGGTGCATCCCGGCCGCGGTGGCGCCTGTCCTGGAGACGGTGCGGCGCCAGGGCACCTGGGAGCAGAAGCGCGAGGCGCTCCTGCGTGCCGCCCTCAACTCCCTCGAGCTGGGGGAGACGGACAAAGAGGGAGACTGGATGGCCAGGGTGCGCTTCGCCCGGCAGGCGACGGGGATTCCCGCCGAGCGGTGGTTGGCGCAGTGGGAGCTGCTCTGGACCTGTGGGCTCGTTGGGGACACGTCTCCACGAAGCAAGCTCCTCGAACCGCTCTACGCGGAGTTCATCGACGATGCGTGTGGCCCCGCCCGGTGGCGCGCCCTCATCGCCCGGGCGAACCTCCAGGGCTCCGTTGACGTGGAGTTGCTCCACAAGTCGCTCCACGATGGGTTCCGCGCCGTTCGAATCGCGGCGATTCGCCAGCTCGTACGCCAGGGAGAGGCCCTCGGCGTGGACGACGTACGGCTCGCCCTCGTCTCGCTGGATGATCATGAGCGTTGGGTGGCCTTCGAGGCCATTGGCGCCGGGAAGACGGCTCCGATCGAGCTGCTCCTCGCGGTGCTCACGCGAGAGAAGCCGCCACGCCCCGAGCCCCAACGCTACGAGGCCTGGCTTCCAACGGAGACGCCGTGGGAGTTGGCCGTTAGCGAGGGAGGTGAGGAAGCGCGCAGGCATCTGCTCCAGGAGGTCGTGCAGCGGGTGCGGGAACGGCCCTGGCCGCAAGCGCTCCTCGCCATGCTCGACGGTCCTTACGCCTCCGTGGCCGAGGAGGTCTTTCCCACGAGCAGCATGGACGCGCCGCTCATGAGGACGCTGTTGGAGGGGGGCAGCCCGAGCCAGCGCCGGTTCGCCGTCAGGCACCTCCCCTGGGGCGAGGAGGAGCTGCTCGCTCCCTATGTGGAAGACGCGGATCCGGAGATCGCCAAACGGGCACGTGAGCTGCTGGAGCGCAAGCACAAGTCCATGCGCTCGCAGTCCGAGTCGGACATCCATCGGTCCGAGGAGCGCGAGCGTGACAAGAAGCAGCGGGCCAGGGAGACCCGTTCCTTACTCTCCCTGGACAGGGTGGCACGCACCGGATCATTCGAGGAACTCTGGGGCCTCCTGCCGCTGCACCGGTTGCCCCTCTACTCGGAGTCACAGAAGGCCTACTTCGCCGACGAGAAGAAGCTTCGGGCGGAGGGCGAGGGGCGCTGGCCCGTCGAGAGCATCTCCGACCGGCAGCGCAAACCCATCCTGCAGCGGCTCCGTGAGCTCTACCGGCCGCATCTCCAAGCCCTGCTGCTCGAGGGACTGAAGGATGAGGACTTGAAGCCGTTCTCCATCTCCCTGCTGCGGGACAACCCGTCCGGGGAGGAAGTGCTTTCGCTCATTCCCGCCGGAGGCGAGTCGCTGGAGAGTGCTGTCAGGATTCTGGGCGGCACGAGCCAGTCCTCCACGGCCGCCCAGCGCCTGCGCGAGCTGCTTCTGTCCGGACGGCTGCGGCCGAAACCCGTGAAAGGGGAGCCCTGGCATGATCCCGTGGCCCAGGCTCGTCATGAGAAGGAGCGTTTCCAGGGGGACGCATGCCTTCAACTCGCGTCACTCGATGGCGTCATGGGGTTGCTCCCGCTCCTGGAGCCGGATGTCCCCAAGGACTGGCGGACCAGGGCCCTCAACCACCTCTCCGTCATGCTCTGCCATTGGGAGCGCCCACCCGCGCGTGGGCACGAGGCGCTCGACTGGGCCCGCAGGGGCGCGGTGAACGCGGGGGATGAAGTGCTTCGGGAGCAGGCCTTCCGGTTGTTGGCGTTCTTCGGGGATGCTGAAGATGCGGCCCGATGGCGCCCCGCCTTGGAGCAACGGGAGCTGCCGCCCCGCCACCTCGCGGCTGTCATCCGGCTCGTCGCACGGTTCGGAGTGGAGTCGGAACTCCCGGTGTTCAGGTCGCTGTTGGAGCATTCGACCGAGGCGGGCACCGAGGCGGGAATCGCACTGGCGCGGGTGGGAGGCGCGAGCGTGGTCGAGGAGCTCGTCCAGTTGCTGGAGTCACCGCCCTCCACCTTGCGCTCCGAGTGCCACCCGCTCGAGGTCCCCAGATGGCATTCGGCCGCGGCGGAGACCGTCATCCGTTTCGGGGATGGCCCGCAGGCGAAGCGCTGTGCTCGGGTGCTCGCGAGAGATCACGGAGTCTGGCACGTGGCCGCCCGCCATCTACGGCTTCCCGAGCACCTGCTGTTCTTCGCCGAGCATGTGGGCTCCAAGGATCCTGGCGCGGACCATGATGACGGCTATGACGATGCGGAGCGCTTGTTGAAGCGCATGATCGCACGGGTCGGCGCCGGGCCTGCCCACCGCGTCATGCTCGAAGCCTGTCTCTGGGGACATCCTTTCAGGAGCGCTTTCGAGGACTTCGTCGAGGAGAAGCTCCAGGCCAGTGATGGCGAGCTGCTTCTGGAACGGCTTCGAGAGCAGCCGGATCATGGCCTCATCCTGCTCTGGTTGAAACAGCTCTCGGTGGAAGAGGAGTTGATCGATGCGGTGTGGCGGGAGAAGGCCGTCCCCTGGTGGCTCCCCGTACCTGCCTCCGATTCCGCTCCCCCAGCGTGACCAGGGATTCAATGGAGACCGCCAGCTGGTGCAAGCTGCGCCGCCATGAACCCTACCGCCACGGTGTTGATGTTGTCGCTGCTGGGCGCTCCGCCCGCTGCTCCCCAGGATCCGCTCTGCGCGAAGCGCGCGCCCTGCCGCGTCGTGGAGACGCTCGACGCGGGCAAGGACGCGCAGGGCCGCGCGCTGCAGGTGAAGGCCCTGGAGCTCGGGTGGGCGGACGCGGACACGTCGGCCGAGTTCGTCGGGCGCAAGTTCGGCCCGAGTGGCCGCAAGGAGGATGGCTCCCGTGAAGAGGGCCTGTGCGAGGCCCGGGAGTGGTGGCTGATGCGCCCGTCCCAGCCCGCCCAACTCCTGCTGTCCGTGTGCAATGACGGCTATGGCTCCGCGGGCGTGGGCGAGGACCTGGTGACGGTGGCGGACAACCGCTTCACGCACGAGCAGAGTGGCGGCAGCCGCCAGCGCTGGTCCGTCTCGCGCACGTTGCAGCTCTCCCCGCTGCGCCTCGTCATCGAGGGCCACCGGAGCACCGATGGCATGGACGCGGAGCAGAAGGAGAGCGGGGACTACTGGGACGCCGAGCAACTGCGCGGCGAGGTCGTCCGGGCCGCCCCCGAGTGCGAGGCGGGGCAGACCTCGCTGGGAGAGCGGACGCTGCCGTTCCTCCCCCAGGTGCAGGTGGACAAGGCGTACCTGGAGGGCGGGTGGAAGCAGGCGGGGCTCGGCGCGTGCGGCTTCGAGGCGGGCAACTTCCTGCTGGGCACCCAGGACGATCCGAAGGACGCGGGGCTGAAGGCGCTGCTGGTGGCGCCGGACACGCTGCTCGTCGAGGTGCGGGACAACAAGTGGACGGGCCCGAGCGCGAAGTGGCTCAACGATGACCACGTGGAGCTCTGGCTGGCGCCGCAGCCGCCCCAGGACCTCACCGGTTGCGGCAAGCCCTCGCGCGAGCAGCTGCCCTCGCAGTGGGGCATCCGCGTCGTCGATGGACAGGTGTTCCCGGCCTTCGGCTCGCCCAAGCAGACGCTCCAGGTGGAGCGCGCCGAGCTGCCCGGCAAGAAGGGCTACCGGATGAAGCTGAAGCTGCCCACGCCCTTCCAGGCCATCAGCGTCGTGTACAGCGACAGCGACAGCGGGAAGAAGCAGGAGCGGATGCTCGCCACCAGCGCGGTGAAGTTCGGCCGGCCCGAGACGCTCAACCCCATCCGCGTGGTGCCTCCGGCGGAGGCCACGTGCGCGGTGAAGAATGGAGCGCTCACCGTGGTGCCCGGGCCGGCGAAGAAGACGGAGCCCGACGTCGCCGTCCTGCGCATGGAGTAGCGCGGCCGAGCCTGGAGGCGTTGGAGGCGCCCATCTTGTCTTTCCGTGGAATCACAGTGTAGCACGGAAGACAGTGGCGCTGGCCCGCATGCCGTGGGCCGGCGCCCGACAGAGGGCCCTTCCTTTGAATCGACGTCTCCAGACAACCCAGGCGCGCGTCCTCGTGGCCGCGCTGATGCTGGGCGTGTGCATGTGGATGCCACCCGCCCTGGCGCAGCAGAGCACCTCCGTGCTGACCGGCACGGTGGTGGACGCCAGCAACAAGCAACCCGTCGCGGACGTGGTGGTGACCGCGACCTCTCCCTCCCTCCAGGGCGAGCAGCTCGCCGTCACCGACGCCACCGGCCTCTACCGGCTGCCGCAGCTGCCTCCCGGCGTCTACACCCTGCGCTTCGAGAAGGAGGCCTTCCAGGTCCTCGCGCGCGACAGCATCACCCTGCGCCTCAACAGCACCGTGCGCTTCAACGCGGAGCTGCTGCCCGAGGGCATGTCGGTGACGGTGGACGTGGTGGCCGCCGCGCCCGCCGTGGACGTGGGCTCCACCCGCACCGGCGTGAGCGTGGACACGGAACTGATGAACCGTCTGGCCGTGGTGCGCCCCGGCTCCAAGGGCTCGGCATCCCGCTCCTTCGAGAGCCTGGCCGAGCTGGCCCCCGGCGCCAACGCGGATGCGTATGGTGTGTCCATCGGAGGCACCACGTCGCCGGAGAACGGCTTCCTGGTGGATGGCCTGTCCACGGGCAACCCGGCACTGGGCATCCTCGGCACGCCGCTGTCCGCCGAGTTCATCCAGGAGGTGAACGTCATCACCGGTGGCTTCATGCCCGAGTTCGGCCGCTCCACGGGTGGCGTGATGACGGCCGTGACGAAGTCCGGCTCCAACCAGCTCCACGGCTCGGTGTTCGGCAACCTCGCGCCGGGCTTCCTCGAGGGCACGCCTACCCGCATCGCGCGCGAGGGCACCGTCATCACCACCCGCCAGCAGCTGTGGAACCTGGGGGACTTCGGCGCCACCCTGGGCGGCCCCCTCGTCCAGGACAAGCTGTGGTTCTTCGCGGGCGTGGCGCCCTCCTTCACGCGCCGGGTGCTCGACCGCGGCCTCAACGCCTTCGTGCTCGGCGAGGACGGCACGGTCCTCAAGGGCGAGGACGGTTTCTCCCTCACCACGCCCATCCCCAACGGCGCCACCCGCTACTTCGCGGACCAGCGCTCCGTGCAGTACCTCGGCAAGCTCACCTGGCAGCTGCACACCGACCACAGCCTCTCCCTGTCGGTGTATGGCACGCCGGGCAGCTCGGGCGGCAACGGCCGTTTCGGCTACAACCTCGACAGCGGCGCCGTCGAGGTGGAGAACATCAACGGCACCTACGAGGCGCTCGCCCACAGCTATCAGCAGGACGCGCGTGACATCTCGCTCAAGCTGTCCTCGTCCTTCCTGGACAAGCGCGTGCTGCTGGATGCGAACGTGGGCTGGCACCACCAGTACGACAACACGATGCCCGTGGACGGCAGCGGCATCGGCAATGCCGCGGGCCTGTCCGGCACGCCCCAGTTCGAGATGCGCCGCACCGGCACCCGCGCCGCGCCCAACTACTACTCCATCAACGACTTCGAGCAGCTGGCCGACCCGTCCGTGTGCGACCCCGCCGGCACGACGAACGCCGTGCGCTGCCCCGTGGCCAACTACTTCCTGGGCGGCCCCGGCTTCCTGCTGGACCGCACGGTGAACCGCTACCAGGCCAACGCCGTGGGCACCCTGCTGCTCAACGCGATGGGCCACCACGTCATCAAGGCCGGTGTGGACGCCGAGGTGATGACCAACGTGGACGCGCGCGCGTACTCGGGCCGGCGCCTCATCCAGGAGGCCACGGATGGGAAGACCTTCACGGACTTCCGCGCGTTCGGCTACCTGCTGGGGCCGGACCAGGTGGAGATCCAACCGCAGGTCAACACCTCCACCCGCGCCGACGCCGTGGGCGCCTTCCTGCAGGACAGCTGGAGCATCCTGGACCGCGTCACCCTCAACGCGGGCCTGCGCTACGACACGCAGACCATCTACGGCACCGGCGGCGACGTGGCCTTCGAGCTGCCCAACCAGCTCTCCCCGCGCGTGGGCGTCGTCTACGACTTCACCCAGAAGGGCCGCTCCAAGCTCTTCGCCAGCTACGCGCGCTACTACCAGAACGCCGTGCTCGCCATGGTGAACTCGCAGTTCTCCAACATCACCCGCATCCGCGCCACGCGCAGCCGCGCGCCCCTCGGCGGCGGTCCGGGGTGTGATCCGCTCACCCAGGCCGCGCCCTACACGGAGTGCGCCGACACGCGCAACATCATCCCCAGCGGCGGCAGCACCACCATCAGCCGCCTGTACAACCAGACGTTCGCCATCAACAGCCCGGTGGATCCAGACCTCAAGCCCCAGTCCTCGGACGAGTTCGTCGTGGGTGCCGAGTACGAGGTGATTCCTCGCGGCACGCTGGGCGCCAGCTACACCCGGCGCTACATGAACGACGTCATCGAGGACATGTCCACCAACGAGACGACGAACTACTTCATCGGCAACCCGGGCCGGGGCATCGCCGAGGCGTTCGACAAGGCCGTGCGTGACTACGATGCCGTGTCCGTCTACTTCAACAAGGCGTTCGCGGACCTGTGGCTCGTGCAGGCCAGCTACACCTGGTCCTATCTGCGCGGGAACTACTCGGGCCTCTACCGCCCGGATGCCAACCAGCTCGCGCCCAACGTCACGTCGGACTTCGATCTCGTCTCGATGATGCAGAACAAGGAGGGCCCGCTGCCGTTGGACCGCACGCACGCCATCAAGGTGTTCGGTGCCCGCGAGTTCGTGTTCTCGCCCACGACGAGCCTCGACGTGGGCCTGTCGTACCGGGGGACCTCGGGAGCGCCGCTCAACGTGCAGGGCGCGCACTCCATCTACGGCGTGGGGTTCAGCTTCATCCTGCCGCGCGGCAGTGGTGGCCGGCTGCCCTGGGTGCACAACGTGGATGCCCACGTGGGGCTCAACTACAAGCTGGGCCGGGGACTCACGGGCTCGCTGACGCTCGACAGCTTCAACCTGTTCAACTTCCAGGCCGAGACGTCGCGGGACCAGAACTACACCTTCGACACCGTCGACGCGCTGGTGGGTGGCAAGCCCGCGGACCTCGAGACCGTGAAGAACCGGGGTGGCAGTGCGGTGACCCTCAACCCCAACTACGGAAAGCCCACCTCCTACCAGACGCCCCGCAGCATCCGCTTCGGCGCGCGCGTCTCGTTCTGATCTGGAGTCCCCATCATGAAGACACATCGAGCCCTTGTATGGATGGTGCCGCTGGGATGCGCGGCCTGGCTGGGAGCGTGCGGCGTGGAGCAGCCGGCGCCGCAGTGCACGGTGGGCCGCGGCGACCATGCCGTGCGCTACACACTGAAGACGGGAACGGGTGCGTGCGCCCGGAAGACGGCGGAGATCGTCGGCGCGCAGGTGTTCCGCGAGCCGGGCTCCGGCGTGCCGCCCTCGCTGGTGCTGAAGCCGAAACCGCTGGCGGACAACGAGGGGAAGGACGCGGACCCCACGCACTCCGTCACGTCGTTGGGAGACTTCACCACCGAGTACCCCACGCAGGAGCGGGTGTGCGAGGTGCCGGAGATGACCGAGGCGCGGCAGGTGGTGAGCCCGGAGCCCGGGACGACGGTGGAGGTGAGCTACCGGTGGAGCGGCCTGCGCATCCAGGGGCAGGCGGCGATTCCGGGCACGCAGTGGACGGCGGAGCTGACGTACACGGAAGGGGACTGCACGGCCACGTACGAGGCGGTGGGCCTGTTCCCGGCCATCAAGTGCGAGCGCCAGGAGAAGGACGCCGATGGGAAGACCATCACCGTGCGAGACCCGCGCATCTGCGAGCAGCCGCGGCCGGGCTTGTCGATCGACCCGGCGTTCCCCGTCAGCTGTGACGAGAGCACGAACCTGTGCGTGCTGGACGGCCAGCCGCCCGTGTTGAAGCCCTGAGCCCATCTCCCCTCTCCCCTCGGGAGAGGGACGGGGTGAGGGTGCCCGTCACCCGGGTTCCCACCCCGAGCGAGAACCGTGACTCTGAGAAACCTCTCAGAGTCCTCTCAAGCGCCCCTGACGCGAGGCCTTTACGGTGCGCGTCATGGTTGCCGTCCTCGCCGCGCTCCTGTTGGCCGCTTCGCCCCCGGAGGTCACTCCGCTGACCTTCGAGGAGGCGCTCGCGCTGGCCGGGCGCACCCCGGGTGCCGAGAGCGCCGCCCGTGCCGCCGAAGTCCGCCGTGCCGAAAGCGCGCGGCTCTCTCCGTTCGTCTTCAACCCTCAAGTCACCGTGGAGCCCGGCTACCGCCAGAGCGCGGGCGCGCGCGGTGCCGACTTGCGCGTGGGGGTGAGCCAGACCTTCAGCCTCTCGGGGCAGACGGGCGCGCGGGACACCACCGTGCGCGCCGAGCAGTCCGTGCTCGACGCCGAGGCCCGCGCCGTCCTGCTCGCGCGCCGGCTGGCCATCGCCGAGGCGTGGCTGCGGCTCTGGGCGGCCGAGCAGGCCAGCGCCCAGAGCGCGCAGGAGCTCCAACTGGCCGGGACCTTCCGCGAGGCGGTGCGAGGGGCGGCGAAGCTGGGGGCCTCCACGAAGCTGGAGGAGGCCGAGGCCAGTGCGTACCTCGCGGAGGCGCGGCTCGCCGGGCTGGACGCGGAGGGCCGGGTGGCCGAGCGCCGGGTGGAGCTGGCGAGGCTGCTCGGGAAGGATCCATCCCAGCCCCTCCAGGCCACGGGCGAGCTGCCCGAGGTAGAGCTGCCCCCGGAGGCCGAGTGGGCGCCCCTGGTTGCGCGGGCCTCCCGGCTGCCGGAGGCGGAGGCGCGGAAGCTCGAGGCCTGGCTGGAGCGGGCACGGGCGGCCGAGGCCCACGCTTCACGGGGCACCCTGCTGCAAGTGGGCGTGGCCGGGCTGCGCGAGTTCGACGGGGCCGCGGGAGGGGCCCTCACGCTGACGCTCACGCCGTCCCTCTTCGAGCGGGGAGAGCGGGACCGGGGCACGCTGCTGGCCACCGCCGAGCGGCTCGAGGGCGAGGCACGGGACGCGGGCCAGCGCGCCGCGGCCGGGCTGGTCCTCTCGCTCCATGAAGTGGAGCACGCGCGCGAGGTGTTGGCGGCACTGAAGGGCGAGCTGCTGCCCGCCGCCGAGGAGGCCGCCCGGTTGCGCGAGCTCCTCTTCCGGTCCGGGGACGCCACCGTCCCCGAGGTGGTGCTGGCGCGCCGCGCGCTGGCCGCCGCCCGCATCCGTCTGGGCCACGCTCGCGCCGAGGAGGCCCGGGCGCGTGTGACGGCCCGCTTCTTCCTCGACACCCTTTCCGGAGTCCCCACGCCATGAGCCGTTCCGCGCTCCTCTCTTCCGTCCTCCTGCTGGGCGCGGCCCTGGGCTGCTCCTCGCCACCGCCCGCCGTGCCCGCGGCGCCCGCGCCCGCGCGGTCCAGCGCGAGCAGCGCCTGGGTGCACCCGCGTCCTCCGCGCGGCGTGTCCCTCACCGAGGCCCCGGCCCAGGTGCTCCCGCCTCCCGAGGGCGCGGCGGCGCTCGGCCTGCCCTTCCGGGGGAGTGTCGCGCGCATCGCCGTGCGGCCCGGCCAGAAGGTGCGCAAGGGCGAGGTGCTCCTCGAGGTGCTCCTGCCCGAGGTGGTGCGGGCCGCGGGGGACTACGAGGCCGCCTCCCTGCGCCGCGAGGCCTATGAGCGCCGCACGGCGCAGCTGAAGGCGCTCCAGGAGCAGGGCATGGCCCGCGTCTTCGAGCTGGCCGAGGCCGAGGCGAATCTGGCGGAGGCCCGTGCGGCGCAGCAGAGCGCGCGGGCCCTGTTGAAGGTGGCGGGGCTGGAGGGCCCGGCCGCGGCCGGAGTGGCGCAGCGGGGGACGGTGGCGCTGCGCAGTCCGGTGGACGGCGTGGTGACGGAGGTGGAGGCGGTGCTGGGGCAGACGTACGAGGCGGGCGGGGCGCCTCTGGTGCGCGTCGCGGGCGAGGGCCCCGCGCGCCTGGAGGCCCGGCTCTCGCTGGCGCTGCCGGAGGACACCGCCTTCGAGTTCTCCGCGCCGGGCCTGGAGGCCGTGCCGGTGCGGCTGGTGGGGCGAGCGCCGTCGGTGGACGCGCGGGATGGGACGCTGGCCGCGTGGTTCGAGCCCGAGCCGGTGCGCTCCCTGCCGGCGGGCCTGCGGGGGACGCTGCGGGTGAGGGCGGACGGGCTGCCGGAGGTGAAGGTGGTGCCCGCGCGGGCGCTGGTGCTGGAGGGCGGCGAGGTGGCGGTGCTGGTGCGCGAGGGCGAGGGCCACCGCCGTCAGCCGGTGAAGGTGGTGGGACAGTCCGGTGTGGACGCGCTGGTGCACGGGCCGTTGAAGGAGTCGGACGCGGTGGCGGCGGATGCCGCGCGCGTGCTCATGACGGGAGGGGAGGGGTGATGATGGAGCGGCTGGTGAGAGGCTCGGTGAAGCACCGGGGCTGGACGCTGGGGCTCACGGCGCTGTTCGCCGTGCTGGCCTCCCTCGTGGCGGCGAGGATGGAGCTGGACGCGCTGCCGGACATCTCCACCAACCAGGTGCTGGTGCTCACCCGCGCTCCGGGCATGACGCCCGAGGAGGTGGAGCGGCTGGTGACGCGGCCGGTGGAGACGGCGCTCGGAGGCATGCCGGGCCTGGAGGGACACCGCAGCCTGTCTCGCTACGGCATCTCCTCGGTGACGGCCGTCTTCGGGGACGGCGTGGACCCGTACCGGGCGCGGCAGCTCGTGCAGGAGCGGGTG
This sequence comes from Archangium sp., assembly GCF_036277355.1. Taxonomy (GTDB): domain Bacteria; phylum Myxococcota; class Myxococcia; order Myxococcales; family Myxococcaceae; genus Archangium. The sequence continues at coordinate 34,263 of NZ_DASUNC010000016.1, forward strand.
AACGCGCTGGCCGGCGCACTGCCTCCGGGCGTGGAGGCCCCGGAGCTGGGGCCCCTCACGGGAGGCCTGGGGGAGATCTTCCACTTCACCCTCAGCTCGTCCCAGCGCACGTCGGCGGAGCTGCTGGAGCTGGCGGAGCTGCGGGTGGCGCCGCTGCTGCGCGGGGTGCCCGGCGTGGTGGAGGTGAACAACTGGGGTGGGCAGCAGCGCACGCTGGAGGTGCGGGCGGACCCGGTGAAGCTGGCGCAGCGCGGCCTGACGCTGGAGGCGCTGCGGCGGGCGCTGGAGGACGTGTCGGGGAGCGTGCCCGGGGCGAGCCTCGCGACGGGGGACCGGCAGGTGCTGGTGCGCGCGGTGGCGCGGCCTCCGGGCCCGAGCGAGCTGGGGAGCGCGGTGGTGGAGGGCGCGAATGGCCAGACGGTGCGGCTGGCGGACGTGGCCGAGGTGGTGCCGGGGGCGCTGCCTCGCATCGGCACGGCGGTGGCCAACGGCCGGGGCGAGACGGTGTACGTGATGGTGCAGATGTTGCGCGGGGCCAACGCGCTGGACGTGATGGAGGGCCTGCACGCGCGGATGGAGCGGGTGCGCGAGGTGCTGCCCGAGGACGTGCGGGTGGACGAGGTGTACGACCGGAGCACGCTGGTGCGCGGCACGCTGCGCACGGTGGGGAAGAACCTGCTGGAGGGAGGCCTGCTGGTGGTGGCGGTGCTCTTCCTGCTGCTGGGCAGCTTCCGGGCGGGGCTGGTGGTGGCCTCGGCGATTCCGCTGTCCATGCTGGGCGCGGCGGTGGGCATGGTGCTGCTGGGGATTCCGGGCAACCTGATGAGCCTGGGGGCCATCGACTTCGGCCTGCTGGTGGACGGCGCGGTGGTGATGGTGGAGGCCGTCTTCCACCATGTGGGGCACGAGCGGACGGACCGCAAGGGGTGGCGGGAGAAGGTGGCGCACGTGACGGGCTCGGTGGCGCGGCCGGTGTTCTTCTCGGTGCTCATCATCCTGCTCGTCTACGTGCCGGTGCTGGCGCTCAGCGGCGTGGACGGGAAGATGTTCCGCCCCATGGCGATGACGGTGATGCTGGCGCTGGCCACCTCGCTGGTGCTGTCGCTCACCTTCATTCCGGCGGTGGCCAGCCTGGTGCTGCGGCCCGAGGACATTCCCGAGCACCCACCCCTGCTGGTGCGCTTCTTCGACAGGGTGTACCGGCCCGTGTTGGACCACATGGCCCGGGTTCCGCGCCGGGTGGCGCTCGCGGCGGGGGTGCTGCTCGCGCTGGGCGTGGGCCTCTTCCTGCGCGCGGGCAGCGAGTTCGCCCCGCAGCTGGACGAGGGGGACATGGTGGTGCAGACGACGCGCGCGGCGGACATCCGCCTGGAGGCGGCGGCGCGGGAGGCGGGGCACCTGGAGGCGGTGCTGCTGAAGCACATCCCCGAGGTGACGCAGGTGGTGTCGCGCGTGGGCAGCCCGGCGGTGGCCACGGACATCATGGGCCTGGAGCAGGCGGACGTCTTCGTGCGGCTGAAGCCCCACGCCACCTGGCGGCCGGGCCTCACGCGCGAGGCGCTCATCGAGGAGATGGCGGCGGTGCTGGAGGCCGAGGCTCCGGGGAGCGAGCCGGCCTTCACGCAGCCCATCCAGATGCGTTTCAACGAGCTGCTGGGCGGCACGGTGACGGACGTGGCGGTGAGTGTGTACGGGGAGGACCTGGGCGAGCTGCGGCGGCGGGCCGAGCAGGTGGCGGCGGAGGTGGCGCGGGAGCCGGGAGCGGCGGACGTGCGGGTGCTGGCGCCGCCGGAGGTGCCGATGCTGGAGGTGGTGCCCCGCGCGTTGGACGCGGCGCGCATGGGCTTCAGCGTCCGCGGGGTGCTGGAGGCGGTGCAGGCGGTGCGCACGGGGCTGGAGGTGGGGGCCACGTATGACGGGGCGGTGCGGGTGCCCATCGTGCTGCGGCTGTCGGGGGCGGAGGGGGCCTTCTCGCTGGCGGAGCTGCCGTTGCCGGTGGCCTCGGGAGGCACGGTGCCGCTGTCGCGGGTGGCGGACGTGAAGCTCGTGTCAACGCCCGGGCTGGTGAACCGGGAGGACGGACAGCGGCGCCTGGTGGTGGGCTTCAACGTGCGCGGCGCGGACCTGGGTACGGTGGTGGCGCATGCGCGGGCGCGGGTGGCCTCGGCGGTCCGCCTGCCGGACGGCTATCGCCTGGAGTGGGGCGGCCAGTACGAGACGCTGACGGAGGCGGCGCGGCGGCTCTCGCTCGTCATCCCCGCGGTGCTGGTGCTCATCGTGGCCGTGCTCTGGTTGACCTTCCAGCGCCTGCGTCCGGCGCTCATCATCTTCACCCACGTGCCCTTCGCGTGCGTGGGGGGCGTGGTGGCGCTCGTGCTGCGGGGGATGCCGGTGTCCATCTCGGCGGCCATCGGCTTCATCGCCCTGTCGGGCATCGCGGTGCTCAACGGCGTGGTGCTGATGTCGAGGCTGCTGCACCACGAGGCCGGCGGCCTGCCGGTGAAGGAGGCGGTATTGCTGGCGGCGCGGGAGCGCTCGCGGCCGGTGCTGATGACGGCGCTGGTGGCGGCGCTGGGCTTCGTGCCGATGATGCTGGCCACCGGCGTGGGCGCCGAGGTGCAGCGCCCGCTGGCCACCGTGGTGGTGGGCGGGCTGGTGACGTCCACGCTGCTGACGCTCGTCCTCCTCCCGTCGCTCTACCCGTGGTTCGCGGGCGCGCGGGCCGGGAAGACCCGTCTGGAGGACGGTGTCCTGGTGGAAGTGTAGCGACACCCCTCAGTGACTCCAGCCCGCTCGCCCGAGGTGCGGGCCGCCGCGCCGTTACCGCTTGGAATGGGGAGGGCGGTAGGAGACGCTGACGGGCCGTGTGAAGGAGGCCCGCGCATGAAGCTGCTGCTCGTCGAGGACGAGGAGAAGATGGCCCGGCTGCTCCAGCGGGGCCTGACGGAGGCGGGGCACCAGGTGGACGTGTGCCAGCGGGGCGAGGACGCGCTGGAGCAGGCGCTGCAGATTGCCTACGACGCCGTGCTGCTGGACTGGAACCTGCCGGACCTCGACGGGCTGGCGGTGTTGCGGCGCTGGCGCCAGCAGGGGCTGCGCACGCCGGTGTTGATGCTCACCGCGCGGGGCACGGTGGGGGAGAAGGTGGTGGGCCTGCGCGCGGGGGCGGACGACTACCTGGTGAAGCCCTTCGCCTTCGAGGAACTGCTGGCGCGGCTGGAGGCGCTGCACCGCCGGGGAGATGCGCAGGGGCCGGCGCAGCAGGTGGGCCCGCTGGTGCTGGACTCGAGGCGGCGGGTGTTGCGGCATGGAGAGCGGGAGCAGGTGCTGACGGGGCGGGAGTTCGCGCTCTTCGCCGAGCTGGCCAGCCACGTGGGCGAGGTGCTGGCGCGCTCCACGCTGCTCAGCCACGTGTGGGGTGACAGCTTCGATGGGCCGCCGAACATCGTGGACGTGTACGTGGGGTACCTGCGCGGGAAGCTGAAGAAGCTGGACGTGGAGCCCGGGGTGTCCATCCAGTCGGTGCGAGGCGTGGGCTTCCGGCTGGTGGTGGAGGAGCGCGGGTGAGGCTGGCGACACGGTTGTGGCTGCTGGGGGCGCTGGTCCCCATGGTGGGCATCCTGTTGACGCTGACGCTCGCGGGGGAGCTCTTCGAGGCGTGGTTGGCGCGCTCGGTGGACCGGGGGTTGCTGGCGCAGGCGGCGGTGGAGTCAGTGAGTCTGCTCGATGGACCGGGAGGCCAGCCGCACCTGCACATGCTGAGCTCGCCGCTGGAGCACGATGTGCGCCCCTTCGCGCCGGTGGCCGAGGTGTTCTCTCCGGAGGGCCAGCGGCTGGTGTCCTATCCGTCCACGGAGGAGGGAGCACATGGGCCGGCGCCCGCGCCGCATCCGCCGGGAGAGCCGCCGCGCTTCGAGACGGTGCGGGACGTGGAGGGCGAGCGGTGGCGGCAGCTCACCCTGGGCATCCGGGCTCCGGCGGGTGGGGTGTACACGCTGCGGCTGTCGGCGTCGCTGGCGCAGCAGGACTCGGCGGTGCGGGCCTTCCACGCGGTGACGCTGGCGGTGGCGGCGCTGCTGGGGGTGGTGCTCTTCGGACTGCAGACGTGGCAGGCGCGGTGGCTGGCGGGGCGGCTGAATCAACTGCGGGGGCTCATCGGCCGGCTGCGCGAGGGCGAGCTTCCCGCGGGCGCGAAGGAGGGGCGCGGGGGAGACGAGGTGTCCGAGGTGGAGGGGGCGTTGCGGGAAGCCTCGGCGCGGCTCCACGAGGCGCGGGAGGGGCAGGAGCAGCTCATCGCCCGGGCGGCGCACGAGCTGCGCACGCCGCTGGCGTTGATGCGCACGAGCCTGGACCTGGCGTTGTGGAAGGAGCGGGACGCCCAGTCATTGCGCGAGGCGCTGGAGGAGACGCGGCGCGAGGTGGAGCGGCTGAGCGCGCTGGCGGGGAACCTGCTGGACCTGGCCTCCTTCGGGCGAGGGGGTTGGGAGGTGCGAGCGGGAGACCTGCGCGAGGTGGTGGAGGACGCGGCGGCGGCGGCGCGTGCCGAGGCGGAGGGGCGGGGCGTGTGGATGACGGTGGAGGGGCCGGAGCCCGCGCCGTGTACCTTCCATGCGGCGTCGGTGAGGCAGGCGGTGGACAACCTGCTGTCGAACGCGCTGCGGTACGCGCCGAAGGGGACGGAGATCTCGGTGCGGCTGGAGCGCGAGGGGGCGAGGTGGAGGCTGTCGGTGAGGGACCAGGGGCCGGGCATTCCGGCGGAGCACCGCGAGTCGGTCTTCCGGCCCTTCCACCGGGTGGAGCCGAAGGGAGGGGGAACGGGCCTGGGACTGGCGGTGGTGCAGGAGGTGGCGAAGCGCCACGGAGGGCGGGCCTGGGTGGCGGACACGCAGGGCCCGGGAGCGGAGGTGGTGCTCGAGCTCCCGGTGGAAGGCCCGGGTACCTCAACCGTTGCCGCGTGAATCCCCTCTCCCGAGCACCACATCCAGCCGGCAGTGCACCTGGAGAGACAACCCCACCTCCTCGAGGGACACGGGGGCCTGCTCCACGGCGCCCGCGGGAGCGCAATCCACCACGTGAAGCGGAGCCTCGGCCGAGCCCAGGGCGGAGGCCACCTCGCGAGCACGCTCGACGAAGCGGCGGAGCAGCTCGGCGCGATGAAGCTCGGGCTGCGAGACGAAGGCCTCCACGGAGCCGAAGCCGAAGCGGGGCTGCTTCTTCGACTCGCGGCTGTCGCGCTCCATCTCGTGGCACACGCGCACCAGCGAGCCCACGCGGGAGCTGCGCGCCCAGAAATCCAGCTCGGCGGGGAGGGGGAGCACCAGGAGCCCATCCACGGCGACGAAGGTGCGGTCCTCGTCCTCGGGGAGCGACAGCTTCTTCGGGGCCGAGCGGTTGAAGCGCGTGTCCCTCGGCCGGAGCGTCACCTCGGTGCCGGTGGCCTCGCGGGCGCGGCGTTGGAGCTGCTCGCACGCGCGCTGCAGGAGGGGCAGGGTCTGCTCGATGCCCTCCGACTCGAGGGAGACGGTGAAGGCCACGCGCAGCTGGTCTGGCCGGACGACGAGCTCGGCGCGGAGGGGGGCGGGCTCATGCAGGGAGGGCGCGTACTTCTCTTTGTAGGACATGGCGGACGGCGAGCCTACCTGCTGGCAAGCTGCGCGGCACATTCCACTGGAGTCCCTCATGCAATTGCGTCACCTCGTCTTCCCCGGTTGTGTGGTGCTCGTCTGTCTGTGGACCTCGTGTGGCCGCTCCTCGGTCTCGAGCGCCGTGGCCAGCTCGTACGAGCCCGAGCCCGTTCCCCCCCTCGCGGCGGTGGAGGAGGGCCTGAAGGTGAGGCCGGACGTGCTGCGCGTGTCCTTCGCCTTCCGGCAGGAGTCGGAGTCGCTGGAGCAGGCGGTGCCGAAGCTGAAGGCGGCGGTGGAGCGGTACGTGCGCGCGGCGGCCGAGGCCTCGAAGGTGGAGGTGGCGGTGAAGATGAAGGACGTGGGCCTGGACTCGGGCGGCAAGCGGATGGCTGGAAGCGGAAGCGACGGGATGGCGCACGGGGTGCTGGAGGTGGCGCTGCCCGAGGCGCAGGACTTCTGGGCGCGCACGGCGCTGGTGGCCACGCTGGTGAAGGTGGGGAGCCAGGAGGCGGCCGCGGCGGAGAAGGCGAACACGGGCCTGCGGGCGTCGTTCGGCTTCCCGGTGGCGCAGGTGCGCGACCCGGAGGCGCGCCGGGACGAGCTGATGAAGCGGTGGGTGGAGCGGGCGCGGGGCTTCATCGCCCAGGCGCAGTCCGAGCGGGCGCCGTTGCAGCTCGCCGCCTGCGAGCCCCCGGGCGCGGTGAAGCAGGAGCCCGAGTCGGTGGATGAGGTGGTGCTCTCGTTGGCGGTGAGCTGCCGGCTGGACGCGGTGGCGAAGTAGCCGCTCCGCTCAGCGGGGCTCGGGTGGGGCGGGGGCCTCGGTGTCCTCGTCCAGGGCGCGCCGGAGGGCGGAGGCGCCGTCCTGGAGGATGGGGCGGCCGTGCGCGAAGCAGAGCACCTCGACGGGCAGGTGGTCGAGGATGCGCTGGATGCTCAGCCGGGTGCGGCCGGGCTCGTCCTGGTACTGGCTCTCCACGAAGCGCGGCGTGCCGTTGTCGACGTGGGTGAGGAGGTCCGAGAGGAAGATGACGCTCCGGGGCCGCTCCATCCAGAGGGCGAACATGGACTCGACGGGGCCGGGGGTGTGGTAGGCCACGAGGCCGCCGGGGAGGTTGTCGCCCGCGTCGTAGGTGGCATCCGGCGAGTCCTCCAGGCCGTAGGCGTCGCGGGGGGCCCACACGGGAGCGCCGAAGAGCTTGCGGAAGTGCCAGGCGGCGCGCTGGTGGTTGCCGGCGGTGAGGACGATGGCCTCTACCCGGCCGAGCTTGCGCAGCGCCTTGTCGTCGATGGGCAGCGGGTCGATGAGGGTGACGGAACCATCCTCGGCGACCACGGCGTAGGCCTCGCTCTCCACGCCGCCGATGCGGTCATCCTTCACACTCCAGCGGTGGATGCCGGGGAGCACCTGCACCGTCCGGTGGGCTCGTTCCTTGGGCTCGCTCATGCGGCAAAGCTAGGCACCCGCGTACACGGCGCGTGGAGGCCCGGCCGCTCGGGCCCTTCCGGGGCGAGGGATTGGGCTCTCCCGGCACGGGCCTTCCGCTGCTCCCAGCTTTGACGAGAGAAGGAGGGGAGCCCCATGCGTGCTGTCCGCCCCCAGGGCGCCAAGGCGTTCTTCCGGATGCTCCGTGAGCTACCCGCCCGGCGGCCGGGCAGGCGTACGCGAAGACGCGGGGACGGGCTGCTCGTCAGGCTCGCCGAGCGCTCGGTGGCGCCGCCGCGGCACCGGCTCGTGCGCCAGGTGTTCTTCCGGGCCCTGGGCGGCATCTACCTCATCGCCTTCACCTCGTTGGCGCGGCAGGTGCGGGGCCTCTATGGCTCGCGCGGCATCCTGCCCGTGAAGGATCTGACCTCCTCGCCCCGGATGACGGCGATGGGGCACGAGCGGTACCTCTGGTACCCCTCGTTGTTGTGGCTGGATGCGTCCGACCAGACGCTGGTGCGCGGCCTGCGTGCGGGCCAGGTGCTGTCGCTGGCGGTGATGGCGGGCGTGGCGCCCCAGGTCTCGCTGACGGGGCTGTGGGCCCTCTACCTCTCGTACGTCTCGGTGGGGCGGGAGTTCCTCTCGTTCCAATGGGACGCGCTGCTGCTGGAGATGGGGCTGCTCGGCCTGCTCACGGCGCCGATGGGACTGAGGCCCGGGCCGGGCCGGTACGAGCCCACCGCGGCGCAGGTGTTGCTGTGGCGAGCGCTCCTCTTCCGCCTCTACTTGGGCTCCGGGGTGTCCAAGCTGAAGTCCGGCGACGAGACGTGGCGCCAGCTCACCGCGTGCGACTCCTACTATGAGACGGCGCCGCTCCCCACGCGCGGCGGCTGGTACGCGCACCACCTGCCGCACCAGGTGCAGCGGTTCTCCACGGCGGCGGTGCTGGCGTTGGAGACGGTGGCGCCCTTCCTCGTCTTCGCGCCGAGGCAGTTGCGGCTGCTGGGTTTCTGGCTCTTCACCGGGCTGCAGGGCGTCATCATCGCCACCGGCAACTACGGCTTCTTCAACGTGCAGTCGCTGGTGCTCGGGCTGTGGCTGCTGGACGACGCGTCGCTGCGGCGCTTCCTGCCGGCCCCGCCGCCCGCGAGGCCGAGGCCCTGGTGGCGCACACTGGGTGCCTGGCTCCCCGCCGTGCCCTTCCTCGTCCTGGGGATGAATGAAATCCTGGCCCGCTTCAACCGTCCCCGCGGCGCGCCACGGTGGCTGGAGTGGCTGGAGATGCGGGCGCGTCCGCTGCGCGCGGTGAATCCCTATGGCCTCTTCGCGGTGATGACGGTGCGCCGGCCGGAGCTCGCCATCGAGGGCTCCGACGACGGCGAGACGTGGCACGAGTACACCTTCCGCTACAAGGTGAGCGACCCGGAGCGGCCCCCGAGGCAGGTGGCCCCCCATCAGCCGCGGTTGGACTGGCAGATGTGGTTCGCGGCGCTGGGCTCGCCGCCCGTCTGGCTGCTCGCCTTCATGCTGCGGCTGCTCGAGGGCTCGCCGGACGTGCTGAAGCTGCTCGCCATCAATCCCTTCCCCGAGCACCCGCCGCGCTACGTCCGCGCCACCCTGTACGACTACCGGATGACGGACCGGGAGACGCACCGGCGCACGGGGGCGTGGTGGAACCGCGAGCGGTTGGGGCTCTACCTGCCCCCGCTGAGTCTGGCCCCGGGGGGGACGGCGAGCCGGTTGCAGTGGCACGCCGGGGAGTGAGCGAAGGGGGGCTCAGCGGCCGGGCTCGGGGGGAGGGGCGTGGGCCGCCGGGCGCTCCACGGGGGCGGGGGCCTCGTCCTCGGCCTCGGGGGCGGGGCCGGCGTAGACGCCGCGGTACTCCGGGGGGAGCAGCCCGGCCACGCGCCGCATCATCGCGTCGGTGAGGGCCTGGCGCGGGTCCTCGGCACCGGCGGCCTCGGCCTCGAGCTCCTCGAGGAGGAAGGGCGTGCCGAAGCGGACGGTGAGGTGGGCGCGGCGCACCTGCTCCCGGCCCATGTCCCGGTCATCGATGGGCATGAACTTTTCCGTCCCGGTGAGCGCCACGGGGACGATGGGGACACCGGCCCGGCGGGCGATGAGGGAGGCGCCCTTCTTGGCCCGGGTGAGGGCGCCGGTCCGGCTGCGGCCGCCCTCGGGGAAGATGAGGACGGAGTGGCCCGCCTTGAGCGTCTCGACGGCGCGTTTGATGGGCTCGATGTCCGAGGAGTTGGGGCGGATGAAGATGGTGTCCACGGCCTCGGTGCCGAGCCGGGTCATCACGGTGCCCTGCAGTTTGATACCGGCCAGGAAGTACACCTTCCGGGGCCGCAGGGCGCGGACGAGCGTGAAGCCATCCGCGTTGGACAGATGGTTGCAGATGAAAAGGCAGGGCGGGGGAGGGAGGTTCTCCCGGCCGAGGACCTCCTCGGTGGTGCGCAGGTGCCAGAGGGAGTCCATCAGCGTGCGCACGGCGGCCCGGCGAGGGCGTGCGGGCAGGACGGAGAGCAGCGTGAAGACGTTGTGGATCAAGGCCGGTGACCCCCTGGCTCGAACCTCCTCGTCCAAGATGTGCATTCCAGCGTCGGGTACCCGGCGGAAGGGGGCAACCGGGCGGACGGGCGCACTTGCAAATCATTGCGAACTGGCCGTATCGAAATACAGTCATGCGCGCCGCTGTTCGTGAGGCACGCTCGTACGCCCGCAAGCCCCCCTGACCTCCGTGAAGACCCCGACGTTCACCCGCTCGCTGCTCCTGTCGTCCGCGCTGCTGCTCGGTGCCTGCCGTTCCGCGCCCGAGTCGCTCACCCTCTCCATGCCGGAGAACCGGCCGCTGCATGCCCATGGGGAGTCCGTGGTGCTGCAGGCGGTGGCGCTCGATGGAAATGGCCAGCCGGTGGAGGACCCGAAGCTGAGGTGGGTGAGCTCGGCGCCGGAGGTGGCCACGGTGGAGAACGGGGTGGTGGTGGCGCGCAAGTCCGGCAAGGCGAAGATCTCCGCCGCGGCTGGAAAGGCGCGGGCCTCGGTGGAGGTGCAGGTGTCCATCCCGAGCCTGGTGGACATCCGGGTGGATGGGGCGGACTTCCTGCTGGCGGGCAACTCCATCGCCATCTCCGCGGTGGTGAAGAACGAGCTGGGCAAGCCGCTGGTGGACGTGCCGCCGGTGTGGACGACGAGTGACCCCACGGTGGCGCGGGTGGAGAACGGGCGGCTGATGGGGGTGGCGCCCGGGAAGGCGACCATCACGGCCACGGTGCCGCCGCTGAGCCGCAACCTGCAGGTGCAGGTGGTGCGCTCGGACTTCGCGCGGGTGGAGGTGGATCCCACGCACCTGGTCTTCGCGAAGGTGGGCCAGAAGTTGCAGCTGCGCGCCAAGACGTTCAACAACCGGGGCGTGGCGCTGAGTGACGTGCCCGTGACCTGGTTCAGCTCGGACTGGTCGGTGGCGACGGTGTCGGCCACCGGGCAGGTGACGGCGGTGGGTCCGGGGCGCACGGTGGTGACGGCCACGGCAGGCAGGCGCAAGGCCGCCGCCGAGGTCGTCTTCGAGGTCAAGACGGCCCAGCGCTGAGCCGTCGCTGCCTGAATCCACTTCTACGCGCGTAGAAGTGAAACGGAGCATGGAGGCTCTTCCACGCTCCGTTGGGAGGCTTGGGGTGTCTGGCTGCTACCGCCTACCCTTGGTCCCCTTGACGGGCAGCACCTGCTCGGCGGCGGGGTCCGGCGGGCAGGGCGGCATCACCGTGCCCTCGACGGGGGGCATGATGGTGAACTCGACGCGGCGGTTGAGGGCCATGTTCGACTCGGAGTCGTTGGCGGCCAGCGGGCGGCTGCGGCCGAAGCCCGCCGAGCACAGGCGCTCCACGGCGATGCCGCTGTCGAGCAGGAAGTTCATCACGCTGGCGGCGCGGCGGCGCGACAGGTCGTAGTTGTACGCGTCCGTGGCCCGGGCGTCCGTGTGGGCCTCGACGAGCACGCGCTGGATTTCCAGGTGCTTGAGCAGCTGGTCGGCCACCTCATCGAGGATGGGGAAGGACTCGGGGAGGATGACGTCCTGGTCCGTGGCGAAGTGCACCTGGTCGAGGATGACGATCTTGTTCCCGTCGATGCGCGTGAGCGGGCAGCCGTCGCGGCCCTTTTGGCCCTGCGGGTGCTCGGGGCAGCGGTCGAGCCGGTCCGCCACGCCATCGCGGTCCTGGTCCGATTCGGGGCAGCCCCCGTTGTCCTCGAGGCCGGGGGAGGTGGGGCAGCGGTCGAGCCGGTCCACCATGCCATCACGGTCCTGGTCCGTATCGGGGCAGCCCCCGTTCTCCACGGGGCCGGCGATGGACGGGCAGACATCGCCCTTGCCGATGACGGAGTCGCCATCGGGGTCCACGGGGGGCTCGGGAGGATCGATGTAGCGCTGGATGGCCGCCGTCTCGGGGCCGGGGGCCCAGAGGAGGGAGGTGAAGAGGCGCAGGGTGGGCGCCGTCAGCGAGCAGCCGCAGCCGCCGCCACCGCCCACGGTGACGTGGAGGCCGAGCGCGGTGTTGTACCAGCGCAGGCCGACGAGCAGCTCGGCGGGAATCTGCTGGGGGTCCTCCGGGAGCTTCTTCAGGGGCGTGCTGCCGGAGAGCATGCCCACGGCGTTGATGCCCCAGCCGCGGATGAGGGGCAGCTCGGCGCCGAGCCCGAAGGTGGCGGCGCTGCCCCACTGCACCCCGGCGAACTCGTAGTCCGGGCGCAGCCACAGGCCGGTGTTGAGGGCCAGCAGGGCGCCCGATTCGAAGCGGTAGTCGAAGATGAGCCCGAGGTTGCCGGTGACCGCGCCGTCACTGGCGAAGGCTTCCTGGAGACCGGTGGGGAAGCCCAGGCCGAAGGTGAGCGCGGAACCGAACCCCGCGTCCTCGGGCTTGCCGCGGCGCAGGCCGGGGACGGCGACCTTGCCGTTGAGGCGCAGGTCTCCGGGCGTGAAGGACTGGATGAAACCCTCGGTGCCGATGGCCTCCAGGTTGTCACCGGCCTGGGCGAGCACCAGGGGCATGTCCACGCCGAGCTCGGCCCAGCCGAAGAGGCCCACGGAGGCCACGGCATCGAGCTGGAGGCGGTTGCCCACCACGCTCATGACCTTGGAGTTGGTGCCCGCGGCGACGAGCACCAGCGGATCCAACGCGAGGTTGAAGAAGGCGCCGCCGGAGACGGCGATGCTCTTGTCCAGCTCGAGGGGGCGGGACGGGTCGTAATCGCCCATGGGGCGGGACTGGCCGACGATGACCAGGTCCCGGGGCGCGCCGACGGGGCGGAAGGCCTGCACGTCGAAGCGGGTGTCCTGGGCGGAGGCGTTCCCGGAGGCGGCGAGCCCCAGGGCGAGTCCGAGGGCGATGGGGGCGGAGTGCTTCACGCGGAGCCTCGCGAGCGGAGGGCGAGGAAGGCGGCCAGGAGGAGCAGCAGGCCGAGGCCGCCGGGAGTGCTGTCCGCGGTGGTGCCGCAGCAGAAGCCGCCTCCCTGGGGCTCGGTGCCGGGCATGCGCCGGCCGCGCTCACACTGCTGGGTGTTGGCCGAGCAGTGCTGGACGCCGAGGCAGTCGTTGCTGTCGACGCAGGAGGTGGTGCAGACGTTGAGGGCGGTGTCGCAGGTACCGCCGCAGGGGCAGTGGGCGTCGGCGAAGCACTGGACGCAGGCGTCGCCGTAGCACACGGTGCCCTCGGCGCAGCTCACCGAGCAGGTGGAGGCGGAGCAGGTGCGCGTGGTGGGGTCGCACGTGCCGCCGGGGCCGCAGTCGGCGTTCTCGCGGCAGCCCACGCAGGAGCTGCCCCGGGTGGTGCCGTCCGTGAGGCAGAAGGGCTGCTCGCCGGGGCAGGACTCGCAGCGCTCACCGCAGCGCCTGTCCGTGGTGCAGGAGGCACACTCGCCACTGACGCAGAACTTGCCGTCACCGCACTCGAGGTCCGAGCGGCACTCGACGCACACCTGGCCGTCCATGCAGTAGGGCCGGTCCGAGGGGCACTTGACGCACTGGGAGCCGCAGCGCTCGGAGGTGTTGCACTCGGCGATCTGCTCCACGCAGCGGCCGTTGGCGATGTCGCACTTCTTGCCGCCGGAGCAGTCCGCGTCGCCGGTGCACTCCACGCAGCTGGGCGAGGCGCCGGGGGAGGCCGCAGCGCACTGGAGGCCGCCGGGGCAGCAGTTGCAGGAGGTGCCCGCGCAGCTGTCGTTGGTGGAGCAGGGCTGGCAGGTGTTGCCGGCGCAGGTCTCTCCGCGAGGGCAGTGGTCGTCGGTGACGCACTCGTGGCACTCGTTGTCGGCGCCGCAGAACTCGCCCTTGGGGCAGTGCGCGTCGGTCTTGCAGCCACGGCACTGGTTGGTGTCCGGGTCGCAGCGGCCGTTGGGGCACTGCGTGTCGTTGTCGCACTGTGCGCAGGTGAACGTGCCGTTGCGGTTGAGGCAGAGCGGGGTGGACGCACCGCACGGCGAGCAGCTGGGGCCGCAGAAGATGGAGGAGTCGCAGGGCGCGCACAGCGCCGCGCCGTTGCAGTAGTAGCCTGGACCGCACCCGTTGTTGCCAGCCGTGTTGGCGTACTGGCGGTTGCACTGCTCGCACTTTGCAGGATCCGAATACGACGGGCGCCCGCTCTCCGTCTGATAGAAGGCGGTGGGCTGCATCAGGGTGAAGCCGTCGTCCTTCAAGCTGATGATGGGTAGCTGCGTCGCCTCGTGGTCAATGTCCGCATACGTGCCGATGAAGGTGGACAGCTCCAGGGCCGAGTCACCACCCAGAGCCGCGTACAGGAGCTCGACGGGATAGAGCCCCGGCTTCTTGAAAGTGACGCGATTTGTGGTGTGCCAGCTTGAGAAGCCTCGGATGGGCGTCCGCTCGATGACTCGGTGGCCGGTCTTCTGGTCGTAAATGACGAGCGACACGCCGTCATCTGTGTAGACGCCAAAGTGGAGCGGCTTATCCACCAAGTCTGGCGTGACGTTCAGGTAGCCGCGCAGACGGGTCCCGAATGGAGTGCTGGTATCATTCCTGTAGAAGGGACACCCGCCCGACGCGCACCCGGCAACGGCATCGGTGAAGTCGCCAAAGCTCTGCCGCTGCACGCTCTCCAGGTTGTTGTTCGATAGATCGAACGTGGTGCGGAGCACGGAGGTGGCCGGCTTCATCGCACCCGTGTCCATGAAGACGTTGAAGTAGTAGCTGTAGCTCGACGCGTCGCTGCGGAAGTCGGCGTCTGGACTCGAGGACACCTTCGATGCGGTGCAGAGACCTGTTCCCGGCAGCTTCGGCGAGGCCGCGACCGGGTCTCCATCAATCACCACGGCGGGCAGCGGCTGCGGCTTGCGGCTCTGGGCATGTGCCACCCCCGCCAGCGTCACCAGCAGTGCCACCAGCAGGACGGCCATTCTTCGGAAGGGATGTAGGTACACGGGGGCACACGCAGCATCCCCCGGCCTACTTCTGCGGTCAAGTTGAAGGCCGGGGTCACTGTATAGAGGGAACCCGACTCTACCCCGGCTCCCGGTGGGCCTCCAGCGGCGGCCTACTCCTTCTTGAGCGCCACCGCGAGCCGGCCCAGCAGCTTGATCTGCCCGGAGTCGAGCTGCCGCAGCACACGCAGCACCGCCCGCACTTCCGGCTTCTCACCCTGCTCGCTCGGCGGGTCTGCGAGCCGCAGCGAACCATCCGGCCCGGCCAGCCCCAACAGCTCGTCCGCTGAAATCCTCAGCGCGCGGCACAGCCGCAGCAACGTCGGAACGCTCGGCACCATGCCGCCGCGCTCGATTCGTCCGTAGACCTCTGTCACGAGATCCACCATTTCCGCCACATCCGCCTGGGTGAGCTGCGCACGCAGACGGGCCGTCCGGGCGGCCTCTCCAATCGTCTTCGCCAGTTTCTTGTCCATACCTGAACCCACCCTGAAATGTAGGCAAGGCGGAATACGACGCATCAGGTTGTCGGAACAGGACTGCAAAGGTCATTTCTTCAACCCTATTTTTGAAGTCACCCTGTCCTGCCCTGGTTCCCGTGAAGGCCGGCCCCTGCCGCCTTCTTCTCCAGCGTCCAACCCGCTCATCCCTCTGGGAAACCCATGTGCGACGTGTCCCTACCCGCCTCGTGTGGTCCGCGAGATGCGGTTGGACCCACTGTGCACGAGGGGTCTGACACGGTGGGCGTTCAGGAGGAGATGCGGCAGGTCGTCCCGGCTGCGCGGAGCCGTACGGGACCGGAGGTCGGGCCGACCGGGCGGATCGGGTCGGGCGGACGTGAGGCCCGGTGGGGTGCCACCTTCCTGGGCGCGGGCCGGGGAGAAAGGGTGGCGGTCGCTTCGGCACCGTTCATCCAGGGGCGGGGGTGCATCACGCGCCGGGCCGCAGACGCGGGCCTTGCACCGTGGAGGAGCCGGGAGCGGATGGAGACAGCGGAGCCGAGGCGGGCTCAGGCGTCGGCGGGCAGGTAGACGCGGTGGTCATGGGGCAACTGGCCCGAGCCGGCCAGCTCCAGGTACTCCTCGAGGCTGCGCACGGTGGCGATGACCTCGGGGACGCCGTCGCGCGTCACCAGCACCGCGCCGATGGTGCCGGGCCCGGCGGCGAAGATGGCCGAGAGGGCGGCCTTCTGCTCGGGGCTGGGTTGGGCCCGGACGTGCTCCGCGATCATCACCACCAGACCCATCAGCGCGGTCGCCACCACGACCACTCCTGGCCAGTCGATCTTCCAGGGAGAGCCCGGATGGTAGGTGCTCCGGCAGTACTCAAAAGCCGTGACGAGCCCGAAAGCGAACGGCCATACCCTCAATCCGAGCCGCCACAACGAAAGACGCTTCTTGCCGCCCATCAGTCCCAGCACCTGGCCTGCTCCCTTCATCGCCCGCCACGTGAGGGGCGATCCAGGGCTCGGCGGACCCCTTGCTCCACCTGCTCGCCCGTGAGTGCGTCCACGACATAGTACCCGGCGAAACCGACGATGAATCCCACGGCGTTGCCGAGCAGGGGAACCTCGGAGCCCCACAGCGCGCCCACGAGGCCCGCCGCGACCGCGGAACTGAGGCTACCTGAAATGAAGGCCCGCGTTCCCGTGGCGACGTAGTCCGTGCGGCTGTGCTCCTCGTCATCCAGCGCCAGCGACGCCAGCGTGAAGACAGAGGCGGCCACGGCACCTCCCGCGAAGCCACCCATGGCCCTGCCCGCCCCCGTCGCCCACCGGGTGTTCATCCCCTGGCCCATGAGCTTGCGCGACAGCTCACTGCCCGCCTTGGACGTGACCAGGTTCTGGGTCGCGCCGCCTACCAGGCCTGAAGTTCCTCCGGTTGCTCCTGCCTTCAGTACGGGCACGATGAAGTCCGGTCGTTTCTCGTAAACGATATGGCCGAACTCGAAGAGGACGCTCACCACGGCACCCCCTGCCGCGCCGCGTCCGCCCGCGATGGCAGCGGAGACGGCATGTCCACGCACGCCGCCGCCATGGCGGGCCACCATCAACAACTCCGGGAAGACCCACCGGTCTATCTGCGCGGGAGTCATCCGCGGATTGGCGGTGGCCACCTGCTGGCGGAAGCGCTCCAGGTGGATGAGGTGCTGCGTGGTGAGCCCATTGCTCTGCACCCGGCTGGCGATCTTCTCGCGCAGGGCGCGCAGCGCGTTGTCGGCCCGCTGGCGCACCGGGCCCGGAGTCCCCGTGCTCCTGCGCGCGTTCTCCAGCGCCTCGTACGTGCGGTACACCGTCCCGTTGAGCCGCACCGGCTCGTGCTCCAGGAACCTGTCGGCTATCTCCCGGTAGGCCTGCTTGCGGTAGTTGTTGGCGTCCCGGAGCGCGTCCTGGAAGGGCTTCACGTCATCCGCGTTCACGGAGATGTACCCGTTGCGCAGCAACAGGGCCTCGCCCGCGGAGGGCGTCAGGTGGGGATACAGGGCCGCGCGTGCCCTGGCGTAGGCGGCCGGCGCAGGCCCACCACGTCCCGTAGCCCCCGCAGGTAGGTGGCGAAGGCTTCCCCGCCGTCTTCCGAGCGCACGCTCGTCTTCACCGAGCTCAGCCCGCCCAGGCGGTTGCGCAGGTCGAAGATGGGGTGGTTGTAGCGCAGCGCGTTGAGGTCCTGCTGGGCAACGAAGCCGCCGTGCTGAGCCGAGAGCTCGCCGAGCCTGCCGCGCCAGCCGCTCCGGGAGAGCGGAGTCAGGCCTGGGCTCTGGGAGAAGGCGCTGGGGGCATGACTCTCGAAGCCGGGGAGGTGATGCAGGCTGTTGATGTATCCGGACAGGGCCGAGGACGTCACCTTCGGGATGGAGTGACGCCACGGCCACTCCTCGAGCTGTTGCCGGGTGAGGACTTCGCCCGAGGAGCACGGGCGCTCGCCGGGCGGCACCTCGACGACGGCGAGGGCTGCTCCGCAGGGGACGAACTGGAAGTACTCCCCCGTCCGGCTCATTCCACCCTTCGTCGGAGCGCCCATGTGCTGCCCTCCCGGAACACCGGTATCCCGAGGCCCCCATCCTGGCCGCAGCCGTGCTCCAGGGACAAGGGGAGGCGCGTCCCGGGTTCTCCATCGGGCATCGCACGCATTCAGGGCTGTACGAGGGGTCTGACACGGCGGGTGCTCAGGAGGAGATCCGGCAGGTCGTCTCGGACAGGGTGGAGGCGGTGCGCGCCCAGGAGGAAACCTGGGTGTCCAGGTGCTCGAGGAGCCCGGCGAAGAAACGGCGCTCCAGGGCCTGGGCGAGCGTGGCGCCGTGGGCATCGGCCCACTTCTGGGTGAGGCGCTCGCGGATGTCCGCGCCCAGCGCGTCCACGAAGCGCTCCAGCAGGGGCGTGGACAGGAGCGTGCCGGCCCAGATGACGGCGTCATGGCCGAGGCCGCCGGTGGCCACCGTCACCACCGCGGCGGCGCCCGAGGGCACCGAGTAGACGAGCGTGGTGAGCGTCTGCAGCACCTCCTCGCGCAGGCCGCCCTGCAGCTCGTGGCCCACCAGTCCCCGGCAGAAGGCGTAGAGGCTCTCGCGGTCGGCGGTATGGGCTTGAATCGCCTCGAGGCCCAGGGGCTCCTCCAGGCGGGCCAGGGTGGGCGGGCCGAAGGACTCGGAGAGCAGCTCGCGCGTCCGGGCGTCTCCGTGCCAGGCGGCCACCTCGGGGGCGAAGAGCTCCACCAGGCGCCGCACCCCATCGCGCAGGGTGTCCTCGGTGAGCTGGCCCGCGGGGGCCGGAGTGGGCTCGGGGCCGGTGAAGGAGCGGCGCACCTGGCGCGAGAGGAAGGTGAGGGCGGTGGCCAGCCCCCGGAAGGGCAGGCGCACGTAGCGGTGGAAGGCACTGCGCGCGTCCAGCTCGTCGCGGAAGGCCTCCACCAGCACGTCCGCGGGCACCGCCTTGAGGGCCGCGTGCCGGCCCACTCCGAGCAGCTCGTGGCGCAGCCGCTGGCGCAGCCGCTCCGGCTCATGGGCGGCGCGGGTGGCGGCCCGGGCCAGTTGCTCCATCTCCGCGCGCGCGTCCCGCAGCGAGGCGGCCAGGGCGCGGGCCTTGAGGGCCTGGGCGTGCTCGGCCTCGCCCAGCAGCGCGGTGAGCGCGGGGGCCGCGTCCAGCGGATTCGTGGCGAGCGGTTTCTCCCCGGCCTCCACCTCGGGCTGGTGCGGGGCGAGGTAGCGCGCCAGGGGCGGGTGGCCCACGTCCGAGGCCAGCTTCTCCAGGTGCCCGCGCGCCACCTCCTCGCGCGTGGCCTCGTTGTAGACGAGGAGGTAGGGGCGGCCGTGGCCCACGCCAGCGCGCAGGAAGTCCACCAGCGCGGCGTTCTGGTACGTCTGCCGGCTGACGACGAAGACGAGCACGTCCACGGTGACGAGCAGGGCCTCGGCGCGCTCGCGGTTGTCGCGGTAGACGCTGTCGAAGTCCGGCGTGTCCATCACCACCAGGCCCCGGGGCACGGCGCCGGCGAGCACGAGGTAGAGGCGCCCGGCGGGCCCGGGCTGGTCCACCGGCGCGGCCTCGCCCGAGGCCACGGGGACGATGTCGTAGCGGCTCGTGAGGAAGTCCTTGAGCGAGCCCGTCCAGGTGTCCGGGTGCGCGGCGGCGAGGCACTGCTTGGTGAGGCCTCCCTCGGGGCGGGCCGGGGACAGGGGCGTGCCCACCAGCGCGTTGAAGAGGGTGGACTTGCCCACGTTGTTGGGCCCGGCGATGGCCACCAGCAGCAGGGGGGCGTCGGCGCCGCCCAGGCGGGGCAGCAGGTCGCGCCGCAGCCGCTCCACGAGGCGTCGGGCGGTGTCCGCGTCGGAGGGCTCGGGGAAGCGCTCGGGGGGCGGGAGGGCGTCGCGGGCGGACTCGAGGGCGGTGCGCAGGTGGGCGAGGTCGTTCATCCGGAGGCCGGAGGACAGCACGTGGCGGGCCGGATGCCCACGGAAGACGTGCCAGGTCTGTCGGCCCTGGACGAATGCGCCCCCTCAACGGCGCGAGCGCAGGGCCCGGCCCACCTTCCGGGCCAGGTCCGTGGGGTCCAGGGGGAGCGGCACGTAGTCGTACACGCCGCTCGCGACGGCACGGGACATCAACGAGAAGTCCTCGCCACTGCCGCAGAGCAGCACGGGCGGCGCGTGGGGCCGGGTGGCCAGGGTGCTCGCCAGCGCCAGGGCTTCCTCCTGGGCCTGATCGCTCCGGGGTACCACCACCAGGGCGTGGAGGCCCTCCAGGGAGTCGCCCTCGCGGCAGGGCACCACCCGGTAGCCGGCCACCGCCAGCGCGGTGCCGATGCCGTGGGGCGGGGCGGAGCCCTCCGGCTCGATGACGCCCACGGGCCGTGCGAGCACCTCGGGCGTGGGCGCGGGAGGTGGAGCGGGTGGAGGCTGCGTGCGCTCCTGCTTCTTGCCCTCACCGCGCAGGGGCGGCGGAGCCAGCGACTCGCGCAGCCGGGCGGCCAGCTCCCGCGCGCTCGCCGGACGCTGGGCCTTCGTCTTGGAGAGGCACGCGAGCACCAGCTTCTCCAGGGCCTCGGGAATGCCCCGCTCCGGCCGGAGCTGGCGCACGGGCGGAGGCGGGCGGTAGAGGTGCCCGCTCATCACCTCCACGGCGGGCGACTCTCCGAAGGGGGGCTGGCCCACGAGCAGCTCGTGCAGCAGGCACCCCACGGAGTACAGGTCCGCGCGCCCATCGGGCGGCTCCCCGCGGCAGTGCTCGGGAGACATGTACGCGGGCGTGCCGAGCACCTGTCCGCTCCCGGTCAGCCGGGCCTGTGGCTCCTCGTGCACGAGCGCGGCCAGCCCGAAGTCGAGCACCTTCACCGTGGGGGCGGACAGCTCGCCCACCCGCATCACGTTGGAGGGCTTGAGGTCGCGGTGCACCATGCCCAGGCCGTGCGCGGCCTCCAGCACGTCCAGCACCTGCGCGGCGAGCTCCACCGCTGCCTTCACCTCCAGCTGGCCATGGGTCTCCAGCACTTCGTCGAGCGGGATGCCGAACACCCGCTCCATGGCGAGGTAGAGCACCTCCCCGTCGGCGCCGTGGTCGAAGAGGTGCACCACGCCCGGGTGCTTCAGCCGGGCCAGGAGCTGCGCCTCGCGCTGGAAGCGGGCCACGGCGCCGGGCGTCTTCGCCACATGCGGGTGCAGCACCTTCAGGGCCACGTAGCGCTCGAGGCCCAGCTGCTCGGCCTCGTACACCGTGCCCATGCCGCCCTGGCCAATCTTCCCCGTCACCTGGTAGCGCCCGGCCACCACCCGGCCCGGCCGGAAGTCCCCCGCCCCCGCCATGGGCTACTCCCCCGAGCCCTTGATGCGGTCCAGCTTGCGGTAGAGCGTCTTGCGGTCCAGCCCCAGAATCTGCGCGGCGAGCGACTTGTTGCCCTTCACCTCCTCCATGACGCGGAGGATGTAGCGGCGCTCGACCTCCTCCAGCGTGGTGAGCTCCGAGGGGTCTCCGCTGGCCACCACCACGTGCGAGGCGCGGTAGGCGCGAATCTTCTCCGGCAGGTCCTCCACCGTGAGGCGCTCGGCGCCGGTGACGGCCACCGCGCGCTCGATGCAGTTGCGCAGCTCGCGCACGTTGCCGGGCCAGCTGTAGCTCATCAACCGCTCGGCCACGGCCTCGTTGAGCCCCGTCACCCGCTTGTCCGCGCGCGCGGCGAAGTGCTCGATGAAGTGCTGGGCCAGCAGCAGGATGTCCCCTCCGCGCGAGCGCAGCGGCGGCAGCTCCATCTGCACCACGTTGAGGCGGTAGTAGAGGTCCTCGCGGAAGCGGTTCTCCTCCACCATGCCCTCCAGGTCGCGGTTGGTGGCGGCCACCAGGCGCACGTCGAAGGACACCTCGCGCTCCCCGCCCACCGGCCGCATCACCCGCTCCTGCAGGGCGCGCAGCAGCTTGGGCTGCAGGCCCAGGGGCATCTCCCCCACCTCGTCGAGGAAGAGCGTGCCGCCGTGGGCCTGCACGAAGAGGCCCGAGCGCGCCGCCTTGGCGTCGGTGAAGGCCCCCTTGGCGTGGCCGAACAGCTCGCTCTCCAGCAGGGCCTCGGGCATGGCCGCGCAGTTGACGGCCACGAAGGGCCCCGAGGCGCGCCGGCTCTTCTCATGGAGCGCCCGGGCCACCAGCTCCTTGCCCGTGCCGCTCTCGCCGTTGATGAGCACCGTGGCGTCCGAGTCCGCCACGCGGCCGAGCAGGTCATACACCTTGCGCATCGGCGGGCTGGAGCCGAGCAGGCCGCCCAGGCGCTGGGACTCGGTGACGACCTTCTTCAGGCGCACCACCTCGCCCTTGAGGTGATGGTGCTGCACGGCGCGGGCGAGCGTCAGCGCCAGCGCCTCCAGGTCCACCGGCTTGGTGATGAAGTCATAGGCGCCGGCGCGGATGGCGGCCACGGCCGTCTCCATGCTGCCGAAGGCCGTCAACACCACCACCGGCAGCTCCGGCAGGTTGGCCACCACGCGCTCGCACAGCTCCGTGCCGCTCAGCCCCTGCATGTTCAGGTCCGTGAGCACCACGTCGAAGGGCTGCTCCATCAGCAACGGCAGGGCCGCGTTGGGCTCGCCCAGCGTGGTGACGGTGAAGCCGCGCCGGGTGAGGCGGTTCTGGAGCATCTCCAGCATGCTCGGGTCGTCGTCGATGAGAAGGACTCGGCCGCTCATCGGGGCACCATATCCCACTCCCGGCACCGCCGAGGCGCCTTGCTTTCTCCCCTGCCCGCCCCCGGAGTAGGGTACCGGGCTCATGAGAACACACCTCTCCAGCCTGCTCGTGGTGGGCCTGCTGGCCTGCTCCGCCGCGCGCACCTCGGCCGTGTCCGAGCCCGCGGCGTCGCATGCCCGGGCCTCCCTGCCGTTCATCGAGGATGACTACTCGCGCGCCCTGTCGGAGGCGAAGTCGAGGGGATTGCCCCTCTTCGTCGATACCTGGGCCCCGTGGTGACACACGTGCCGCTCGATGCGTGCCTTCGTCTTCACGGATGAAGCGCTCGCGCGGCACGCCGGACGGTTCGTCTGGCTCGAGATCAACACGGATGTTCCCGGTAACGCGCTGTTCCAGGAGAAATACCCGGTAGAGAACTGGCCCACCCTCTTCATCATCGACCCGCGGGAGGAGAAGGCCCTCGTGCGCTTCGCGGGCAGTGCCACCGTGCCGCAACTCGAGAAGCTCTTCGAGGACGGTGAGCGGGCGTACCGTGGCGTCGCCCAGGGTCCCGAGGCGCTGCTGGCGCGCGGCGATGCCCTCTATGGCGAGGGCAAGGAGGCCGAGGCGGCGGACGTGCTCGCCCAGGCGCTGGCCGAGGCTCCGGCGGACTGGTCCCGCCGTGGCCGCGCGCTGGAGTCCACCCTCATCGCCCAGTACGGCGCGAGCCGGCACGAAGCCTGTGCCCGGACGGCGCTGGCGGAGCTGCCCAAGGTGCCGCACTCGGCCTCGTGGGCGAACGCCGCGGCGCTCGGGCTGTCCTGTGCGTTGCAGGTGCCGCGGGGCACCCCGGATGCGCAGGCGCTGAGGGACTCACTGGAGGCGAAGGCGCGCGAGGCGCTCTCGCCGGACATCGTCATGCCGGGGGATGACCGCTCGGGCGTGTACGACGTGCTGGTGCAGGCCCGCTCGGAGGCGAAGGACGAGGCCGGGGCGAAGGCACTCGCCGGGCAGTGGCTCACCTTCCTCGAGGGCGAGGCGGCCAGGGCTCCGACGCCCGAGCAGCGCACGGTGTTCGACTCGCACCGCATCGGCGCCGCGATGGTGCTGGGAGACCTGATGCGGGTGGTGCCGGCCATCGAGCAGAGTGAGAAGGACCTGCCGGACGACTACAACCCGCCCGCGCGGCTGGCCAACCTCTACCGGCGGCTGGGACGGCTGGACGATGCACTGGCCGCGAGCACCCGGGCGCTGTCGAAGGTGCGGGGCAGCCGGCGGTTGCGCGTCCCCTCGGAGCGGGCGGACATCTACGTCGCCCGGGGGGAGAAGGACGAGGCAGTGCGCACCCTGGAGGAGGCGATCGCCTATGCGAAGACGCTCTCCGGGGCCCAGGCCTCGCCGCGCATGGTGGACGCCCTGGAGAAGAAGCTGGCGGCCACGAAGGCGAAGTGAGGGGACGGGCCCGTGCTCAGGGCCCGTCCTCGTCGAACAGGTCGCCCGGGTCGTTCTGCCACCGGGCGAGCTGTTCCCGGGTGGGGAAGCCCTTCACCTGGTAGCGCTCGGGGTAGAGCCCCTCCACCGGCGCGAGCAGCTGTCCGGCCACCCGCGACACATCTTCCCATCGGGCAATGCCCACCGGTGGGGCCTCGGGGCCGAGCGCCGGATCCATGAAGAAGATGACCTCGGCGCGAGGAAGCACGGCGTCCACGCCCTTGAGCCAGACGGCGTAGCTGAGGCTGCGCCCGCGCTCGTCCTGGTACGGGGTGTAGGCGGCCACGAAGAGGTCCACGCCCTTCTCCTCGTAGAACTTCTCCAACTGCTGCGTCTGCTCGTCGTAGTCGCGCGCCCGGGTGAAGAGCTCCAGCTTGCGGAAGTCCCTCCAGGCGTTGCTGAGCCGCTCGGGCATGAAGGGCACCCAGCCCTCGGGCGCGAGGCGCATGGCCCGGCCGTCCAGCGCGCGCGGCGCCATCATCGCCCCCAGGGCCCGGGTGGCCACCTGATTCAGCCCGTCCTCGTCCTCGGAGCCGGTGATGAGGAGCAGGTCGCGATGGGGCACGAGCACCACTGGCGTCCCCTTCACCTCGCAGCGCCGCACCACCTCGTCGAGCAGCATGCGTGAGGCCGCGTAGCTGTCCTCCCAGGGGGCCTTGCAGGTGCCGGGGGCGAGCTGCTCGAGGGGCTCGGTGCTGCGCGGGCGCAGGTTCTCCACCGCCATGCCGAGCGCCTGCTCGAAGGAGACGCCCCAGCGCGTCAGCTCCTCGGGCCCGAGGTAGCGCAGCGTGTCCGGCCCGTCGAAGGCCAGGCCCACGCCGAGGAAACCTCCCAGGGGCTTCCATGCGATGGGCAGCGGCTTGCCCGGCGGGCCCTTCATCACCAGCCGGAGCTGCTCGAAGAAGGTGCGGCTGCGCACCACCGGCAGCAGGTTCGGCCGGGCCTCGGCGAGCGTCGCCGGCAGGTCTGGCAGGTTCTGCACGCGGGCGAGCCGGGCGAGGACCTCGTCCCGTTTCTCCGGTGGCACGGCGTGGTACTCGTCGAAGAAGTTGGCCAGGAACACCAGCGTCCCATCCGGGCCCCCGAGCCGCAGCACGAAGCCCTCTTCGTCGTAGTGGATGGGGCGAGTCTCGCCCGAAGCACGCAAGGCCTCCATGGCTCGCCGGGCGAAGGCATCCCGCTCCGCCTGCTCCTGCTCGGGGGACGTCTCCTCCTGGCCCTCGGAATGCTCCGAGAGCTGCGCCTCCGTGGCCCGCGCCTCCCGGGTGGTCGCGCGCAGGGGGGCCGCACACCCGCCCAGTCCCATGCTGCCCACGAGCGCCAGCCCCACGAGTCTCCGTGTCGTGCTCATCATCCCTGTCCTTCCTGGTGCCCGTTGAGGTCGAAGAGCTCGAAAGCCTCCACGGGCGACTCGCGCATGCCGCCGTCGGTGAAGATGAGCACCGCCTCGCCGGGGCCGGTGGGCGGAGGGGTGCCGAGGCTGTACTGGAGCGTGGTGCCGTCGGTGACGAGGTAGCGCAGCACGCCGTCCCGGTAGCCCTCGCGCGGCATCGCGAGCAGCTCACGGGTGCGCTTGTCGCGCGTGTGGCCCACCACCTGGGTGAGGCCGGGCGGGAGCCGGTGCGGGTCGAAGCGGCGCCGGGGCGTGGCGGCGCGGTGGGCGGCGTCCTGGGGGAGCAGGCTGGGGCGGTGGTAGAAGATGCCGCGGCCCTCGCCGTACGTGGCGCTGCCGGGTTGGTGCAGCCCGGGCATGGAGAAGGGCCCCTCCTTCCAGTGGGCCACCGCGGTGGCGAGCGCCTGGTTCAGCGCGTCCGCCACCGTGGGCGCGTGGGCCTGGTGGGACTCGGGCAGGCCCACCACGCGCAGGTCCTCTCGCGTGACACCCGCGTGCAGCACGAGCAGGTGCTCCGCCGCGGCGTGGGCCACCCGGAAGCGCCCGGCGCGCAGCAGGTACGCCACCCAGTCCCGCTGCACCTCGCGGAAGTTGCCGAAGTCACGGGCCGCCAGCTCCACGTTGGGCAGCTCCGGGTAGCGGGTGAGGAAGTCGCGCTCGCGGGCCTCGTCGGTGTCCTCTCCCCGGTAGATGCCATCCGCCTCCGCCTGGGCGGCGGCGAAGCGCGCGTCGGTGAAGCCGGCGAGCTCTCCCACGCGGCCGAGGTCGTGGTTGCCCAGCAGCAGCACCGCCTGGTCCGCCGGGTGCGCGGCCATCCACGCCACCAGGTGCAGCGCGCTCGTGGCCGCCTCCTCGCGCTCGGCGGGCCTGCCCCAGTCGAAGTGGTCCCCCACCGAGAGCAGCTGTACCTCGGGCCGCAGCCACCCGTCCGGGCCGAGCAGGCCCTGGTGGTCGAGGATGGCGAGGAAGCGGGTGAAGTCCGCCTGCGGGTCGCCAATGGCGAGGCGCCGGGTGCGGCGCTGGCCGTCGGGCGGGGTGGAGTGGGGGCCACGGCGGACGGCGTCGGCGGCGCGGGCGAGGGCGGACGGGAGACGGGAGGAGCTCACGAGGCCCCATCCTAGTCCCGCCCGCGAGCCGGTGCCCGGTTGCCCGCCCCGCTCAGGAGGCCAGGAAGCACTTGGCGATGAGCGCCGAGCGGCTCTCCACCTGCGCCTTGGCGAGGATGCGGGTGACGTGCACCTCCACGGTGCGCTCCGCGCAGCCCAGGTGCAGGGCAATGGCCTTGTTGGACTCCCCGCGCACGAGCCGGCCGAGCACCTCCATCTCCCGGGCGGTGAGCCCCCAGCCGGAGCTGAGCGTGTGCACACGGGCGAGGGCCTGCTGGGGCTCGCCCTGGACGATGGCCAGGTAGTGCGCGGGCGCGCCGTTGAGGCGCAGGGGGGTGAAGGTCAGCTCCGCGCCTGGCGGTTCGCCCTTCAGGTGCTTCTTCAGGGCCTCCGCCACCAGTCCGGCGTCCTGCTCGAGCCGGGCCCGCCCCATGCTGTTGGCGAACGCCACCCGGCCGGTGGACGTCACCACGTACGCCGCGTGGCCGAGCGACTCCAGCGACGCCTCCAGGGCCGCCTGGAGCATCCCCGCCTCGCGCAGGCGCGCCTCCAGCGCCAGCCTGCGCTGCATCGAGGGGATGAGCTCGCGCAGCAGTTGCACCTCCCGCGGATTGAAGGGCTCCGAGCGCATCGCGCCCACCCACCCCAGCAGGGCCGGGCCGTCGCAGACGAGCACACGCAGGAACGTCATCCGCTCCAGTCCGCACTCCTGGAGGAAGCCGCCGATGGAGGCGCGCACCTGCGTCTGGATCCGCGCCTGCTCCTCCGAGGGGATTCCGAGCGACTTCCAGAGGGTGAACCGGTCATCCCGTGGCGCGGCCGGGTGCGCGGAATCCGGCCCGGGCGCCTGGAACTGCAGCTCCCGGTTACGCTGGGAGGGTTGGGGGTTGGCGGGGTTGAAGTACCCCCAGGGGTCGCGCCGGGTGCCCACGAAGCCGTCCAGGGACGCGTAGGCCGCCTCCGGCGTGATGGGGAAGCCGGAGAAGTGCAGGTAGCTCACCTGGTAGCGCTCGGGCCCCACGTCCACGCCATACGCGAGGCTACGCTCCGCGCGCAGGGCTTCCCGCAGGGCTTCCACCAGGGCGGGCAGGACATTCACTCCCGGCTCCACGAGGTCGAGCCGGGCCCGCAGGTCCTCCAACAGTCGTTGATCCTGCGAATCCAATGGTTCCAAGCTAAATCCGACTATCTATAGGCGTGTTGACGGTATTGCCAAGGAGCACCTTCAAGGATGCGAAGGACTGACACCCACGGTGGAGTGTCTAAGTATTTCCCCGCATGGAATGAGGACATGCAGTCGCAGGCCGCGTGACCCGGTTCCCAGGAGTGCCCGGGCCGGGTCACATGACGCAATTGGCTAACCCGCGGTGATTTCGCGCTGGATGAAGCGCCGCCGGTCCGCCTCGGGGCGCGAGTACACGCCCGACGCCGCGCCAATGAACATGCCGAGCACGTGGAGCGCGGTCCACCGCCAGAAGCCAAGGCCATACATGAAATAGAGCAGGTCCGGCGTGTCGAAGCCGTAGAAGAAGGCGATGGTCGCCGGCACCGCCACGGAGGCGAGGGCCGCGGCCACGAACGCGCGCTTCCACCGCCGGGCGAAGAATCCGCCGAAGACGCCGCCCAGCATGCCGTTGAGGAACGGCATCCAGAAGGTGATGAGGCTCACGAACACCATGGTGAGGGTGCCGATGACGAGGCCCCGGTTGTGGAACACGAGGCCCTCGGTGGGCACCTCGCGCACGAGCACCTCGTGGTAGCCGCTTTCCTCGATGTCGGGCATGGGCTCGGAGGCGGTGGTGCGCACCTCGCGGCCTCCCAGCAGGCCCCGCTGGCACTGGCCGTCCTCGAGGACCTCGCGGCGCGTCTTCGGTTTGGGATTCTGGGGATCGATGAAGTCGGACATGCGTGCTCTCCCGGTGGGTGGAGGCGGAAGGCTCCGCCGCTGGTGATGCCGTTGAAGATGCGACATCCCGGTGCGGGCGACAGGGGGGGCCGCCCCAGGGGAGGGCAGGCGTGGGGGCGGGCGTCACGGGGCTTGGCGGCCGGGTGCTGGCCGGTATGCTGCGCCTCCCTCGTGCCCTTGTCTGGCCGGATGGAGTCCCCCATGCGTTCGATGCGTCCCCTGCTGTGCGTTGCCCTGATGTCCCTCGGCGTGCTGTCGGCCTGCGCGCTGCGCCCGTACTACCGGCAGGTCCTGCCGCCCGACATGTCCGCGATGAAGCCCGCGGCGGCCCAGGGCAAGGGCGAGACGGTGCTGCTGCGGGTGGTGGAGCCGGGGACGGGGCGGCCCATTCCGGGCGCGCGCATCCTGCTGAGCATGCACCTGGGACGCGTGTCGCTGGTGAGTGACCAGGAGGGCCTGGTGCGGATGCCGGTGACGCCGGAGCTGCTCGCGGAGAATCCCCTGGTGGAGGTGGTGCTGCCCGCGGGCGTACAGGGCTACACGTTCCAGCCGGTGAAGCAGGAGCCCGAGGCCGCACCGGCCGGCGAGTTGGCGCCGCAGCAGTCCCAGGATTGAGGTAGGCTCCGCGTCCATGCGTCACGCATGGATTGCCGGATGCCTGCTGCTGCTCACCGCCTGTTCGAACAAGGTGACGGACAGCGCGGTGGCCCTCACGGTCAAGTACCCGGGCTACACCCCCCTGTGCCTTCGAGTGACCGCCTCGGATGCGGCGGCCTCGGAGCGCCGGAGCGAGGAGCTCATCTCCCAGTCCAAACTGGCCACGGACGAGGACCGGACGCTCATCCTCGCCGTGTACCGGGAGAAGAGCTGGAGCCAGCAGTTGCAGGTGGCGGTGGCCTCCTACGCCACGGCGGACTGCACGGGCTCGGCCATCGAGACGCGCCAGCTGGACACGGCGGTGACGCTGCCCGAGAAGGGCTCCGTGCCGGCGGAGCTCGCGCTGCTGGCCCAGGACGCGGACAAGGACGGCCATGCCGCCCGCGCTCCGGGGGTCGAGGGCACGGACTGCGACGATTCCCGGGACACCGTGCACCCTGGCGCCACGGCGGTGTGTGACGGGCCGGCCAACCTCGGCACGGACTTCAACTGCGACGGCAAGCTGGACTGCAACGGCGGGACCTGCACGAGCGCGGCCATGTGCGGCTCGGGTTTCTGCGTGGGAGGCGTCTGCTGCGACAGTGCCTGCGATGAGCCGGCGTCGCAGTGCCGGGGCGCGGGGACGTGTGGTACGGGCACCTGTTCCTACCCGGTCAATGCCGGCGCCTCCTGTGACGACGGGAGCAAGTGCACCAGCGGCGATACGTGCAACGCCAGCGGGACGTGCACGGGCTCGACGACGAAGACGTGCAACACGCCGCCGGGCCAGTGCTTCGATGCGGCGGGCACCTGCGAGCCCTCGACGGGCGATTGCAAGTACGCGCCCCGCCCCACCACGGCGTCCTGTGACGATGGGAAGAAGTGCACCGTCGATGACAGGTGCGATGGCAGCGGGGCGTGCGTGGCGGGCTCGCCGAAGACGTGCAACACGCCGCCGAACACGTGCCGCGAGGCGACGGGCACCTGCGAGGAGGCGACAGGCGATTGCACGTACGCTGCCCGCGCCACCACGGAGTCGTGCGACGACAAGAACAAGTGCACCGACAACGACAAGTGCGATGGCCTCGGAACGTGCATGGGCACGGAGAAGACGTGCGATTCGCCGCCGAGTCAGTGTCACGCGGGCACGTGCGATCCCTCCTCGGGCTCGTGCAACTACGCGCCCAAGCCTGTGGCTGCGACGTGTAACGACGGCCAGGTCTGCACGAAGTCGGACCAGTGCGATGGCGCGGGGAACTGCGGCGGCACGCTCGACTGCTCTCCGCCGAGCACCTGCGAGAAGGCCCGCGCGCTCTGTGCCGCCGATGGCACGTGCCAGTTCGAGGTGGACTCCGCGCAGGTGGGGAAGATCTGCAGCCGCCTGGATGGGAAGAAGGGGACGTGCCAGGTGGATGGGGAGTGCAAGCCGTTCCAGTTCAGCTACACCGTCACGAGCAACTTCGATCCGGTGGCCATCGCGTCCGAGACCATCAATGACCTGGACATCTCGTGTGGTGCCACCTTCGACTCCTCGGGCACGCCGGCGTGGACGTTCGCGCCGGGCTGCAGCTTCACGCCGCCCACGCACGTGGTGACGGCGGACGACGTCGTGGTGATTGCGGTCCGGAACCTCACCGTGAATCAACCCCTGCGGGTGGTGGGCTCGCGGCCGGTCGTCCTGGCGGTGTATGGCGATGCCACGCTGAACGACGAGATCCTGGCCCACTCGGCGCGTGCGGAGTCGCGGGGCGGCGCCGGGAGCGGCGTGGGGTGCACGGGACGGACGGGGGGGGCCGGCAATGTCAGCGGGAATGATGGAAGTGGTGGTGGAGGAGGTGGCCTCGCGACGGAGAGTGGCACCGGTGGCGCCAATGATGACGGCTCCGCGGCAGGAGGTTCGAAGGGGGGCGCCCTGCTGACGAGCGGTTTCTCTCCGCTGGTGGGCGGCTGCCAGGGGGGCGCGGGAGGCGGCATCACGGGCACGACTCCGGGGGCGGGAGGCCGGGGAGGTGGGTCGCTGCAGCTCTCCGTGGCGGGCACGCTGACGCTGGCGAGCGTGGTGAGCGTGAGTGGCGCCGGAGGCGGAGGGGGTGATTCCACCGTCAACAACGCGGCGGGAGGTGGCGGAGGCGGTAGCGGCGGAATGCTGGTGCTCGAGGCCAGGAATCTCGTGGTCGAGGCCTCCGCCCGGGTCACCGCGAATGGCGGCGCGGGCGGTGAAGGCTCCGACGCGCAGGGCGGGACGCAATCCCCGGGAGTCGCGGGAGCGGATGGAAGTCTCGTGACCGCCACTCCGGTGGCGGGAGCTGACGGCGGTGCGGTGAATGGAGGCGCGGGAGGCGCGGGTGCGGCGGGGAGCGCCGGTCCTGGCGATGGTCTCGCGGGAACGGGCTCGGGTGGCGTCCATGGTGCTGGAGGCGGTGGAGGTGGTGCCGCCGGTCGCATCCTCCTGCGAGGCGCGTCGAGCTGCTCCGCCATTCCCGCGGGGGCCGTCATCAGCCCGGATACTTCGCCCAACTGCCCTTGAGCGGCATATGGTGTGGAGCGTCTCCCCAGGGAACGGAACGCTCCACATGAAGAAGTTTCTCCTCTCCGCGTTGTTGGTGGTGCCCGGCGTGGCGTCGGCGCAGTTCGACGAGGCCTCGCTCGCGAAGGTGCAGGTGAAGTCCACGCCGGTGGCGGGCAACGTGCACATCGTCGAGGGCGCGGGCGGCAACATCGGCGTCTCGGCGGGTCCGGACGGCATCCTCATCGTGGATGACCAGTTCGCCCCGCTCGTGCCGAAGATTCGCGTGGCGCTCGGCAAGCTGACCAAGGGCAAGGCCAAGGCGCCCGAGTACGTGCTGAACACGCACTGGCACTTCGACCACACGGGCGGCAACGCCCTCTTCGGCCGCGAGGGCACCATCGTGGCGCACAAGCACGTGCGCACGCGGCTGATGAACGGGCTGGAGAGCGCGGCCATGGGCATCAAGATTCCGCCCGCGCCCAAGGAGGCACTGCCGGTCATCACCTACGACCAGGGCATCTCCCTCTTCTTCAACGGCGAGGAGATCCAGGTGACGCACCTGCCCACGGGCCACACGGATGGCGACAGCATCGTGTACTTCACCCACTCCAACGTGCTGCACATGGGAGACCAGTTCACCGGGGACAAGTACCCGTTCATCGACCTGGAGAGTGGCGGCTCGATGGAGGGCTACCTGCGCAACGTGGAGCGGGTGCTGCAGACGCTGCCGGCCGGGGTGAAGATCATCCCGGGGCACGGTGCGGTGTCGGGGCGGCAGGAGCTCGAGACCTTCGCGCAGATGCTGCGCGACACGGTGGACCTGGTGAAGGGCAAGCTGGCCGCGGGCAAGACGCTCGAGCAGGTGAAGGCCGAGGGCATGCCCGAGAAGTACAAGAGCTGGGGGGACGGCTTCCTGAAGCCGGAGCAGTGGCTCACGATCGCGTACCAGGGCCTGAGCGGGCAGAAGCCGGAGTCGGCGAAGAAGCCGGAGGAGCCGAAGAAGTAGGGCGTCCCTCGCGCCGGGCACGTCCGGGCCCCGGATTGAATCAATCGGGAGGGGCCCCGTCTGAAGGAGCAGGAACGATTGGGAGGATAAGACGATGATGCTCCGGCACGGACTCTTCACCCTGGCTCTCTCCACACTGCTCCTGGCTCCGGTGGCCGCTCGGGCCGATGACTGGGGCCGGCACGACGCCTCGCCGGTGGGCCAGCCCGGGCAACGGATGCACACCGGAGGCCACTACCGCCCGGCGCCCCCGCCTCCTCCGGTCCAGCCTCCGCGCTCGCACCGGCCGCGCCAGTCGGGCCGCTATGAGCTCCAAACGGTCCAGAAGTTCGTGCCGGGCCACTACGAGCAGGTCTGGGTCGAGCAGAACTGCAGGTACCGCCCGCGCCGCCACGTGACGAAGTGCGAGGGGGGCCATTACGAGCAGCGCTGGGTGGAGGGCTACTACCAGTCCGTGCAGGAGTGGGTCTGGGTCCCCGTGTACCGGGGCCCCTATGGCCGCGGCTGAGACGCACGCCCGGTGGAAAAGCCACCGGGTTGCGAAGACGCGGCGGACGCGCGGTCCGGCACCGGACAGGGAAGTCCGGGTCACGGACTGCCCCTGAGGCCGGAGCCGGGTTAGACTCGGGGCGTGTCTTCCCACGAGCCATCCCTCGGCGTCGTCCTGGTGCCCGCGGCCTCGGCCGCACGCGAGCCACTCGCTCGCGCCGCGGCGCAGGCCGGCCTGCGGGTGGTGGAGACGCCCGAGCAGGCCACGCTCGGCCTGGTGGACCTCACCACACCGGAGGGCGCCTCCGCCCTCTCCACGCTGCTCGCCACGCCCGCGGGAGCCCGGCTCTCGCTGGTGGCCCTGGTGGAGCCGGGAGAGGCGTCCTTCACCTTCCTGGAAACGCTCAAGCCCGCGGAGGTGATGTCCGCGGGGGGCCTGCCCCACGAGCTCGCCTGGAGGCTGCGGCGCGTGGCCGAGCGTCACCGCGAGCGCCAGGAGCTCATGCGGCGGCAGCAGGACCTGTCCCTGCTGGTCGAGCTCACCGCGGACTACGCCGAGAGCTTCGACGTGGAGGCGCTGCTCCATGACGTGACGCGCCGGCTCGCTGATCGGCTCGGGGTCAGCCGCGCGGCGCTGGTGATGCTGGACAAGAACGGGGAGGGGGCGCGCGTGGTGGCCGCCAGTGATGCTCCCAACCTGGAGGACATGCGCATCGACCTGGACCGCTACCCGGAGGTGCGCGAGGCGGGGCGCACGGGCAAGCCCGTCGTCGTGGAGGATGCCTCGCACCACCCGCTGCTGGAGGGCGTGCAGAACGAGGTGGCCGCGCGGGGCATCCAGGCGCTCGCGGCGCTGCCCCTGCACATCCGGGGCGAGGTGCGCGGGGTGCTGTTGCTGCGGGCCTCGGGGGGGAGCCGGCGCACCTTCGCGCCGGATGAGATCGACTTCCTCAACACGGTGGCGCACGCCACGGCGGTGGCCCTGCGCAACGCCTCGCTGCTGCTGACGGTGCGCGGGCAGACCGAGCGCGAGATGTCGGCGCGCATCGCCGCGGAGGCCAAGGCCGCCTCGCTCGAGACGTACCACCTCTTCTTCGCCAACGTGCGCGAGGGCGTGGCCATCCTCGACGACAAGGCGTGCGTGCTCAGCCTCAACCCCGCGGGCGAGGCCATCCTGGCGACGCCCTCCGAGAGCGCGTATGGCCGCCACCTGGTGGACGTGACGCAGCCGCTGGACGAGTCGGTGCTGATGGAGCTGGTGACGGCGGCCCGTCGCGGCGAGTCCCGCTCGGACGTGGACCTGATGGTGCGCGCGCCCAATGGCCAGCGCCTGACGCTGAGCTTCTCGGCGGCGCCGCTGGAGGACGGCCGCCGGGCCATCATCCTGTCCTTCCGGGACGTGACGCAGGCGCGCCAGCTGGCGGACGAGCTGCGCCACACCAAGGACTTCCTGGAGCGGCTCATCGACTCCTCGGTGGACGCCATCGTCGCCGCGGACATGCAGGGCCGCATCATCCTGTTCAACAAGGGGGCCGAGGCCCTCTTCGGCTACGGCGCTCCCCAGGCGCTCAGCGGCATGCACGTCAACCAGCTCTACCCGAACGGGGTGGCCCAGCGCATCATGACGCAGCTGCGCAGCCCGGAGTACGGCGGGCGGGGCCGGCTGTCGGTGTGCCGCCAGGACGTCGTCAACCGCACCGGGCATCTGGTGCCGGTGAACATGACGGCCTCCATCGTCTACGAGGGCGGCCGCGAGGTGGCCAGCGTGGGCATCTTCACGGACCTGCGCGACCGGATGGAGCTGGAGCGCAAGCTGTCGGACGTGGAGACGCGCCTGGAGGAGAGCGAGAAGAACGCGGTCATCGTCGCCCTGGCCGGCACCGCCGCCCACGAGCTCAACCAGCCCCTCACCTCGGTGATGGGCTACGCGGAGCTGCTCAAGCGCCGGCTGAAGGAGGAGGACACCTCCTACAAGCCGGTGGACATCATCTACCGCGAGGCCGAGCGCATGGCGGAGATCGTCCGGAAGATTGGCCGCATCACCCGTTACGAGACGAAAGCCTACATGGGGTCCCAGCAGATACTGGACCTCGACAAAGCCAGCTCCCATGACGACTGAGTCGCGTCGCCTGCCCGTGCCGGAGGGCCCCTCCGCCGAGGCCTTTCGAGCCTTCTTCGAGACGGTGGAGCTGCCCGCGGCGCTCTGCGACCCGCGGTTGCGCCTGAAGCTGTGCAACAACGCGTTCGCGCGCTTCTGCTTCGACCATGGGCTGACGGTGGAGCAGATGATGGAGGGCCTGGCGGAGGCGCGGGTGCCCGAGGACGGGGCGGCGTGCGTGGTGGAGGTGCCGCTGCCGCAGGGGGGCGTGGTGGTGATGGAGCTGGCGCGGCGGGGCGAGTCCGTGTCGGTGGTGGGGCGGCGCGAGTCGGAGCTGATGCGGGGCCAGCTGGTGGTGGTGGAGCAGGCGCTGCTGGAGCAGGCGCGCACGGAGGGGGTGCTGCTGGACCTGGGGCGCAGCGTGGCCGAGGCGGGCAGCGAGGAGGAGCTGGTGGCCTCGGTGGCGCGCGGGGTGAAGGAGCTGTTCCCCGGGCGCACCTTCTGCATCCGCATCATCGACGCGCGCACCGGTGGGCTGACGAGCCTGTACGCCGAGGGCCGGTTGAAGGAGGGCTCCCGCGAGCCGCTGGTGCTCAAGCGCACGGCGGTGGAGAAGATGCACCTGACGGCGGAGTCCATGCCGGTGGGCAAGGTGGTGGTGGCCGCGCTGGTGCCGTTGCTCTTCGAGAGCAGCACGGGTGGGGTGAGCGCGCCGCTGGTGGCCAGCGGGCAGCTCTACGGCGTCATCAACCTGGAGTACCCGTCCTCGCTGCGCGAGGAGCCGGATCCGCCGCAGGACGAGCGGGTGCTGGTGCAGCTGGCCAACCAGGTGGCGGTGGCGGTGAAGAACGCCAAGCTCATCGACGAGCTGACGTTCGTGCGCAAGTACCTGGAGGAGCTGCTGGAGAAGGCGAACGCGCTCATCCTGGTGGCCAACCGGGACAAGAAGGTGGTCGTCTTCAACCAGGCCATCAGCCGGCTCACGGGCTTCAGCAAGGAGGAGGTGCTGGGGCAGGACGTCTTCGCGCTGGTGCCGGAGGACGAGCACCTGCGGCTGGCCTCGGTGCTGGCGGCGGCGATGCGGGGCGAGGCGGTGCCCAACTTCGAGCTGCGGTTGCGCACGCGCACGGGGGAGGCACGGGCCTCGTTCGCGACGTCCTCGGCGCTCACCTCCCAGGGCGAGGTGGAGGGGGTGATGGCCATCGGTCAGGACGTGACGGTGGTGGCGCAGCTGGAGCAGCGGGTCATCCACGCGGAGAAGCTGGCGTCCATGGGGCAGCTGGCCGCGAGCGTGGCGCATGAAATCAACAACCCGATGACGGCGGTGGTGGCGTACTCGGAGTCGCTGCTGCAGCGGTCGATGATGATGGGGAGCGCGGGGGCGGCGGACTCGGAGAAGCTGCGGAAGATATTGGAGAGCGGGCAGCGGATTCTGCGCTTCACGAAGGACCTGACGTCGTACGCGAGGCCGGCGAAGGACAAGGTGGAGCGGGTGCAGCTCAACGCGCTGTTGGACAAGGCGGTGGGCTACTGCGAGCACGTGGTGGCGCAGGCGAGGGTGAAGGTGGAGCGCGACTATGGGGAGCTGCCGCCGTTGCATGCGGTGCCGGCGAACCTGGAGCAGGTGTTCGTGAACCTCATCACGAACGCGTGCCACGCGATGGAGGCGGGGGGGCAGGTGTGGCTGCGGACGAGGCGGGAGGGGCGCGAGGCGGTGGTCTGGGTGAAGGACACGGGAAGCGGCATCGCGCCGGGGAACCTGTCGCGCATCTTCGACCCCTTCTTCACGACGAAGACGGAGGGGAACGGGACGGGGCTGGGGCTGTCCATCGTGCAGCGCATCGTGGAGAAGCACGGGGGCAAGCTGAGCGTGGACAGCGAGCTGGGGCAGGGCACCACCTTCACCGTGCGCCTGCCGCTCGCGGATTGACCCCTACCACCCCAACAACCCCCGCCGCCCAAGAACCCCCGCCGCCCAACAACCCCTCTCCCCTCGGGCTCATACTTACCCAAAAAATAGGGCAGGGGATAGGACGGGAGAAGTAGGCTGTTGGGCCATGATGGAGAGTGGACAGCAGCTGGAGGGAGTACTGGAGAGGGAGCTGGCAGGCTCCGGCCTGGGCCACAAGGCACGGCATAAGAGGCTACTGCGGATAGGACAGGCCATGAGCAGGGCCGCGTCGGCGAGCTTTCCGCGACAGTTCGCCAAGGATGAGGCGGGGTTGAAGGGGGCCTATCGGTTCTTCGCCAACCCGGAAGTGACGCCGGAGGCAATCCTGCAGGGGCACGTCGCGGCGACGCGAGAGCGGTGTAGGGCCAGGGGCAAAGTGCTGTGCATCCAGGACACCACCGACCTCATTTTCAAGCATCAGGTGGAGGGCGCGGGCCGAATCAATCAGCTGCCCAGGGTACGAGGCTTGTGGGTGCACACGACGTTGGCGGTGGATGCGGGGACGCATGAGGTAATGGGCGTGCTGGGGCAGATGGTGTGGGCGCGCCCGGACAAGCCCAAGAGGAAGAAGAGGAAGAAGGAGGAGACGGCCGCCCAGCGCAAGAAGCGCCCCCGGGAAAGCCAGCGCTGGGGCGAGGCGGCCTACCGGGTGTCGGATGTGCTGGAGCCGTTGCCCGCCCAGGAGCGTCCCTGCGTGGTGCACGTGCTGGATGCCGAGGGCGACGTCTTCGAGACGCTGGAGGTGATAGAGGCGCTGGGAGATTCCTTCGTCATCCGAGTCACGCGCAACCGGTTGTTGGCCTCCGGCCAGAGGCAGCAAGCAGAGGAGGCAGAGCGCGAATACCTGCTGGACAAAGTGGCCCAAGCGCCGGTGCTCGGGCACAAGGTGGTACAGGTGCCTGGGCGCCCCGGCCAGCAGGAGCGCCAGGCCGAGCTGGAGATTCGCGCCTGCCGCGTGAGCGTGAGACCACCGCGCAACCGAGGACGTGCCGGCCAGCCGCTCGAGCTCAACGTGGTGCTGGCGCGTGAAACCCGGCCCCCCGAGGGGCAGAAGCCTCTGTACTGGTGCCTGGTAACGGGCGAGCCCATCGAGACGCTGCAGCAATGCCTGCAGGTAGTAGAGGCCTACGAGGGCCGCTGGTTGGTGGAGGAGTTGCACATGGGCTTCAAGAGCGGCTGCGGCACCGAGACACGCCGTCTCCAGCACGGCGCGCGCCTGAGCAACTTCCTGGCCCTGGCTACTGTCGTGGCCTTCAGCATGCTCTCGCTACGCGATGCCGCACGCCGCCCTGAGCCTCCCCCAGCCTCTGAGCACCTGTCCGAGATTCAGCTCCAACTGCTGGGCGACCTGTGTCCCGAACTGCCGCCCAACCCCAACGCCTATGACGCGTTGCGCGCCATGGCGATGCTGGGCGGCTTCATCGGCCGTAAGGGCGACGGCGAGCCCGGTTGGCGCACGCTCTGGCGTGGCTGGGAGAAGCTTCAGCATGCGGAAACCATCTACCGCATGCATCTCCACCGCCTCTCCTCTCCCAAGGCTGATTCTGGGTAAGTATGAGCCCCTCGGGAGAGGGACGGGGTGAGGGTGCCAGGACCCCGGGTTCCCCCCCGTGGCTCCACTCAGCTCCCGTCCTCGTCATCCAGCTCGCGGGTGAACTCCTCGTTGGTCAGGAGACCCTTGCGGGCCATGATGCGCATGAGGGCCCAGAACTTGCGTTCCAGCTCCTCCACGCGGTCCACGGGCTCGGAGGGAGCCGACTCCCCGAAGAGCGAGTCCAGCGCGGCGCTGACGTCCCCGGTGGAGGGCCTGGCGGCGGTGGCCTTGCTCTGACCGCGCTTGAGCCGGCGCTGCTGTTCGCGCTCCTGGATGAGCTGCTCGAGCGAGACGCGGCGTGTCGTCTCCCCGGGAGGGAGCTCCTCGCCGACGATGATCTCCTCGACGTCGTCCTCCAGCGCATCGGGGATGGGCTCTGGAGCCTGGGTGGGCTCCGGAGCGGTGGCGGGAGGGGGCCGGTGGTAGTAGCGCTGGATGGCGGTGCGCACGGCGGACAGGGGCGCGACGCGGGGGCTCACCTTGAGGCCGGTGGTGAACTCCAGCTCCTGGAGGCCGGCGGTGTCGAGCGGGTCGGCCATGGCCACCACCAGCAGCCGGCGCCCGCCCACGTTCTCCAGGGCCACGGGGAACAGGTCATGCTGCTCGCAGAAGCGCGAGCGCAGCAGGTGGATGGCGCCCCAGTCCGGGGGCCGGTTGGCCAGGTCGATGACGGGCACGCCCAGGGCCTCGCTCAGCGCGTGGGCCAGGGTCTTCTCGGTGATGGCGCCCAGGGACACGAGCGCGGCCCCCAGCCGCTGCCGGGTCCGCTGTTGCGCCTGGAGCGCCGCTTCCAATTGGGCCGAGGTGATGGCCCCCCTCTCCAGGAGCAGCTCGCCGATCCGCTTTCGGGCCATGATCGGCCGCCCTTAGCCCCACCCCCCTGGCCCGTCAAGCAGGCGACGCAGCGCGACAAACACCGTCCGTCCGCCACCAGACCAGCCGTCCTGCCGGTGTCCGATCGCAAAATTCCCGTGGGATTTCAGCAACTAAGAGCACGGGGCGTGCCTTGACACTCCAGGACCGCCGTTCCTAAAGTCCGGCTCCAATTCCATGCCATTCCCGGTAAGGGACCCGTGTGGGTGTCCGTACGGGAACCAACCGGCTGGCTAGGCCCGCCATGTCGGGCAGCCCCTCTCTGGAGGCCATAAGCGATGAACCTGGGGTTTTTGACGAATCTGACCATCCTCGCCAACGCCGGCGGTCACGGTGCCGAGCGCAGCCTGTTCGAGGAGATCGCCAAGCGCTGGGAGGCGGGTCAGTGGGGTATGTATCCCATCGCCGTCTGCCTGGTGTTCGCGCTGGCCATCATGATCGAGCGCGGCATCATGCTGTTCGGCAAGGCCTCCATCAACAAGGACGCCTTCCTGCGTGGGCTCAAGAAGCACATCTACGCCGGTGACCTGGACAAGGCCATCAACTACGTGGCCGGCCAGAAGCAGACGCCGCTCACCCAGGTCATCAAGGCCGGCCTGATGAACGTTCCCAAGGGCGAGGAGGAGGTCCAGGCCGCCCTCGACGAGGCCAGCCTGCGCGAGACGCCGAAGATCGAGGCCCGCACCGGTTACCTCGCCATGCTCGGCAACGCGGCGATGCTCGCGGGTCTGCTCGGGACGGTGTCCGGTCTGATCGCCTGCTTCGAGGCCGTGGCCAACGTGAACCCGGCCGACAAGGCGACCATTCTCGCCAACGGTATTTCCGAAGCCATGAACTGCACCGGCTTCGGTCTGCTCACGGCCATCCCGGCCGTCGTGGCCTTCTCCATCCTCTCGGGCCGCGCCACCTCCATCGTCAACGACATCAACGAGACCAGCGTGGCCGTGCTGAACCTGATCGTGAACAACCGCGACAAGTTCAAGAACGCCACCGTGTCGGCCTCCGCGCGGGATTCCGAGGAGTAGAAGTTCACTCCTGCGGGGAACCTGGAATCCGGGCGCGTTGTCGGTGGGGATGACGCGCGCCCTTCATCGTTGAACGTCGTAGCGCGGGCGGAAGGAGAGTGCCATGGCCGGTGGAATGGATCTCGGGGGAGGTAAAGGCAAGAAGTCACTCGACGTTGCCATCAACCTCACCCCCTTCATCGACCTGATGGCGGTGACCATCAGCTTCCTCATCATGACGGCCGTCTGGACCCAGATTGGCCGTCTGCAGGTGGCGCAGGCCGGAGGGCCCGCCACCGAGGAAGAGCAGAAGCAGGAAGAGCAGACCAAGACGGTCCAGCTCACGCTGTTCGTCACGCCCACCGAGCTGCGGCTCGCGGCGGACCAGAGCGAGTTCCCGCCCATCGAGGCCAAGCGTGGTGAGAACGGCAAGCTGGACCTGGCGCCGTTGATCGCCCGCTTCAAGGAGCTCAAGGCGCAGTTCCCGGATCAGTCGGCCATCACGCTGCAGACCGAGGACAAGGTCCGGTACGAGGACCTGGTGCGCATCATCGATCAGTGCATCGGCGCCGGCCTGCCCCAGGTCTCGGTGTCCGCCATCATGGGTTAGGGAAGGCAGCCACCATGGCCATCAAGGTTCCCGGCAAGCGTTACGGCAAGCGGCTGCAACACTCCAAGGTGTTCGGCCACGGTGCCCACCACGGCAAGCACGGCGGCAACGCGGACGTGCTGATCACGCCGCTGGTCGACATGTTCGTCATCATCGTGCTCTTCCTCATCGCCAACTTCTCGGCGACGGGCGAGGTGCTGATGATGACCAAGGACATCCAGCTGCCCGAGGCGGTCAACGTCAAGGAAGTGGAGATGCACCCGGTGGTGATGGTCTCCGGCGAGGAGGTCTCCATCTCCGGCAACGTGGTGGGCCGGGTGCAGGACCTGGTCAAGGAGGAGTACCTCAACATTCCCGCGCTCGAGGAGAAGCTGCGGGACATGAAGAAGCAGTTCGAGGATCTCCACGCCATGGCCGAGGGCAACACCAACGCCTTCAAGGGTGACGTGAACATCCAGGCCCACAAGGACGTGGAGTTCTCCATCATCAAGCGGGTGATGTTCAGCTGCGCCAGCGCCGGCTACAACAACATCAACTTCGCCACCCTGCAGAAGGGCGAGGCCGGCGCCGAGCCGCCCACGGCCGCCGCCACCCCGTAATCGGCCCTCGCGCCCGAAGTGACCACGCCCCGCGCTCCGGACTTGTCCGGGCCGGGGCGTTGGTGTTTCCAGGGGGCATGCCCATGTACCCGCGCGCCGCGCTCTTCGACCTGGATGGCACCCTGCTGGACTCGCTGCATGACATCGGCGCGGCGATGAACCACGCGCTCGTCACCCACGGCCTGCCCGTCCACCCGCTGGCCGACTACCGCCGCTTCGTGGGCGAGGGCGTCCGGGTGCTGGTGGCCCGCGCCGTCCCCCCGGGCCATGAAGACATCCACGAGGCGGTGATGGCCGCCTACAAGGCCTTCTACGCCGAGCACCTCCTGGACCACACCCGGCCCTACCCCGGGGTGCGTGAGGTGCTCGCCCGGCTGCGGGGCGAGGGGGTGAAGCTGGCGGTGTTGAGCAACAAGCCCGACGCGGCCACCCGTCAGCTGGTCGCGGCCCTGCTGCCGGACGTGCGCTTCGGCGCCATCTACGGCGAGCGGGTGGGCGTGCCGCGGAAGCCGGACCCCACGTCGGCGCTCGGGATTGCCTCCGAGCTGGGCGTGGCGCCCGGGGACTGCGCCTTCATCGGCGACACGGCGGTGGACATGGAGACCGCGCGCGCCGCCGGCATGTACAGCGTGGGCGTGACGTGGGGCTTCCGCGGCGTGGAGGAGCTCCAGGCCCACGGGGCCCGGGCGCTCGCCCACTCGGCGGACGAGCTGCTCCAGGCCCTCGCGAGCGTGCCCCGCGCCGCTACACGACCTTGACGCGGTGGGGGAAGCCGCTGGACAACTCGGCCCGCTGCTTCTCCTCGGCGCGGCTGTGCGCCGTGGCCGCGGCGATGAAGTGGCACACCCAGCCGAGCAATCCACCGGTGCCCAGCCAGAAGCCGGGGGTGATGATGAGCCAGAAGAGACCCCGGAAGATGTCCCCGTTGTAGAGCTGACCCAGTCCGGGGATGAAGAACGACAGCACGGCGGCGATACCAGGGCGGGACATGTGGCGTGTTGCCTCCTTGTCCTTCCCTACGAAGGCCGCGCCCATCCATTGCACCCCACTGCTTGCACCCCCCTGCTTGCACCCCCAATGACAGGCGGTGAACTCCGCCCGCTCATTTGTCGGGTAGGCAAGGAGACGAGCAGGGGGACCGTTTTCCCCCACGTGCCCGGCGGGGTAGCATGACGCGTCAACACCGCTGGCGGGCCAGCGCGTGTACGGGGGGCATCGCCATCCAGTCGCATCCACAGCGCCTCGACCGCTCATCGCCGTCCGGCATGCGGGGTATCGCGGAGATGCTCGCGCTGGGAGTCGTGTACCTCGCCGCCTGCTGGCTGGGGCTGACGCAGGCCACCATCGCTGGGGCCGCGAGCCCGGTGTGGCCCGCCACCGGCGTGGCGCTCGCGGGCCTGCTCCTCCTGGGCGTGTCCCGCTGGCCGGCCATCTTCGTGGGCGCGTGCGTCGCCATCCTGTGGTTCGGCTCCGGGGGGCCTTCCGCCTCGACGCTGGCCATGGGCGTGGGCAACACCCTGGAAGCGGTGCTGGGGGTGCTGTTGCTCAGGCGCCTGGGTTTCTCTCCCTCGCTCGCGCGGACGCAGGACGTGCTGGCGCTCACCGCCACGTCCGCCACGTGCTCGCTGGCCAGTGCCCTGGTGGGGGCGCTGAGCCTGGTGTTGACGGGCGGGGTCGCCTGGGGGGGCTTCCTCCTCACCGCGTGGGTGTGGTGGCTGGGCAACGCCATGGGCGCCCTGGTGGTGGCGCCGGTGCTGCTGCTGCTCTCCCGGCCGCGCCCGGAGCCGCGCCGCCGCGAGGCGCTGGTGCTCGCGGGGCTCACCCTGGTGGCGGCCCTGTGGTCCTTCAGTGGCGGCCGCGGCGGCTCCCCGCTGGCCTACGCCCAGGTGTTCCTCCTCTTTCCCCTGGGGGTGTGGGCGGCGCTGCGCTTCGGCTCGCAGGGGGCGGCGCTCTCCACGCTCTTCATCGCGGCGGCGTCCATCTGGGGCACCGTCACCGGCCATGGCGCGTTCATCTCGCGCGAGGACGGGCGGACGGTGGACCTGCTGGAGCTGCAGCTCTTCCTGGCCGTCATCGCCTTCACCGGGCTGCTGCTGGCCGCGTCCCGGGCCGAGCGCAAGAGCGCCAGGGCCCAGATGGAGCTGCTGGCCACCGCCGTGCGCAGCGTGCAGGAGGGCGTGCTCATCTGCGAGCTGCGCCCGGGCGAGGAACTCCAGCTGGTGTACGCCAACGAGTCCTTCCGCGCCATGGTGGGCTGCTCCCACCAGGAGCTGGCGGGCCGCTCGCCCCGGGAGCTGTGTGGAACCGGTGTGGAGCCGGAGGTGCACCAGCGGCTGGAGGAGGCCCTGCGCGAGCGCGACTTCTTCCGCGGCGAGGTGGTGCTGGCGCACAAGGACGGCTCGCGGGTGTACAGCGAGGTGCAGCTGTCCCCGGTGC
Organism: Archangium sp.; assembly: GCF_036277355.1. Taxonomy (GTDB): domain Bacteria; phylum Myxococcota; class Myxococcia; order Myxococcales; family Myxococcaceae; genus Archangium. Next base: position 78,081 of record NZ_DASUNC010000016.1, read on the forward strand.
GCAACGCGGACGGCCAGGTGCTCTACTTCGTGGCCACCTACCGCGACATGACGACGCAGAAGCAGCTCCAGGCGAAGCTGGTGTCCGCCGAGCGCATCGCCGCCGTGGGCACCCTGGCCGCGGGCGTGGGTCATGAGATCAACAATCCACTCGCCTACCTGATGCTGAACCTGGAGGGAGTGGCACAGAGTCTGGCCCGGGGGCCCGAGGGGCTCGCCGAGGCGCGGGCCAGCCTGGAGAGTGCCCGCGAGGGCGCCGAGCGCATCCGCGTCATCGTGCGCGATTTGAAGGTGTTCAGCCGGCAGCAGGGGGAGGAGCGGGCGATGCTGGACGTCAACGAGGTGGTGGTGCCGGCGCTGCGCATGGCGGCCCATGCGGTGCGGCCCCGGGCCCGGCTGGTGGAGGACTTCGGCCAGCCTCCCAAGGTGCTGGGCAGCGAGGCGCGGCTCGGACAGGTGATGCTCAACCTGCTCGTCAACGCGCTGCAGGCCATCCCCGAGGGAGACCCGGAGCACCACGAGGTGCGCGTGCGCACCGGCCGCGACGACTCGGGCCGCGCCCTGGTGGAGGTGTCCGACACCGGCTGTGGCATGCCCGCGCCCGTGCTGGCGCGCATCTTCGACCCGTTCTTCACCACCAAGCCCTGCGGGGAGGGGACCGGATTGGGACTCGCCATCTGTCAGCAGATCGTCCAGGCCCACGGCGGCGAGCTGCGCGTGAGCAGCGAGGAGGGCAAGGGCTCGCGCTTCACCGTCCTGCTGCCCTCCGCCGAGAGCCGGCCCGCGAAGACGCCCCTGCCCGCGGCGCCCACGCCCGCGCCCGTGCTCCCGCCGCGCCGGCGCATCCTCATCATCGACGACGAGCCGCGCCTGGCCCAGTCCATGCGCATGCTCATCGAGCCCTCGCACGACGTGTTCGTCACCACGCGCGGCGCCGAGGCCCTCGCGTGGGTGAACGAGGGTCAGCGCTTCGACCTGGTGCTGTGTGATTTGCAGATGCCGGGGACCACGGGCATGGACGTCTACTCGCACCTGCGCGCGCACGTGCCGGAGCTGGCCGAGCGGCTCGTCTTCATCTCCGGCGGGGCCTACACCCAGGCCACGCGCGACTTCGTGCGCTCGGTGCGCAACCGGATATTGGAGAAGCCGGTGCGGCCCGACGAGCTGCTGGCCACCATCGACGAGGCGCTGGCCACCACCTCGCCGGCGGCCTGACTCAGACGCGCAGCCACTTGCGGGCGGTGGGCCCGAAGTACCGCATCACGCCGGACACCAGGAAGAAGCGCACCGAGCGGCCCAGCACCGCCGCCAGGAAGAAGCGGTCCAGCGGCACGCCCACCATGCCGCTGCCGATGGCCACCACCTTGAAGGGGGTGGGCAGCACCGAGCACAGCAGCGCGAGCGCCCAGAAGTTCTGCCCCAGCAGCTCGCCCAGCGTCGCGTCGATGCCGAAGCGCGTGATGCGCATGTTCAGGTCGATGTTCAGGAAGCTGGCGGCGCCCTCGTGGACCAGGTGTCCCAGGTAGTACCCGATGAAGCCGCCGAAGAGGCTGGCCACCGTCCCCAGCAGCGCGTAGCGCAGCCACTTCTGGGGCTGGGCGAGCACCATGGGTACCAGCAGCGCGAAGGGCGGAATGGGGAACACCGAGCCGTCCACCACGGACACCAGCAGCATGGCGGCCACGGCGTGCTTCGTGGAGGACAGCGCCTCCACGCGCAGGTAGAGACGGCGGTACCAGGAGAGCTTCTCGGGGGCGGCGGCCACGGGGGTCGAATCGGACATCGCGGCCGCGCACCCTAGCGGAATGGGGGGACTTTACCAGCCTTCCGTCCCAGGGCTGACGCCTGCCTGTCAGGTGGGGATGCGCCGCGTTCTCCCGGGCGCTATAGGGGGGGAGAACGGTGTCCATGCCATGACCACGGCCCTCGAACGCATCGCCCTGACCACCCACGCGGTGAAGGTCTTCCCCCTCCCCTCGGCGGTCCTCTTTCCGCACGCGGCCCTGCCCCTCCACATCTTCGAGCCGCGCTACCGCGCCCTGGTGCGCGACGCGCTCGCCGGGGACAAGGTGATGGCGCTCGCCCAGCTGCAGCCCGGCTGGGAGGGCCAGTACGGCGAGCGGCCTCCCATGCAGCCCATGATGTGTGCCGGACTCATCATCTGGCACGAGGAGCTGCAGGACGGGCGCTACAACATCCTCCTGCAGGGCGTCAGCCGCGCCCGCCTGCTCGAGGAGCTGCCGGCCGGTGAGCAGCTCTACCGGCAGGTGCGGGTGCAACTGCTGCCGGACGGCGACTACCAGGGGCCCGAGGAGGAGAGGCTGCGCCAGGCCGTCTTCGAGCTGGCCGGGCGGGTGCCGGCCTCGTTCGCGGAGAACCTGCTGCCGGTGGTGGCGCGCTCGCACGGGGGCGCCCTGGCGGATGTGGTGGCCGCCGCCGTCGTCCCGGAGCCGGAGCGGCGCCAGGAGCTGCTGTGCGAGCTGGACGTGCGCACCCGGTTGAAGTCCGTGCTGGACGACGTGGGCGAGCTCATCGCGCGCCTCAGCCCGGTGAAGCCGGTGGGACCGCTGAACTGAGTCCTTGCATGCCGCCCCTCGGGAGCGTCTGCTAGCGCTCCACCAACTCGAGAGGGAGGAGCACGTTCCATGCGGCTCGTGAAGATGGGGCTCGCCAGCGTCAACACCACCGTGGGGGCCTTCGGGCGCAACGTGGACAAGGCGCTCGACCTGGCGCGCCGGATGGCCGCCGAGGACGTCACCGTGGGCGTCTTCCAGGAGCAGCTCGTGGGCGGCTACCCGCCCGAGGACCTGGTCCAGTGGCAGGGCTTCGTCGACAACCAGTGGCCGCAGCTCGAGCGCTTCGCCCGCGAGACGGGGGCGCTGTCCACCGTGTTCCTCGTGGGCGTCGCCGTCAACCACCAGGGCCTGCGCTACAACTGCGCCGCGCTCGTGGCGGGCGGGAAGATTCTCGGCCTGGTGCCCAAGGAGAAGCTGCCCACCTACAACATCTTCTACGAGGGGCGGACGTTCTCCCGCGGCTACCCGGGCATGCGCGAGGAGTTCCGCGGCGTCCCCTTCGGTGACTTCCTCTTCCGCTTCGACTTCGGACTGGTGGCCCCCGAGGTCTGCGAGGACATCTGGAGCCCCGAGGCCCCCATGCGCCGGCGCACCTACTCGGGCGCCGAGCTGGTGGTGAACCTGTCCGCCTCGCCCTTCCGCGTGGGCCAGGGGGACACCCGGCGCGAGATGCTCGCCACCCGCGCGGCGGACCACCAGTGCACCGTCGCCTACTCCAACGCGCTGGGCAGCAACGACGGCATCATCTTCGACGGCGGTGGCTGCATCAACCAGAACGGCAAGCCCGTGCTGGAGGAGCCGCGCTTCCAGGAGGGCTTCGCCGCGGCCGTGGTGGACCTGGACCGCACGTTGCGCCTGCGCGCGGAGAACACCACCTGGCGCAGCGACCGGGAGGCGTGGCTGCGCGAGGGCGGCAAGCTGGTGCCCACCATCGACTGCACCGCGGCCTTCACCAGCCGGCGCGAGAAGCTGCGCTACCCGGTGCCCGCGCACCGCAGCTTCTTCCTCCCGGGCCCCGACACGCGCCGCTCGCCCCGCGAGGTCCTGTGCGAGGACATCCTCGACGCGCTCTCCCTGGGCATCGGCGACTACTTCGAGAAGACGCGCGCCTTCAAGGTCATCGGCATCGCGCTCTCGGGTGGGCGTGACTCGCTGCTCACCCTGCTCATCGCCCACCGCTACGCCAAGCGCGTGCGGCCGGACAATCCCGGCAGCCTGCTGCGCGCCTTCTACATGCCCAGCCGCTACTCCAGCGACGCCACCCGCGAGGCCGCGGAGACGATCGCCCGGGAGCTGGGGGTGCCCTTCCTGGTGGTCCCCATCGAGGAGGCCTTCGAGCGCGAGCTGAACATCGCGCGCACCATGCTCGCGGGTGGAGAGGTGACGCCCATCACCGAGCAGAACATCCAGGCGCGCCTGCGTGCCCAGCGCATGTGGAACTGGTCCAACTCCAGCGGCGGCCTCTTCCTGCAGACGGGCAACATGAGCGAGCGCGCGGTGGGCTACACCACCACGGGTGGAGACCTGATGGGCGCGCTGGCCGTCATCGCCAACGTGCCGAAGACGGTCGTCATGTACCTGCTGGACTACCTGCTGGAGCAGACGGGCTCCGAGGGCATCCGCAAGGTGCTGGCCAGGCCGGCCGGGCCGGAGCTGGCGCACAACCAGGTGGGCGAGGAGGAGCTGATGCCCTTCCCCATCCTCGATGCCTGCTTCTACCTCTTCGCGGGAGAGAAGCTGGTGCCCTCGGAGATGCAGCCCGCGCTGGAGGCCATGTTCCCCGAGGTGGAGAGCGCGCGGCTGCGCGGCTACGTGGAGAAGTTCATCCGGCTCTTCCTCCAGTCCATCTACAAGTGGGTGCAGGCGCCGCTGTCGCTGCACATCGGCAACCTGGACCTGGACCGCGAGCGCGCGCTGCAACTGCCCGTCGTCACCAGCAGCGACTGGACGAAGGGGTAGCAGCGCCACCCCCTAATCTGTTCACGCTCCGCGTCCCCGCCATCCCCACCTCGCCCGGCTGGATGCTTCCCGGTCGAGGTCCCGGCGCACGCCGCGTCCGGATTCAAGCCTTGCCGCGAATCTTCCCGGTAATGAAGTTCCCGTCAGCCACCCGACGGACGGAGGTTCCGGATGAAACTGAAGATTCTGGCTGGGCTCGTGACGGCGCTTTTCTACGGCAACGCTGCCATGGCCCAGGACGTGAGCGACACCGACATCAACAAGGACCAGGGACAGACGTCCCCGGACAACATCGGCGGCGCGGGCCAGGATGACACCCTCATCCTCGACCAGGAGGACGTCGCTCCCGTGCCCGACACCGGGGTGCAGGACGAGGGCGTGGGCGGCGCCGGACTCGAGGGCCAGGACGCCTACGGCGGCTCGGGCCAAGCCAACCAGCAGAACGTGCAGCCCAAGAGCAGCACCATCCCCATGCAGGGCCAGAACGGCATGACCCTCTTCTGCACCCCGGTGCAGCAGGGCCAGGCCACCGGCGGCAGCGGCACCACCCCGCAGGGCAACGAGCAGTCCTCGCTGCAGCGTGACTACGATGTCCAGGTCGGCCAGGTCGACGACATCAACAACGATGCCTTCGGCGGCTCCGGCTACGACATGAAGGAGAAGGACGAGGGCCAGCAGAAGGCCGACATGCGCGGCCTGTCCGTGCTCGTCGGCGCCGGCGTCGAGGGCTACACCGGTGGCCTCGCCCCGGAGATCAACCCCGGCCCCACCGTGGGCGTGATGGCCGGCCTGCGGCCCAGCAAGGTGTTCGGCCTGGAGCTCGGCTACAGCGGCTCCGTGAACAACCTGGATGCCGACGTGGGCGGCAGCGGCCCGGACATCGTGCGCAACGGCGCCGTGGCCAACGTCACCCTCGGCCTCACCGCCGCTCCCGTGCAGCCCTACGTGCTCGGTGGCTTCGGCATGAACTGGTACAACATCCGCAACGGCCAGGCGCTCGGCTTCACGGATGACACCAGCTCGCGCGTCCCGGTGGGAGTGGGTCTCCGGACCCACATCGGTGACTTCACCGCCGATGCCCGCGTCAACTACAACATCCTCCTCAACGAGGACTTCGCCCCGGCCGTGACCGACCGCTTCACCACCGGTAGCTACCAGGGCACCCTCAACCTCGGCGGCACCTTCTGAGCCGAGCGTGTGATGGCGGCATGACAGTCCAGCGGCGCGGTGCCTCCACGAATGGGCACCGCGCCGTTTTTCCTTCCGAGAGAGCAGCGAACGTGCCACCCCCGCGTTAAGGTGGGGGCTTTCACGGGAGACAAGTGCATGAGCTTGCAGGTGGATGATGTGAAGGTGGGCACGGGCGCCGAGGCGACTCCGGGCAAGACGGTGACGGTCCACTACGTGGGGACCCTCACCAATGGCTCGAAGTTCGACAGCAGCCGGGATCGCAACCAGGGCTTCACCTTCCGGCTCGGCGCGGGCCAGGTCATCCAGGGCTGGGACAAGGGCGTGGCCGGCATGAAGGTCGGCGGCGTGCGCAAGCTCACCATCCCCCCCGACATGGGCTACGGCGCCCGCGGCTTCCCGCCCGTCATCCCGCCCAACTCGACCCTCGTTTTCGAAGTGGAACTGCTGGACGTCCGCTAGGAGGCCACCATGGCCACGTTGGAGATTGGCAAGGAGAACTTCGAGGCCACGGTGTCCAAGCAGGGCATCGTCATGCTCGACTGGTGGGCGGCGTGGTGCGGTCCCTGCCGCGCCTTCGCTCCCGTCTACGAGAAGGCCTCCGAGAAGCACCAGGACGTCACCTTCGGGAAGATCGACACGGACGCGCAGCCGGAGCTCTCCGGCATGTTTCAAATCCGCTCCATCCCCACGTTGATGATCTTCCGCGACGGCATCCTGCTCTTCGAGCAGGCCGGAGCCCTGCCCGCCGCCGCCCTGGAGGAGCTGCTCACCAAGGTGCGCGAGCTGGACATGGACGAGGTGCGCCGGGAGATCGAGAAGCGCAAGAAGGAGCAGGAGCCGCGGGCCTGAGATGGTTCCCAGCGCCGTCTTGTTCGACATGGATGGTGTCCTCATCCGCAGCGAGGAGGCCTGGCTGCGGGTGCTGGAGGACGCGGGACGGCGCTTCCGGGGCAGTCCGGTGACGCGCGAGGAGTTCGCGCCCACCTTCGGGCAGGGCACGGCCGAGGACGTGCGCGTCTTCGGTCTGCGCTGTACCCCCGCCGAGCTGGATGCCTTCTACGTGGAGCACCTGCCCGCCCATGCCGGCGGCGTCTGGGTCAACCCGGACGCGCGCACGCTGCTGGAGTCCCTGGCCGCGCGGGGCCTGCGCCGGGCGGTGGTGACCAACACGGTGTCCCCGCTCGCCCGGACGTTGCTCGGCGCCGCGCGCCTGCTCGACTTCTTCGAGGTGCTGGCGTGCGCGGACCTCGTGGCCCAGGCGAAGCCGGCGCCGGACCTGGTGCTGTACGCGCTCGGCCGGCTGGGCCTGCCCGCCGGGTCGGCGGTGATGGTGGGCGACTCGCGCTTCGACCGGGGCGCCGCCGGGGCCGCGGGCGTGCGCTTCGTGGGACTCGGCCTGGACGGCGATGCCCGCATCGAGCGGCTGGGAGAGCTGCTGCCCCTCCTGCCTCTCACAAGGGGCCCGGCGTCTCCTGGAGCGCGTTGAGGTAGTCGACGATGGCGTCCACCTCCGCGTCGCCGAGCATCTGCTCGGTGAAGGCGGGCATGGCGCCCACGCCCTTGCGAATCTGCGTGCGCATGGCGAAGCCCGGCAGCGGCTTGTTGGCGATGCCCGGGCCCAGGCCGCCCGCTCCACCCGGGTGGCAGCCGTTGCACTCGCGCATGAAGAGCACCTGTCCCTGCTTCTGCCGCTCGGTGAGCTGAAGGGGGGGACCGAAGGGCACTCCCCGGCGCGCGGGGCCGCATCCGCCGGAGGCCAGGGCCGCCAGGGTGGTGAGTGCGAGCAGACAACCGGTGGCCTTCATGGGCCCTCCTTCTTCGCCGTGGGGGTGATGCGCCAGAGCACACCCGTCTCCCGGTAGGGCTTGATGTCCTTGCCGAGCACCGTCATCACCCCGAAGTCGACGACGTAGAGCGCGCCGTTGTCCGGGTTGAAGCGCACGGCGATGGGGCGCTCGAGCCCCCCGGTGCCCAGGTGCGAGCCCGGGCCGCCATTGCCCTTGTCCTTGTTGGCCGCGAAGTCCTGGATGACGCCATTGCCGACGTCCACCCGCACCACCTTGTAGCCCACCGGCGACATCACCTTGCCCGTGTCGGGCGCCTGGTCGCCGAACTGCGCGACGAAGGCCAGCCCCCGGTGGCCAAAGGCGCCTCCCCGCGAGAAGTCCACCCCGTTCGAGGACGAGTGCACGCCGAAGAAGGCCACCGGTTGCGGCGGTGGGGCGGGGTGCTCGGCGAGGAGGAACTGGGGCGGGTGCTCCTGGCCGGACGGCTTGAACCACTCCTGGTTGATGGGGCGGCCTCCCACGAAGTCCGGGAAGCCGTACCAGCGTCCGGGCTCCACCGCCCAGAGGTAGTCCCCGGCGCCGAAGACGGGGCGGCTGCCGCGCTCGTCGTGGCCGTTCTCCGTCACGTAGAGCTGGCCCTCCGGAGAGAAGGCGAGGCCGTACGGATTGCGGAAGCCCCACGCCACCAGCTCCGGCGAGGTGGCACCGGGCGCGAGCCGGAAGACGGCGCCGGAGCAGGGCACCTGGCCGCGGATGACCTGGTCCGGCTTCGTGGCCGTGCCGAAGGGGACGAAGGCGCCCGTGGTGGCCTTGTCACTCGGGTCGGGCGTGCGCGGGTCGTCGCTGGTGAAGTTGATGCCGCGCAGGATGATGTCGCGGCAGGGGATGTCGTGGAACCCGGCGTCGCGCGACATCCAGTTGATGCTCTCCGCGTTCGCGCTGTCCGGCCCCACCACGCCCGCGTTCGTCGCGGTGCCCACGGAGAAGTAGATGGCCCCGTCCGGACCGGCCGCCGGCCCGTTGGTGTGGTGATCTCCCAGGCTGGGCAGGTTGGAGACGATGGGCGTGAGCTTTCCGTCCGGGGTGATGCGGACGATGCGGCCACCGCCCTCGGTGCCGCCCTCGGCGACGTAGAAGGCGCCCTGGTGGAAGGCCACGCCCGTCCACGGCGGGTGCTCGCCCGTGGCCACCACCGTGTGGCCGCCGTCCGGGTTGATGCGCAACAGGCGCGGCTCGGTGAAGTCCTCGCCGTAGGAGTAGCCCGCCTCGATGACGTAGGGCGTGCCCTGGTCGTCGAAGGTGACCGACGTGGGGTAGGTGAGGCCGGTGGCGATGGGCTCGATGCGGTAGCCCTCGGGCACCGCGATGGCGGCCGGGTCGATGCGGCGGGGCGGCTTGAACTCCTCCCGCGTCTTGTCTCCCGCGGTGAGGTGGAAGCAGCCGCCGAGCAGCAGCGCACTGGTCACGAGGGCCGAACGTCGGAGGAGGTCGGAGCGCATGATCGGCGCTCGACGGTAGGGAACCCCGTCCGGCCCGGACAGCGCATTCCGGAGCCAGGGTCACGTGCGGAACATTGCCGGGGCGCGGCGGGCCTACGCCGGTGGGGTGGCTCGCCTCGGGGCCCCGCGGCGCTCGAGGAGCACGGCGAGCCCGAGCAGGCCCAGCGTCCCCAGGGAGATGAGGGCCCCGAGCCGCTGGCCGGGCGTGTGGTACGTGAAGGTGACCCGGTGGACGCCCGCCGGGACGAGCACCCCGCGCACCAGCACATTGGCCGGAAGGATGGGCGTGGGTTGTCCGTCCAGCGTCGCGCTCCACCCGCTGTACCAGGCGTCGTTGAGCACCAGCGCCGCCGGTGCGCGCGCGTCCACCTCGAGCTCCACGGACTCCGGCGCGTACTGGAGGAAGCGCACCTGTCCGAGCCCCCCGGTACCGGGTGCTGACTCGGTGGGCCGTGGTGTTTCCGGCGTGCACTCGAGGAGCGCCTGCTGGCCGGGCTGGAAGGCGCGTGAGCCGAGCTGCGTGCGCGCGGCGCTCTCGTCCGTCACGCACACGGGCGTGGCCAGGTAGGCGCGCGGCAGCACGCGGGGATTGCCGATGAGCAGCGCCTCCATCCGGGGATCCTCGGCGACGACGACGTCCGGGTTGCCGCGCATGCTCGCGAAGTCCTTCGCCTCCAGGGAGATGTAGCGCACGTTGTAGAGGCCGAAGAGGCGTCCCATCCAGGTGGAGAACGAGTCGAACGTGGTGATCAACCCTCCGAGCCGCCGGGAGTGCGCGGGCAGGTAGCTGTTGCCGCTCTCCAGCTTCCAGAGCGCGGTCGTGTTCGGCGCGAGCGTCGACACGAGGCCGAGCGCGGTGACATCAAGGAGACTGAGTCCGGGAGGGAGCCGGCTCGGCAGCGGATTGTTCACCGCGCTGAAGACCCGGGGCCGGACCGTGCCCGCGTCCTTCTCCCGCTGCAGGACGACGTCCACCAGTCCCGAGGGCTGCTCCAGCAGGTCCGTGTAGGTCACCTGGTACGTGCCCTCGTTGGCCAGGTAGAGGACGACGAACTGGAGCGTGAGCAGGGCTCCCGTGCGCAGCGTGAGCCGGTGCTCCTGGAGCAGCATCAGGCCCATCAAGCCGAGCGAGCCCACCGCCACCAGGGATGCCTGGAGGAAGTTGTCATGGAGGATGCGCAGGGTGCGCGCGTCGCCGTTCTTCCAGAGCGCGCCCACCACGCCTTCCGAGAAGACGTGCCACTGCCACTCGCCCAGCGCGAGCAGGCCGCATACCCCCGCGAGCCCGAAGCCGACGAGGGCGAGCCGCCGCGCCAGGGCGGGCTCCCGGAGGACGCTCTCCAGTCCGGCTCCGGCGCCCAGCGCGCACGCGAACAGGAAGTAAGGGAGCAGCTTCTCCGGGTAGCGGAAGGAGCTCCAGAAGGGCACCCACCGGTAGAACCAGCCATAGAGCGGCAGGTGCAGCGCCAACGACAGCGCCAGGACGAGCAGCGCGAGCCCGGTCACCTTCCACGTCAGCGGGTGGCGCCGCCACGTCCACAGCGCGCCCGCGAGCAGCAGCAGCGCCGGAAGCCCCAGGTGCACCGAGGGCACCCAGAAGGTGCCCATGCCCGACTGGAACAGCTCATTCGCCAGGGGAGAGGAGGCGGCCCGGGCCAGCTCCGGATCGATGAAGAGCGGCCCGAAGGCCAGCTCGAGCAGCCGCAGGGGATGGAACGAGAAGAGGGTGGCCTGGGCGAACGTGCCCGCCGTGGGCTGGGCGTCCTTCAGGATGCCGAGCACCGGGAGGATCTGCACCGCGGACAGCAGCGCGCCGAGCACGATGAGCACTCCGGCCCGGGGCGCCATGCGCAGCACGTCCGCGCGGCTCGGGCGCAGCAGCACGAGCCCCAGCAGCATGCCGTTGCACAGCGCGAAGCTCTGCGGGTCGCCCGCGAGGAGCACCAGGCACAAGGGGAGCGCGGTGGCGGTGGCACGGCTCGCGGAGGGCTGGCGCAGGAAGCGCTCGGCGCCCCAGAGGGCCCAGGGGAACGTGGCGGCCGCCATGAGGTAGAGCAGGTTGTTGCTGATGCCCACCATGTAGCCGCTCAGCGCGTAGGTGAGCCCCGAGAGCAGCGCGGCGCCCCGGCTCATGCCCCACAGCCGGGCGAACAGGTACGTGCCTCCCAGGGCCGCCACGTAGGACAGCAGGGTGATGAGCTTGAGCGCCGAACCCAGCGGCAGCAGCAGGTAGAGCAGGTTGGCCGGGTGGAACGCTCCGGAGATGAGCATGCCCGTGTAGGGCTGCCCCATGCCGTCGTAGGGGTACCAGCCCGGGAACTGGAACTGCGAGACGCGCTCGGCCCAGTACTGCTTGAGCGGGTAGTACACCCGGAGGATGTCTCGCGCGATGAAGACCTCGTCGGTGAGGCTCGCCCGGTGGAAGTAGAGCAGCGGCAGCACGACGATGGCTGCCACCACCGCGAGACGGATTCTGGCCTGCTGGGTGAGGGGCATGGGCTCGGGGCCGCACCTTACACTTCCCTTCGCCAGCGGGCTGGTATCGTCCGGCCCTCCATGTCACGCGACACCCGGGCCAATGCCCTCGCCTTCGCCGCTCTCGGGCTCCTGCTCGTCCTCCACACGCTGCTCTTCTTCCCGATGCGCGTGGACGATGCCTTCATCCTGTTGCGCTACGCGGAGAACCTCGCGGCGGGCCACGGCCCCGTCTTCAACGTGGGCGAGCGCGTGGAGGGTTTCACCAGCCCCGCCATGGTGGTGCTCGAGGCGGCCTTCCTGCGCCTGGGCCTGGAGCCGCTCCTGACGGTGAAGGTGCTCGGTGTCGTGTGCGGGCTCGTGCTGGTGGGCGTCAGCATGGCCCTCGCCCGGGAGCTGAGTGGTTCGCGGGCGGCCGGGGTGCTCGCGGGGCTCCTGGTGGCGCTGCACACGGGCGTCGCGGTGGCGTGCGTCAATGGACTCGAGACCGCTCCCTTCGCCGCCTTCGTCGCGCTCGGACTGTTCTTCCATGTGCGGGCCCGCTCGGCTCGCGATGAGGGGCTGGCCGGTCTGGCGCTCGCCCTGGCCATCCTCTTCCGTCCCGAGGGCGCTCTGCCGCTCGCGTTCATCGGCGTGAGCGCGCTGTGGCGCTGGCGCCGCGAGCCCGATCGCTGGCGCCGCTGGGTGGCCCTCGCCCTGCCCACCCTGGTGCTCGTCGTGCCCGTCTCCGCCTACAAGGCCGCCTGGTTCGGCTCGCTCACCCCCAACACGTTGCTGGCCAAGGTGCCGCTCGACTCCACGGGCCGCCTCGCCTCCGGCCTGGACTACCTCGCCGGCTACGGCGTGGAGCACTCCGGGTACCTCGCGTTGCTCGGCTTGTGGGTGCTCGCGTTCAAGGGGGACTCGCGCTTCCGGATGCTCGCCCTCCTGTTCACCGTGTGGGCCGCGTACATCGCCTCCGTGGGCGGGGACTGGATTCCCCACTTCCGCTTCCTCGTCCCGCTGGTGCCCATCGCCGCCGTCGCGACCGCCACCGCCCTCGTGCTGCTCTGGAGATTGCTCGGCGAGCGGATGCGCGAGGGCGCTCGGACTCCGGCCCGGGCGGGGCTCGTGTTGCTCGTGGCCGCGGCCCTGATTCCTCCCGCGGTGGTTCAGGCCCAGGAGGTGTTCATGCAGGTGCGCGTCGACACCGGGGCCTCGGTCCTGGCGCGCGAGCCGCTCGGCGCATGGCTCTCGTCCGTGGGCGGGCCGGGTGCCTCGGTGGCGATGCTCGACGTGGGCGCCGTGGCCTATGGCACCGGGCTGCGCGTCATCGACACGGGCGGCCTGACGGATGCGCGCATCGCCCGCGTCATCCACGCCAGCAAGGGGACCTACCAGGGCCACCTCTTCTTCCCGGACAACGCGGGCTCGCGGGAGATCGCCCGGGTGGTGCTCGGCGACAAGCCCTCGTTCGTGGTGCTGCGTCTCAATGGCGAGCTGCCCTGGATCCTCGACGAGCGGCTGCGGGGCGAGGACGGCCGGCCTCTGCCCCTGCGCGCGGCCTACCAGCAGGACCGGGCCATCTTCGAGGCCCCGAGCTTCGCCGAGGAGTACGAGTTCCTCTGCAGCCAACCCTCGGATCCCAGCACCGAGGGCTGGGTCTGGCACTACAACGTCTTCGTCCGGAAGGGCCTCTCGCTCGCCCGGCGGCCCCGCCCCGATGCGCAGGGCGCCACGCGCTGCTTCTGAGCCCTCCTGCCTCCGAGCCGTGCCGGGATGGGGGCCTGACTTGACCCGAGCGGTCATCGGTTGCGATGATACCGCTGAAGTCGAGTGGGGCGGCGTTGCCCGGAGCGGGAGGAGTGGAGATGGGGAAGGGGAAGAAGCCAGCGACCTATGAGGACATTGAGGCGCTGCCGGTGGGGTGGGTGGGGGAGATCATTGAGGAGGAGCTGGTGGCCTCGCCGAGGCCCGCGATGGGCCATGCGCGGGTCTCCTCAGTGCTGGGGACGGTGCTGGGCGGCCCGTTCGACCTGGGGCAGGGCGGGCCCGGTGGGTGGTGGATCTTCGATGAACCAGAGATCCACTTTGGCCGGAACGTGCTGGTGCCGGACCTGGCGGGCTGGCGCCGTGAGCGCTTGCCGAAGCCGCCTGCTCCCAACGAGCCCTTCATGACGGTGGCACCGGACTGGCTGTGCGAAGTGCTCTCTCCGTCCACCGGGGCCATGGATCGCGCGCGCAAGCTGCCGCTCTACCACCGCGAAGGCGTGGGTCACGTGTGGCTGGTGGATCCGCTCGCGCGCACCCTGGAGGTGCTCCGCCGCGAGGCCAGGGGCTGGCTGCTCGTGGCGACGCACACGGGCAACGAGCGGGTACGCGCCGAGCCCTTCGGGGCGGTGGAGCTCGGGTTGGAGCTGCTCTGGCTCCCCGAGGGACCGGCCGGGCGGTGAACAGTCGGAAGCCCCCAGCGTTTCATGCGGGGGCCATTCTGGTGCAGGCTTGTGTCCATGGCGTTGGAACGGGTCCGGTCCTGGTGGCGGGGCGAGACGGCACAGCCCCTGCGTCCCGTGGTGGAGTGGCTGGGCCGCTACCCGCTGCTGGTGGTGCTCCAGTTGCTGCCCGTCTGCATCGTCTGGGGTGGGTTCGAGTCGCTCGGGTTGCCGCGCCTCTTCCTGCATGACGTGCCCCGGGTGACGTTCGTCGCGGGCTTCATGGCGGCGATGTTGTTGGGGCAGTTGTGCTTCGTGGGCTACCTGCTGGACGCGGACGAGAAGTGGGCCCTGGCGCCCCGGCGGGGCAAGCCGGGTGGGGTGCCGCCCTCCGTCCGTTGGTACTTCTTCCGCACCGGGACCTATCCCGCCTGGCTGGTGGTGCTCAGCATCCCGAGCCTCATCGACCGGCAATTCGCCTTCCTCTTCGGCATCCTGTCCGCGCTGTGCGTCACGCTGCTGCTCACGCGCGGCGCCGAGTGGTTGCAGCGCTGGTGTGAGTCGGACCGGCAGCGCCACGGGTGGCTGCGGTGGATAGAAGCGACGTTCTTCCGCAGGCGCTCGACGCTCATCGTGGTGCTGCACGTGCTGCAGGGCGGGCTGCTCGCCATCTTCCTGCTGGGCTACCTGCTGGTGGCCGCGCACGTGGCCTTCACGGGCAACCACGGGTGGGTGTCACCGGCCGTGGTCATCTGCGTGGCGATCGGCCTGGTCGGCGCCCTCTACGGCGCCATCCGCTTCTTCTTCCCCGAGCGGCACATGGGCGCGCTCCTCGTCTCGGGCGTCCTGGTGGTGTTCACCGGGCGGGGCTGCGCGGACATCTCCTATTACGACGAGCTGGCCCTGTCCCAGCCGCCCGCGTACGCGGGAACGAGCCTCGCGCCTCCCCGTGACGCGGGGCTGCTGGGGGACGAGGCCGTGCTGGACGCGTGGCTCGCGCGCATGCGGGCCGAGCCCCCTCCCGGCGCGGCGTGGCCCACGCAGGGCGAGGTGCAACCCGCCTCGGGGCAGGCGGTGCCTCGCTGCGAGCCGGGGCCGAGGCCTCGGCTGGCCCTGGTGTCGACGAGTGGCGGCGGCATCCGCGCCGCGGCGTGGACGGCGCACGTGCTCTCCAGGCTTCAGGGCCCGGACGGGGTGCCGGGCTTCCACCGCTACGTGCGCCTCGTCACCGGGGCCTCGGGCGGCATGGTGGGGGCGGGCACCTGGGTGACGGGGCTCTACCCCCAGGGCATGGCGGCTCCGGACGCGCTGCCCATGATGATGCAGAAGGACAGCCTGTCGTCGGCGGCCATCGCGCTGATGCTGCCCTTCGGCGAGGGCCGCGGCCGGGCGCTGGAGAACGCCTGGGTGCGGCACACGGACGGCCTGCTGGGGCGCACCTTCGGGGACCTGCGCCAGGGCGAGGCGGAGGGCTGGCTGCCCTCGCTGGTGTACTCGCCGATGCTGGTGGAGGACGGACGGCGGCTGCTGGTGAGCAACCTGGACCTGTCGGCGCTGACGTCCTCGGAGGCGAGCTCGCTGGTGGTGGAGCGCAACGGCGACGGGCCCCAGGAGAAGGCGCTGTCCCGCCTGTCCCTCTCCGGGGTGCAGCTCTTCCAGCTCTTCCCCCTCAAGCAGCGGGCCTTCCCGGTGGCGGCCGCGGCGCGCATGAGCGCGTCGTTCCCCTATGTCAGCCCGGCCAGCTCGCTGCCCACCTCGCCGCGCGTGCGCGTGGTGGACGCGGGCTACTACGACAACTACGGCGTGGACCTGGCGGTGCAGTGGCTGCACGCCCATCGCCAGTGGGTGCGCGAGTGCACCTCGGGCGTGGTGCTCATCCAGATTCGGGATCATCTCGGCAACGGCCGGCGCACGAAGCTGCAGGTGGCTCCGGCGGACGGGCTGCTGGGCGGGCTGACGTCACCGCTGGAGGCGGTGCTGCGGGCGCGCGAGTCCAGCATGTCCTTCCGCAACGATGAGCTGCTGAGCCTGGTGCAGGACGAGCTCAACGCGAGCGAGCCGTGCTTCTTCACCACCGCCATCTTCGAGCTCGGCGAGACGGCCCCGCTGAGCTGGGCGCTGACGAATCATGACGTGGCGCGGTTGGAGCACGCGGCGTCCAGCTCCGCGCTGCGCGAGCGGGTGGCCGCGGTGCGCGAGTGGCTCACCGCGGGCCCGGATGCACAGCAGCGGGCCCGCGAACGCGGCTTGTGTCCCGGAGGACGCGAGCTGTAACCCCTCAGACGCCGGGGATGACGGGGCGCAGCGCCGCGGCGAACTCCTCCTCGCCCTCGTAGACGGGGTGCCGCACCCACGTACGCGCTTCCACTCCCCCGCGCAGCAGTTGCGTGCCCGTCTCGTGCTCCAGCGTCCACTCCGGCACGTCTCCCACCAGGTACTCCACGCCCCACGGCGAGGCGCACTCCTCCCAGTCCTCCTGGGGAAGGTTGCCCCACGGGTAACGCCGCCCGTCCGTTCCGCGTGCCGACATCTCCCACTCGTCCGCACTTGGGAGGCGGATGTGCGCATTCTCGATCTTCGAGAACTCCTCGCACAGGCGCTCGGCCTCCTTGAAGGAGCCGAGCCACACCTGCTCGTGGTCAAGCTCGACACGGGTGGGTTGTGGGTTACCCACCCACTTGGCCAGACGCCTGTCCACAGGCACCTGGGCCACGAAGAAGCCGGGGGAGGTGACGCGGCGCACGGGGTTGGCGCCCAGCAGGTGCTCCACGGGGGCGATCCACCGCAGGGGCAGCCCGGAGCGCTCCAGGAAGAAGCGGCCGTCCTGCTGCACCACGCCCCGCGGCAGCTGCCGGGGCATCTTGCCCATGGTGAGGGCCGTGGTGAGCGAGTACAGCAGCATGGACGCCGGGTCCGTCACCTCCAGCTCGCCCCTCAGCAGCTTCCACAGCGGCTTGAGCGGATCCCTCCCCGGCACACTGTCCCCTGGGTGACGGCGCTCCTGGAGGTATCGGATGACCCCCTGCCAGAGGGCCTCGAGGAAACGGCGCTCGCGCGGCTCGTCCACCTCCTGCAGCAGGGTGGGCAGGTCCGAGGACTGGAGGGCGGGCAGAAGGTCACGGGCCCGCAACTTCGCTGCCGCCAGCACCGCCGTCATGCGGACTTCCAGGTCCGAGTCCTTCAGGGCCGCGCGCAGCACCTCGTCGAAACGGGGGTTGGGACCCTGCTCCAACATCAGCCAGCGCAGCGCCTGCCGCCGCTCCTCGAGCGTGGACAGACCCCGGGACACCACCGTGTTCTCCCGGGATTCTCCGGGCTCCTGCGTGGGCCCTGGGTATGGACGGACCCCCAGCTCCTGGGGCGCGGCGGACAGCCCGCGGCCCACCAGGGATTGCACCCGCAGGACGTACGGGCCAATGACCAACTCGTCCTCGAACTTCAGCACGCTGGGGTGGGCCACTGGCCTCCCATTGAGCCACGTTCCGTTCTTCGAGCCTTCGTCCAACACGATGGCGGCTCCCTCGATGGCGACCAGTCTGCAGTGGGTGCGCGAGACGCTCCCGTTATCGAGCACGAGATCGTTCGTCGGATCCCTCCCGATGGCGATCTCTCGCGAAGCCAGGGTGCCCGTCTTCATGCTGCTCTCTCCGATGAGCCCGACAGTGATGTTGAACACGCGTGCTCCTCTGGGTGGAGGGTGGGGGAAGGCCGGTCCAGCTCTCCGGCTGCCTCCGAAACTCCAAGCACGATGCGTGCCAACTACTAGGCTTTACGGACTACCCCGTACATCCGGACCTTTCCGGGCCCGGCGGGGCCCCCTATACCCCGAGTCGCCGACAGGTGCCTGTCAAAACTGCTATCAATCGTGACAGTGGCGCAGCAGGCGGGAGGGCCGATGACGACCGGAGATGGTGAGTCACCCCCCACCCCGGGCGGGCCCTCGCGCAGCAGGACCTGGCAGGCGCTCCCGTCGACGCGCCGGGAGGACGAGGCGTCCGCCGGCGACACCCGCAACGAGCGGTTGCAGCGCGAGCCCCGGGAGGCCAGCGCGGAGCAGCCCCGGGGCTGGGAGGTGCCCTACCGGGAGCCCCGGGCCCTGCTCGTGCAGCGCGAGGGCATTGAAGACCTGACGGTGCCGCTGTACCCGGACCGTTCGTACGTCTTCGGGCGGGCCCCCGAGTCCACCGTCGTCTTCCCCAATGACGCGGTGTCGCGGCAGCACGGGCGGCTGTCCTTCCGCGAGGATCAGCGCTGGGTGTACCGGGAGCTCAACTCGAAGAACGGGAGTTTCCTCGGGCGCCAGGAGGAGCAGAGCGTGGTGGACGCCCGCCTGCACTTCCAGCGGGTGGGCCCCTCTCGCGACCAGGTGCTGGAGGCCGGGGACGTGGTGCTGCTGGGCAACGGCAAGAGCCGCATCACCCTGCTGGCGGAGGTGCCGCCGGGCGTGGAGGCCGGCCCGCGCCCGGGGAAACAGGTCTCCTCCGCCACGATGGAGTTGGAGCGCTCCATCGAGCGCTGTGCCCGCCACCACCTGCCGGTGTTCCTGTTGGGGAAGTCGGGCACGGGCAAGACGTTCATCGCGCGGGAGATCCACCGCCGCAGCGGCGTGGAGGGCAACTTCGTCATCCTCAACTGCGGACGGCTGCCCCAGGACATCAACGCGCTCACCAGTGAGCTGCTCGGACACGTGAAGGGCGCGTTCACCGGGGCGTCGCTCGCGCGGGTGGGCAAGCTCTACAGCGCCAACGGGGGCACGCTCTTCCTGGACGAGGTGGAGTTCCTCTCCAGCGTGGCGCAGGACTTCCTGGTGGACGTGCTGGAGGGCACGGGCGGACTCGCGCCGCTGGGCGCCCCCGCGGACTTCCGCGAGCCCCCGCCGCGCTTCCGGCTCATCTCCGCCTCCAAGGTGCCCCTGCGGCAGACGGCGCTGCGGCAGGATCTCACGCAGCGGCTCGCCACGGGGGACTTCATCATCCTGCCCACGCTCGAGGAGCGGCACGAGGACATCCCCCACCTGGTGGAGAGCTTCCTGCACCAGCTGAGGGTGGAGCAGCAGTACGACGCCGAGCTCACCCGCGAGGCCATCGCCTTCCTGCAGAAGGCGAGCTGGCCGGGACAGATTCGCGAGCTGGAGTCGACGGTGCGCACGGTGGTGGCCCGCGAGGCGGCACAGCAGGAGCTGGAGGGACTCGCGCGCCACCGCACGCTCGTCACGCTGGAGTCGGTGCGGACCTACCTGCGGCAACGGGAGCTGGGCTTCGGCGGCCCCGTCTCCGAGTCCGTGCAGCAGGTGACGCGGCCCTCGAAGGAAGGGCTCGCGTCCGTGCGCAAGCGCCCGAGCGACCTGACGGGCGAGGACATCCGGCGTGCCCTGGAGAAGCACGAGGGCAACAAGACGCGGGCCTCGGTGGAGCTGCGCGTCGCGCTCAACACCCTCAAGGCGCGGATGAAGGCGCTCGGCATCGAGTGACGAAGCGGGGCAGCGGCACCGGCAGCCGCTGGAGGTGGGCCCAGTCGAGGAAGGGCTCGCGGTGCGCGGGCCGGGCCGGCGGGAGTGGCTCCGCGTGCAGGTGCGTCCGCCCGGTGGTGCAGCGGCCCACGAGCGACTGCACCCGCAGCACGCAGTGGCCCACGACGAGCTCATCGTGGAAGGCGAGGAACGTGGGATGGGTGAGGGGCTCGCCATTGAGCCAGGTGCCGTTGCTCGAGCCCTCGTCCATCACCACGGCTCCGCCCTCGACGGCCACCAGCCGGCAGTGCACGCGCGAGACGAGCTCGTCCTCGAGCACCAGGTCGTTCTCCGCCGCCCGGCCGATGCTGACCTCGCGCGATGCCAGGGTCCCCGTCTTCCGCTCACTCGTTCCGAGCCGCCCGACAGTGATGACGAACATGGTGTGCCCTCCTGGTGGATGGACCCTGCTGGAGCACGGTCCGTGCCGGGCGTGACGCGAGGGAGAATCCCGAGTTGTTTCAAGGACTTGTGATAGGTCGCAGCGGGGTGACAGGGGGACCTGTCAGCATGGACTCGTCAAAGCTGCTATCAACTCTGATGGCAATCAGCCGAAGGGGGGCGCCGCATGACGACCCGGGAGAGGCGTGGCGAGGAGCAGGGCGGGCAGGAGCAGGCGGAGGAGGGCGGAGCGCTGAACGGCCCCTCGCTGGAGAAGACCAGCATCTCCATCCAGGCCATCACGGACCCCGCGCTGGAGGAGACGCCGGAGGACGGCCTGTCCAGCACGAGTGATGGCCGGCTGAGGACGTTGGGCGCGCCGGCCCCCGCGCAGGAGGTGGAGGCGGCGCCGTACCGCGAGCCCCGGGCGCTGCGCGTCCAGCGGGAGGGCATCGAGGATCTGATCGTCGCGCTGTATCCGGACCGCTCGTACGTGTTCGGACGGGCGCCCGAGTCCACCGTCGTCTTCCCGCACGACGCGGTGTCGCGGCAGCACGGGCGGCTGTCCTTCCGCGAGGACCACCGCTGGGTGTACCGGGATCTCAACTCACGCAACCACAGCTTCCTGGGCCGCAGCGACGTCCAGGTGGAGGGCGACGAGCGCAGGCACTTCCAGGAGATCCGCGCCTCGAGGGACCAGGTGCTGGAGGCCGGAGACGTGGTGCTGCTGGGCAATGGCAGGAGCCGCATCACCCTCCTGGAGGAGGTGCCGCACGGACTGGTGGCGGGCTCGCGCTCGCAGCAGGGGAAGTCGCCCGAGACGGTCCGGCTCGAGCGCGCCATCAACGTCTGTGCCCGGCACCAGCTCCCGGTGTTCCTGCTGGGGAAGTCGGGCACGGGGAAGACGTACATCGCGCGGGAGATCCACAGCCGCGGCCGGCTCGAGGGCAACTTCGTCATCCTCAACTGCGGCCGGCTGCCCCAGGACATCAACGCGCTGACGAGCGAGCTGCTCGGACACGTGAAGGGCGCGTTCACGGATGCGTCCTACGCGCGAGTGGGCAAGCTCTACAGCGCCAACCGGGGCACGCTCTTCCTGGACGAGGTGGAGTTCCTGCCGCGCATCGCCCAGGACTTCCTGGTGGACGTGTTGGAGGGCACCGGCAACTTCGCGCCGCTGGGGGCTCCCGCGGACTTCCGCGAGCCGCCACCTCGCTTCCGGCTCATCTCCGCCTCCAAGGTGGCGCTCCAGCAGACCGGGCTGCGGCCGGACCTCACGCAGCGGCTCGCGACGGGGGACGTCATCATCCTCCCCACGCTCGAGGAGCGGCGCGACGACATCCCGAGTCTGGTGGAGACCTTCCTGCACCGGCTCAAGGTGGAGCAGCAGTACGACGCCGAGCTCACCAGCGATGCCATCGCCTACCTGCAGAAGGCGAGCTGGCCGGGGCAGATTCGCGAGCTGGAGTCGACGGTGCGCACGGTGGTGGCCCGCGAGGTGGCGCTCCAGTCGCTCGAGGGAATCGAGCACCGGCGGACCGTCATCACGCTGGAGGCGGTGAAGACGTATCTGGGCCAGAGGCAGATGGGCTTCGAGGGCGAGGGTTCCGCATCCATGGCTCGGGTGACCCTGGAGGTGCCCGTGACCGCGTTGCGCAAGCGGCCCGTGGACCTGACCGCGGAGGACCTCCGGGAGGCACTGGCGAAGCACCAGGGCAACAAGACCCGCGCCGCGCAGGAGCTGGGCATCGCGGTCAATACGCTCAAGGCCCGGATGAAGGCGTTCAGTATCGAGTGAGTGAACACGGTGGGCCGCCGGGCACATGCCCTGACTCGCGCCCATTTCCCCTCGCCCGGAGGGCGAGGGAGTCATCAGCGCACCACCACCCGGTTCCGCCCCGCCTGCTTCGCCTGGACGCACGAGGCCTCCGCTGCCTCCAGCAGGTTGCCGTAGGGCTCTCCGGGCCTCAGCCCCGCGATTCCCACCGACACCGTGAGCTGGAAGCCACCCGTCTGCGAACGGAACCGCCGGTCCGCGAGCCGCCGGCGCAGCCCCTCCGCCAGCCTCACGCTCATGTGCGGCGCCACCGCGTACAGGCTCGCCGCGAAGGCATCTCCCTCCATCCGGCCAATCGGCCCCCGCCCGTCCAGCTCCGCCGCGAGCTCGTCCACCAGCCCGCTCAACGCCGCGTCCATCGCCTCGCGGCCGTGCGCGTCGTTGCCTTCCTGCGTCTCGTCCACGTCCACCCAGAGCACCGTCAGCGGCATCCGCGCCAGCGTCGCGTCCGACACGGCTTTCGCCAGCAACGACTCGAAGTAGGGGCGCAGGTAGGCCCCCGTGCTCGGACAGACTTGTGGGGCGCGTTCAGTCATCGGCGAGTGGACTCAGCCCGCCTTGCGCGAGGCCGCCTTCGTCTTCGCGTGCGCCTTGTCGAAACCCTCGTAGAAGCGCACCGCGTGGTCTCCCACCTTCTGGATGTGCTGGTTGTTCAGGTACGCCGTCACCGGCGCCGCCACGAACGGCATCGCCCGCCCCAACGTCTGCAGGCCTCCCTTCGTCAGCAACACCTCCGCCACCTTCCCCAACACCCTCGGCCCCGAACGCTGAATCGGCCCCACGCCCGTCGTGTACCCGTACAGGTCCAACAGCTCGTTGCGCGCCCGCTCGCTCTTCAGGTTCACCTTGTACAGCGTCGCCACGTCCACCAGCAGCGTCAGCTGCAGCCACGCCATCACCGTCAGGTCCGCCGGCAACCCCAACAGCCCGAACGCCCCGAACACCCCTCCCGTCATGCTCGCCACGTGCTTCTTCTCGTCGATCATCCGCTGCGCCCGCTCGCGCAGCCCCGCCGACGGATAGCGCTGCTCCAGCTCCAACACCCGCTTGCGCGCCTTCGGCACTTCCTGCTGCACCAGATCCGACAGCTTCGTGTCCGCCAGCTTCTTCAGCTCCGCGGGCGTCAGCTGCTTCACCTTGTCCGCGATGGGCTCATAGAAGGCCATTCGTCTCTCCCTCCCTCAGTAACCCCGCTCGGCGAGGTAAAGGTCCACCAGCGCGCCCTCTTCGTACCAGGCGTGACGCATCTCCGCGTTGAACCAGCGCGAGTCCGGCTTCGCCGTCCGCACTTCCAGCTTCACCCGGTTGGGCGCCGTGTCGATGACCGCCGCCCGCGCCTTGCACGCCCCGCCCGGCTCGTCACCATAGCCCCCCTCCAGGCACACCTCGTCCCCCACCGACAGCCGGCGCGTGTACTCGGTGGCCAGGTACTTCGCCTCGTCACAGTTGCCCCGCACCGACGAGCGCCCATGCTGCGCGCACCGGTCCTTCTGTGGCGAGCGCACCAGCGGCACCGCCCCCACGAGCGGATCCTCATCGTTGGGGTTGGGCCGGAAGGCCTCTTTGTCGGTGAGACAGCCCGCCAGCACCCACAGCAGGCCCGCGCAGGCCCAGGTCCACTTCATCGCTCGCTCGCCTCCGGGGCGGAGGACCGCCCTTCATGGACGCACGAGCATGGCAAGCCCGCGCCGGAGCGTAAAGCGGTGGGACGCACCGAGCGTCCAGCGCCGTTCAGGCGATGCGGCGCGCCGGACCCGGAATCTCCTCCGTCCGGCCGGGCACGATGCGGTTCTTCTCGTCCACGAACACCACCGTGGGCTTCCAGTTGAGCGCCTCGTGCTCCTCCACCTCGGCGAAGGTGGCCAGGATGACCAGGTCCCCCGGCTTGTTGAGGTGCGCCGCGGCGCCGTTGATGCAGATGACGCCGCTGCCCGCCTCGCCCTCCAGCGCGTACGTCTCCAGCCGCGTGCCGCGCGTCACGTTCCACACCGCCACCTTCTCGAAGGGCAGGATGTCGGCGGCGCGCAGCAGGTGGCTGTCGATGGTGACCGAGCCCTCGTAATCCAGGTCGGCCTGGGTGACGGTCGCACGGTGGATCTTCGACTTGAAGAGGATTCGGCGCATGGGGGGACCCGGAAAGATGCGGCGCAACCGTAACGGCTGAGGCGCCGGGGGACAACCTTCAATGACTCGTCCGCCCGGCTGCCCCCTCGCCCTCCCCGCTAACGCCGGAAATTCAGGAGTTGAGAAACGTCCAGGGGCACGTTCTGCCCGCCCGACACCAGCTTGCCGTCCCACTTCACCTGTGCGCTGCCGCCCGAGCGCAGGGCGCTGGCCGCGCTCGCCGCGCTCAGGAAGTTGATGGTCAGCGGCAGGGTGACCTGCTTCGTGCCACCGGGCTCCAGCAGGCCCAGGTCACCCGTGTTGAGGTTGCCCACACTGGCGCCGGCCACCTTCAGGCCACCGCTGATGCCGGCCACCGGCAGCGGGAAGCTGTTGCGGTTCTTCACCACGAGGGGGAACTCCACCGTGGCGCCCTGCAGCGTGACGTTTGTGATGCGCGGGGCCTCGAACTGCACCTGCGGAATCTTGGGGACCTCGAAGACGCCCTCGTGCTCCAGGGGGAACTTGAGCACGCCGATGGGCGTCTGGATGCCCAGGCTGCCCTGTGCCTTGTAGCGGGCGCTGTCCTTGGTGAGGAACGTCGTCACCACGGGGGCGATGTCCGCGAACTTCACGTTGGCCGGGAAGGTGAGCTCCGACTTGCCCCGGGCCGCGATGTTGAGGCCCTTGGGCGGCGTGCCGGCCACCACCTGCTTGTCCTCGACGAAGAAGGCGTAGTCGATGGAGGCCAGCGACAGCCCCAGCGGGTTGGGGTTTTCAATCTGGTAGACGAGGTCCACCGTGGCGTCGGAGAGCGAGGCCTGGGACAGCCGCGCCGTCTTGAAGGTGAGGCGGGGCTTCTGGAAGGCGTTCTTCAGCATCTTCTGCATCGAGGCGCAGCCAGCGAGCAGGACGAGGCCGAGGGTGGCGACGAGGAGGAGGGGTCGGTTCTTCAGGTTCATGGTCATGGGCATGTCAGCGGACGGATGAGCCGCCGGGCCATTCAAACCGGCTCGTGGAGCGGACCGCCACTCTCCGTGTGACAACATGCATGGGGCCGGGGAGCGGTGGTAAGTCTGGTGCCGTGAGAAAGCTCGACTCCGGTTCCCGGCTCCTCCTCGCCGCCCTGTGTGCCCTGCTGTCGCTGCCCGCCTGTACACGGAGTGCGGGTGCGGAGACCTCGCGCAAGATGGCCCTCGAGCCCTGCCGGCTGGAGGGCGTGGGACGCCAGGCCCTGTGTGGCACCCACGAGGTGTGGGAGGACCGCGCGGCGAAGAAGGGCCGCAAGGTGCCGCTCAAGGTGGTGGTGGTGCCGGCGCTCGCGGCCTCGCCCGCGCCGGACCCGCTCGTGCTGCTGGCCGGTGGCCCCGGACAGGGCGCCGCGAAGCTCGCCGGACACATGGTGCCCGTGCTCGAGCGCATCCAGCGCAACCGCGACCTCGTCTTCGTGGACCAGCGCGGCACCGGAGACTCGCGGCCGCTCGCGTGCGACCCCGTGCCTCCCGATGCGCCGCTGGCCAAACAGTTCGACTCCAACTTCTATGAAGAGGAGTTCCGCAAGTGCCTGGCGGGCTACGACGCGGACGTGCGCCTGTACACCACGCCCGTCGCCATGGACGACCTGGACGAGGTGCGCGAGGCGCTCGGCTACCAGAAGCTGAACCTGTACGGCGTCTCCTACGGCACGCGCGCGGCGCTGGTGTACATGCGCCAGCACCCGGAGCACGTGCGCACGGCCATCCTCGAGGGCGTGGCGCCCATGTCGCTGCTGCTGCCCCTCTACGTCGCGCGCGACAGCCAGCGCGCCCTGGAGCTCCTCTTCACCCATTGCGAGCAGGACGCCGAGTGCAAGAAGCGCTACCCGGACCTGCGGGGCCGCTTCGAGGCGCTGCTCGCGCAGCTGCAACAGGCTCCGGTGCACACGAAGGTGGAGCACCCTCTCACCGGCGTGCCCGAGGAGCTCACCCTCACCCGGGAGGGCTTCACCGGCGTGCTGCGCGGACTGCTCTACATGCCCGAGGCGGCGTCGCTGGTGCCGCTGGTGCTGGACAGGGCCACGCAGGGGGACTGGCGGCCGCTCGTCGCCATCCACCACAGCATGAGCAGCGGCATCAACGGCAACATGAGCCAGGGCATGTTCCTCTCCGTGGTGTGCGCGGAGGACGCGCCCCACATCACCCCCGAGGCCATCGAGCGCGAGACGAAGGGTACGTGGCTGGGCTCGGCCGGGGTGAGCAACCTGCTGCTGCCCTGCGCCTTCTGGCCGAAGGGCGAGCTGCCCAAGGACTACCGCGAGCCCGTGAAGTCCGACGCGCCGGTGCTGCTGCTCTCCGGAGAGTTGGATCCCGTGACGCCGCCCTCGTGGGGCGACGACGCGAAGAAGACGCTGACGCACAGCCTGCACGTGACGCTGCCCGGCGTGGGCCATGGGACGAGCTCCATCGGGTGCGCCCGCGCGCTGATGGAGGACTTCGTGAACCGCGGCAGCGTGGAGGGCCTCGCGTCGAAGTGTGGCGAGGGCCTCAAGCGTCCTCCCTTCTTCACCTCCTTCGCTGGCCCGGTGCCCTGACATGATCGAAGTGACGAACCTGCACAAGCGCTTCGGCGCGGTGACGGCGGTGGAGGACGTGAGCTTCCGCGCCGAGGACGGCGTGGTGACGGGACTGCTCGGGCCCAACGGCGCGGGCAAGACGACCACGCTGCGGATGCTCTACACGCTCATCCGGCCCGACAGGGGCAGCGCGAAGGTGGACGGGCTGGAGGTGGCGGACAAGCCGCTGGAGGTGCGCCGCTCCATCGGCGTGCTGCCGGACGCGCGCGGCCTCTACCCGCGCCTGACGGCCCACGAGCACATCCACTACGCGGGCGAGCTGCACGGCCTGTCGGGCGCCACGCTGGACAAGCGCATCGCCGAGCTGGTGGAGCTGCTGGACATGAAGGAGATCGAGCACCGGCGCACCGAGGGCTTCAGCCAGGGCGAGCGCATGAAGGTGGCGCTGGCGCGGGCGCTGGTGCACGGGCCTCGCAACGTGCTGCTGGACGAGCCCACCAACGGGCTGGACGTGATGAGCACGCGCGCGGTGCGCACGCTCATCCGCCGGCTCAAGGAGCAGGGGCACTGCGTGGTGTTCTCCAGTCACGTGATGCAGGAAGTGGCGGCGCTGTGCGACCGCATCGTGGTGGTGGCGAAGGGGCGGGTGGTGGCGGACGGCACTCCGGACGAGCTGCGCACGCGGACGGGGAAGGACAGCCTGGAGGAGGCTTTCGTGACGGTCATCGGCAGTGACCAGGGGTTGATGCAGTGAGGGCGCTCCTGACGGCGGTCTTCCGCAAGGAGATGAGGGACCATCTGCGCGACCGGCGCTCGGTGTCGAGCGTGCTGGGCGGCTCGTTGATGGGGCCCGTGCTCTTCGCGGTGATGTTCTCGGTGCTGGCCTCGTGGAACCGGCAGGACAAGCCGCTGGAGCTGCCCGTGGTGGGGCGGGCCCACGCGCCGAGCCTGATGGCCTTCCTGGAGCGCTACGGCGTCCAGCTGTCCGACGCTCCGCCCGACTACGAGTCGCGCATCCAGGCCGGCACGCTGGACGCGGTGCTCATCGTCCCCGAGGACTACGGGAAGGACTTCGCGGCGGGACGCTCGGCGAAGGTGCAGCTGGTGATGGACAACTCGCGCAACAAGGCGCGCTTCACCATCCGGCGGACCCAGGCGCTGCTGAGCCAGTACGCGGGAGTGCTCGGCACCCAGCGGCTGATGGCGCGCGGCGTGGCGCCCGAGCTGGCCTCGCCGGTGCGGGTGGAAGAGGTGGACCTGGCCACACCGGAGCGGCTGGCGGCGAGCATCCTCAACATGATTCCGCTCTTCCTCGTCATCTCCTGCTTCATGGGCGGGTTGAACGTGGCCATCGACACCATGGCGGGCGAGCGGGAGCGTGGCTCGCTGGAGCCGCTGCTGCTCAACCCGGTGCAGCGCGGGACGCTGGTGGTGGGCAAGTGGCTGGCCACCACGGTGTTCTCCTGCACCATGGTGGTGGTGGTGGCGGTGGCCTTCATGCTGGTGGCCAGGCGGGTGCCGCTGCAGGACCTGGGCGTGAAGGTGAGCCTGGACGCGGTGGCCGCCGCGGCCATGGTGGGCTCGGTGCTGCCCCTGGCGCTGCTCGCGTCGGCGATGCAGATGCTCGTGGCCACGTTCGCGCGCTCGTTCAAGGAGGCGCAGACGTACCTCCAGCTGCTCATGATGCTGCCCATGATTCCGGGCATGATGCTGGCGCTCTCTCCCATCCAGAGCCAGACGTGGATGTTCGTGGTGCCGGTGCTGGGCCAGGAGCTGCTGGTGTCGGAGCTGATGCGCGGCGAGCCGCTGGGCGCGCTGCCCTTCGTGCTGAGCACGGTGGGCTGCGTGGCGCTGGCCGCGGTGTGCCTGGCGGCCATCTCCCGGCTGCTGAGCGACGAGAAGATCGTCTTCGGCCGCTCCTGAGCCGCTCCCGAAGACACGGTCGCCAGCGGGCGGGGGCCCACCCACTGGCGGCTGGAGTCGAGCGCGTCTGTCCGGGGACTACTTCACCACGGTGGTTTTCTTCGGGAGGGTGGGGAAGCCTCCTCCAGGCAAGCAGCCGCGGCCGATGATGGAACCCGTCTGGATGGTGGACAACAGCCCGCCACGAATCGTCGTCTTGATCTTCATGTGTTCGCTCCCTGTGATGAGACCTTCACATGGATGGAGAGGCGAAACGGCGTTTGTGACTTCAATTCCCGGCGATGGAGCAGTGCGTGGTGTCCTCCGTGGTCTCGAGGGCGATGCCCACCTCGTCCCGGAGCACGTCCATCAGATGGGGCAGCACGCCGAAGGTGCCCACGCGCAAGCGGTGCTGGAGCGCGAGATCCTCGCTGGTGAGCTTGCGCTCCGGATGGGGCCGCTGGAGCAGCGCATTGACCTGACGCTGGACACCGTCCAGGGCCCGGAGCACCGGACGCTCGATGGCCAGGAAATCGGCGATGGCATCCGCCACCGTGTCGAGGACGTCCCTCCGGGTCCCCGAGGGTGAGCCCGCTCGCGCGTGGAGCAGCTCCCGGAGCAGCGTGCGGGTCCGCGCATCCATCTCGTCCCTCGCGGGCGTGAACACGTCCCGCAGGTGGAGCAGCGTGTCCTCCCGGAAGCCCCGCATGCCGCGCTGCGCCCGGTCGAACATCTCGATGTAACGGGCCTCGGCCCAGTCCCGCTGCGCCGCCTGCTCCATGCGGGTGGGCAGGATGAGCTCCCAGTCCCGCTCGACATGCTCCCGCAGCCGGCCCAGGACGCTGCCTGGCGCGTCCTCCACCGGGAGCAGGGCCTCGCGAATCACCTCGTAGGCGCGGGCCATGTAGCTCCAGAGGTTGAACTGGAGCGCGTAGAGCTGGAGCCCGAGCTGCCCGTAATCCACCGCCGCGGGGATGTCGGCGTTCCACTCCGGCACCGCGGGCGGCGCCCCCGTCACGGGCTTGCCCTCCATCAACGTCGCGAAGAGCTCCTCCACCATGGGCTGTGGACCCGCGCAGACGCCCCGGCCCGAGATGAAGAAGTTCCCGTACTCGACGAAGCGGTACAGCTCGGCCGGCGTGATGGGGGTGTCGTACGGCATCGGCCGCTCCGGGAGGAACATCAGGTAGGCCAGCACCATCCGCACGCCGTCCGTCACCCGGAAGATGGAGGACAGCACCGGCTCCAGCGTGCCGTTGGGCACGGGCGCGTTCCCTCGCATCAGCAACAGGGTCGGCAGCGCCAGCACGTCGCAGGCCAGGGCGTGCAGGTCCCCCATCCGCCAGCGCCCGTCCGGGAGCAGGGGGTAGCGCCGCAGGAACTCCTCGCGGACCCGGAGCAGTCCCTGCATCATCGGCTTCCAGTAGCGCGTCATCGCCTTGAGCGCCGTCACGTTCATCTGCGCCTCGTTGCGATAGCGGCTGCCCGGGTACTGGCACATGCGCCACTCCGTTGGAATCTTCATCCGCATGGCGTTGGGGAAGACGTTCATCTCCCCCACGTGCCGCCCCTCCGCATCCAGCGCCGGGTGGGCGATGCGATGCACCGGCATCACCGTCTCCAGATGGCCCAGCTCCAACGGCCGCCCCGTCAATCGCTCCATGACCCGGGCACAGTCCGGGTTCCACCACAGCGGCTCGGTGGGCGCTTCCCGCCGCGCCTCGTCCTCCATCAACTTCCGGTGGAACTCGCTCTCGGTGGGCGGCTTCCCCGGGGGCTCGCGCGTGAGGAACCCCTCGGCCAACAGGGCCTCGAGCAGCCGTTTCACCCGCTCCCAGGCGTAGGGCTCTCCCGTGCTCCACGCCGTGGCGCTGCCCGCCATGAACTGGTCCTGTTGCATCAGCGTCTCCCCGAAGGCGAACAGGTCCGGCTCATCGAAGGACACCTCGTCGTAGCCGAAGTGGATGAGCAGCTCCGGGTGGCCCTCCTCGTTCGTCACGTACTCGCTCGTGAAGCGGCGCCGCAGGGGCACGTACAACACCTCGTGCGGATCCAACGGCACGGCTTCCCGAGCGGATTCCTGCTCCACCTGGGGCTCCTGCGACACGGCTTCCTGATTCATGCGAGCGCTCCTGGGAGCGGGCCCGGGATGGTCACGCGCGCACGGGCCGCTCCAGACGAGGGTGGACCTCGAGGGGACTGAGCACCGGACAGGGCCTTTGTGATGCTCATTCCCGTGGGTCCGGCCTGCCTGGAGGGCGAGCGGGCTGAGCCTCACGAGCGGGGGCGTCCCTCACGAAGCCAGCGGGTGCCCTCCATCCCCGCGGTGCCGATCGGATGGGACAGTGCAATCACGCACGAGGGTGGGGGGGGGCTCATGAGGGTCCTCCGTGGGGTTCTCCATGAAGGTTGAAGGCTTGTTCCCACGCACATGGCGCGCGCTGCTGCGACGGCGGGGCCGGCCGGTGCTCTGGCTGCTGCCGGTGGGATTGATCGCCATCTGGGGCCTCTGGTTCCTCCAGGCCCGTGTCACCGTCTACGAGCGCAGCGCACAGGCCCGGCTGGAGCTCCATCGCGAGGTGTATGCGATCGATGCTCCCGTGGATGGGCAGGTGGTGGCCACGCAGGTGGAGCTCCACCGCTCCGTGCACACGGGAGATGTCCTCGTCGAGCTGGGGCATGACGAGCAGGCGCGCCAGGTGGCGGAGGCGGAGGCCTCGCTTCAGGGATTGGGCCCCCAGTTGGACGCCGCTCGCGCGGAGCTGGCGGCGGAGCAACTGGCACTGGTGGAGCAGAAGGGGCAGGGGACCGCGGGAGTGGAGGAGGCGCGGGCCCGGCTCACCGATGCCGAGGCGGTGGCGCGCCGCGCCCAGAAGGAGGCGGCCAGCTTCGAGCAGCTCTTCCAGCGGGGCGTGGTGAGCGAGATGGAGTGGAGCCGGGTCCGCACGGAGTGGGAGCGCTCCCAGGCCGCCGAGCAGGCCGCCCGGGCTTCCCTGATGCGGGTGAGATCGGAAGGGAGCCTGCAGTCCTCCGACCGGCTCACCCGCCTCGCCTCGTTGCGCGGGGAGATCGCCCGGCTCGAGTCGGAGGAGCGTGTCGCGCGCGCCACCCTGGAGCGTCTGCGCGACGAGCTGGAGGGCCGGATCGTTCGAGCGCCAGCGGACGGAGTCCTCGGCGAGACGAGCTCCGTGCGAGTGGGCGCGCAGCTGAAAGCGGGGGATCCCATCGCGACGGTCGTGGCGGGCGGGCCCGTGCGCATCGTCGCGCAGTTCACCCCGGAGGCCCTGGGGCGGATCCGCGAGGGCCAACGGGCGCGCATGCGGTTGGAGGGCTTCTCCTGGACGGAGTTCGGAATGATCGAGGCCTCCGTCGTCGCGGTGGCCAGTGAGGCGCGCGACGGCCTGGTGCGGGTCGAGCTGTCGGTGGACGAGCTGCCACGAGGCATCCCGCTCGAGCATGGTCTGCCAGGCACCATCGAGGTCGCGGTGGGCGATTCCACGCCGATGCGGCTCGTGCTCCGCACCATGGGGCAGGGACTCGATGGCCCGGCTCGGGCCTCGGCTCCGGCGCAGGCGCGGGTCCAGCAGCCGAAGGGCGGGAGCTGAGTCCATGGCGGGTAGACCACGTCTCCTCATTCCGGAGGTCATCCAGACCTCGGCCATGGACTGCGGCCCCGCGGCCCTCAAGTCCCTGCTCGATGGCTTCGGCGTCCCCGTCAGCTATGGCCGGCTCCGCGAGGCCTGCCAGACCGATGTGGACGGCACCTCCATCGACGTCATCGAGGAGCTGGCCGTCACGCTGGGGCTGGAGGCGGAGCAGTCCATGCTCCCCCGGGACTATCTGTTCCTCGACGAGACCCGGGCCCTGCCGGCCATCGTCGTGGTGAGCCTCCCGAACGGCAGCCTGCATTTCCTGGTGGTCTGGAAGAAGTGGGGCCCCTTCGTCCAGGTCATGGATCCCGCACGCGGGCGGCGGTGGATGTCCGTGACCGAGCTGATGGACCAGCTCTTCATCCACGCGATGCCCGTCTCCGCCGAGGGGTTCCGCGAGTGGGCCGCCACGGATGAGTTTCTCGGAGGTCTGCGCCGGGGGCTGTCCTCCGTCGTCGGTGGGCCCCGCTCGGAGCGGCTGATTGCCCAGGCGCTCGAGGACCCCACCTGGAAGGGCATCGCCTGCCTGGATGCGACGGCGCGGCTGGTGCGGACGCTCGTGGAGGGCGGCGGCGTGCAGTGGGGTGAGACCGCGGTGGCGTTCCTCGAACAACTCCTGCGCGAGGTGCGCACCGCCCTGGACGAGGGCCGTGCCCAGCAGCTCATCCCCTTCACCTACTGGACGGCGTTGGGACGGCCGGACGCCGAGCAGCTCTCCCTGCGCGGCGCCGTGTGCGTCAAGGTCAGTGGGCTGCGCGGCGAGCGCGGCGCGGATGAACCACCGCTGCCCCCCGAGCTCGATGCCGCCTTGCGCGAGGCTCCCACCCACCCGCTGCGTGAGCTGGTGGCCCTGCTGCGCCGGGATGGGGTGCTCGCGCCCGCGGTGCTCGCCGCCATCGGTGTGTCCGCGGCCGTGGGTGGCTTCCTGGAGGCCCTGCTCCTGCGCGGGGTCATCGACGCGGGGCGGTACCTCACCACCTCGGGACAGCGCCTCGCCGGAGTCGTGACGCTGATCGCCCTGCTGGGCGTGCTGCTCATGCTCGAGTTGCCCCTGTCGCTCGGCACGCTCCACCTGGGGCGGCGGCTGGAGCTGCGTCTGCGGCTCGCCTTCCTCGACAAGATTCCGCGCCTGGGCGACCGCTACTTCCGCAGCCGGCTCGTCTCGGACATGGCGCAGCGCTGCCATGGCATCCACCAGGTGCGCACCGTGCCAACCCTCGCCGTCACCCTGTTGCGCGCCTCCGCCGAGCTGCTCGTGACGCTCGCGGGGTTGATGTGGCTGTCCCCACGCAGCGCCCTGTTGATCCTCCTCTCGGGTGGAATGTCGGTGGCCGTCCCCGTGCTCGCGCAGCGCTCGTTGCTCGATGCCGATCGCCGGATGCGGGACTTCGATGGCGTGCTTTCGGGCTTCTACCTGGACGCCTTGCGCGGGTCCGTGGCCCTGCGCGCCCACCGGGCCGGGCCCACGCTGCGCCGCGCCCAGGAGGAGCCGCTGCACGAGTTCATCTCCGCCGCCCGCACCCTGCTGCGCCGGAGCACCACCGCCGAGACGCTCGCCTCGCTCGTCGCCACCGGGGGCTCGGTGGCCATCGTCGTGCACGCGCTCTCGCGAGGGCTTCCTCCCGGCGCGATCCTGCTGCTCGTCTACTGGGCGCTCGCCCTGGTGACGCTGGGCCGGCAGATCGCCGAGGGCTTGCGCCAGTACCCCGCCGCGTCGTCGCTCACCGGCCGCCTCATGGAGCCGCTGCTCGCTCCGGACGAGGTGGACACGTCCGTCGCGCTGGCCACACAGCCCCGGACGGAGCGGCCCGTGGAGGCGGCTCGGGGCGTGGGCTTCTCGCTGCGTCAGGTGGACGTGAAGGCCGCGGGCCACACCCTCCTGCACGGAATCGACCTCTCGGTCCGGCCCGGTGAGCACGTCGCCATCGTGGGGCCCTCGGGGGCGGGGAAGTCGTCGCTGGTGGGCCTCCTGCTGGGCTGGCACCGGCCCTCCGCTGGACACGTGGAGGTGGAGGGCGAGCCGCTGGAGGGCGAGGCCCTGTGGCGGCTGCGGCGGGAGACGGCGTGGTTGGAGCCGGAGGTGTCGCTCTGGAACGAGCCGCTGGTGGACAACCTCACCTATGGCACCGACCCGGCCGAGGTGCTGCCTCGGGTGGGGCGGGCCCTGCACCAGGCCGACCTCGTCGAGCTGCTCGACACGCTGCCCGAGGGACTCCAGACGCGGCTGGGCGAGGGCGGTGGCCTGCTGTCGGGGGGCGAGGGGCAGCGGGTGCGTCTGGGCCGCGCGTTGCTCCGTCCCGGGGTGCGGCTGGCCATCTTCGACGAGCCCTTCCGGGGGCTGGAGCGGGACCGGCGCACGGCGCTGCTGGAGCGGGCGCGGCGGGAATTCGAGGGGGCCACGCTGCTGTGCATCATGCACGACATCGCCGAGACGCTCTCGTTCGACCGCGTGCTGGTCATCCAGGACGGGCAGCTCGTGGAGGACGACGCACCCCGGACGCTCGCGGCGCGCGCGGACTCGCACTACCGCGCCCTGCTGGACGAGGAGGCGTCGATCCAGCGCGAGCTGTCCGCGCGGGACGGGTGGAGGCGGCTCGTCCTGGAGCAGGGCGTGCTCACCGAGCGACGTGGGGAGGAGCGGGCGAATGCGCAGGGTGAGTGACGTGGAGGCGGTGGTCTGGCCGCTGGAGCGCGCGGGTGATGCGATGGAGGCGTTGGCGAGAGCGGCTCGGATGCCGCTGCCCAACCCGTTGCCCACCCTCTCGCGCGCGGTGCCCGCGGAGCATAGCCGCGTGGGCGAGTGGATGGACGGCGTGGCCCAGGCGTTGGGGCTCGAGCTGCTGCCGCACTACACGCGCCACGGTGAGGTCGAACAGGTGTTGAGCCGTGCGGCCCCGGCGCTCGTGGAGCTGACGGGCGCCCGGGTGATCGCGCTGCTCCGGCTGCCGTCCTCGGGACGGACCGCGCGCGTCATCGCGCCGGATGAGACGGTGCACGAGGTTCCGCTCTCCTCGCTGACCGCCGCCGCGCAGGCGCGCGTCGAGCACATCCAGGGACCCTTGGTCGATCACGTCCTGGCGCAGACCGCTCTGGAAGAGCCCCATCGGACCCTGGCCCGGAAGGCGCTGCTGGGGGCACAGCTCGCGAACATCTACCTCTTCGCCGCACGCACGCTCCGGCTGCCTCCGGGAGCCCGCATGCGCCATCACCTGCGGGCACTGAAGGCCGGACGGCGGCTGGTGCTGCTCTTCGTGCTGGCGGCCATCGTCCAGGTGTGTGTGCTCTCCAGTTGGTGGTTGATTGGC
This sequence comes from Archangium sp., assembly GCF_036277355.1. GTDB lineage: Bacteria > Myxococcota > Myxococcia > Myxococcales > Myxococcaceae > Archangium. The sequence continues at coordinate 113,216 of NZ_DASUNC010000016.1, forward strand.
CGGGGCGCGTTCGAGGGGCAGTTGGATCCGGGGTGGCTCTGGGCCTGGGCGCTCATGGGGCTGACGCTGGTGCCGCTCCAGGCGGCGCTGACCTGGGTGCAGGGCTCGCTGGCGATGCAACTCTCCGCGCTGATGCGCAGGCAGTTGCTGGCGGGGGCGCTCGCGCTGCCCGTGGACGAGTCCCGGCGCGGAGGGATTGGCGAGTTCGTCGGGAGGACCTTCGAGAGCGCGGGCATGGAGCAGCTGGTGCTGACGGGCGGCTTCGCGAGCCTCCTGGCGGTGGTGGACCTGGTGCTGGCCGCGAGCGTGATGGTGACGGGCCCCGCGGGCTGGTACGGGCTGGTGGCGCTGGGCGGCTTCTGCGGCGTGCTGGCGGTGCTCGTCATGCGCCAGGCGGTGCGCTTCCGCGCGTGGACGGATGCGCGGATCGCCATGACGCATGCCCTCATCGAGCGCATGCTCGGCCACCGGACGCGGCTCGCGCAGGAGCGGCCGGAGCGGTGGCACGACGCGGAGGACCAGGAGCTGGCCCACTACGCCGAGGCCTCCGAGCAGTTGGATGCAGCCACGGCCCGGGTATCGGCACTCGCCAGGAGGGGGCTGCTCCCGGTGGCGATCATCGCGACGCTCCCCGCCGTGCTCTCGGGGGCCTCGACGGCGAGGATCGCGGTGGGCGTGGGCGCCGCGCTGCTGGCGGCGCGAGCCGTGGGCTCCCTGTCCGTGGGTGTCCTGGCCATCTCGGGTGCGCGCGTGCTGTTCCGCAGCATCCGTCCCATCCTGGAGGCCGCCCGGCGCTCCAGTGCCAGCACCACGGGGGGCGCGGCCGCTCCCCTGCCTCCCGAGGTGGCTCCTCCGGAGACCCAGGCCCTGCTCGAGGTGCGCGACCTCGTCTTCAAGCACACGGGGGCTCCCCGGGCGGTGATCGAACGGGCCTCGCTGACGGTGCGTGCCGGTGAGCGCGTGCTGCTCGAGGGACCCTCCGGCTCCGGCAAGTCCACGTTCGCCTCCATCCTGACGGGACTGCGGGGACAGGGCTCGGGGCTGCTGCTGCTGGGCGGCCTGGACATGGCGACCTGGACGCGGGACGGGTGGGGCGCGCAGATAGCAGGGGCTCCCCAGTTCCACGAGAACCACGTGGTGTCCGGCACGCTGGCGATGAACCTGTTGCTGGGGCGCACGTGGCCTCCCACCCCCGATGACCTGAGCACCGCGAAGGCGCTCTGCGAGGAGCTCGGCCTGGGGGAGTTGCTGGCACGCATGCCCTCCGGATTGATGGAGCTGGTGGGCGAGCGCGGCTGGCAGCTCTCGCACGGGGAGCAGAGCCGTGTCTTCGTGGCGCGGGCGCTGCTGCAGCGGGCCCGGGTCGTGGTGCTCGATGAGGCCTTTGGCGCGTTGGATCCCGTGACCATGCGCAAGGTGATGGCGTGCGTGGAAGCCCGTGCCTCCACGCTCATCGTCATCGCGCATCCCTGAGGGAGGCGCTACGCCTGCCGAGGGCCGTCACCAGGCGGTGTGGCGGTAGTCCTTGAAGAAGTTGCCCCACACGAACTGGCGGGTGTTCTCCGACGTCATGACGGGGTCCACCACGCGGGCCGCGCCGTCGACGATGTCCAGCGGCGGGTGGAAGTCGAGCTCGTTCTGCTTGCGCTCGGAGTGCTGCGCCGGGTCCTCGTCGGTGACCCAGCCGGTGTCCACCGCGTTCATGTAGATGTTGTCCTTCGCGTAGTCGGGCGCGGAGGTCAGCGTCATCATGTTCAGCGCGGCCTTGGCCATGTTCGTGTGGGGATGTTTGTCCGTCTTCGTCCCACGCGAGAAGCTGCCCTCCATCGCCGACACGTTCACGATGTGGCCGGGCGAGGCGCGGTCGCGCATCATCAGCGGCTTGAGCTTGCCGCAGAGGATGAAGGGCGCCACCGCGTTCACCAGGTGGACCTCCAGCATCTCGGCCGTCGACACGTCCGCGAGCTTCATCCGCCAGGAGTTCATCTCCCGCAGGTCCACCTGCTGCAGGTCCGCGTCCAGCTTCCCCTTCGGGAAGAGGGCGCTCGTGTCGCCCTCCTGCTCGAGCGCATACGGCAGCAGCGACAGCGCGGCGGACGAGTGGATGCCGATGGCCGGGTCCGTGCTGCGCCACGTGGGCATGAGCGACGACGGGTCCGTGCCACCCGCGCCGAGCGTGGGCTGCACCGCCGCGACGCATTCCACGTGTCCGGCGAGCAGCGGGCGCAGCTCCGGGGGGAGGTCCTCGACGCGGCGCAGCTCGCCCGCCAGCAGGTGCTCGTAGAAGCCGGGCGGCCGGCGCACCGTCTGCGCCGCGTTGTTGATGAGGATGTCCAGGCGGTGGTGCGTCTGCTCGAGGTGCCGCGCGAAGAGCTCCACGCTGGGGGCGTGCCGCAGGTCGAGCCCGTGGATGTGCAGCCGGTGCGACCAGTCCGCGAAATCGGGCTCGCGCGCGTAGCGCTCCGCCGAGTCCATGGGGAAGCGGGTGGTGGCGATGACGCGCGCCCCCGAGCGCAGCAGCATCAGCGAGGCCTGATAGCCGATCTTCACGCGCGCGCCGGTGATGAGCGCGACCTTGCCGGTCAGCGGCGCCCGCTGGGTCCGCTTCGCGTAGTTGAAGTCCCCGCACTCGCGGCACATGGTGTCGTAGAAGAAGTGCAGCTTGCGGTACTCGGCCTTGCACACGTAGCAGCGGCGGGGCACCTCCAGGATGCGCTCCGGACCCTCCTCGGAGGGCGGGGGCGGAGGCAGCTGCGGCACGTTGAAGACGGGGGAGCGGCGCAGGGCGCGGATCTCCGTGGTCGCGCGGACGTTGCGGTCGTGCTCGCGCTTCGTCTCCTTGCGCTCGCGCCGCATCGCCTTGTGGAGCCGGGAGAGGGTGGTGCGCTCCGGGTTCAACACGCGGCCGGCCGCCTCCAGCATGGCCTTGCGGTCCGCCTCGGGGATGCCGTTGAGCAGCATGCGGTTCTCGGCGATGGCTCCGAGGATGCGCGTGACCTGGTGCACCTCCTCCAGCGACAGGGCGGACGAGGTCTCCGTGGACGGGGGCAGCTGGGCTTGCTCGGCGTTCTTCATCGCACCGGTGCATACCTGCCGGGGCGCCGGGAGAAAAGGGTCATGGAGGGGCCGGGCCTGGTGGGTGGGAGGGGGGCCCTGCGGCCGGGCGCCGCTCAGGGGCGGGTGGAGGACTCCGGCTCGGGGGGGAGGAAGGAGCGGTGAGCCTCTCCGCGCGTTCTCGAAAGCTTGCTCGCCGGGAGAGAAGCCCCGCCGCCCGGATCGGCGGGTTCCTTAGCCAAATGAGTGTGCGCTGCGCGCGACTTGGGGCGACGTTCGCCACCTTCGAGCACTTCTTTACCGCGGAGAGCATCAAGGAAGGCCCTTGCCTGCTCGTGCGTGAGCTGCGGCTGCTTCCCACTCTCCTTCAATGAAGATCTCCAACTTGGAGCCGTGGTTCGCGCCGCTCTCCTGCACCCTTACTCGTGCCTCTTGGTCGCTTCCGGACTCGAAGGCGATGTGCGTGTACGGGCTGTTCCCGTCCCAGACCGTCCCAACGATGGCCAGTCGGACAACTGCCCCATCGTCAGGCCGGCTTCGGGAGGAATGTCTCCATGCCCCCCACCGGTTTTGAAGCCCTACCGCCTGCTCCCTCCCCAATGAGAAGCACCACGGGAGTACTCCCCGCGCCTATCCCCGGGAGAGAGGCGGGTCGTACAGCTCGTACGTCCCCTGGCCGGTGTTGCTGATGCCTCCCACGATCAGCAATCGGCCGTCGTTCAACAGGGCCGCGTCATGGTGCTCACGATCCACTTGCAGGGAGGCGACGCGGTTCCAGGACGCCAGGTGCGGATCGTACAACTCGGCCCCCGTGAGGATGCCGACGGCCTCGTGGTAGCCTCCGGTGACGAGGACATGTCCGGTGTCCAGCAGGGTCGCGGTGTGATCGCGGCGGGGTTGTTCCATGCGGCTGGTGGCCTGCCAGGTGCCGGTGGCCGGATCGTACAACTCGGCCGAGCCGCTGGTGTCCTCGATGCGGTTTCCTCCGGCGACCAATACGCGTCCGTCCTTCAACAGCGTGGCCGAATGATCGTACCGGAGGGTGCCCATGACTCCCGTGAACCGCCAGGTACCCGTGGTTGGATCGTACACCTCGGCGGAGGCGAGCCTCTGGGTGGAGGTGTTCTCGCCCCCTGCCACCAGCACCCGCCCATCCTTCAGCAGCGTGGCAGTGTGCGCGCCCCGGGCGGTATTCAGGTTGCCGGTGGTGGTCCAGGTGTTCGTGGCCGGGTCATACACCTCGGCCGAGGCATGCCGCGTGCCCGAGGCATTCTCGCCCCCTGCCACCAGCACCCGCCCATTCGGTAGCAGCGTGGCCGTGTGTTTGATTCTACCCTCGCGTATGGGGGCCGCGGCCCGCCAGGTTCCGGTGGCCGGGTCATACAGCTCTGCGGTGGATGGTTTGTCCTCGCCCCCCATCACCAGGACGCGGCCATCCGGCAGCAACGTGGCCGTGTAGGTGCGGCGGTTGGCGGAGGTATCGCCGGTGGGCACCCAGGTATCGGTGCGCGGATCGAAGATGTCGACCAGGGGAACCCAGTCTCCGAGTGCGAGCACCCGGCCATCCAGCAGCCGCACGATGCGAGCCTTGGCCTTCTGGCTCCGGCCCGCCGGCTTCGGGATGCTGAGCGAGCCCTTGCGCATCCGGAAGACGTGCCGGCCCAGGAGCGAACTGTTGTGGCTGGTGCGGGTCAGTCCCGTCGCCGCGTTGCCGTCGAGCAGCGCACCGGGGAGCCGCGAGCCGGGAAAGCCGAAGAATGTGTCCGGTTTGCCCGTGCCCGCGGAGAAGCCCGCCGCCGCGGACTGGCCTCCCAGGCCGCCGTTCCCTCCGCTGGCGGCCCCGGACTCCCACTCGAGGCGGTCGTAATTCATGACGATGTCGAAGTTGCCCAGCCCCGAGTCGTTCCTGTCCACCAGCAGGAGTTGGAAGCTGTTGAGCTTGTCGGTGCGCTCCCGGCTGTAGCCGACGGAAATCCAATTCACGCAGAAGGCCAGGTGGCCATCGAAGCGCACGGTGCCGTATCTGACACGTCCGGAGCCCGCCGCCCGCGTATCCACGTCCGCCAGGAAGGGGGCGATGATGGGAATGCTTCCGGCCGTCACCTCGAAGGGGATGTATTTGTAGAGCGGCGCCTGGAATGTGACGCTGCCATTCGTGTTGATGTGGAGCCGGGTGTAGAAGGTTCCGAAGAAATTGATGGGAAATCCCAGCTCGATCGGACCCACCGAGCCATCATCACTGGCTGGCAGTACGTAGGCGTTGGAGCCCTCGTCCATGAGGATGGGTTTCGGGGGGGAGCCACTGGCTTCGTTCGAGATGTCTGGCATTGGCATTGCCTCCAGTCTTCAGTTTCCAGCCGGGCGTAGCTCCGCGGGGACATGGCGCCCGAGTTTCTTGTACTCGCTCGCGAAGCCTCTCAAGAGGTCTGTGTACTCAATGGGACGCGCTTCCTGGCGCGCGAGCACCGCCGCGAGCAGCACGGCATTGCGGATGTGGCCACCACTCAGCTCCGCCATCGCGGCCAGCCGGTTCAGGTCCTTGGGCGCCACCCGGTGCCCCTCCCCGAGGTGCGCCTGCCAGAGGGAGCGCCGCTCCTCGGGTCCGGGCATCGGGAACTCGATGATGGAGTCCAGCCGCCGCATGAAGGCCGGATCGAACCGGCCCTTGCTGTTGCTCGTCAGGAGGGCCACCCCATCGAAGGACTCGATGCGCTGGAGGAGGTAGTTGGTCTGCGCGTTGGCGAAGCGGTCGTTCGAATCGCGGATGTCCGTGCGGCGGCCGAAGAGCGAGTCCGCCTCGTCGAACAGGAGCATCACCTCGGCATGCTCGGCCCGCGCGAAGAGCTGCGCGAGGTTCTTCTCCGTCTCTCCAATGTACTTGCTCGACACGCTGGCGAGGTCCACCCGGTACAGCGGCATTCCCAGACGTGTGGCGAGCCAACCCGCCGCCAGCGTCTTGCCCGTGCCGGAGGGGCCCACCAGGAGCGCCGTCACGCCCGTGCGGTAGCGCGTGGTGGCGGAGGCACCGAGCCCCTGGGCCAATCCCTCGCGCGAACGGCAGCGCAGCAGCAGCGCCTGGAGCTCGGCGGTGAGGGGCGGGTTGGCCACCAGGGCCTCGTCGCTGATCGGCTCGGGCAGCGCCTGGGCCAGCGAGCCCAGCCCGGCGCCCTCGGCCGACCACGCCGCGGCCACCAGGTCCCGTGCCTCCGGTGCCGCGCGGCCCGCCACGGCGGCGTGACGCCGCGCCAGGCGGCTCAATTGGGAGATCCTCCCCGCGCGGTGGCGGTGGGCGCTCGCGAGGTGTTCGGCCAACGGGGCGTCTCCCAGCGCCGCCTCCCAGAGTGCCCGGCGCTCCTGCTGACCGGGGACGGGCAGCGTCCAGGTGAGAAGGTTTCCCTCGGGCCATTCGAGGTTCCCCTCCGGCCCGCTGGTGAGCAGGACAGGGCCTTCGTAGAGGGGCGGGGAGGGGACGAGCTTGCGCTCTCCGGGGCCGAGGTCGAAGCAGAACACGGGCAGCAGCGAGCGCAGGTGGAGATAGGGGCCGAGCGCCTCGGTCCGGTCGGTTTCGAGGAAGAGGGGTCGCCGGCCCATGGCGGTGGCCAGCGCGGCCGCCACGGTGCGGAGCTCCGCCGTGGAGCCGCCGCGCAGCAGGAGCGCGCTGCGCGGATGGGCGGCGAGGGTGTCCGCATGCCGGCGCACCTGGCCGAGGAGGGAGGCGGGGAGGAGGAACTCGGGGTAGGGGCCGGGCCCGAGCGTCGTTCCGGGCCACGAGGCTTCCTGGCCGCGCAGCGCGAAGTAGAGGGGCAGGGGCAGCGCGAGCGTCTGCTCGGCGAGGGGGGCCTCGGTGCCGGAGCGGGAGAGCAGCCCGCCGCGCACGGCGGTGCCATGGGCGAGGCCATGCAGTGGAAACAGTCCCGGGGGAGCCGCCTCGGCGAAGGCCGAGGAGACGAGGCCCAGCGAGGGACGGGAGGTGCTGGCGGGGTGCTGGAGGAAGGCGAGGGCACGGCCCACCAGGGGCTCCTCCTCCACGGCCGCCGCGAGGGCCACGGTGAGCAGCTCCAGGAGGGAGAGGTTCAGCTCCCGGGCGAGCCGCACGAGGGGCGCGTCGCCGGGGGTGGGCGTTTCGAGGCAGGCCCGCGCGGCCGTGAGCCAGCCGGGGTGCGAGGCTTCGACGCCCTGCCGGGCGCGGAGCAGGACCCGGAGCTCGTCCGGGGTGTCGTCCTCCGAGGGGTCGAGCTTCCGCGCCAGGGCCGCCAGGGCGCAGTCGCGCAGGGTGAGGAGCGTTGCTGAGGGAATACCCATGGGGATTCTCCTGCTCGAGATATTTTTGTCATTCCCAACTGCGGAACGACCAGTCCGCAAGAAGGTCGTCGATACCGCGATACTGTGTTTCGCGCATGGTGTTACCCCAGTACTCGGCGGAGACGAGAAGATCATCCCAGCGGCGAGTACCGGGCTGCCTTGTCAGGCAGGTCATCAGGTCGTATGTCGATTCGACGATTACAAGGCATTCCAGGCGCCGCCCCGCCTGCCATCTGTCTTCCTTCGCCGGAAGCAATTCGGGTGTATGGGAAAACAACTGCTGGGCCGGGTCGACGGACTTGAGAAACTCATCGCTCTTGAGGCGCACGAAGCCGTGCAACTCCCACAGGGTTCTCAACGACCGCGGAATTTCACCCATCTCTCCTTCGAATCGATCGATGCACGATGGCGGCGTGGGCTTTCCAGCCATCATGAATCCATCTTCGTAACCATTGATTCTGTTTTCATCCCAATCCTTGAGCTGATAGACCAGGATGTGGCCCGTCCCGCAGACTCCGATCTTCGCGTCGAGAATGCTCCTGGACAGGTAATCGACGAAGCGTGGCAGGACCTCCGATGCAGGAGCCCAGAGCTCACGGACATGGACCGCGTCGGGGCTCTTGACGAGCGCGAGCCAGGCTTCGGGCACCTCGCCGCTCAACCTGTCGAGCTCCTGTTCTTGGCCAATCAGTCGTGGGCACCAGTGCCCGCATTTGCCTAGAAAATCATCCCAATTCAATGTTCACTCCCCTCGCTCATCTTGCCGCGGCGAGCACGTCCGCTCGCAGTGTCTGCAAAAATGCATCGATTTTGCTGCCACCAGGCGGGTTGATGATGTTCGTGTAGACTTGGCTTGTCAGTGGTCGATCTTGAGTTCCCGCCGGCTGCTCCAGGGTTTTTTTGATGCCGAATAGCTTGTCGTGGATGATGTCCTCGATCTTGTCCTTGGTGAATTGCTCCAATTGTGCCTGGGTGGCCTTGGCATATTGGTTGCCTACTGGAACGCTGGCTGGGGCGTGTCCGGCGTGACGCTTCAGGAGCGTCCAGGGACCCTGTGCGTTGTCACAGGTTTTACACTGCGCGTCCTCTGTCACTGCGGGGCCTTTTGTGCTGGTTCCCGCGGAAATGATTTTCTTGACCCAGCGATCCTGTGTCGTGACTCCGAATTTGTGAAACACTCCTTCGATTGCTTTTTCCCAGACGCTTTGGGAGATGACGCTGTGCGGACGAGTGTCGCCAACCCGGCCAGAGAAAGCTCCTCCCGAGCCGATGGTTTCGGTGACGGTGCCGCAAGCGGGGCAGACATCATCCTTGTAGATCTGAACGATCTCGGCATCGAAGGTCTCGCCGCTGACCCCATGCTTGAAATGAGCCGTGGTCTTGTATGCTGGCCATGCTGGTTCGTCGAAGGTGACGGTTGCTCCGTGCCGGTCCGCGGCTTCCCGGCAGATGGAGCGGAAGAATTGCTGCGAGGGAAGTAGGTTCTGGGCGTGCTTCTCGATCTCCTTGATCAAAGGATCCAGGTTCTTCAGTGCGCCTGAATACGTCGCAAGACCCACGACCGTGGGATTGATGTTGCCATCGAAGCTGATCCCCCTATCGGAGCGGGTCACCATCACCTTCGAAACTCCCGTCTGCTGGGCGATCTTTGCTCCCACCTCTGCTACGGACTCCGACCTCTCGAGGGGGTCGTGCTTGACTGGCGGAAGCGTGAGCTGCCCGCTCGGCCTGTCGTATCGAGCATCTTGGTGCTCCGCGAGCAGTTTCTTCGTTACCTGCCTGGGATCGCCTCCGGCCTTGTAGACAACAGACCCCGATTTGATCGTGGCCAACTCCCTGGCCAGGGCGGGCGACACCTTGTTCATGGTGGCCGAATGCGGTTCGACAAGCGTCTTGGGGACCGTCTCTCCACCCTCCTCGCCAACCCTCTCGCCCTCGTCCTTGCCCGGCTTGCCTTTCCCTGGCTTCCCCTTGCTGTCTTTGCCAGGTCTGATCTTGTCCTCTGCGGGTTTCGTACTCGCGCTCTTCTTGCTTCCCTTCTTCCCACCTGGGGCGGGCGCCTTCGCGGGAGCGGAGGCACTCTTGCCACCCGCGCCTTTCTTGCCACCGGCGGGTGCGGCCGCCGCTCCTCCCTCGTCCCACTTCGCCGGCTGGTGGTCCTCGCCGCCCTTGCTCTTGCCCGGCACGCTCTGGCTGAGCAGGTCGCTCATGAATTTGCCGCCGTCGAACTCCACCTCCGTGAACTTCACCGCCGGCCACTGCTTGGAGCCCAGCACGTGCTCCACGTCCGCCCCGATTCCGAACTCCCCCGGCAGCGGGTACTCCAGGCTCCCCAGCGGCCACGTCCACTTGTCGTCCGGCAGCGGCGACCACCACGGGCTGTCCACCTCGAAGAACAGGTCTCCCCCCAGCCCCAGGAAGGGCTGCGCCGCCAGCTCCATGTGGCCCTGAATGTAGAACTCCCCCGCCGCACCCGCCTTCTGCCGGTAGCCGATGATGGGCGTGGCCTCCACGTAGCCTCTCACTCCCGTCAGCGCCCACACTCCCACGCCCGCCTTGATGTCGTGGCCGAGCAGCTCGACGCCCACGCCACCCTCGGCCCGCAGCCGCAGGCCCGCGAACGCCGAGATGTTCAGCGTCGCCTGCAGGTTCAGCTCCTTGTCCACCCGCTTGTCCGTCGAGTACTGCCCCGACAGCTTGATGTTGTAGAGCTTGCCGGGTCCGATGGTGGCCAGTGCCTCCAGCCCGACGTTGGCGAACACGAACACGTTGCCCACCACCGGCAACCCATAGGCCGCTCGCGCCTCCAGCTTCAGCAGGCTCTTCGTCCACTCCTTCTGCTCGAAGAGGATGATCTCCTTGGGCGGGGCGATCTCCCCTCGCACGGTGGCCTCACCCGTGCTGCCCACCACCACCTTCGCCTTGCCGGTGAGCCACTCCGTCAGCGAGAAGTCCAGCTCGCCCCAGCCGCAGAAGGCGCGCGGTCCTGGTTTCGCCTGCGCTCCGGCCGCGCCCGGGCTCGCGGCTCCTGGGGCCGCGCTTGGAGCACCCTCGCCACCCGGCGTGGGAAGTCCGCCGGCCTGTGGGTCCTTCGTCGTGATGTCGCGCGCGGTGGCCGCATCCGTGGCGAGCAGTGTGATGCTGCCCTTGAGCCGGTCGCCCGCGTAGCTGGCCGTTCCCTGGATGTCGAGCACCCCCTGGTTCAGCCGCGCGTCGGCCCCACCGGACACCTTGCCGATGGACACCTCCAGGTGCGTCTCGCCGGACAGGCCCGTCTCGGGGCTGTAGCTCACCTGGAGCTTGCCGCCCGAGCCACCGGGGAGCTTGACCTCAGCCTGGCCGCCGAAGCTCACCTGGCCATTCTCGAAGCCGAGCTGTCCGCTGCCGGTGACGAAGCCGCTCAAGGTGAAGTCCACCGACTCGGCGCCCAGCTTCAGGACTCCGTTCTCCAGCGTGTTGTGGATCGACTTGATGCCCAGCTTCGACAGGCCCTGGAGGCCCAGGGCTTCAGGCTCCTTGCCGAGCATCCCCAGCAAGGACGAGTCGTTCCGGGGCACCGCGCGTCCGGGTTTGCCGAGGGCGGCATGGCCGGTGATCACGTTGTTCTCGATGCTCACCACCAGCACCAGCCTCCCGCCGAGGATGCCGTCGAGCGGGGGCAGGGAGAGCGGCAGTGCCGCGCCCTGGCCCGTGGTGCTGTAGCCGCCCTCGCCCTCAACGAGCTCGAGCTCACCCGCGGCGAGATTCCCGAGCCGGGCCATGGCCCTCCCGTTCTCGTCGAGCCGCACGGTGGAGGCGTCCAGCATCCCCTTGCTCAAGTCGATCTCGCCCGGCTGGGCCTTCGGGTTCGTCTTGGGCGCCTGTTGGAGCTCGTCCCGCAGGTAGCGCGGGAGGGTGCTCTCGCGGCTCCGGGCCGTGGAGACGTTCCCCTGGGGTTGCTTCCGGCGCCCCTCCTGCACGGAGGCCGGCGAGGAACTGGCGGACGGCTTGCGAACGGGTTCAAAGGCCATGCGCGTTCCTCACGACTCTCCGTAAAGGTAATGGAAGCGCACCACCCGCCCGAGCCAGGGAACCCATCCTGGATCCACATCGAGCCCCGCGCTGCGTACGCGGATGTCCACCTGCTGGATGTCGAACAGGATGTCGACATGGGTGCGTGTCGCGGTGATGCGCGCGGGACGGCGGATGAGGGTGTGGAGCCCGAGCCGTGCCTGGAGGCGGCACCATCGCCGGGCCTCCGTCAGCAGGCCCCGGAGCCTCGGGCCGAGCTCCTGCTCTTCATGCGGTGTGAGCGGGCTCGCCGCTTGAGGGGCGAAAACCACGCGCGAGGGATCCGCCGCGGGCGCGCCGAGCCGCCCGGCGATGAGTGTGAGGAAGCGGTCGGGCAGATCGAGCTCGGCGAGAGACGGGTGCTGCTCGAGCAGTGTGGCGATCCCGAGCCGCTCGAGAACGGGCACGAGGAAGAGGAGCCCGCCGACCACGGTGGGACGAGGGTGCTCCGGCCACTCGGCGGGTGACACCGTCGCTGGCGCGAAGGAGGGGTCCGGCGGCTCCGAACCGCGCTCGAGGGAAGGTGGCTGCGGACGGAGGGTGGGCTCGTGCGACACGGGGCGCGTGCGCGGCGCGGCGAGGCGGGAGGCTTCCTCCGAGCTCATCTCCCTCGCGGCAGCCTTCCGAGCGGAGCTTCCGGGCGTCGGGAGTGCGGTGTTGCCGGCGGGCAGCCGCGAGGCCGCGGGCGTGGGCGTGAGCGTGAGCGTGGGTTCCTCCTCGGGGCGGGATGGCACTGCGCTGGAACCCTCTCCGGGTGGAAGTGCCTTCGCGAGCGCAGCGCTCTCGGTGGAGGCGGGCACGGTTTCTTCGTGTCCGCCGTTTCGCTGCGTCACCAATGCCGGTGGGGACACGAGCCTGGCGGCGAGGTGCGCCGCACGTTCGAGCAGCCGCGCGTCGGCGAGCCGCCCCCGCCGTTCGATGACGAGAGCCGCCGCTACAAGCCAGATGGAGCGAGCATCCGTGGCGCTCCACGTCTCCACCCATCGTGTCACCGCGGCACGCAGGGCGGGGGAGCGCGGTTCTTCCACTGGCGCACGGGAGGCCATTTCCCCGGGACGAAGCACCGGGGCCGATGGTGCTCCTCCGAAGGACCGGACCAGTTCCGGGCCCTCCTGCCAACGCAGGGACTGGAGCAGGACGTCGAGGAGCCCCTGGGCATGCAGCGTCTCGACGAGCCGTACCGCGGCGGCCGGTCCCGCGCTCGTGCGCAGGGCGGTGGAGAGCGTCAGGCGCAAGGCCTCGTCGCGCGGCTGGGTGGGGTGGAATCCTGGCACGGCGAGGGGCCAGAACCAGGCGGCCACGGATGAGCCACGTGCCAGCCGCCCCGCGAGCAGCGTGGAGGGCTCCGCGTCGTCCCGGAAGAAGACGGCCCCCCGGCGCGCGGCGGATGAATCCTCGGCGTGGACCGCGGACCGGGACAGCTCGCGCACCCGTTGCTCCAGGGTGAGCGCGAGGCTCGAAGGCGGAAGGTGGCCGTGGATGACCCCCACCGGGAGTGAGCGGATGAGGAGGACCCGGCCAGGGCCCGCTTCGGGGAACGAGGCGGTGCGCAGGGCGTCCTCGAGCAGCAGCGCGCCGTGGCGCACGAGGGCCTCGTTCCTCGCCGATAACCGGAGGGTGTCCACGCGTCGCATCGGTTCACCACTCGGCGCCCATATAGGGGAGCAGCGCGCCCGTGCCGCGGGCGGGATCGGCGAAGCGTGCCGACGTCTTCTCCGGCAGGTGCACCGTCGTCGACGAGGCGGACAGCACGCGCGCCTTCACCACGCTGGAGGAGAGGTCTTCCACCACGGCCTGGACGGTCTGCTCGCCGGAGCGGATGAGCACGTGCATGCCGATGCGCACGCGGGCGGGATCCACGGCGAGCTCGAGGGTGCCGCCCACCCTGGCCACGGATGGCTTGGAGACGTGGCCGGAGAGCAACTCGTCGACAGGGGCGTGGCTGGCCAGCAGCAGGCAGATGCGCACCAGGTCGTTCATCAGCGACATGGCCTCGGGCTCGGTGGTGACCACGCGCTGGAAGAGCCAGTCCACCAGCGTCTGCATCTCCCTCCGCTCCGTGACCTCCAGCTCATCCCACCGCGGAAGCCGCGACAGATCATGCAGGTCCACGGGAGCGTCGTACTGGCTGAGCTGCTCGGCCCATTCCAAGCGGATGACGGGCAGCACCTCGCCGAAGCGCTGATAGAGGCCGGTGGCCACCTTGGAGATGTGCTCCAGCTCGGTGGCCGTGTTCCGGGCCACGTCCGAGCGGCCATGGGCCATGTCGATGAGGTCGCCGAGGGAGAGCTGCGCGTGGGCGCTCTGCTGCAGTTCCAGCCACGTCTGCGTGTAGAGGACGGCGGGCTCGAAGCGGATGAAGGCGCCACGCTGGCGGGCGATGAAGTCCTCCCGGGCCGACATCAGCCGCGAGAGTCCCAGCGCGAGGCGCGTGGGCGTGCGTCCGGAGATGATGGGCAGCGAGATGGGCATTCGCTGGAGGGCGCGCACCTGCGCCCGGGCGAAGGTGCGGTGGATCAGCTCGGTGCGGTCCAGCCCGCGCAGCAACTGGGGCGCGAGGGTGAACCACTTGAGGGACGAGTCGCGGACGAACTCGACGTAGGCCAGCAGCTCGGGCGGCGCGGCGTCGGTGCTGGCGAACACCTCGGGGAGGATGTCCTTCACGAGCCCCGGATCCAAAAGCCGCGAGGGTGTGTCACGGGTGAGCTCGCGGTGGCGGGATCGTTGGAAGACGAGGAAGGGCACGTGCTGCTCAAGGATCTGCGCGCGGCGCTGGTTGACGGCGTCGATGCGGGCCATCTCCTCGGCGAGCAGGGCGCGGGCCACGGTGACGTCCTGGCGGCCCTCGGCCACCTCTCCGTCCACGAGCCGCATGCGCTTGTCGAGCTCGGACCAGAAGGCCTCGATGCGGTCGAGGGTCGCCTTGTAGTTGCTCACGGAGCCCACGCGCGTCGTCATGCGCAGCTCCAGCGTCCGTAGCAGGGCGAGCGTGTGCTCCAGGTGCCGGAGCGCCGTGGAGAAGTAGTCGGACTCCGTCCACTTCAACCGGGCCTGGGCGAGTGCCCGCCGCACGTTCTCCGGTTCCTCATCGAGCCGGCGGAGGGCATCCTCGAGCAGCGCCGCGTTGTTCACCAGGTCGCGGAGGGACAGGTCCTCCCGGACGACGGTCTTCGTGTCGATCGTCGTTCTGCCCGGCCAGGTGACGGGAAGGAGCTCCACCCTCCGGGGCGAACTGCCGGGGACAATCTTCGAAATCCCCAGCAGGAACATGTTCGTGAGGTCGAGCCCGATCTCCTTCACCCGGACGATCTTCTTCACCAGTTCGACGAGCTGCGCGGTCAGCTCCCTCCGGACCGTGCTGGCCTGCTCCAGCGCTTCCATGGCATCCGACAGGCGGATGCGCGCCAGCCCCACGCGCGGATGGAAGCGCGTGAGGAAGTCGCCGTTGCTGTTCTGGGTCACCAGCGGACTGCCCACCAGGGTGCTGCCGAAGGTGGCGGACACGGCGAGCCGGCTGGCCTCCGTGCTGCTGGTGAGCATCAGCTCGCGGACGTGTTGGAGCTCGTCCTGGATTCGCGCGCTACTGGTGCGTACGAAGTCCAGGGCCTGTTTGTGTAGGCCCTCGATGTTGCCGATGAGCCCTCGCAGTCCCTGCTGCCTCACTGTCACCCGCGTGCTGTCGGCCACCTTCTTCAGGTGCAACAGCCCGTTATTGGAGGCCATGAGGACATCGATGGGGTTGGTGCCATCGAGCACGACGCTGAAGGACTGGCGGCTGGTGCTCACGGAGAGGAACTGCCGGGTCAGCAGCTCGGCGGTCTGCCAGCGGCCCTCGTCGAACAGCCGGTACGTGAGGGGCCCCGGCATGGGGAACGTGTCATCCCACCAGAACGCGTGGATCCTCCCGTCCCCCTTGGAGACGACCTCGAGTGCATCGGCGTTCGTCTTGCTCACCATCTGCATGCCGAACTTCCAGCTCCCGGCGTCGTACCAGCCGTGCCGGATTCCCTGCGTCGCGCCATTGCTCAGCACGAGCACGTCGAGCCGCGGAGACCTGTCGTCCGCCTTGGAGATACAGGCCGCGAGCTGGAAGCCCTTGAGGCTCTTCACCTCCACCACGTCGAGCGTCGCGTCTCCGTCCGCCTGGCGCAGATCGGGACCATCGCCCTCGTGGAAGCACGAGAGGTGGTGGAGCCAGTACTCGGCGTAGCTGGGGTCCGATGGGGATCGGCCCAGATAGAGCAGCTCGAGCCGTCCCGCCGACGGGCTGAGCGCCACGATCTGGTTCACGGTCCTGCTGACGCTGGTGTTCAGCACCTGCACGTCCTGGGGCGCGCCGTCGAGCCAGGAGACCTTCAGGATGCTGCTGGTCGTGCCCACGAACGCGTCGATACGCCCGGGACCCCAGGAGACGGCGGTGAAGTGCAGGATCGAGCGGGGGGAGATGCCCGCGCCCAGGTACTTGGGCACGCTCGTCACCCAGCCCGTGGGCGTGCGCCGCATGAAGGCGACGCGGGGAAATCCGGGGGTGGGTCTGTCCTTGAGCAATGGGTTGTAGGCGAGGATGACGATCACCAGCTCGCCGCCGCTCCAGACCGCTTTGAAGTCCAGCCAGGCCGCCGGGTAGTAGAGGAAGTCGCGCGCCACCGGCGAGTCCTTGGTGAAGCGGCGCACGGACAGGTACGAACTGGAGAAGGACGAGTAGTACCGGGTGACCACCGCGAAGGTGCCCTTCGTCGGCGAGACCGCGGTGGACACCGCGCCGGAGTCCCATCCCAGTTGCTCGGGCTGGGCCCAGGTGCCATTGAGCCACAGGGCCTCCTCGAGCACGGGCACGGTCTTGCCCTCGGTGCCGTAGGTCGCCTCCTCCGGTCCGTACTGGCTCGGATCGAGTGGCACCTCGCCCTCGTATTCCCCGGGGATCCACGCGGGATCCTCCGTAGGGTAGCGGTTCGACCGTTCACCCTCGAGCGCGTTGAGCAGCAGCGTGGCCTTGCCGCGCAGGTCCGTGCGCCGCCGCAGCCATTCTCCGAGCCGCTCGAGTCCGGAGGTGATGGCCTTGGGGAAGGCGGGGTCGAGCAGCTCGCTCTGGAGCAGGCGGGGCTCGAAGTGGGCCTCGGGCACGGGGACGAGCACGCGCACGCGCTCCTGCGCCGAGGTGTCCAGCGGCGCGAGCGAAGCACTGGCGAGCGCCACCGCGTCGAGCTGCTCCAGCGGCATGGGGGCCGCGTCGATGATGAAGGGCGCGGGGAAGAAGCGGTGCGTCCACTGGCGGAAGTCGACGGCCTGCTTGGGCAGGCGGCCCACCGGAGGCAGGAAGGCGAAGGACTGGATGGCGGTGCCATCGGCGAGCTGCTCGGACGAGAAGGTGTCGAGGTGCTCGGAGAACTGCTGGAGGCGGGCCTGCCAGAGCAGGGGATTGCCGTGTGCCTCGAGGAGCGGCGGGCGGCTCCGGGGCGCTCCACCCGTGCGCACCACGCTGGCGCTGTCCGCGAAGAGCGGCGTGGCGGGCGCATCCACGTGCATGGGGGGCGTGAATCCGATGAGGGCCAGGGGCACGCCCACCTCCTCCCAGGGCGCGTACGTCTGGTGGGGGCGCTGGCGCTCGGCCTCGAAGAGGGTCCAGGCCAGGCGGTTGCGCCAGGCGAGCGCCTCCGGGTCGGGCATGGGCCAGCTGTCGGGCCAGGCGAAGAGCACCAGCGCGTAGCCATCCACCAGCCGCTGGTCCTCGAGCGCATGCCGCTCCGGATCGAGCTCGGCCGGGTCGTTGGGAGCCGGCGGGTCTTCCCGCTTCGACACCACGGGCACCAGCACGAGCACGGCGGCCCGCAGGCCCTGGTGTGTCTGGGTTGCCTTCACGCTGGCCAGCACGTCGAGGTCGAAGCTCGAGGTGTCCTGGCCCTCCCGCAGCCGGAAGACCGGCACCTGGTCCACGCGGACACGGGTGGCGCGGGGCTGCAGCACGTCCTCGCCACTGACGGTCAGTCCCAGGCCGGGGCCGACCTCGAAGACGTGGAGGTCTTCCTTTCCATCCGCTCCGGGTTCGCGATCCAGGCGGACCTCGAGGCCGGCCACCACGCCAGGGGCCACGAGCTGGCCGCGCAGCGCGAGCCGGCCCGAGCGCTCATGCTGCTCGCGGGAGAGGGATTCCGCCGAGAGCGCGCGGTCCGTGTAGAGATGGGGGCGGACGCGCCAGCCGGCGTTGACGAAGGTCCGCGGTGGAGGCTCCACCTGGAGGATGTGCTCGTCGGGGAGAGGCGCCTTCAGTGGTTTCGTGCTCATGGGCTACCTGTTCACCGCTTGAGGCCTACGTAGGGAAGGAGGGCGCCCGTGCCGCGGGCGGGATCCGAGAAATACGCGGAGGTCTTCACCGGCAGGTTCACCGAGGGCGCCGTGGCCGACAGCACGCGCGCCTTCACCACGCTGGAGGAGAGGTCCTCCACCACGGCCTGGACGGTCTGCTCGCCGGAGCGGATGAGTACGTGCATGCCGATGCGCACGCGGGCCGGGTCCACGGCGAGCTCGAGGGTGCCGCCCACCCTGGCCACGGACGGCTTGGAGACGTGGCCGGAGAGCAACTCATTGACCGGAGCATGGCTGGCCAACAACAGGCAGACGCGCACCAGGTCGTTCATCAGCGACACGGCCTCGGGCTCGGTGGCGACCACACGCTGGAAGAGCCAGTCCACCAGTGTCTGCAATTCCCGCCGCCGGGTGACCTCCAACTGGTGCCACTGGGGCAGCCGTGAGAGGTCATGCAGGTCCACGGGAGCGTCGTACTGGCTGAGCTGCTCGGCCCATTCCAGGCGGATGGCGGGGAGCACCTCGCCGAAACGCTCGTAGAGGCCGGTGGCCACCTTGGAGATGTGCTCCAGCTCGGTGGTCGCGCGTCCGCCCACGTCCGAGCGGCCATGGGCCATGTCGATGAGGTCGCCGAGGGAGAGCTGCGCGTGGGCGCTCTGCTGCAGCTCGAGCCACGTCTGCGTGTGGAGGATGGCGGGCTCGAAGCGGATGAAGGCGCCGCGCTGGCGGGCGATGAGCTCCTCCCGGGCGGACATCAGCTTGGAGAGTCCCTGCGCGAAGCGCACCGAGGTGCGGCCGGCGATGAGGGGCATCTTGACGGGCACCCGCTGGGTGGCGCGCACCTGTGCCCATTCGAAGGTGCGGTGGATGAGCTCGGTGCGGTCCAGTCCGCGCAGCAGCTGGGGCGCGAGGGTGAACCCCTTGAGGGACGAATCACGGATGAGCTCGACGTAGGCCAGCAGCTCGGGAGGCGCGGCGGCGGTGCTGGCGAACACCTCGGGGAGGATGTTCTCCACGAGGCCCGCATCCAGCTGCCGCGAGGGCGTGTCGTGGGTGAGCTCGCGCTGGCGGGGGCGGTGGAAGACGAGGAAGGGAACATGGTCCGCGAAGACCTGCCTGCGGCGCTCGTTGATGGCGTCGATGCGGACCGTCTCCTCGGCGAGCAGGGCGCGGGCCACGGTGACGTCCTGGCGGCTCTCGGCCACCTCGCCGTCCACGAAGCGCAGACGCTTGTCGAGCTGGGACCAGAAGGCCTCGAGCTGGGCGAGGACCTCCTTGTAGCTCTCCATGGCGCTCGCCTGGGGAATCGTGCGCCGCTCCAGCTCCCGCAGCAGGACGAGCATGTCCTCCAGGTGTTGCACCGCGGTGGAGAAGTAGTCGGTCTTCTCCCACCGGAGGGGTTTGTGGTTGAGCAGGGCCCGGTCGACGGCCTCCAGCTCGTTCCCGATGCGCTCGAGCACGGCGTTGAGCGTGCTCGTGTTGGTCACCAGGCTGGACAGCAGGATGCTCTCCCGCTCGACGGCCTTGCTCCGCGTGCCGTCCACATTGGGGATGAGGATGGCCTCGATGCGCGTGCTCATGTCGTAGACCTTCACGACCCCGGCCACCGTCATGCCCGTCACGTCGATTCCGAGCTCCTTCACCAGAGCCACGAGGCGGGCCATCAGCTGACGCCGGGTCGCGGTCGCCTGCTCCATCGTTTCCCGGGCGTCCTGCTCGCTGGTGGGATCCTCGTACTCCGGCTCGTAGCGCTTCCGGAGGAAGCGCGTGAAGTAGCTCTCGATGTCGGACCGGGCCGCCAGCGGGCTCTGCACCATGGTGGCGCCGAGGATCGGCGACACCACGAGCCGGCTGGCTTCCGTGTGGCCGCTGATCATGAGCTGGCGCACGTTCTGCGTGTCCGCCTGCAGCTGGGTGGAGCCGGCGCGGATGAACTCGTCCACGCGGCCCAGCAGGCTGTCCGTCTGGGTGAGGAGCCCCCGGAGCCCTTCCTTCTCCACCAGGGCGCGCGTGCTGTCGGGCAGCATCTTCAGGTGCTGGAGTCCCTGGGTCGAGGCCAGGAAGAGATCGATCTGGCTGGTGCCGTCGAGGATGACACCGACAGGCTGCGCGCTGTTGTGGAGCTGCACCTGCGTCAGCGCGACGGGCGTGGTCCAGCGGGTGCCGTCGAACCAGCCGTACATCAGTGGCGAGGCCGCGGTGGTCTCCCGCTTCCACCAGAAGGCGTGGACCCGGCCATCGAGCCGTGACGCGGCCACGAGCACATCGCCCGCGGTCGTGCTCACCGGCTCCGTGTCGAACTTCCAGTCCGTGGCGTACCGCCCGTGGAAGAGTTTGCCTTCACCCATCACCAGGGCATCGAGCTGGGCAAGGCCCGTGAGGCAGACCGACAGGACGTTGCCCTTGGCGTCGGTCGTCTCGACCATTTCGAACTGGCTCAGCTCCTCGCTGCCCTCCGTGTGGAAGCCGGAGATGTGGTGGAGCCAGGGGTTGTTCTCGGAATCCGGCTCGCGCCCCAGGAAGAGCAGCTCGACACGCCCATCCTTGGGCCGCTGGAGCGACACCATGGCACTCACCTGCCTGCCCGCGGCCTCCGGGAGGGGAACTACCGCGGGTTGCTCATCCTTGCCATGCATCCAGGTGCACTTCAGGAGCTGGTAGTTCGTGACGGAGCCCGTGTCCGTCACCGTGGTGCGCTCCACGGCCATGAACGTGTCGAGCCGCCCCGCTGCCCAGGACACGGTGGCGAAGTGCGGGACGCGTGTTGCCGTCACGTGCTCCAACTCCACCCCCTCCCGGCCCGTGGCTTCCAGGTGATGGTAGATGCGCAGGAAGAACGTGCGGTCCGACCCGGTCGTCGTGACGGTCCCCAGGGGAGCGGGGGGCGGGATGGCCTGGCTGATGAGCGCAACGAGCACGAGCCCGTCCCCGCTCCAGACCGTCCTGAATCCCTCGAGGCGTTGATCCGCGCCGAGCGGCACCTTGGGGATGCTCTCCCAGGGCTGCCAGGTTTCGTTGTAGCGGGTGTGCATCAGGGTGGCGTCACCCTGACGGGAGACGAGCGCGAACTGGCCGGCCCTCGAATCCGCGGTGGCCACCTCGTTGGTTTCGATTCCCAGCAGCGCGGGCACGTCCCAGGTTCCGCCCTGTCCCCATTGCAGCAGGGCCTCCTCGAGCGCGGGGACGGAGTTGCCCTCGGTCCCGTAGGCCTCCTCCTCTGGCCCGTACTGGGCCTCATCGAGCGGAGCCGTGCCCGGTACCTCTCCCGGAATGGAGGAGGGATCCGGCTCCGGGAAGCGGTTCCGCTTCTTGCCCTCGAGCACGTTGAGCAACAGCGTGGCCTTGCCGCGCAGGTTCTTGCGGCGCCTCAGCCACTCGCCGAGCCGTGCGAGCCCGGAGGTGATCGTCTCGGAGAAGGCGGGGTCGATGGCCTCGCCCCGCAGGAGGTTCGGATCGAAGTGGGCCTCGGGCACGGGGACGAGCACGCGCACGTGCTCCTGCCGCGAAGTATCCAGCGGCGCGAGCGAGGCGCTGGCGAGCGTCACCGCGTCGAGCTGCTCCAGGGGCACGGGGGCCGCGTCGATGATGAAGGGCGCGGGGAAGAAGTGGTTCTTCCACTCGAAGAGGTCGACGGCGCGCTTGGGCAGCACCCCCACCGGAGGCAGCCGGGAGAAGAAGCGGACGGAGGTGGTGAGCTGCTGGGGCGGGATGGAGGCGAGGTGCTCGGAGAACTGCTGGATGCGGGCCTGCCAGAGCAGGGGATTGCCGTACGCATCGAGGAGCGGAGGCCGGGTGCGAGGCGCTCCACCCGCGCGCACCACGGAGGCCCGGTCGGCGAACAGCGGCGTGGCGAGGTCATCGATGGAGGCGGGTGGCGTGAAGCCGATGAGGGCCAGGGGCACGCCGACCTCTTCCCAGGGCGCGTACGTCTGGTGGGGGCGCTGGCGCTCGGCCTCGAAGAGGGTCCAGGCCAGGCGGTTGCGCCAGTCGAGCGCCTCCGGGTCGGGCATGTGCCAGCCCCGGGGCCAGGCGAAGAGGACCGGCGCGCAGCCGTCCACCCAGCGCTGGTCCTCGAAGGAGTAGGCCTCCGGGTCGGTGGGATCGGAGGGGTCGTCCTTCCGGGACACCACGGGCACCAGCACGAGCACGGCGGCTCGCAGCCCCTTGTGCGTGGCGGCCACGTCACTGTTGGACAGGATGCTGATGTCGAAGCTCGAGGGATCCTGCCCCTCGTCCAGCCAGAAGGCCGGCACCTGGTCCACGCGGACGCGGGTGATGCGAGGCAGCAGCACGTCCTCGCCACTCGCGGTCAATCCCAGACCGGAGCCGAGCTGGAAGAAATGGACGTCCCGCTTCTCGAGCTCGTCGTACCGGGTCTCCAGGCGGACCTCGAGGCCGGCCACCACGCCGGGGGCCACGAGCTGGCCGCGCAGCGCGAGCCGGCCGGAGCGCTCGCGCTGCTCGGTGGAGAGGGACTCGGCGGAGAGGGCGCGGCCCGTGTGGAGATGGGGGCGGCTGCGCCAGCCGGCGTCGACGGTCGGTCTCGGCCGGGGCTCCACCTGGAGGATGTGCTCGTCGGGGAGCGACTCCTTCAGCGGTTTCGTGTTCATGGGCTGCCTTCCCTCGTGTCCGGGACTAGTAGGGTGGGTGCTCGTAGTTCTTCCTGAACGCGGCGACGGCATCGTCCAGCGTCTTGCCCGAGCTCAGCGACTCGTAGACGGTCTCCTGGAGGAGCCCGCTCTTGCCGTCCGTGATGGCCAGGAACGCGTACTTGTCCAGCTCGGCCACGGAGCTGGCCCGCGCGAAGTGGGGCAGCGCGATGACGTACCGGTATCTCTCGGCGACGGCGTTGATGAGCTGCGAGAGCCCCATGCCCCGGTTCGCGTAGGTGTAACGTTGTTGCACCCCCTGCACCGTTCCGGAGTTGATCCACTTCTGGCGCAGGATCTCCCCGCCAACGCCCGCCAAGAGCGGCTTGCCCGACGCGGAGTCTCCCTCCAGGAAGGAGCCCCTCATCAGGGTGTAGGCCCGGGCGATCGCGAGCGCCGTGGCGCGCTTCGGGAGCGAGCCGAACTCGTCGTAGAGCTCCGCTTCCCGGAGGACCTTCGTGAAGTCGTCCTCGAGATCATCCGGCTCCTCCACGGTCTGGCCGATGGCCGCTGGCTTGTAGGGGAAGTTCCGGCGGCGCGCGTACCAGAGCGTGGTCGCGCTGGAGAGGAGGTTGCTCCAGGCGGCGTCGGCCAGGCTGGGCCCGGTGGCCGAGGTGGAGGTGGTGGTGTCGGCCGCGAGCGCCGTCCTCCGCAGCGTCAGGGCCCGGAGCGCCTCGCCCGGCTGGCGTCTGGCCACGAGCCCCGAGGCGGTGGCGCGCAACTGCACCGTCGCGCTCCGCTCCGCGGGGAAGAGCGTGGAGAGGGCCTGGTCCATGGATTGGCGGGGCACCGGGACCAGTACCAGCACCGAGGTCGACGACAGCTCCTCGCCCGTGCGCGTGAGGTCGATGGGCGAGAGGAAGAGGCTCTCCTCCAGCAGCGCGCCCAGCTCATCCTCGGGGACGACCGAGAGCTCCACGTCCACCTCGGGCGGGAAGAAGACCTCGGTGAGACTCTTCGGGTCCACGGCCGCCACCGGGAGCGGGCCGGCCGGGGGCAGGGTGAAGAAGTGCTCGCTCGCCGCGAAGCGCTCGCCGCGGTTGGATTTCTTCCGGTCCGCGAGGACCTCCTTCAGGTGCTGCTGGTACTGCAGCAGGTGGGCCTCCCTCAGCGCGCGGGGCGCCTGGCTGAAGCCGAGGAAGTCCGTCTGCTCCGAGCCCACCTCGCGCCGCACCAAGTACTTGTCGATCCACCGGATGACGCCATGGTCGAGCGCGATCATCGCGATGGGCAGCGCGTCCACGGGAGGCCTCATCCCTCCGTTGCGCACGAAGGTCTCGTGGGCCACCCGCGAGCGCCGGGACTCGTAGCCCGCCCCCGCCTGGCTGTCCGGGTAGGGGATGAGGGTGACGGCGGTGGCTTCGATGATGTCGCCATCCTGCGCGGTGCGCGTGCCGCCCGCCGAGCTGGGGTAGGAGGCTACCGGGTTCGCCGTGTACTCCACCGGCCTCAGCGCCACGATGTAGAGCCCGGAGCGGTTGCGCGCTGTCTCGCGCGGAATCTGCGCGAGCCCGAAGGCCGCATCGAGCCGTTGGATCTCCGGGATGTCGTCCAGCCGGACGTTCGCCAGGTCGCGCGGGATGACCACTGCTTCACCCGAGTGCGTGACGCCGTGTCCGGCCGTGATGCGCAGCGCGCGCGGATCCGGTCCGTTCTCCACGTGGAGCCCCGCCACGACGCCGATCCCTCCTCCGCGGCCGAGGTCCGCCTGCCGCGTGAGGAAATAGGTCTGCTCGCGTGTCAGGTCCCTGGCCGTCAGGAAACGGCCATCGAAGAAGAAGGAGCGCAGCCTCCGGTCGTCATGGACCAGGGTCCCCGCCGTTTCGAGCTTCTTGACCACGTTCGGCTCGAGCTGCTCGCGGGCCGGTCCTCTTGTCGTATCGAACATCGCACCCAACCTCTCTGGTTTCTTGATGTCTAGATGCCCAGCCAGCGCGTCAGCGCCGCCACCGTGACGGCGAACGGACGCAGCTCGTTGTCCACGATCACGGTCCCCGTCCGGACGGGCCGGTTGCCGCTATCGGTACTGCCGGAGACGCCGATCACCACCCGCGCGAGGAACACCCAGGCGGGATCCGACTCCTTGCCCTCCGGCTGGCTCTTGTCGAAGCGCAGCTCGTCCGGAAGGAAGGCGCTGCCCCAGAGCTTGTCCAGCAGCGCCGGGCGCCCCGGGTGCCACGAGTCGAGGATCGCGTTCTTCAGCGCGCTGCGCCGCGCCGCCATGTCCCCGGGAGCCGAGGGAGCCGGCCAGGGCTTGCCGCCCGTGGGCAGGGGCCAGGGGCTGTCGGGGACGTTCGGAGGATGGAGCTCCGTGCGAGGCACGAGCCGCAACTCGTAGCCGTCCCGCAGGCGCGCGGGCGACACCGCGTCCGTTGCGTCGTAGAGGCCCGAGGCCATCGCCGGCGTCCAGCCGCGCTCGTACACGCGGAAGCGCAGGAAGAGATCGGCCACCACGCCCTGGTCGGGCAGGCCACTGACGGCCGGTCCGACGTTGAAGTCGGTCTTGGTCCGCCGCAGCAGCTTGCCGGGCTCATACCCCTCGAACCAGCGCTTCACCCGGATGCAGGACTTGGAGGACACCTCCACCTGCCGGCCCAATGGATCGAGCGCCAGGCCCGGGTAGACGGCGAGCTCTCCCTCCTGGATGGGGTCCAGGGCGTTCGTCTCATGGGCCACGCGCAGCCCGGACGCGGTGCCCACCCCATGCAGGGTCGCGAGCGCCCGCGCCAGCCGGCCCCGGTGGTACGTCTGTTCCGTCACGAAGTCCGCGGTGTCGAGGAGGACGCCAGTCGCGTAGTAATTCCGATCTGGCGCCTCGTTCTCGAGCAGCGGATCCTTGGGCGTGCTCATCGGTCAACCTCCTGCGTGAAGTCGAGGGTCGAGGCTGGGCGGGCGCTCGATCAGGTTCTTGCTTCCGAGCGCGCTCCGCCCCACGCGCATGGGTTGTGGCCTGGGCTTCGGGCCCAGATACGTGTCGATGCCGACGAGCGAGGCCACTCCCACCATCAGGGGCTGGCTCGCCAGCTTCACCGCGAGGCTCACGTGCGCGGGGGCTTCCTGCTCGGCCACGCGCTGGATGAGGCCGAACTCCTGGGCATCGAAGTCCTGGTGCACCAGCACCGTGACGCGATGGGCCTGCTGGTTGAAGAACTCCTCCACCGCGGCCTCCTCGGCCGCCGTCTTGGGAAGGTCCTCCCCGAAGAGCGCGAGGAACTCCTTGCGCCGCTCGTCACCCAGCAAGAGCGTGTCTCCCACGAATGAGTTGCCGCTCTGGTGCAGGCCGGGCAGGAGTGGATCCTCGTCGTCCGACAGGTCGATGCCGAGGAGGGTGGAGAAGGTGCGACGCAGCCGGAACTCCTCCACGATGACCAGGCCCCCCCGCGACACGGCACCGCCCGTGAGCGCATCCAGGGCCCATGACAGGCCGCGCAGCGTTCCCCGCCAGGGCCGGATCGCCGGGGCCGCCTCCAGCATCTGGCGCCGCCGCTCGCGCGAGAGCGCGGGATCGAAGGAGACACCGAGCCAGGCCGCCAGCCACTCGAGCGACTCCTCCGGCACCGTGCGGGGATCCGTGAGCAGCGAGGCGCTCGCGATCCGGTCCTCGAGCGGGGTGAGGATGCCCTCGGCGAGACCGAGGAAGCGCTCGAGGAAGTCGGCGGGGGTGCTCGTGCCCTTCGCATCGGCGTCCGGGCCGAAGAGCTGCTCGCGGTAGAGCTCCGGCAGGTAGTGCTCCGCGTAGGAGAAGCGAGGGCCATGGGCCCGGAGCGCGAAGAGCTCGGGAGTGGAGCGGCCGTCACCGACGAGCTGGACGCGCACCCACAGGTAACGCCCCTGGAGCGTCCGGACGTGCAGGCCCGCACGCTGGACGAGGACGGTGAAGAGCCCCCGGTGCTCCGGCTCGGGCGCTTCGGTCATCAGTCCGGGGTGGAAGGGCAGCTCCGAGGGCGTGGGCAGCCATACGCCTCGGGGCACATGGAGCGCGGTGCTCGCCGGAGCCACGTCGCCGAAGACGTGCTCGTGCCAGGCGGACGGATCGTCCTCCAGGGGACGCTGGGGCGTGCTCGTCGCGGCGAGGAATACGCGGATGCCGCAGCGGGGCGGAATGCAGGCCTCCAGGTAGAGCCGGTGCCAGATGGCGCGGGCGCTGCCTCCATCGATCAGGGGCGTGCCGGCGCCCGTCTGGTTCCGCATGGCGCCCGTCGGCGCGAAGGACGGCAGGGAAATGGGGTGCAGGGGCGCGGGCGCGCCGTCCTGCGTGGGGTAGTGCGGGGGCGCCGTCAGTCCATGCAGCAGGGGGCCCGCCGCGTACGAGGTGAGGGGGTAGTAGTCCCCGAGCGGGGCGGCGCTCGGGACATCCTCCTCGAGCGCGTAGGCCACGGCGATGATGGACGGGGTGGACGTGCGCAGGAGCACGACGATGCGATCGGCCGACAGCCACGCGAAGCTGAAGGGCCGGCGGGCACGCAGGAGGGTGATGGGCGCCGTCAACTCATTGCCCGTGAAGAAGCGGATGCGCGCATCGTTCCCGGAAGCGCCGGCGCTGGCGGCGTCGTACACCCAGCTGAGCAGGGCGAGCCGGCCCTCGGGGCTGGTCGCGAGCCCCACCAGCACCTCGCCCGGCAGCGGGGGTGCATCCAGCACGAGCGACATCCTCGGGGGCTCCGTGTCCTCTTCCTGTGGCCGGAAGACCGTGGGAGCGCGCTCGCGCAACACGTCCCGGTACAGCGGAAGGCCCGAGACCCGGGCGAGCCGCACCCGCGCGGGACTCGCGGGCGAGAAGGACGTGGGACGTGGAATCGCGAAGACGCCTCCCTTCGGAGCGGGGGCGAGCCGCCACGCCTGGAAGTCCGCCACCGAGACGGTCGCCGGAGCCCAGCGGTCGCGCAGGTCCTTCAAGAGAACCTTGCCACCGCCATCGGCTACGTACAGGACGTCATCGTTCCCGAGTACCAGGTCCGAGGGTTGGCTGAGCGGATTGCCCGGGTCGAAGGAGAGCAGCCCGAGGGGCTCGGCGTCCGCTCCCGCGGCCATGATGGCGCCCTGCTGCGCGTCGAGGTACGCCCATGTCCCGAAGGCGTCGAACGTGCCCGGCGTCTGCTGGACGAGCAGCTCGGACTCGGCCTGGCCCGCGGCGTCCGAGGGCTCGTCCCAGTGGAAGTCCCCGGGCGCGCTCGCCAGCCGGACAGTGCGGCGGCTCGCGTCCCGGTGGACGTTGGAGTGCCCGTCCTTGTCCAGGAGCGGCTCCCAGTGGCGGAGGGGCTCCGCCAGCATCCAGAATCGCAGTTGGTTCGCGTCCATGTCAGCAGACCTCGGGGACGACGGGCACGGCGACTCCGGAGGTGCTCTCGCCCGCGAACGGATCCGGCGCTCCGCGCAGCGTGTCCGGCAGGCCACCGTCCGCGTCGACGACCACGGCCAGCAGCTCGGGGAGCTGCCACGGACGGAGGATGAGCTCGACGGGCGTGCTCGGATCCGGGCCGCGCAAGGGCTGCCAGCCCGGGGTGCTCTGACTGGAGCTGGCGGGAAGCGCGGCGCTGGAGGCGCCCTGGGATGCTCCCGACGAGACGGCGTCCCCCATGAAGCGGGCCGAGGTCAGCCCACCTGCGTACCCCTTCGTGGTCTGGTTGACGGGCTTCACCCAGCTGGCGCTGAACAGGCGCACGCCGGTGATGGAGTCGACGCCGGGCACCTGTGCGATCGCCACCTCCAGCTCCCGGTCGCGCACGGCCCTCGCGAGCGGCCAGCCCTCGCCCTGCGGCCCGCCCGGAGGCAGCGGCCACAGCCAGCGGAAGAGGGCCTCGCGCACGGCGTTCACCACCGTCTCCCGGCCGAAGCCCTCGCGCACGGTGATACCGGTGGCCAGGCCGAGCGGCACGTACTCGCAGCCAATGACATACAGCTCGGTGGCCAGCGGACGGCGCGCGTCCAGGTTCGTGTGCACGGCCTCCAGGAAGGGACGATCCGGGCGCGGGTTGGGCGCGCGGAAGGTGTTGGACGGTGGCAGCACCATGACGCTGACCACGCCCGGCACGTTCTCGCGGCGCTGGTGCGGCTTGAAGCGGGGCAGCACCTCCACGCGGCCCGGGGACGCGCCGGGACTGCCGGCCGCGAGCCACCGGAAGTCCTCGGCGGTGACCGCGCGCTGGCCATGGCGCAGGGTGGCCGGGATGCGCCGCTCGGCCTCGGCGAGCGTCTCCGCGTCCTGCCCGCCCAGCGTGGGCAGGCTCTGCACCACCTTCAGCGTCCCCGTGGGCGCCGTCCCGTCGAGCAGGGTGGCGTTGAGGGCCTTGAGGGTCCCCGCGGAGAGGTTGCCGGCCACGCCGCCACCCGTCCTCATCCGCGCCACGCGCACGCGCATCCCGGCGGACGGAATCCGTCCCCGCACTCCATCCCCGAAGCGGACGGTGCCCGCCTCCGCGTCGAGCTGGAACACGGCCTCGTCC
The DNA here is from genome assembly GCF_036277355.1 of Archangium sp. GTDB lineage: Bacteria > Myxococcota > Myxococcia > Myxococcales > Myxococcaceae > Archangium. Next base: position 142,017 of record NZ_DASUNC010000016.1, read on the forward strand.
CGTCCCGCCAGGGACAGGTCGTCCACGGCGGCCCAGGGCCGGTAGCCCATGCCCGGCTCCTCTACCTCGAGCTGGAGCGTCTCGCGTTCGACGGAGCCCGTGGGCAGACGCAGCTCTTGATCCGCGGTGCCGTCGCTCTGGCCGATGACGAGGGCGGTGTACGTGCGCCGCTGTTCGATCTCCACCGCGTTGATGCCCACCCAGCTCAGCGCGAGGTGGGAGAGCTTCACGGTTGGCCGCAGCCGCAGCCACGCGACGAGCCGCTCCGCGCGCTTCGGGTCATCCAGCCGCGGGGGACGGTCTCCGACGCCCGCCTTCAGGTTGTCGCGCACGTCGTTGGAGGGCACGCCGATGTCGCTGCCGGGCATGAGGAGATGGAGGACGCCGCGGCGGGTGAGGCCGAGCGTCGAGTCGTGGGCCACCGAGAGCGGGTGGTAGGTGGGGTTGCCCTGCGCGTCGGGCGTGCCGGTGAGCTCCCACTGGTGGGGGATGCGCGCGCGCGGGCCGATGTCCTCCACGAGCGCGGGCACCTCGATGGCGGGCATGACGCCCACGCTGAGCATTCGCGGGGCCCCGTTGGAGCCCGTCTTCAGCTCCGTGCGCACGGCCTCCACGCTCTGTCCCTCCGGCGCGAGCAGGGCGAGCCACAGGCCGCGGTCCACCGTGCGCTCGATGAGATCGAACCCGGCCGGCTCGCTGGTGTCGTGGGGGAAGAGCGCCGTGGTGACGTAGTACGAGGCCTGGGCGCCGGGGGCGAGCCCGTAGACGCGCGAGAGGCCGGGGAGCAGCTCGCCCAGCTGCTTGCGCTCGGCGCTGGTGATGGGCCGCTTGTAGTAGGCCTCGGCCGTCAGGTTCAGCACGGTGAGCTCGGTCCGGGTCTCGAAGGGCACGGGCCCCTTGAGCTCGGCGGACGCGCGCAACACCTGGGTAGGCTGCGGGGTCGGGCCGTCCTGGAACACGCTCACCACGCCCGTGGCGGCGGTGGCCGGCCGGAGCTGGATGCCGAGCAGCCGCAAGAAGGCGAGCCGCTGCCGCTCGGGAATGAGATTGGCCCGGTAGAGAAGCGTGTCCGCCAGCCAGGCGAACAGCTCGAGCATCGTGCGGCCCGGGTCTCCCACGCGGGCGTGGGTCCACTCGGGCGTGTGGGCCGGGATACGGGCCAGGAGCTCCTCGACGAGATCCTCGAAGCTCCGGTCATCGAGTCGGGGCGGGACGATGGGCATCCTAGGCTCCGAGGTCCAGGGTGAGGCCGAGTGCCTGCACCGCGCCATTGCGGCGGAGGCGGTAGACGAGCTCGACACGGACATGCGAGGGCGCGTCATCGACCTCCAGCACGTCGATGCGCTCCACGTCGATGCGCGGCTCCCAGCGCGCCAGCGATTCCGCGACCAGATCGCGGATGCGGCGGCGCGTGGTGAGCACGTTGGGCTCTCCGACGAGCTCCTCCAGCCCCGCGCCGAACTCCGGACGCATGAGCTGCTCACCGGGGCGGGTGCGCAGGATGACCTCGATGGCCTGGCGCACGCTGGTGTCGAGCGAGGGGAAGTGGAGCTCCCCGCGCTCGTCGGGGACGGGCAGGAGCGGGAAGCTCACCGGGGGTCGTGCAGGGGTCGTCATCACGTACTTCTCCAGTCAGCCTCACGGGAACGAGGGCGGGCGCGCCGCGGCTCGGCGCGGCAGGGGGATGCAGATCTTGATGAAGGGCAACCACCAGAAGAGGAGGTTGAACAGTGCGAGGAAGATGCTCAGCACGATGAAGGCGCAGAGGGTGATGATCGGGATGTTGAATCCGCAGATCCAATCCAGCCCGCCCGAGCCTTGTCTGGCTTTCTGCTCGAGGAAGTCCTTGGGCTTGTTGCTCGCGAGCAGGTTGAAGATGTTGCCCGGGACCTGGAAGGCCACATTGGGCAGGAACTTCTTCACGTTGTCCGGGGTGATGGGCGGAAGGGCGACCTGGACGGGTGGCAGCTTGCCGTTCTCGTACCAGGCGGCGATCTCGAAGGGCTGGCTGGGCGCGCTCCAGACGAGCGCGGGAGGACAACCGTCATCACGCCGGACGCGGATGAATCCGCGTACCTCGTAGCGGTCGCTGGAGGGATCGAACCGCCTGCGCCGCGGCAGGAGGCTTCCGAGCCGCGCGGCGGAAGCGTCCGAGGCGGCACGCACGAGGGTGGAGACATCGCTGGCCGACAGGCGCGGCCAGTTCCTGGGCATGAGGAACGTCTTGTCCGGCTTCTCGAGGACGAAGACATCGACGGCCTCCGCGAGCACGTCTCCCAGCGGGCGCTTCTGGGGCGCGGTGCCGTGCTCGCACGGGATGCGGTTGAGCGCCGCGTGCAGGCCCGCGTGCTCGAAGGCGTTGAAGACGCTCACCAGCTTGCGCAGCATCTGGGCGAACTGCTCGAGCCGTTGCTCGGCCTGCGAGACCGCGCCTCCGGAGAGCGCCGGATCCGCGCGCAGCTCGTCGGCGTACCGGATGGAGTAGCGCTTGTTCGCGATGCCCTCCAGGCTCACGCCAGTGTTGGCGGCGAAGTAGGGCGCGAGCATCAGGCGCAGCTCGTCCTCCTCGTAGCGCATCGCCTGGGCGACCTCGCCGGAGATGGCCTCGGAGCTGGAGACGGGCACCAGCCCGTAGAGGATGGTGCGGCGCGCGGCGGCGCACACGTGCGGGGGCGCCACGAAGAGCAGGGAGACGCTCTCCTCCAGGGGCTCGGGGGCGCCGAGCGTGTTCTCCAGCAAGGCCTCGAGCTCGGGATGGCCGGCGGGGTACGCGGCCCCCCGGCGCGCTGGATCGGGATCCCTGTCCTGCTCGCGTGCATCCGCCAGGGGCACCCAGCCGCGCACCTCACCCCCGCGCTTCATCCACGCCTCGCTCCGGCCCGCGCTGGAGCCGAGCCGCCGGACCACGAGTCCGCAGCTCTCGATGCGCGAGGGCTCCAACCGGGGCTCACCGAAGGTGTCGCACGCGGCTTCGAAGACGGCCAGGTGGAAGGAGTGGTGGACGGGCTGGTGCAGCTTGAGCCCCTGGGCCCGCTCACCCGCGTTGCGAACCGTCCTGGCCAGCCGCTTGCGGCCCTCGTCGCTGGCCAACTCCTCGAGGAACGCCTGGACGAAGTCCTCGTCGGTGCGCTCCACGAGCACCGGACGGTTGTCCGTCGCGGGCATCGGGCGGCCGCTCCCGGCGTCGAAGGTGAGGCCGCGGAAGATGATGGGGTGATCGCCTACCATACGTTTCCAGCTCCGGGCGTGTAGGTCGCGGCCACGACGGTGGTGGCCTGGAGGACGTCGCATTTGACGATGCCGGAGAAGGTGGACATGGCCGCGTCCACCTGGACCTGGGCGGCGCTCACCTGGACGCGGCTGGCGGAGACCTTGACCGTGAGGGGCGTCTCGATGCTGACGCCCTTCGTGTCCAGGGTGACCTTGTTGCCGGCCGCCTCGAGCGTGAGCTGCCCGCCACTCGTCTGCGTGAGGGTGACGCGCTGCCCACCGGGCGTGGAGAGCGTCACGGTGGCCTGTCCGTCCGTCTCCTCGACGATGGCGATGCGGCTGCCGCGCCGGCCCGTGAGGGTGTAGCGGTCCACTCGCTGCTTGTTTCCGCCGAGCTGCTCGGGAGCGCGGTCGGTGCCGTTCCAGAGCCCGCCGATGACGAGCGGCTGGCGGGGATCTCCGTTGACGAAGACGACGGCGACCTCGTCCCCCACGTCCGGCAGGAGGAAGGCACCCCGGCCGCCTCCGGCGATGGGGACGGAGACGCGGGCCCAGAGGGCGGCGTCGGCATCTCCCACGGCTTCGGGTGTGCTCACCAGGCGGACCTGGACGCGGGCGAGCTCCTCGCGATCTTCCACCGAGATGACGCGCCCCAGATAGGTGCCGTGCAGTGCGCCGAGGTTCGGCGCCGAGGGAGGAGTGGGCAGGGGTTGCATCAGGGGGCTCCCAGGAAGGCGCACTCGGCCTCGAAGTCGGTTTCGTACCCGTGCGTCAGGGCGTAGCGATGGCAGGCGCGGACGACGTAGTAGGTGTTGTCGAAGCGGCGGCCCAATCCCCGGAGGGTGACGTGGGTGCCCACGCGCAGGGAGGGATGGCCCTCGGAGGTGCCCTCCACGCAGACGAAGCGGCGGGCGCGTTGATCGAAGGCCGCGGAGGCGATGGCCCGCGCTTCCTCGTCCGTCATCGCGGGGATGTTCCCGAGGTGCTCCGAGCGAGCCCCGAGCGTCTCGCGCAGCAGGTCCGCGCCACGCCGGCCCGCACCGGGCCCGAGGCTCGTTCCGGTGCCCTGGCCCGAGACGCGCTGGCCCGCGCGCGCGTCCCAGCCGGAGGCGGTGATCTCGGTCACCTGGTGGGCCAGGTCCACGGTGACGCGCGCGCGCCGCAACTGGCTGTACAGCTCCAGCTCGACCGCGCCCCGGCGCACGTCCTGGCGCGGGGAGACGTGGAGCTCCTCTCCCACCACCTGCAGATCCCCATCGCGGGCGGAGAGCAGGCGCCGCAGGAAGGCGAGGTCGCTCTCGTTGAGCTGCACCTGGGTGCCGATGCGTTCGGAGAAGCCGGTGATGACGGGGCGCATGCCCAGCCGGGTGGCCAGCTCCCGGGCCAGACTGTCGATGCCGACGTCCTCGTGCACCTGGGTGCGCCGCGCGAGCCGCGCCCGCTGCAGCGCGTCCTCCGCCAGCACGAGCAGCTCGGGTCCCTCCGTTCCCTCGAAGCTCGCCTCCAGCCCGGTGACGAGCCCGCGGAAGATCTCCCGCGGCGCGTTCTCGTCACCGGCGTAGATGGCGATCGACGCGCCCAGCCGGAGGATCGCCTCGTCCTCGAAGGCCAGGCCGACCTGGCCATCCTCGAAGCGCGCCGTGTTCTCCAGACGCAGCTCGAGCGAGGACATGCCGCCCTCGGACTCCGTGAGGCGCATGGAGTTGAGGAGCTCCTTCACCTTGTCGGAGGCGCGGCCGTTGATCCGCACCGTGGGTTGGGCGGAGTAGATGCGCGAATGGCTCAGTTTGCTCTCGGGCATGGGCTTCCGTCCTCAGTCCGCGTGAAGCCTCGTCCGGCGCCACGCCCTCATCCGCAACTCCCGCTGCACGTCCTCGGCATGGGGGGGCCGCGACGTGGCGGCCTGCTGCTCCGGGGGCGCTTGTTCCATGGAGGGCTGCTCCGGCTCTCCGGGCTCCCCCTGCACGCTGCCAACCACCTCGCCAATCGAGACGATGCCCATCGCTCATTCCTCCTCGAACCGGATGCGCGCCCGGGTGCTCCCACCGAGGCGCGAGCCCCGTGTCCTCATCCGCCCGCCCAGTTCGAAGAGGGCACCGTCATCCGTGGCGTGGGTGTGGGTCTCCACGCGGTTCGCGAGCCGGCGGGGATCGAGCCGCTGGGTGAGCGTGGCGGAAGGCGTCCTCAACCCCGCGAAGGCGGAGAGGGCCGCGGGGGCGCCGCCCGGAGAAGCGCCGCCGCCGGGCGTGACGCCGAAGCCCGCGGGAGGGGCGAGCGCCGCCGGCGCATCGACGGTGAGCGTCGGCGAGCGTGGAAAGCGCATGCTCTCCTCGCCGTTCTGGGCCGCGATGGCGCGCCCGGCCTCGGGAGCTCCTCCCCGAGTGGCCGTCGTGGTGGTGGAGCCTCCCAGCTGCGGGGCGCTGACCTCGGCGGGGCCCGTGGTGTCTCCGGTGTCACTCCAGCCGGCGGCCTTCGTGTTGGCCTCTCCGCGGGAGAAGATGTCCTCGTCCTTCGTCATGCCGAGCGACACCGTGGAGCGCAGCGGCACGCCGTCCACCGAGAAGAACTCGAGGGTCTCCTTGTAGGAGTCCACGATGCCGGTGAAGCTGAAGGCGCCCCAGTCGAACGTGACCTGCGGGGGCGGCTGGTTCTTCTCGCCCAGCAGGCGCGCGATCTCCACCGTCTTGTCGCACACGTTCTCGAGCGTGTCCGTCGTGTCGAAGACGAGGTCCACCGAGAGCTTCGCCGAGCCCTCGTTGACGACCTGCGAGCCCCCGTTCTTCTTGCTCTTGCCCTTGCTCTCTCCGAGCCGGGTGGACAGGGTGAGCGAGAGCGTGGCCGGGTTGAAGTGCGCCGGGATGATCTTGTTCGTGCGCTTGATCCGGAACTCGGCGGTCTTCTTGGGCGCGGTCATCGTGTCATCCTCCCTTCGTGTTCAGGGTTTCGAGGAAGAGCCCCTCGTGGGCCAGGTGCAGCTCCTCGATGCCCACGTCGGTGGCCCTGGCGTTGAAATCCGCGGCCTTGAACTTGATGGGCAGGGCCCGCTCCAACCTCCACGCGAGCACCACGGTCTGCTCCGTCCCGGGCGGCTCGGGCAGTGCCTTGAGCTGGATGCTCACCGTGCAGCGGTGGCCGTAGTCCCCGCTGGCGACGCGCTCGAACCACTTGAAGAGCCTGCCGTCGCGGGAGATGCCGCGCTTGAGCACCACCGTCGCGAACGTCACGGGGCCGGCCCGTTGGATGGCGCCGAGGTTCAGCCCACCGGCCTTGATGACCTTGGGCTCCATGGTGGCTTCCAGGCCCGTGCACTCGGAGAAGGCGCCCGCGAGTGGAGGATTCAGCGTCCCTCCGACGCCCTTGGGCAGGGGCGCCTCCTGGAAGTAGACCTCGAAGCGGAACGCGAACAGGGGATCCATCGGCGGGGTGCCGGGCTGGTTCATGGTGAGCCCTCCGTGCGCAACGAGATGGCGCCTTCCTCGGCCACGGTGAGGATCACGTGGAGGCGTTCGATCGCCGCCGCGGCGTCGAACTCCACCTCCGCCACCAGCCGTCCCGCATCGATGTCGTCCTGGGTCATGGTGGTCCGGTCGCAGCGGACCTGGAACGCCTCGCGCGCGTTCGTGCCGCGCAGGGCGCCCACCTCCCAGAGCCGGACGAGCACGGCCTCGAGCCGGTACACCAGCGCGAGCCAGGTGCGCGCCTGGGAGGGCTCGAACACCACGTCCTGGCCCACCCGCCGGGCGGCGCGCAGGAGCACGGACAGGAGCCGGTTCACCCCGGCCTGCCGCCAGGTCTCGCTCGGGCTCGTGGTGACGTCGGAGAGGACGCGAAGGCCACCGGGCGACGGCCCGAGCATGGACACCCGCTCCAGCAAAGGGCGCACCGTCCCCCCGGCGAGCACCACCGGGGGCGGCGTGGAGAGCGTGCCCCGGGCCATGAGGGGGAATAGGTCCTGGACGTCCGCCAGCTCCAGGTTCATCGCGTTGCGGAAGGTGCCGCGCAGGAGCGCGTTGCGGGCGAGCACGCCCGTGAGCAGGCCCTCGGGGCTCTCGAGTCCCTCGGGCAACGCACCGGAGCCGGGCGTGCGGGCCCACGGATAGACGAGCTGCACGAAGGCGCTCTGGAAACGTTGGAGATGGCCCCTCTCGAGCAGGAAGCGGTAGGGCGTCTCCTCGAATATGCCCGGCAGGGGGATGGCCGCCACGAGCTGCACCTCGCGGACGTGGCGGCTCAGCAGTGTCTTCAGCCGCACGAGGAAGCGCGACCAGCGTTCGTAGCCGGCCTCGTCGCAGCGGGGCGCGGCCCGCGTGGAGGTGAGCGCCTCCCCCGGCCGCGGGGGCTGCTCGGTGCAGTCGACGAACACCTCCGGGCTGGCCGGGACCTGGACGGGAGGCGGCAGGGGCTCGGCGTCCACCGCGAGCGCGGCGGCGAGGTCCGGCACGCAGAGGAACGACACGTCCGGCAGCCCGAAGAGGTGCGCCGCTCCCTTCCAGGTGGTGCGATCCCGGGGCGAGGCCTCGAATTGCTCCCCGGTGCCGGGGAGCAGCTTGTCCGGCCAGGTGGCCCGGAGGTCACGGCTGGCCTTCGTGGGCCAGGGCTCGGCGGCGCGTACGACGTAGCACTTGCGTCCGCCCTGCGCGAAGAAGGAGCGGACGGCGGCGCCCAGGTACGTGCCCTCCGAGTCGAAGAGCCGCGCGAAGTCGCTCCAGCGCTCGATGGGCACCGGGACGTTGTCCAGGGCGAGGGGTTTGCCCCAACCCTGCTCGAGGAGCCACTGCTGGATCTCCGGCGGAAGGGGCGCGCCGGAGCGGCGGACGAAGCCCACGAAACAGGCGACATCCGCGCGCTCGGGTGCGCTCACCGGAGCGCGGGCATTGGCTTCGAAGACGAGGCCGTTCATCCCAGTTCCCTCTCGTGTGCGTGCGAAGCGCCAGGTCAGGCCACGTTCGGGAAGCCGGCCAGGATGTCCTCGGCGGAGAGCACCAGCTCCTCCATCGCGACATCACCGCCACCCTTGGCCGCCAGCGTGGGCCCCGTGTACTTCATGGGCGTCACGTTGAGCAGCTTCCACGACTGCACCGGGGTGCGCGTCTCGTCCAGGAGCGTGATGAGGACGTAATCCTTGCGGCCCTGCACGCCCGTGCTGCGCACGGCTTCGATCCAACTCCAGACGACCTGGGAGTTGATGACACCGCGCTTGAGCGTGACATCGCCCGTCTTGTAGATGCCGGGCACCTTGCGCACGTGGTTCTTCGTGTCCGTTCCCTCCCGGTACTCGGCCATGGCGAACTCGGTGTTCAACCCCGAGACGTCGGAGAAGCCGCCGAAGGAGTCACCGCCAAAACTGATCTCGAAATTGAATGCGCCGTACGGCGTGGGACGCGTGCTCATGTGTGTATTCCTTTCCCCTAATTGCGAGCGTCAGCCGTCTTCTGGCCGATCCGGAAGATGACGAACTCGGCGGGCTTCACCACGGCCACGCCTACCAGGCAGACGAGGCGGCCATTGTCGAGGTCGTCCTGGGTCATGGTGCTGCGGTCGCAGCGGACGAAGAAGGCCTGCTTCGGGTCGCTGCCGAGCAGGGCTCCCGAGCGCCACTGCGTCTCCAGGAAGCTGGCGACCATCTCCCGGATGTTGGACCACAGCCGCTCGCCATTGGGCTCGAAGACGGCCCACTGCGTGCTCACGTCGATGGAGCGCTCCAGGAAGTTGAAGTAGCGCCGGACGTTCACGTACTTCCACTCGGGATCCGAGCTCGCGGTGCGCGCGCCCCAGACGCGGTAGCCGCGGCCCGGGAAGAAGCGCAGGCAGTTGATGCCCAGCGGGTTGAGCACCTCCTGCTGCGCGAAGTGGATGTCCGTCTCGAAGCGCAGGGCGCCGCGGACCACTTCGTTGGCCGGGGCCTTGAAGACGCCGCGCTCCGCGTCATTGCGCGCGTAGATGCCGCAGATGAAGCCGGAGGGCGGCAGGGCGATCTCCTTGGGGATGCGCTCGTCGCCCGGCCGGGCCAGCGGATTGGCCACCACCACCCACGGGTAGTAGAGCGCCGCGTGCTTCGAGTCGATCTCCCCTCGCCAGGCACGGGCCTGGGTGGCGCCCTGTTCCGGAGGCGTGTCCAGCACCGCCACGCGGTACGCGCGCCGCTTCTCGGCGTGGGAGATGAGCGCGTTGCGCACGCCCCGCGCCGTGGTGTCGCCATGGGCCGAGGAGCCCGGCGCGGCGATGATGGAGATGTCCTCGACGCCGGACAGCACGGCGAGCGCGGCCTCGTACTCGGCCGCCGTCGGGGCGCTCCCGTCGCCGCCGTCCTCGAGGGTGAAGGTACGGGGCTGGCCCAGGTCCAACAGGGCGCCGTACATGGCCAGACCGTCCGCCGGGGTGCCGTCGAACTGGATGGCGTACAGCCGCTGGAGCGCCTCGGACTGACGGCTCGGCTCCTCCGAGAGCACGCCGCCGATCCACCGGGGGTGCTGGGGATCCAACCCCACGCCCTCGTAGCTCGCCTCGCGGCCGGCGCCGTCGCGGGTGCGCACCAGCAGCGTGACGAAGTTGCCCACGGGCGCGTCCTTGTCGAGCGGCAGCCCGCTGGCGGCGGCGTGGCTCTCGTCGATCCACCCCGAGGCCGTCTTGAGGTAGGTGCGAGCGCTGCCCGCGCCGATGGCGGGTTGGGCGCCCAGGCCCATGGGGTCCGTCCCGCCCCCCCACGTGAGCCGGGCCGTCTCGCCCATGCGCGTGGTGCGCAGGGCCACCTTGCCGTTGACGGACGTGGCCCGGATGCCCGCGCCGCGGAGCGCCTGGTCCAGCTCCTCCACCGACACCGAGGTGAGGCTGGTGACGTTGGCGGCGCCCACCGTGCCGGTGACGCCCAGCGCCTCGTTCTTCTTCACCACCACGGAGACGCGCGCCCCCGCCGAGGGCACATAGGCCCCGAGGATCAGCGCGGCCGCGTCCAGCCGGGCGTAGCCGCCGTGGAGCTGGCTGTTGAGGGCGTCGACGACCTGCTGGGCCGACAGGTTGGCGGCCAGCTCGATGGCGGGCTGCGCGATGCCGCTGAGGACGAGCTCCACCTGGGTGGGGCTCGAGCCCGTTCCCGAGAAGGAGCCGATGACGGTGGCCTCGGCCTTGCCCACGGCCAGCTTGATGGAGACGGACTCGTCGGACGGGGCCTCGCCCAGCGTGAGCTGGAGCGTGTCACTGGCCGAGAGGTTGAAGGGGGCCGCCCCGCTGCCCTGGAGCAGTGCGGGCGCCGCGTCCCCGAGCAGCACCGAGCCGAGCGGGGCGCTGTCCATGCCCCGGATGGTCGCGGGGCTCAGCACGGGCTCGAGGGTGATGGTGCCGTTGCCCACCTTGCCGGCAAAGCGCGCGGTGAAGCGCGCCGCGCCGTTGATCTCCGCCACCGCCTTCGCCGCGCCCAGGGGCACCGCGCGCGACACGTAGAGACGTGAGCCGCCCTCGTTGAAGTAGGCCCGGACCGCGTGCGCCAGGTAGTTGGTGGCGCGGCCGCCGGGACCGAAGTCCAGGTCGTCCAGCCCTCCGTAGATGCGCTCGAAGTCCGCGAAGCTCGTGATGAGCTCCGGCGTGGCTCCGTGTGGACCGGTGAGCGTCGGTCCCGCGAAGCCGGTGGTGCTGGTGCTCACCCCTTCGATGGACCTGGCGCGGAAACTCTGCTCTTCGACGTAGACAGCGGGTGCGAGGTATTCGGGCACGTGAACCCCCTCTATGAGGTCGGGATCTGGATCCGACGGTGGATCTCCAGGCCGGAGGCGACCTGGAGGGTTTGAGGCAGCGGCGTGAAGCTCGGGGCCGGCATGTCCGGGGCCGGCAGACCCGCGACACTCGGAGCGATGGCGGACTCCAACGTCGCGGGGAACGTGGTGTGGATCAGCGCGTCGCCCTCTTGCTGGCCCCACCGGATGATGGGGATACGCGGGACGAGCAGCAGCACCTCCCCCCGCTCATCCGAGAGACCCAGCCCCTCGACGGCGGGCTTGTCCGGGATGGCGACCCGGAGGCGGATGACCACACGGGCGAGCGGGTTGTCCTGGCCATCCCTGAGGGACAGTCGCACCACGGCGCTGCCCGGCGCGCGCCGGGCCGTGGGCGCGAGGTACATCCGCACGTCCACCGGTGCGAACACGGACTGCTCGGGGTGCTCGGGCCCCAGTGACGCGTCACGCGGCAGCTCGAGCGTGAACCCGCGCGGGAGGTGACGCCCGCTGGGATCCACGACGGTCACGGGAAGGGTGGCCGGGGCTGGCTCGGGCGGCGCCTCGAACCGGGCGGTGTAGCTTTCGAAGCCGGGGGCCGCCGTAAAGGCATACAGGCCCGACGGGTTGCGCACCACCCGGATGCCATTGCCGGAGACGTGGAGGGGGCCGGTGAGGGGCTGACCGGTCTCCCCGTCGAGGAAACGGATGGCGGCCAGGGCCCGGCTGTCGAGTCGTTCCAGGCTCATGCGCCACTTCCCGTGCCGGAGAAGGAGAGCCGCCGCGCCACCACCGGCCTGCCGCTCGGGGTGCTGGGAGGAACGTCGATCCGGACCACTCGCGCGATGTACGAGATGCTGAGGGTATAGGGGCGCTGGAAGGCATCCCAGATGCGCATCAGGTCCTCGTTGCTCAGCTCCGCCGGAATGAGTTGGATCATCTCTCCCGAGCTCCACCCTCCGTCCTCGTTGAGATCCGACGCGCTGAGCGTCTGATGGGTATGGAGTTGGTGCATGGCCCAGCCGAGCAGGCGGTGCTCGTCCCGGGCGTTGTCCGCCCAGACGGTCAGCAGGTAGTGCAGATCGAGCGCGAGCGGTGGGGGCTCACCCGAGGTGCTGCCCGTGTATGGCTGATTCCGCAGGTGCTCATTCATCATCACACGATAGAGAGAGAGCGTCAGCGCCGGACGGCTGGCGGTGGGCTCGGAGGCGGTGGGCCCGCCCCCCAACTCCCGGCTCGACACGAGCGAGAAGACCGGGTCCGCGCCGGAGAGCAGCGTGTCCTTCTGCTCCTGGGGCAGCGCCTGCCAGGCGTGCGCGAAATAGGAGACGAGGGATTCGCCTATGGAATGAATTGCAAGGAGATTCGCCATGATGTCCCCCCGGCCACGGAATGAGCAAACCCAACCGTGCCGGGTCTTCTCCCGACGAAAGCGAAAACACCGTACGTGAGTCTTCATTGGATTTCAATACGTGGAATCATTATCACCTTGGGAGTCATTGGGAGTTCGAGACCCCGGGCGTTGGAGATCCCATGTCTGGGGTTGGGCATGGCGTTTGACTTCTGGGGGAGCCGGTCCCCTCGCGTGGGCCCCCATGTCAGACCCGGGGTGTACGCTCGTGGGTCTCGGGCGGGGAGTGGGCAATGACAGGCATTGCAAGAGTCTTCATGAGGAGTGGAGATGAGCTTCAAGGCTGTCAATAGACCCGAGCCGGCGGGGGCCAGGTCTTCGGAGACCAAGGCCCGGAGCAAGGCGTCCGTGGGCGCGGGTCCGGCGCGGCGCCCGGGCGAGCAGCCGCGGCTCCCCCTCTATCTGAGGAGCGAGGCGGCGGGAGAGATCGATCTGGGCAAGGGGCGGGTGGATCCGGCGGCGATCGCTCCGGATTCCGAGGGGAAGGTGACGGCGCGCCTGCCCGGGCTCGCGGTGGGCGAGCTGGAGCTGGAAGAGACCGCGGACGGATACAAGACGCGGGGGGAGGGTGCAGCCCTGCCCCTGGCCGTGGGCCCGCTGGCGGGCGTGCTCGGCGACTCGCTGGTGTTGGTGGTGCGCATCGAGAACAACGTCATCACCGGCCGCGCCGCGGTGGGAGCGCCCGGGCGTGCCGTCCCCAAGGGGGACTCGGCCCTCTTCCGCGCCATCGAGAAGAGTCCCGAGGCCCTGGGCTGGGCGGGGCTGTCGAAGGTGTCGGTGGGGACCAAGGTGAATGCCCTCGAGGGGGGCTCGCTGACGCTCGGGGCGGAGTCACTGCGCTTCACGCTCGGCGGCTTCGTGGAGGGCTCGGGCAGCTTCAGCGTGGAGGGAGATCACGTCTCCTTCAGTGGCTCCGCCGAGGTGAAGCTCCCGGGCGCCTCGACCGGCAAGCTCGAGGTCAACTACAGCCCCGAGACCGGCCTGTCCGGCGAGGCGCACCTGGAAGTGGGGGTGGGCAAGGTGTCGGGTGGAGTGGATGCCCGGTTGCGGCGGGGCGTGTTGGACATCCAGGGCACCGCCGGGTACGCGGGCGATCGGCTCAAGGGCTCCATCACGCTGGTGGCCACGGACGCGCAAACGGCGCGGGAAATCACCCGCAAGCCTCCGCGGGCGGGGGAGTTGCCGGGGCAGGACGGCGCGGGTGTCGCGGGAGGGTCGGAGGCGGGGGGGGGGTCCGGCGGCCACGCCCATCGCGGCGAAGCCCGGGCCCCGGGCCCTCTGCGGCTGGGGTGAGCTGGACTTCTCGCTGACGGAGTGGCTCACGGGGAAGGCGAAGGTGGTCGTCAACAGCCAGGGCGAGGCCACCGTCCAGGGCGAGATTGCTCCGCCCAAGGAGATCATCCTCTTCGAGCAGAAGGAGTGGACGAAGAGCCTGCTGAAGGTGGAGGCGCGAGCGGCCTACGGGTTGCCGGTGGTGGGCAACGTGTTCGTGTTCGCCAACGTCGGACTGGAGGCGCTGGCCACCATCGGGCCGGGCAAGCTCTACAACATCAAGTTGTCGGGGCAGTACTCGACGGACAAGCAGGTGGACAAGGAGCTCAACCTGCAGGCGACGCTGAACATCTCGGCGTTCGCGGGCCTGCGGCTGCGGGCCGAGGGGGGCGTGGGCGTCGAGCTGCTCGGCCACGACATCAAGGCGGGCGTGGGAGTGTGGGCGCTGGCGGGAGTGAGAGGCTACGTGGAGGCCACGCCCATCATCGGCTACCGGCAGAAGGCGGGAGCGGCGGGAGAGTTCTACATCCAGGGCCACATGGAGCTGGCGGCGCAGCCCTTCCTGGGGCTGGGGGGCGACTTGTTCGTCGAGGTGGACAGCCCCTGGTGGTCGCCGCTGCCGGACGACAAGTGGACGTGGCCGCTGGGGAGCCTGGAGTACCCGCTGCCGGGAGAGTTCGGAATCGGGGCGGACGTGGAGCACGTGCTGGGCTCCAAGCAGTGGCCCGAGGTGAAGTTCACGGAGGTGGAGTTCGACGGCGGCAGGTTCATGAGCGACCTGCTCAGCCAGAGCGCGCCGGGCAAGAGCAAGGGCGGCGAGGACCACAAGCCGGCGAAGTGGAACGAAGGCGGAGCGGCGGGAGCTCCGGCCGGTGGCAAGCCGGGGGGCAAGAAGGACGCGGCCCCCGCGAAGGCGCCCGCCCCAGGTGGCAAGAAGGGGGGCAAGGCGGGTAAGGAGAAGCCCGGTAGGGACAAGCCGGTCAAGGGCAAGCCGGGCAAGGATGATGCAACGGGAACTCCCGGGCAGGTGGGCGAGCCCGTCCGCTTCGACGCGAAGGGCGAGTCGTACCGGCTCTGGATTCAGGTGAAGGGCAAGAGCGCGACCCTCCTGATCGCGGCTCCGCAACAGGGCGCCGCCTCCTGGATTGCCTCCCAGGAGCGCAAGGTGGGCGGCAACCACCCGAAGCAGGAGCAGCAGAAAGCCCATGGGCTCGGAGGCGAGGCCCGGGCGCTGGCCTCGGCGATCGATCAGCACGCCGATCGCGTGGCCTCGGGCAAGGGGGACAAGGCGGCGCTCCAGCAGGCCGATGCCCAGCTCAAGAAGGACGAGCACAGGCTGGTGGGGATGCTGCGGCAGCTCGCGGAGCTCTCCGGCGGCGAGAAGGGCGAGCTCTCCGTCGGCGAGCCCGTCTCCTTCACCGGGGGCAGGGAGGCGCACCGGATGTACTTCGTCGTCAAGGGCGGCGATGCCGTCCTGATGGTCGCGTCCACTCCGACTCCCCTCGGAACCCGGCTCGACGACTTCGCCCAAAGGCTCGAGGGCAGTCACGCGGGAGGCGAGGGCGTGGGGTACTTCTCGGACTACCACACCCGCAACCGGGCCCGGGAGCTGCTCAGCAAGGCGAGGGTGCTCAGCACGGGATTGAACGGAGACGCGGACGCGCTCGTGCGCGAGCACCGCGAGAAGATGGACAAGGCGAGTGCCGCGGAGACGGCGAAGATCCTCGCCGAGGAGCGCTCGCTGGCGTCGATCCTCTCCGAGCTCTACGAGATGTTCGGTGAGCACGTCGGTGACGCCGAGCTCACCATCCGCGCGCGTTATGCCGGAGCGGCGGGCGCGGGCGAGCTCTCGGTGAAGCGCTCATCGCAGGGCAAGACGGCCTATGTGATGGGCAGCGGCCCCATCTTCGGGCTCGTGCCGGGGGCCAGCCGCGGACTCGTGACGGAGGAGATGGCCGCCCTGCGGAAGCAGTTCGAGGCGCAGGGAGACGCTCAGACGATCCTTCCTCCGCCCAAGGGCGTGGAAGACCAGATGGCCGTGTTGAGCCAGAAGGCGAAAGCCGCGGAGGACACCCTCAGCGGCCATCTGCAGGGCCGCTCCAAGAACACCCGGGAAGCGGCGGTCTCGGAGACGACCGGGCACCTCCAGGAGGCCGCCGCGGCCGCTGGCCAGGTGGCGAGCGTCAAGCGGGTGGGCGCGGGCGAGCTCGTCGAGCGGGCCGTCTCCCTGCTGGCGGACGAGAAGAGGGCCGAGGTCGAGAAGCTGGGGTGGAAGGGCAAGACCGTCTTCGACATCTCCACGGAGATCCGCCATCAGATCGAGAAGGATGCCGCGGCCGTCGAACTGCGAGATGCCGAGCACGAGGCGAAGCTGGCGCAGCAGCAGGCCTCGGTGACCCAACAGCCGGAGGTGGAGAAGGACAAGCGTCCGTCCAGGTCGAAGCGCTCGTCGCGTCTCTCGGCGAGCCAAGGGCCCTTCGAGGCCGCGAGGAACACGCCGTCCCGCACCCCGGTGAAGAAGGAGTACACCCCTGCTTTCGTTTCCTCCTTCCGAGGCACGCTCGTGAGCGCGCTGGGGACCTACGAGGAGATCCGCGCGACCCTCCCGAAGGCCAAGGACTCCTTCGCCGCCGAGCTGCTCCAGGCGCTCCACCAGAATCAGGTGCTGCTGAGGTTGCCCAGCAAGGAGCGCAAGGAGAACGAGTTCCTTCTCTCGGAGGAACGGGACGAGGCGGGCAGGGTGAAGAAGCGTTACAAGGACCAGAACCAGCTCGTCGCCGAGTGCCGGCTGCTCTTCCAGGTGGAGATGACACGTGCGGCCGCGGCCTGGGCATTCGGTGTCTCCGGTCTCTTGAATGCAACCAATGCCCAACAAGCCGCCGACGCCTTCAAGACCGACGTGTACCCCCATGCCATCGAGGGCTTCATGGAGGCCTACCGCAAGCACGGCGCGGCGCTCTTCGATGGTGCGGCGAAGAAGCTCTTCGAGGAGCTCGGGGTGAAGTTCCAGAAGGAGTCCCAGCTCGACAAGGGCAAGCACGTCTTCCTGGCACCTGCTCAGCTTCATACGGCCGTGAAGGTCATCGAGGACAAGCTGGCCGAGATGTACGAGAGTTCCCACTCCAGGAAGGGAGCGACATGATGGAGATGGAGAAGCAGCTCTGGCCCTCGCTGCGCCTGGCCTTCACATACCAGGGCGAGCTGGATGAACCCGAATTCGAGGAGCGGCTGCGGGTGGGGAATCTGACGCTCGAGAACCGCCGGGAGAAGGGCGATCTGGAAGTCCTCGAGTGTGAGTCGCGCGACCCGGGCTTCGTGAGTTCGGTGACCCTGACGCGCTCGCGTGAGCTGGCGGATATGGGGTGCGCGTACTTCTCGGGGCCGGATCGCATCGACGTGGCGATGAGTCTCGTCACGGTCCTCCAGTTCATCCCGGCCGGGCTGCTCCACCTCGGGGCCCGTGCGGGCCCGGACAGGCAGGTCCGTGTGAACTCGCTCCAGGTTCTCTCGCAGCTCTACCTGGCGGAGGAGGGCGGCGCCTGTCGTGACTCCCACGTCGAGCACACCACCCGCCTCGTCCGGGGTGATGCCGACCGGGAACTGCGGTGGCGTGCCCTGTTCATCGAACTGGTGGGGAAGCTCCCGGGAGCCCGGCGGCACATCCGTGAGTTGCTCGAGGCCGAGACGGAGGCAAGGGAGCGCCAGGTGCTCGAGGACTTCCTCGCGCGGGCCGAGCGGCAGGAGGGCACGTCCGAGGCGGTGGAGCCCGCGGAAGCCGCCCCCGAGCCCGAGTTGCGCCTGGCGCTTCCGTTCATGCAGCGCAGCCCGCCGCTCGATGCGCTCCTGGAGCACCTCGAGTCCGTCTGTGAGCGGGTCCAGGAGATTCGCGAGGGAGACACGCGGTGGGTGGAGCTGCGGGCTCGCGAGCTCGATGGGCGGATGACCTTCCTCTCTCCCGAGGGCTCGGACGTGGGCTGTCTCTACTTCTCGGGCGCGGATGCCGCGGAAATGGCCATTGGGACAGGCTCCATGCTCGCCTATCTGCCGCCGGAGCTGGCCCGTCTGGCCCTGCGTTCCAGCCGGTTCGATGAGTACCGGGTGCAGGCGCTCCACGCGCTCGCGCTGTCCGCCTCGACGCGGATCCTCCCTGGCGGGGGAGTGGATGCGGAGCTGCGGGCTCTGCTCCAGGCGGCCATGGTGGACCCGGTGCCCGAGGTGAAGGGTGCGGCCATGAACATGAGCTTCTTCTTGCGCGAGGAGTTGTCCCGAGCCGGGTAGCTGGGGCGCTCGCGCCCGGTGTAGAGGCAGACGGAGTGCTGTTCGTCACGAGGGGGAATCGTGAAATTCTTCAAGGATTTCGTCGTCGTGGTGTTGTTGTTGGGCTGTGTGTCCGGCTGCGGCAATCCCGATCCCGGGGACGGGCCCGCGGACTCCTGTCAGCAGAATCCCGGGGCCTGTGCCGATTCCGGTACGCCCGGAGGCGATGATGGGGGCACGCAGACGGGGCTCCCGCCGGAGCTCCGGGAGGCCTCCCAATCCGCGTTCCAGTCCACCGTGGGCGAGCCCGTCACCTTCCGCGTGTCGGCGAGCGATTCCCAGGGCGGTGTCCTGGGCTTCTCCTGGTCGGCCAATGCCGGCCACCTCGGTACGCCGGAGAGTGACGCGGCCTCCAGCGCCGTCACCTGGACGTCGCCCACCTGCGCGTCCGCGGGCGTGCCGGTGCCCACCGTCACCGTCGTCGTGACCAATACCCGCGGGCGTTCCTTCTCCAAGGACTTCCAGATGACCATCCGCTGCACCCAGTGGTCCGCCACGGGCAGCATGGTCTCGGCGCGGAGTGGTCACTCCGTCACCCTGCTGCCCGATGGCAAGGTGCTGGTGGCGGGTGGCAGCGTGGGCGGCGCTCCTCTGGACTCCTCGGAGCTGTACGATCCGGCCACGGGCTCCTGGAAGGAGAGCGGACGGATGGCCTCGGCCCGCCAGTTCCACACCGCCACCCTGTTGCCCAATGGCAAGGTGCTGGTGGCGGGCGGTACGAGCAGCGGTGGCGTGCTCTCCCTGTCGGAGCTGTATGACCCGGCCTCTGGCACCTGGAGCTCCGCGGGGGTCATGTCCGAGACCCGTACGCATCACTCCGCCATCCTGTTGTCCACGGGCACCGTGCTGGTGATGGGCGGCTCGAATGGCACCAGCGCCTCGTCCACCGCGGAGCTGTACACGCCGGCGACCAACTCCTGGGCGTCCACCGCGAGCATGTCCGCGGCGCGCATGGACGCGTCCATCACCGGGCTGCCCTCGGGCAAGGTGTTGGTGGCGGGAGGCTCGGGCCCCGGCGGCCCTCTCGCCAGTGCCGAGGTGTTCGACCCCAGCACCCGCACCTGGGCGGCCACCGGTTCCATGTCCACGTCCCGCTCGGGTCATGCCGCCGTGCTGCTGATTGCCTCGGCGCGGGTCCTGGTGGGGGGCGGGACGGATGGCGCCGGGAAGGCCACGGCCAGCGCGGAAGTGTATGACCCGGGGAACGGCACCTGGTCAGCCACCGGTGTCATGTCCCAGGCCCGCGCGGGTTCCACCCTGACACTGCTGCCCTCGGGCCGGCTGTTGGCGATGGGCGGCTCCAATGGCACTGGCACGCTGTCCAGCGCGGAGGTGTACGAGCCGGGGACTGGAATCTGGACGCCCACCGCCACCACCGCCGGAGCTCACTCGGGCCACGTGTCCGTCATGCTGCCCTCGGGCCGGGTGCTGGTGGCGGGCGGCCTCGGTGCTGATGGCAACGCCTCCGCCGGCGTGGAGGTGTTCGAGCCCATCGCTGGGACCTGGTCGCGCACCGGGAGCCTGGCCGCGGCCCGTCACAATCACACGACCACGCGGCTGCCCTCGGGAAAGGTGCTGGTGGCGGGTGGCTCCAATGGCTCGGGAGCGCTCGCCACGGCGGAGCTGTATGACCCCGCGGCCGGTATCTGGACGGCCACCGGGAGCCTGGCCGGGGTCCACCAGCGCCACACCGCCACCGTGTTGCCCTCGGGAAAGGTGCTGGTGGTGGGCGGCTACAACGGCAGTGGGGGCGTGGTCGCCACGGCGGAGCTGTATGACTCCGCGGCCGGCACCTGGTCGGCCACCGGCAGCCTGGGCACGGCTCGCTATGCGCACACTGCCACCGTGTTGCCCTCGGGCAAGGTGTTGGTGGCGGGCGGCTACGACAACAATGGCGGCGTGCTCTCCACGGCGGAGCTGTACGAGCCCGCGACCGGCTCCTGGTCGGCGACCGGCTCCCTGTCCAAACCCCGTGGCGAGCAGGTCGCCGTGCTGCTGTCCTCGGGGAAGGTCCTGGTGGTGGGAGGCGCCAACGGCAGTGGTGTCCCGGTGGTTACGGCGGAGCTGTATGACCCCGCGGCCGGCACCTGGTCGGCCACCGGCAGCTTGAAGACCTCGCGCATCGCGCACTCGGCGATCGTGTTGCCCTCGGGCCGGGTGCTGGTGATGGGCGGGCAGGATTCGGGAGGCACCGTGCTCGCCTCGTCGGAGCTGTACGACCCCGTGGCTGGCACCTGGGCGACCACGGGCAGTATGAACCTGCGCCGGATGTCGCATCAGGCCGTCCTGTTGCCCTCGGGCAGGGTGGTGGTGATGGGGGGCTCCAGGGTGGTGGGCTCGAGCCAGGTGAACCTGGGCTCCGCGGAGTTGTACGACCCGGCGACGGGCAACTGGTGGAGCACCGGGGACATGGCCACGGCCCGTAGCACCCACACGGCCACGTTGTTGTCATCGGGCCAGGTGCTGATTACGGGGGGCGGTGACCCCGACCTTCAGAGCGAAATCTACACCCCGTGATGAGCAGGTGACGCAATCGCCAGGGACGTAAAAGGGACGTAATCGAACGGACGCCCCCGAACGCCGGCGAACACTTGCGTCCGATGGCTCACTTGCCTCAAACGCCCTTTTTCAGAGGGGAAATGGGTCGGTAGGACAGAGGAATCGAACCTCCCAGGGACATGTCTCCATGCCCCCCACCGGTTTTGAAGCCCGGAGGGGGCTCGACTCCATCGCGAAAGGTCCACCTCCGTACACTCCCGGCGGCGTTCTGTGCGCGAGTGATCCGTCGTACCCGGGGGCCGGGTGGCAGATGGGAAGGAGAAGGCCCACCCTGGGCATGAAATGACACCGGAGCGAGAATTGGATCTCCTTCCCGCGCCCGCCTCCGTGGCCACGGCGTCGGGTGAACCGCGGTTCGGTACCTATCAGGGCGAGCTGCCCGAGGTGGATCTCTCCCGGCTCAAGGGCCGGTGGGCTCCCGCCGCGGCTCCCGCCCGGTTGCTCAAACGCAAGCGCTGGCATTACACCCTCGCCGCCACGCCCGAGGTGCTCGCCCTCTTCGCCGTGGTGGACGTGGGCTACTCCGCCAACGCCTTCGCCGTCGCCCTCGACCTCAAGGAGCAGCGGCCCCTCTGTGACGTGAGCTTCCTCGGTGCCCCCGGCCCGCTCGCCGAGGTCGGCGACAAGCCCGGCGCGGGGCTCACGGCCTCGTTCCGCACCCTCGGCGGCCGGCTCACGGCGCGCCGCGGCGAGGACGACGAGCGCTACCACCTCCAGGTCGACGTGAGCCGGTTGCGCACCGGCAGCCTCCAGTCCTTCCAGTGGAATGGAGACCTCCTCGTGGCCGGTGGCCCTCCCGCCCTCACGGTGATTGCCCCCGTGGAGGGCGATGGCTTCGTCAACGTCACCCAGAAGCGCTGCGGCATGCTGGCCTTCGGCAGCCTCGAGGCCGGGGGCAAGCGCTTCCGGCTCGACGGCGGCGTGGGCGGCACCGACTACACCCAGGGCTACCTCGCGCGGCATACCGCCTGGCGGTGGGCCTTCCTGGCGGGCAGGCTGGCGGATGGCACGCCGGTGGGCATCAACCTCGTCGAGGGCTTCAACGAGAGCTCCGGCATCAACGAGAACGCCCTCTGGCTGGGCTCCCGGCTCTACCCGCTCGGCCGCGCGCACTTCGAGTACGACCGGCGCGAGCTGATGAGCCCCTGGCGCATCCGGACCGGGGACGGCGCGGTGGACCTGCGCTTCCAGCCCCTCTACGTCCACCGGGAAGACCACGACTTCAAGGTGGTGGTGAGCCACTTCGCCCAGCCGCTCGGCCTCTTCGAGGGCACCGTCCGGGTGGGCGGCCAGACGCACCGGCTGTCCGGGGTGCCCGGCGTCACCGAGGATCAAGACATGCTGTGGTGATAGGCTCGGGGGGCCTTGTCCTCCATCGAGCCTGGGACCACCGTTGGCCGTTACCGCGTCATCCGCCTCCTCGCCCAGGGCGGCATGGCCGAGGTCTATCGCGCCGAGCAGGCCCTCACCGGGGGCATCGTCCGCCCCGTCGCGCTGAAGGTCATCCGCCCCGAGTACTCCGAGTCCGAGGACTTCCGCGAGATGTTCCTCGACGAGGCGCGCACCGCCTGCACCCTCAGCCACCCCAACATCGTCCACATCTACGAGGTGGGCGAGGTGGACGGGCTGCTCTACATGGCCATGGAGCTGGTGCCCGGCGTGTCGCTCACGGAAGTGGAGCGCGTGCTGCGCCAGCGTGGCGAGCGCTTCACCGACGAGGCGCTGCTGGCCGTGGGCATCGCCACCTGCGCCGCGCTCGAGGCCGTGCACGAGCGGCCCAACCTGGTGCACCGGGACGTGTCGCCGCAGAACCTGATGCTCTCGGCTGGCGGCACGCTCAAGCTCATCGACTTCGGCATCGCCAAGGCGGCCACCAACCGCAACCTCACCCGCGCCGGCACCACCAAGGGCAAGGCGGGCTTCTTCTCGCCGGAGCAGGCCCAGGGCAAGGTGCTCGACGGGCGGAGCGATCTGTTCTCGTTGGGCGTCACCCTGTACCAGCTCGCCGCGGGCGTGGGCCCGCTGGATGCGTACCCCACCCTCATCTCGCGCAACACCGCGCTGGTGCGGGGGGAGTGGGAGCCGCTCTCGCGCGCGTGCCCGGAGCTGCCGCGCGGCCTCGTCTCCGTGGTGGAGCGCGCCATGCGCGTGAAGCCCGAGGAGCGCTACCCCGACGCGCGCACCATGCGCGAGGAGCTGGAGTCCGTCGCCTTCGCGGCCGGCCTGCCCGTGGGCCCCGGCTCGCTCACGGGCTACGTGCGCGCCGAGGGCGAGTCCGTCTCCGTCTCGAAGTCGAGCCCCCGCCGGAACCGGCCCGGTGGCACCGGACCCGCGGCGCCCTCGGTCGCCACGGCCTCGCGTGCGCCGGCGGCGCGGAGTCTCCCGGGGGGCCGCAAGGTGTGGGCACCCGTGGCGGGCGTGGTGGTGGGGCTGGTGCTCTCGCTCGCGGGAGGTGCCTTCGTTCTCACGCGCCAGGCGCCCGCGCCGGTGACTCCGCCCGCGCCTGTGCCTCCTCCCGTGGCCACGCGCGCGCCCGCGCCTGCTCCCGAGCCCGTCCCCACCACGGCCGTGGCCGAGGCGCCCGCTCCGGCTCCCGAGCCCGCGTCCGAGCCTGTTTCCGAGCCCGCGCCCGTTCCCAAGCCTCCTCCCTCCGCGGCGGTGGTGTCCGCCTCCTCGAAGCGGGTGTCCAAGCGTTCCCGGGAGCAGGCCCACGCGGCGGCGGCTCCCGCTCCCGCGCCCGCCCCCGCCGAGGAGGAGCTGTCCGGCGAGGGGGTCTTGCGCATCGGCCCGGCCCCGGGGGTCAAGGGACAGGTGAAGGTGCCCGGGTACGAGTTCGAAGAGATTCCGTGCGGCCAGGGGCACGTGAAGGCGGGCCGCTACACGCTGCAGTTCATCTCCTCCGGGCGCCCGTCGAGCTGTGAGGTGGTGGTGCGCCCCGGGCGCCGCACGCTCGTCATCTTCGACGGCAAGGGCTGCACCGTGAGCTACTCCGGCTGAGTGGAGCTCCACCCGCGGTCATGCCAGCCACCTCGTCCAGGCCGCCGCCGACGAGGAGGGGGCTGTACCGCCGCGGGCCTCCCCTGGCCTAGACTGGGGGCCCCGTTTCGGATCCCCCATGAACTCCTGCTCGAGCTGTGGCCACCCCTTTGGCGATGAAGTGCAGTACTTCTGCCCCGAGTGTGGCCAGGAGGTCCCGGGCAGCGAGTCCTACGGCGGCGACTACGGCGGAGGCGAGTTCGCGGACGGCGCCTCGTGGGAGCCTCCGCCTCCCTCTCCCTTCGAGCGGCTGGAGGAGGTGCTCTCCAAGGTGTCCGTCCCCGTGCTCGGCGTGGTGGGACAGGTCGGCGCCGCCTTCCGGAGCGTGTTGGATGACCCGCGTCTGCGCTCGCACCTGCCGGGTGGCTCGCTGACGCTGCTCGGTCTGGGGCTCGTGGTGCTGGCCCTGCTGCTCTCGGTGATTCCGTTCGTGCAGGGCATCGGGTTCCTGGGCTCGGTGGTGGTGCTGCCGTGGGCCGCGCTCGTCGCCGTGAACGAGTGGCGCCTCATCAGCTCCCCCGAGGCCCAGGAGCCGGGCTCCCGGCCCGTCCGCCCCCTGCCTCCGGCGCTCGCGAGCCTTCCCCGCGACACGCGCCACCCGGGCATCGCGCAGACCTTCGCCCTGCTCATCTGCACGTCCGCCGTGCTGATGCTGGGCTTCGGCCCCATCTCGCTGGTGTGGATGCTGGCCGGCGCGGTGCTCGGCTACGACCAGGGCTGGCGCTACTTCGCGGACAGGGACGGGGACTCGGACGGCATGGAGGACACCGGTCCCCGGCTGCACCGCTGGGTGGTGGCCGGCGTCGTCCTGTGTACCTTCGCCCTCCTGCTCCCGTGGACCCGGGGCACCCTGCGGGTCCCGGGGCTCTCCGGCGGAGACATGCCGCTGTCGACGCATTCCCTGTTCACGCTGTTGCTGCTCGCGTGCTCCGGCGTGCGTCACCGCGGCCTGTCCGCCTTTCATCCGCTCCTGCTCATCCTCGCCGCCATCTGGCTCGTGATGTGGTTCATGCTCAACATGAGCCCCTACGCCGTCGGACCCTGGTTCTTCCTCCCAGGCCTGCTCGCCGTCGAGGCCGCCATCGTGCGCCACCTCACCCTGCTGCGCGGCGGCGGGGGCACCGTGGAGCAGGGGGACTCGGCTTCCGATCTGGATCTCCAGGGGTAGGAAGCCGGGGTCCGGGTACCCTCACCCCGTCCCTCTCCCGAGGGGAGAGGGGTTGTGACGCGGTGGGGGTTGTGACTCGGATGTCCTGGGGTGGATGAGGCTCTGGCCTACGCCTGACGCTTCAGCCAGGCGCTCACCTCGGGCATGGCGCGCTCTCGCAACGCCACGTCCTGCGCCAGCTTCTCCAACGTCTGCTCCGTGGCCTGCTTCGCCTCCTCCACCGGGCTCCCCGTCAGCAGCTTGCGCACCTCGTCCAGTTGCTTGCGCTCGCGCAGCGCCCCCATCGACTCCACCACCCGACGCAGCAGCATCGGCGCCCGGCCCGTCCTCGCCAGCACGTCCTGCCAGCGCTTCTGCATCTCCGCCCACCACGCCTCCCGCCCCGTCCGGTTGCTCATCAGCCCCGTCACGAAGCTCGCCACGTCCTGCATCTTCACCTTGTCCGTGAAGAAGAGCTTCCGCGCCTCGTCCGCCAGCGCCGGATCCTCGAAGGACGTCAGCGCCATCAGGTAGCGACGCTGTGTCGCCGGATCCGGCTCCCCCGGCATCTTCTCCAGCAGCTTCTCGTAGAGCGCCCGGTCCCCCGAGCGCGCCACCATCGCCACCGCCACGTCCAGCAGGTTCGGCTCCAGCACCCCCTTGTCCCCGTCCAGCATCCGCAGCACCCGCGGCCTCGCCTCGCCCAGCGCCTCCGCGCTGCGCGCCACGCCTCCCACCGCCCTCACCAGCGCCGCGCGCCGCAGCTTCACCCGGTCCGACTCCCCCGGCGCCGCGTTCCAGCCGAGCTTCTTCAGCCCCGCCCCCAATAGCTTCTCCACCCACTGCTGGAAGCGCTTCTGCTCCTCGCCGTCCACCAACCGGCTCTCCACGTACGCCAGCCGGCTCACCAGCTCGTCCAGGACGGCGTCGTCCTCCTCGTTGCCGAAGCGGCTCGCCAGGTCCAGGAAGGCCGCCACCGTCGCCTGCCCGCTGCGCGCCAGCGCCCACTGGTCCGCCAGGAGCGAGATGCGCTCCGCCGGCGCCAGCGCCGTGACGTTCGCCGACATCTTCTCCAGCGCCGGAGCGTCGTACTGCACCCGGTAGAAGCCCGTGGAGCCCGCGTTGGCGCACAGCCACTTCACCTCGCCCGAGCCCTCCAGCGTCACCTTCGTCTGCGCCTCCCGCAGCAGCACCCGCTGCTCGCGCACCCCACCCGCGTCCGCGAAGCGCAGCACCATCGGCACCGGCCAGCGCTCGCCGCTCTTCACCCCGGGCTCCGAGTAGTAGCGCTGCTGCGACAGCGTCACCGTCCGCCCGTTCATCGCCACCGACACCAGCGGGTAGCCGCCCTGGCCGATCCACGCGTTGGCCAGCTCCAGCACCGGCTGCGACGAGGCATTCGCCAGCGCCCGCCACAGGTCATCCGCCACCGCGTTGGAGCGCGCGTGCGTGCGCATGTACTGGCGCATGCCCTCGCGGAAGGGCCCCTCGCCGAGGAAGCCTTCAATCATCCGCAGCACCGCGCCGCCCTTCTCGTAGGTGATGAGATCGAAGCTCTCACCGGCCTCGTTGGCGTTGCGCACCTCGCCGCGCACCGGGTGCGTGGAGCGCAGCGCGTCCAGGTGCAGCGCCGCCGCCTTGCCCGCGTCGAAGTCCAGCCACACGCGCCAGTCCGGCTTCCAGCTGTCGACAATTTTGTACGCCATCCACGTGGCGAAGGCCTCGTTGAGCCAGAGGTCGTCCCACCACACCATCGTCACCCAGTTGCCGAACCACTGGTGCGCCAGCTCGTGCGTCACCACCTCGGCCACGCGCTTCTGCACGGAGAGCGGCGCGGTGGCGGGGTCGAGCAGCAGGGCGATCTCCCGGTAGGTGATGAGGCCCGCGTTCTCCATGGCGCCGGCCTCGAAGTCGGGGATGCCCACCTGGTCCACCTTGCCGAAGGCGTAGGGCAGCCCGAAGTAGTCCTGCAGCCGGGGCAGCGCCGCCAGCGCCGCGTCCTGGCCGAAGCGCGTCAGGTGCGCCTTCTCCGGCAGCGCCCACGTGCGCACCGGAATGCCCTGCACCTTCTCCTCGGGCGTGCCCACCAGCGGGCCGCACACCAGCGCCACCAGGTACGAGCTGAGCACCTCCGTCTCCGCGAAGGTCAGCTTGCGCAGCTTGCCGTCCTCCTCGTCCTCGAGCAGCGCGCCGTTGGCCAGCGTCGTCAGCCCCGGAGGCACCCGCACCGTCAGCGCCCAGCGCGCCTTGAAGGCCGGCTCGTCGAAGCACGGGAAGAGCCGCCGCGCGTCCGCCGCCTCGAACTGCGTGGCCGCCACCTTGCCCGCCGCGTACAGGCCCCGCAGGCCCTCGGTGAAGCGGCCCGTCCACGCCACGTCCAGCGACGCCGCGCCCGCGGGCAGCTGCTCGCCGAAGCGCAGCACCACCGTCTCGCTGACCTGCACGGGCTGGATTTCACGCGGCTTCAGGCTCTTGCCGTTGCCACCGCGGAACGTCACCTCGCCGAGCTGCAGCGCGAGGGCGTGGAGGATGATCTCGTGGGAGGGCTTCTCGAGCTCCAGCTCGATGGTCTGCTGGCCCGTGAAGCTCTTGGCCTCCATGTCGAGCGTCACCGTCGCCGCGTACCGCCGGGGACGGATGGAGAGGGGAAGCCGGAAGTTCTTGTCGTCGGTTGCGTGCGCCATAGGCCGCTGACTCTAGCGGGAGTGCGAGCGGACGCCCGCTGGAGAGTGATGCGTCCGTGCAACAGGCGTCCACCGGGCGACGGCTCGGGCTGGGGGGGGGCGTAGGGGATTCGTTTGCCTCGTGACGGGGGGAGGGGCTGGGGCATCCCCATGGCTGAAGGCCTCTTGGAAAACGGACTGCTCGCCCACTGGCCACTGCCCGTCTTTCCAGAGACACTCCTCCTTATGGACACCCAACTCGCGCGCGCACACTCGCTCTCACTCACCGATGCGCTTGGCTATCCACGCCCTCCGGCCCATTTCCCAGTTCACTCCGGCGGCCCGGTGCGCATGGCGCAGGAGGTGGTTGAGCGGGCGCTCGTGCTCAACATCGTCATAAACTGCGCATTCCAGATGCCCATCCCTCTTGTCAGGTCCTGGTTGAGGCAAGAGGGGCTCGAGGGAGCACTCACGCCAGGGGAGCAACGCTATCTGGAGGCGGTCGAGAAGGGGCTGGCGCCAGAATCGCAGGGCCATCAGCTCCAGGTCGAGGCGCTCTGGGCGTTGGTGTGGGCGCTGGCACTGGTTGCTGTCCTGGACTTCGGAAAGTACTGCGGCGACGAGCTGTCCGGGCTGTTGCCGGATCTGCGCCGGAGCGAAGGAAGCCGCAGCTTCCGGAAGAGAGCACACCTGCGGAGCCCCGAGGAACTCTACCAGGCGCTCGACCTCGCGTACTGCCTGTCATGGGGCATTGCCGAGGCCAACCTCACGCGCTCCGCGGTCCCGGGGCGGGTCGAGCAGTACGTCGTGTGGGAGCGTCGCCGGGCCCTGGAGTGGCTCCATGGTGATGACTGGGACAAGCCCCGCACCGACACCTGAGCCGGGTGGTGCCAGGTGAGGGAATCTTCTTGGGCGGTTGTCGTTTCAAGGGGCAGCCGGCATGGCGGAGGACCACGCACTCGTCGCCCGGAAGCTCCCCGACGGGGACAACCTCGGCACATTCCTCGTGGTGCTGGCGCTCTCTGGCAGCATCAACACCGGCCAGGCGCGGGCCTGGTCGCGGCGCACCTCTGGCCAGCAGTTGTCGGCCACGGCGCCGCCGCAACACGTGCGTGCCCTGAGCTGCTCCTGGCTGGGCTCACGCAGCACGTGTTCCTTTCCAACTCGTACAGGTGCGGAGGTGCAGCATGTCCACCCGTCGTGGTGATGCGTCCACCTCGTGCGCACTGCCGCCCCCAGCGCTGGCGGCATTCCTTCCGGCGCATGCGTACATGCACCGGGTCGAATCGCGCCCCGGAGCACCGGCGCCGCGGCCGGCACGTACTGGCACGGGGCCGGAGGTTTTGGCACTCGCCCCAGGGAAGTCGAAGGCGGGAAGCGGAGGGAATAGGGGCCTGTCCCCTTGGGTCAAGGGGCTACGGGCCCTCCTGCTCGCAAGCGGCCTCGTGGCCAGCCCCAGCGTGGCCGGCGAAGAGCTGAGACGAGCGCGGGTGAAGCTCTCGGCCCAAGCGCATGCGCGAGCCCAGGCCCCTGGTCCCCGCGTGGAAGAATGGAAGGGGGACGTGCTCTCCCTCCGGGTGATGGACCCGGGCACCCTCGTGGTGGAGGCAGGTGATGAAGTCATCGCCGCGGGCGAGCTGCTCTGGGGCGAGGGCACGCGGCTGCGGGTGGAGCAGCGCAGGGGCCACCCGCCCGCGCCGCTGCCCCGGCTGGTGAGTCCCGAGCCGGGCCGGGAAGAGGTGGAGGTGGACGTCCCGGAGGGAGTGGGCGCCGGAGGGGTGCTCACGCTCACCTATGAGTGGGGCCGCCAGGACACGCCTGCCCTGGAGCGCACCTGGCGCCTCCCGCCCCTGGAGGACCTTCCGCCAGAGTGGCTCGAGGACGAGCTGGTGGAGACGGAGCAGGAGGGCACGCCGGAGGACGGGGAGGACGGCGTGCTCACCTTCCTCTCGGCCCGGGAGGCTTCCTTCCCCGTGCAGGTGGACGCGGAGCGGCCCGAGCTGCTCTGGGTGCCCGGGTACGCCTCGCGGGAGGAGATTGCCTCGCGCCTCTTCGGGGATGCCGCGGCGGCGGGTGCTTTCGACATTGTGCCCCGTGCGCCTCCCGCCAGCGCCGCCGAGGGCCTCCAGGTCTGCGTGCGCGTACGCCACCCGCCAGCGCTCGTGCCGCAGGTGCTCGCCACCCTGCGCAGTGCCCTGGAGGCGCAACTGGAGGCGGATGTCGCCTGGAGCCGCTCCCAGCTCCCGGCGGGCGCCCGGGACAGGGCCGCGGCCGCCGCGCTGGTGGAACGCGGCCTGCGCTGGGCCCAGCGCTCGGACATTCCGGACGGGGCCGGGCGGAGCTACTTCGACCGCTACCTCCAGGCGCTCGGCCCCTGGCGGGACGAGGACTGGCTCTCCCTGGGCGACGCCGCCGAGCCCCTGCGCAAGGCCGTCGCCCTGCGCTCCACGCGCTTTCAGACGGGCTACCGTGTCACGGATGGCTCGCCCGTCCTCGCCCCGGGCAGTGTGGTGGGCCGCTTCTACTTTCCCGACGGCTCCAGCGTCCAGGTGCGCACCCAGTTGCTGCTCACCGAGGAGACGTCCCTGGAGCGGGCGGAGCTGCGCGTGCGCACCGCTCCCCGAAGCACGCCGCGCGTCATCCTCCCAGGGAGGGACGGGCGCTGGCGGGGCTACAGCGCCGAATTCAACACCGTTGCCGGAGCTCCCGAGCCGCTCGAGAGTCCCGAGGGCAACGCCTCCTGGTACTACCCGGGCACGCTCCTCATCCGCCCGGGGGACTGGCGGCCGGGGCTGGGGGCCGGTACGGGTGAGGTGGCGGCCTTGCGGCGGGAGCTCCTCCAGACAGCCCTCGCCACGGCGACACCGCAACAGC
>NZ_DASUNC010000017.1:0-341416 GCF_036277355.1 Archangium sp.
GCTCCTCTCCTCCTTCAACCTCCTGCTCTCTCGCTACTCCGGCCAGTCCGACATCACCGTCGGCTCTCCCATCGCTGGCCGCTCCCGCTCCGAGCTCGAAGGCCTCATCGGCTTCTTCGTCAACACCCTCGTCCTCCGCTCTTCTGTCGCTCCGTCTTCCTCCTTCCTCCAGCTCCTCGCCCACGTCCGCTCCCTCACCCTGGCGGCCTACTCCCACCAGGACGTGCCCTTCGAGAAGCTCGTCGAGGAGCTCCAGCCCTCCCGCGATCTCAGCCGCAATCCCCTCTTCCAGGTGGTCTTCAACCTCCAGAACACGCCGCAGCCGGAGCTCGCGGTGCCGGGTCTGAAGTTGCGGCACGTGGAGGTGGAGATCCCGATCTCCAAGTTCGATCTGAGCCTCGCGCTGGCGGAGACGGCGGAGGGGCTCGAGGGAAGCCTCGAATACAACACCGACCTCTTCGAGCCCGCGACGGCCGCCCGCATGGCCGAGCACTTCCGCGTGCTGCTCGAGGGCATCGTCGCGCACCCGGAGCAGCGCCTGAGCGAGCTGCCCCTGCTCACCGAGGCCGAACGGCACCAGTTGCTCGTGGAGTGGAACCCGCGCACGGACGTCCCGCGCGAGGACTGCATCCACCACCTCGTGGAAGCCCGGGTGAAGCAGTCACCGGACGCCCTGGCGGTCAGCTACGAGGACCAGCACCTCACCTACGGAGAGCTCAACCGGCGGGCCAACCGGCTCGCGCACCACCTGCGCGCGTTGGGGGTCGGCCCCGAGACGAAGGTGGGGCTCGCGGTGGAGCGTTCGCTGGAGATGGTCGTGGCCATCCTCGGCGTGCTCAAGGCCGGCGGCGCCTATGTCCCGTTGGATCCCGCCTACCCGAAGGAGCGCCTGGCCTTCATGCTCCAGGACAGCCGCGTCCCGGTGCTGCTCACCCAGGCCCGGTTGCGCGAGGCCTTCCCGCCGTCGGACGCCGAGGTCATCTGCCTCGACGTGCCGGATCCGGTGCTCCACTCGCGGAGCGAGGAGGATCCGCCGCCACTCGCGGCGCCGGCCAACCTCGCGTACGTCATCTACACGTCCGGCTCCACCGGCAAGCCCAAGGGCGCGCAGCTCAGCCACGCCGAGGTGGTGCGGCTGTTCCGTGCCACGGAGCACTGGTTCCACTTCGACGCGCGGGACGTCTGGACGCTGTTCCACTCGTACGCGTTCGACTTCTCCGTCTGGGAGCTCTGGGGTGCGCTGCTCTACGGTGGGCGGTTGGTGGTGGTGCCCTACGAGGTGAGCCGTTCGCCCGAGCACTTCCACGAGCTGCTGCGCCGCGAGCAGGTGACGGTGCTCAACCAGACGCCGTCCGCGTTCCGGCAGCTCATCCAGTACGAGGAGTCCTCGGGCCGCTCCGAGGGGCTGGCGCTGCGCTACGTGGTGTTCGGCGGTGAGGCGCTGGAGTTCGGCGCCCTGCGGCCCTGGTTCGAGCGTCACGGCGATGCACGGCCGCGACTGGTCAACATGTACGGCATCACCGAGACGACGGTGCACGTCACCTACCGGCCGCTGAGCACCGCGGATGCGGAGGGCGCACCGGGCAGCAACGTCGGCGTGCCCATCCCGGACCTCCAGACGTACGTGCTCGACAGCCACCTGCACCCCGTGCCCATCGGCGTGACGGGCGAGCTGTTCGTGGGAGGCGCGGGCCTGGCGCGCGGCTATCTGGACCGGCCGGAGCTGACGGCCGAGCGCTTCATCCCCAACCCGTTCGCCACGACGCCGGGCGAGCGGCTCTACCGCAGCGGCGATCTGGCCCGGTACCGGCCGGACGGGACGCTCGAGTACCTGGGCCGGATCGATCACCAGGTGAAGGTGCGCGGCTTCCGGGTGGAGCTGGGGGAGATCGAGGCGGCGCTGCTCGAGCACCCGGATCTGCGCGAGGCGGTGGTGCTGGCGCGGGAGGACGTGCCAGGAGACAAGCGGCTGGTGGCCTACATCGTGGCGGCCAGCAACCGCCACGCGCCGGGGGCCGCCGAGCTGCGGGACCGGCTCAAGGCGCGGCTGCCCGAGTACATGGTGCCCTCGGCCTTCGTGCCGCTGCCGGTGTTGCCGCTCACGTCGCACGGCAAGGTGGATCGCCGCGCCCTGCCCGTGCCCGGTACGGTGCGCACGGAGGCCTCGCGGGCGCTCGTCGCGCCCCGGAGCCCGCTGGAGCTGCAGCTCGTCCGCATCTGGGAGGACGTGCTGGGGGTGTCGCCCCTGGGCATCCGCGACGACTTCTTCGAGCTGGGCGGGCACTCCATGCTCGCGGTGCAGCTCGTGGAGCGGATCCGCGAGGAGACGGGCCGCGACTTCCCGCTGGTGTCGCTCTTCAAGGGCGCCACGGTGGAGAAGATGGCCACGCTGCTCGAGCAACAGGACGCCCGGCCGTGGTCCCCGTTGGTGCCGCTCAAGCCCCACGGCACGCGGGCGCCGCTGTTCTGCATCCACCCCATGGGTGGCAACGTGTTGTGCTACGTGGAGCTGGCGCGCCTGCTGGACGCGGAGCAGCCCTGCTACGGCATCCAGGCGCGCGGCGTGGAGGGGGGCGAGCCCTGCTCGAGCATCGAGGAGATGGCGGCGCTCTACATCGAGGCGCTGCGCTCGGTACAGCCCTCGGGCCCCTACCACCTCGCGGGCTGGTCGCTGGGCGGCATCGTCGTGCTGGAGATGGCCCGGCAGCTCACCGCGCGGGGCGAGCAGGTGGGGCTGGCGGCCATCATCGACGCCTACCCGCTGAGCACGATGCGCGAGGGCGTGGCGAGCGACGCGGAGCTGCTGGAGGACATGCTGACGCAGGAGCTGGCGTCGATGCTGCTGCCGCTGACGGGAGAGGAGCCGGCGGCGCTGAAGGAGCGCCTCGCGCGGATGCCGCGGGAGGAGCGGCTGCGGCACTTCTACGAGGAGCACCAGAAGGCCAACAGCCCGCTGGCGCAGGTGGGCTTCGAGCGGGTGAGCAACCTCTACCGCGTGTTCGAGTACACCGCGCGGGCGTGGGTGGGTTACCGGCCACAGCCGTACACGGGCCGGCTCACCCTGCTCCGGGCCACCGAGGACATGGCGGGCAAGCCCGTCCAGGCCGGGCACGGCTGGGAGCCGCTCGCCGCGGGAGGCCTGGACATCCGCGAGGTGTCCGGCAACCACATGTCCATCATGCGCCGGCCCCGCCTCGGCGAGCTGGTGCGCCTGCTGGAGGAGTTGATGGGCGCGGGGCGGTAGCGCGGGCTACGGCTGCTTGCCCTGCTCGCGCTCCTTGCGCCGGAGCTCCCGGATGGCCTTCACCTCGGTGGACTCGCGCTCCAACCCGCACCCCTGCTCCAGCCAGTCGCGCAGGGGCTCCACCTGGGTGCGGGCGTAGAAGGGCTTCGGCGTCCCCGTGGGCGGAGGGGCCTCGGTGCAGGTGAAGGCGGCGTTCAGGGGCTGCCCCTGGCGCAGGCACGCGAAGACGGCGCTGGCGCGGGTGTCGGCCTCGCGCCACGTCTCCTCGTCGAGGATGCCGGAGCGGTAGAGCTGGAGCAGCACCCGGTGCTGCACGCCCTCGGCCCGCTCCAGGTTGGAGCCCGTCAGCGGGTGCCGGGGCGCCGCCGTCAGCGCGGAGAGGAACGTGGCCTCGAAGGCATCCAGCTCCGCCGGGGACTTGCCGAAGTAGTGTTTCGCGGCGGGCCCGGCGCCCCACGTTCCATCGCCCCACTCGATGACGTTCAGATACAGCTCGAGGATGCGGCGCTTGGACAGCGTCCGCTCCAGCTCCTTCGCGATGAACAGCTCGCGGAGCTTCCGCCCCAGCGACTGCTCCGGCCCCAGGAAGACATTGCGCGCGAGCTGCTGGGTGATGGTGCTCGCGCCCGACAAGGTGAAGCGCGTGAAGATCTGGGACAGGAGCTGGCCCCAGTTGAAGCCTCCGTGGCGGAAGAAGACGAGGTCCTCCGACTTGACGATCGCGCAGGCCAGCACCGGGTTGGGGGGAAGCACCTCGGCGGGCTCGAGCCGGAACGTGTCCTCCGCCTTGTTCAGCTCCCCGGCCCTCACCCGCATGTAGCTCGTCCGCTCCGGCGTCTGCGCCACCAGGGGCGAGACGTCCGGGACCGTCCGCGAGAGGATGAAGACGTAGACGGCGAAGCCCCCCAGGACGCAGAGGCTCGCGGTGGAGAAGGGACGGCGGATTCGAGCGGACATGGGCACCCAGGATAGCGCGGCCCTGGTGTCTCGTGGCCCGGCGATTGGGGCCGGCCCGGGCTCAGCGGTAGCGCGAGGCCTGGAGCTCGTACATCGTCGCGTAGCGCCCCCCGCGCGCGAGGAGCGCCTCGTGAGCCCCCTCCTCGACGATCTTCCCGCCCGTCAGCACAAGGATGCGATCCGCCATCCTCACCGTCGAGAAACGATGGGAGATGAGGACGGCCATCTTGCCCGTGGCCAGCTCCCCGAAGCGCTCGAACACCTCGAGCTCGGCCTGGGCGTCGAGCGCCGCGGTCGGCTCGTCCAGGATGAGCAGCTGCGCATCCCGCATGTAGGCGCGCGCCAGGGCGATCTTCTGCCACTCCCCACCCGACAGCTCCACGCCCCCGTCGAAGCGCCGGCCGAGCACCTGGTCATACCCTCGCGGCAGACGATCAATCACCGGATGGGCGAGGCTCTTGCGCGCCGCCTCCGTGATGAGCGCCCGATCCTCGAGCTGTTCAATCTGGCCGATGGCGATGTTGGTCGACGCCGACATGTCGTAGCGGCCGAAGTCCTGGAAGACGACGCCCATCTGACGGGCCAGGTCCTCGATGTCGTACTCCCGCAGGTCCACGCCATCGAGCAGGATCTGCCCGGACGTCGGATCATAGAGCCGCATCATCAGCTTCACGATGGTGGTCTTGCCCTGCCCGTTCTCGCCGATGAGGGCGAGCCGCTCGCCCGGGGCCAGCCGGAAGCTCACCCCCTGGAGCACGGGCTCGGAGCGCCCCGGGTAGCAGAAGGTGACGTCGCGGAACTCGAAGCCCTGGCGGATCGGACGGGGGACCTCGAGGGCCTTCGTGCCCGAGCGGACGGTGGGCTCCATGGCGAAGAAGGCGAGCACATCGCTGATGTAGAGCGACTGCTCGGCCACGCTCACCGCGGTCCCGAGGAGATCCTGGAACGTGCGGTTCGCGCTGGCGATCGCGCCGGCCAGGAACGTGAGCCCGCCCACGCTCACCTCGCCGCGCGTGGCCTTGTACACGACGAACGCGTACGCGCCGTAGTAGCCGAGCGCGCCCACCACCGACAGCAGCGACAGGCCGGGGAACGAGCGGCGCCACAGCCGCACCACGTCGTCGAGGATCTCCCCGGAGACCAGCTCGTAGCGGCGCATGAGGAAGGGGCTCAGGCCGAACATCTTGAGCTCCTTCGCGCTCTCCTTGCTGGCCCCCAGTTGGCGCAGGTAGTCCAGCTCGCGCCGCCTGGGCGTGTTGCGGAAGTTCAAGGCATACAGCCTGGCGCCGAAGCGCGCCTGGGCCACCGCCGCCGGCACCAGGCAGAGGATGATGTTCAGGAGGATCCACGGGGAGAACACGAGGATTCCAGCGCACAGGCCCAGCGCCGTGACGAGCTGCTGCAGGAAGCGGGCAATGCCCTCGATCATGGCGAGCCGATCGGTGGCCTGCACGCGCGCCCGCTCCAGGCGATCATGGAAGGCGGGATCCTCGTACGTTCCGAGGTCGAGCCGCGAGGCATGCTTCATCAGCCGGAGGCTGATGTGGCGGGTGTACTTCTCGGCGAGCACGGCGTTGAAGTACTGGAGGGCGCGGGTGAGGATGCCGCCCGCCGCGGCGAGCGAGAACTCCAGCCCGACGAGCATCCAGAGCCGCCGGGACATGCCCTGCTGGATCGCCGATTCGGTCACCACGCAGTCGATGATCCGGCCCGCGACGCCCAGCAGGAGCACGGGGATCAGCGCCGCGATGATCCGCAGCGTGAGATTGGCCAGCACCGCCGAGGGCGAGGCCTCCCAGACGATGCGCAGCAGGGGCGGGATGTTCTTGAGTGCCGCGCTCCTGCGTTGCGGCTTCGGCTTGTTGTCGGACGCTTCCATCACGCTCCCTCGCGCCATGAGTATCAGATCAGCCCGCGGCCTCCCATCCCGGTCATGGCGCCAGCATGACGCGCCGCGGCCGGCCGGGCGCCAGAAGCGCGACGGGCCCTCTCGCCAGATGGCGCGGGCTCTGGCACATTTCCCGCCTCCCTGTTGCAACAGCAACCCCGATTCCGCGAGCCGAACCCATGACGTCACAGCCCCTGTACCGACTGGCCGACCCGGCCTTCGCCGAACCCCTCGTGAATGGCTGGGCGGCGTGGTGGCTGAACGTGGCCCCCGTTCCCGCCTGCCTCCATGTCCACGGGTACCAGATTCCCCTCCTCCGGGCGTATCTGCAGAGCCCCGACTTCCACTTCAAGGCGGCGAGGGATCGCGCCCTGAGCGGCAGCTCCTTCGTGGACGTGCCGCCCGCTCGCGCCGGTGAGGTGAAGGCGCTGCTGCAGAAGATGCAGGCGGATCAGGCGGACTGCATCAAGCTGGCCGAGGCCCATGAGGAGTTCCAGGGCTGGTTGCTGACGGAGGCCCGGGGCCAGTCGCTGGAGCCGTTGTACGAAAAGCTGCCCGAGCCGCTCAAGGGACGGGTGGAGCTGCTCTACGACTACAACAACCGGCCCTTCGTGCGCTTCATGGAGGGGATGTTCTACCGGAGCCGCTACTACAAGCGGGAGCTCCAATCGCTGCGCCTGGGCCTGCTGCCCTCGGACTCGGCGCGCTCCACCTTCCTCACCACGCCGCGGCTGCCGGAGCCGGGGCAGCTCGACTGGCAGGTGCCCTTCGACGACGAGCGTCTGGACAAGCTCTTCCAGATGGACCTGGAGCCCCGGCCGCTGGGCTACGTGCGCGATCTGCTCGGCCCCGCGGCGAAGAGCGACGAGGAGGTGCTGCCATTGCTCTCCGGCGCGCCGCTTCCGCCTCCCGCCGCCCCGTGGGAGGGCCCCAAGCCCCGCGTGCGCTACCTGGGCCATGCCAGCGTGCTCATCGAGTGGAAGGGCGTCTCCATCCTGGTGGATCCGGTGATCAGCTCCCGCCCCATCGCCGAGGGCCCGCCGCGCGTCACCTTCCAGCAGTTGCCGCCGCGCATCGACTACGTGCTCATCACCCACAACCACCCGGATCACCTGGACTTCGAGACGCTGCTGCGGTTGCGGCACCGGATCGGCCATCTGGTGATGCCGCGCGCCAGCGGCCTGCTGGTGGGCGACTTCAACCCCCGCTTCCTGGGCCTCGCGCTCGGCATCCGGAGCGTGCACGCGCTCGACACCTATGAGTCGCTGCCCCTGCCGGACGGGGAGATCCTCGCCACGCCCTTCCTCGGCGAGCACGGAGACCTGGGCCACTCCAAGTCCAGCTGGCTCATCCGGGCGGGCCAGGAGAAGCTCCTCCTCGTCGCCGACTCCATGTGCGTGGATGACACCCTCTACCGTCACCTGCGCCAGGACCTTGGAGACATCCAGACGGTCTTCATGAACACGGAGATCGAGGGGGCTCCGCACACCTGGACGATGGAGGCGCTCTTCCCGAAGAAGCGGGACCGCAAGATGGAGAAGAACCGGCGCTGCCGTGGCAGTACGCGCGCCGAGGGGCTGCGGTTGCTGGAGCTGGTGGGCGCCCGGAGGCTCTACAACTACGCCATGGGCCTGGAGCCCTGGATGGAGCGCATCATCGGCCCCGCCGCCACGGCGGAGACGCCCCGCATGAAGGAGTCCGACCTGTTGCTGGCCGAGTTCCGCTCACGCGGGGGGACCGCCGAGCGGCTGTACGGTGCCACCGAGCTCCAGCTCGGCGGCTGAGTCAGACCATCCTTCCCCGGTAACGCCGGGCCGCTCCCCGGGATGCCTCGGGCTCCAGGGAGCGGTCACCAGGCAGCCGTCCGAGCCCTGGCCACTGCCCGTGTGTCTGGCATCCACTCCAGGGTCGTACGTAGGGCCCCAGGCGCGTTCCGGCCAGGTGGGGACTACTTTGCCATTCCGCTGATGTCTCAGTGGAACGGGGCTTGTGGCCCAGGCCCGGGGGAGGAAATACGGAGTGAACCTCGAGACACATCGGTCCACGAGCCCACCTGCCTCCCTGGCGGACCTGTTGGATTCCCGGCGGGAGGAGATCACCCGCCAGTGGCTCGAGCGGCTGCACGCCGGCCCGTCCCCCGGGCTCCCGAGCCGGGCCGCCCTGGAGGACCACATCGGGGACTACCTCCGGCAGTTGGCCACGGTGTTGCGCCGCACCGGAGGCAGTGAAGCCGCCGCCGTACCGGACCAGAGCGCCGAGGCCCGGGTCCACGGTGGCCAGCGCCTGAGTCAGGGGTTCGAGCTCCCCGCGGTGGTGCGGGAGTATGGCGTCCTGCAGGACTGCATCCTCGAGCAGGCGAGACAGGCGGGCGTCCCCTTCTCCTTCACCGAAGTGCAGCACCTGGTCTCCTTCATCGTCACCGGCATCGCCGAGGCGGTGGACGCGTACACCGTCCAGCGCGACGAGCTGCAGCGGCAGAACGAGCGCACCGCGCAAAAGGAGGAGGAGGCCACGCGCGCCCGGCTGCTGAGGGAGTCCGAGGCGCAGCGCGAGCGCCTGGCGGCCCTCTTCCAGGAAGCGCCCGCGCTCATCTTCGTGCTGGAGGGCCCCGAGCACATCCTCACCCTGGCCAATCCGCGCCTCCAGCAGGCCATCGGCGTGCGGGAGATATTGGGCAAGCCCCTGCGCGAGGCCCTGCCGGAGCTGGAGGATCAGGGCTTCCGCGTGCTGCTCGACAACGTCTACCGCACGGGCGAGCCGGCCGTGGGCCACGAGGTGCGTGTCTGGGTCTACCGCAACGGCGGCCCCCCGGTGGAGTGCTTCTTCAACTTCGTCTACGCGCCCAACCGGGGCGCGGATGGGCGGGTGGAAGGCGTCTTCGTGCACGCGGTGGAGGTGACGGAGCTGGTGCGCGAGCGCCAGAAGACGGAGGAGGCCCTGGCGCTGCTGGACACCCTGCTCACCACCGCGCCGGTGGGGCTGTCCTTCATGGATCGCGATCTGCGCTACGTGCGCGTCAACCAGATGCTGGCGGACATCATCGGCGCTCCCATCGAGAACGTCCTGGGCCACGGGGTGAAGGAGGTCGTCCCCGGACTGGCCACCCAGCTCGGGCCCATGCGCCGCCAGGTGCTGGAGACGGGACAGGCGGTGCTCGGCCAGGAGGTGACGGGCACCACCCCCGCGACGGGCGGGGAGATCCACCACTGGCTCATCAACCACGCCCCGGTGCGCAACCGCGCCGGCGAGGTCTTCCTCGTGGCCAGCGCGGTGCTGGACATCACCGAGCGCAAGCGCGCCGAGAGCGCCACCGAGGAGCGCTTCCGCCTGCTGGTGGAGGGCGTGGAGGACTACGCCATCTTCATGTTGGATCCCGAGGGCCGGGTGGCCAGCTGGAATCCGGGCGCCGAGCGCATCAAGGGCTGGAAGGCGGAGGAGGTGATCGGCCATCCCATCTCCCTCTTCTACCTGCCCGGGGACGTCATGGCCGGGGTGCCCGAGGAGTCGCTGCGCATCGCCGCCTCCGAGGGGCAGTACCGCACGGAGGCCGTGCTCGTGCGCAAGGACGGCACCCGCTTCTGGGCGGACGTGCTCATCAGCGCCCTGCGGGACGAGCGCGGCGGCCTGCGCGGGTTCGCGAAGATCACCCGCGACATCTCGCCGCGGCGGCAGGCCGAGGAGGTGCTGCGCGCGACGACGCGGCGGCTCGAGGCGATCCTCGAGACGGCGGTGGACGGCATCCTCACCATCGACGAGCAGGGCGCCATCCAGAGCGTCAACCCGGCCACGGTGCGCATCTTCGGCTACGCGCCCGAGGAGCTGATCGGCCGGGACATGCGCCACCTGGTGCCCGAGCCCCAGCAGCGCAGGAACCTCGGCACGGGGGTGCGCAAGCTCATCGGCATCGGGCGCGAGGTGTACGGCCGGCGCAAGGACGGGCTCGTCTTCCCGCTGGAGCTCTCCGTCAGCGAGACGCTGCTGCCCCAGGGGCGCTTCTTCACCTGCATCGTGCGCGACATCACCGCCCGCAAGCGCGCCGAGGAGGCCCAGGCCCTGTTCGTCGAGATGGGCACCCTGCTGTCCCAGTCCCTCGACGTGCACACCACCCTGAAGAGCCTCGCCTCGCTGGTGGTGTCACACCTGGCGGACTACTGCATGGTGGATCTGCTGAGCGAGGACGGACAGCTGCTCCGGTTGGAGCTGACGGCCCGGGACGCGGATCGTCAGGCCCTGCTGCACCACACGATGATGTACCCGCCCCACCTGGGACATGGGGGCGTCATGCAGCAGCTGCTCAACACCGGCGTGCCCCTGGCCGAGCCGGACGTCACCCCCGAGTGGTTGGACTCCGTCGCCCGCAGCGAGGAGCACCGGGCCCTGCTGGAGGCGCTCTCGCTCAAGTCGGTGATCCTCGTGCCCCTGGTGGCGAGGGACCGGAAGCTCGGCATCATCTCCTTCGCGTGGAACCGGTTCCGCCCCACGTGCACCTCGACGGACCTGGAGGTGGCCCGGGGCGTGGCCGATCGCGCGGCCATGGCGCTCGACAACGCGCGGCTCTACCAGCAGGCGCAGGCGGCCATCCAGGAGCGCGAGGATCTGGTGGCCATCGTCAGTCACGATCTGCGCACGCCGCTCAACGCCATCGCCCTGTCCGCCACCACGCTGCTCAAACGCGAGGACGTGGACGAGCGCACCTCGAAGGCGGCGCAGCGCATCCACAGCTCGGCGGACCGGGCCAGCCGGATGATCCGGGATCTGCTCGACTTCAACCAGGCGCGGATGCGGGGCATCCCCGTGCACCGCGAGCCGCTGAACCTCCACGAGCACGTCCGGCGGGTGGTGACGGAGGTGCGGCTGGCCTGGCCCAACCGGCGCATCTCCTTCCAGGCCAGTGGAGACGGCTGGGGTGAGTGGGATGGGGATCGGCTGGCCCAGGTGGTCACCAACCTGGTGGGCAACGCGCTCCAGCACAGCCCCCGGGACACGCCCGTGCGGGTGTCCACCCGGAGCGAGGGCGAGGACGTGCTGCTCGAGGTCCACAACGAGGGGAATCCGATCTCCCCCGAGGTGCTCCCGGGACTCTTCGAGCCCTACCAGCGGGGACCGGAGGCGGGGGCGCGCCAGGGGAGCCTGGGACTGGGCCTCTTCATCACCCGGCAGATCGTCCTGGGCCACGGAGGCACCATCGACGTGAGCTCCACGGACGAGGAAGGCACCACCTTCACCGTGCGCCTGCCGAGGCGCCTGGCGGTTCAGGACCAGTTGATGTCGTAGTCCACGTCGAGCGGGGAGATGCGGTGGCCGCGCACCTGGACACCGGAGACGCCGGAGCGCTCCACGACGGCGGTGAGGGTGCCCTCGATGTAGTTCATGGGCAGGAAGTCACGGCGCGCGAGCATGCGCGCCTGCTTGTCGCCGAGCCGCTCGACGGTGCGCTCGCCATAGCTCAGCGCGGCGCGGCAGGCGTTGGGGAAGGCGGAGAGGAGCCGGTGCGGATCATTGCCGGCGAGGGCCACCATGGTCTTGCCCACGGTGGAGTTGAGGAAGTCCTCGGTGGCGCGGCGGCCGAGCCGGCGGAGGACGGCATCCCTGCCGCCCAGCCTGGGGCCGAGCACGTCCGCGGCGGTGTAGATGGCCTTGAGCAGATCGCCGACCGGGTAGCTGCGGAAGTCGACGTACTTCTTCTCGCCGGCGGCCGTGATGCACTTCGCGCGGGCCTCCTCGCCGCCCAGAGCGCGCGCCGCATCGAACAGGCCGTTGAAGAACATGCCGCGGGCGGTATCCGCGGGGGTGGCCAGCGAGAGCAGATGTTCCAGTCCGGGGGCGGGAATGGAGGTAGTAGGCAGGGGCACGGTGGGGGGACTCCAGGAACTTGTCCGGCGGCGCCCATTAGAGCGCAAAACGCGGCGCTGACCACCTATCGCGTCGTCAGACCCGCTCAGGACCCATCACTCCACCTTCACGCCGCCTGAATTCCGGGATTTCGCGGCGGCGCTACAGCGCTGTAGCGCGCCCACCGGGCCGATGGGGGCACCGGTGGGCGCGGATCAGGCGCGAGTGGGAGGAGCGCTTACGGCAGTTCCTCGGCCAGCAGGAGGTTCTGCCCGCGGTTCCAGCCGAAGTAGTTCGAGCCGCAGGTGCTTCCGTCCCCATGCAGTGTGGTCGACCAGATG
Source organism: Archangium sp. (assembly GCF_036277355.1). Taxonomy (GTDB): domain Bacteria; phylum Myxococcota; class Myxococcia; order Myxococcales; family Myxococcaceae; genus Archangium. The sequence continues at coordinate 12,263 of NZ_DASUNC010000017.1, forward strand.
GAGAACGTGTGGAAGCCGGGCGTCAGATTCGGAATGATGCACGTCAGGTTCGCCGGATGGTGATGGTCCTGCACGGCACCCGCATTCCACACGTACTGGCCGTTGATGCACCCGGTGGGCTGGTAATCGACGTACAGCTGGAATTGGCCCATGCGCCCATTACAGCCGGCGACCGCGCGGAACGTGTCCGAGTACGTGACCTTCACCGTCTTTCCGGGAGCGCTGACGTAATGAACGATCTGTCGCGCACCGACGCCGGCCCATACACCAGAGATTTCGCCACTGGCGAAGCCCATGTTCGAGTAGGTGAGCCCCGTGTTCGGGAGTTCCTCGACGAGGAGGAGCGGACTGCTCCGCTCCCAGCCAAGGGACGCTTGACCGCCCGAGTTCGCTGAAAGGGCAACATCCAACGTGTGCTGAGCAGCGGAGACGTTCGGCAGGATGCAGGTCATCACGAATGGATTGTGAAGATCACCGCCTGTTCCTTGGGCGTCATACTTACCCGTGTAGCAGTTGGTGTTGACCCCATCGAGCCGCACCATCACCGTGCCGTGCCCGCCGTTCTGGTTGTAGCCCACACGTAGAGTATCCGCGAGCGTCACCTTGAGCAGCGTGGACGCGGACTGCTTGAGGAACGTGACTTCACGCCCGCTCATCTTTGAGTATGACGGGACGGCCGTACCGCTCCACCCCCCCGCCTTGGAAAAGGCGTAGGGCTTTGAGCCATCGAGTTCTTCGGCGAGAAGCAACGCACTGCCGGACGTTACATGACCGATGTAGCTGGTTCCTCCGCTCGCCATCGTCCACACGTCGAATTCGTACAGCCCCTTCGGGAGCTGATCGGTGAGGCAGACGTTGGCGAAAGGCAGGTGATAGTTCTGGTTCCAGCCAGCCGTGTTCGCGTTGTACTGCCGGGCGTCGCAGTTGATCGAACTGCCGTTCATGCGCACCGAGTAATAACCACTCCCTCCGTTGAGGTTGAAACCAACCCGGAAATTGTCGGAGACAGTGAGCTTGATACGCGACGTATCGCTGCTCTTGTAGATCCAGACCCGGCGCGACACGGGGACCCACAGGTTGGTGATCTCACCGGATTCGTAGCTTCCCGGCTGGTTGTTCGCCCACTTCGTCCGGAAGAAATTGGCCGCGCTGCACACGAGCTGGGTCGTCGTGACCTCGGAATCGCTCAGCGTTCCGTCGCCATTCGAGTCGAAACCCGTCTTCACGGCCGTGCCGCCGTACGCGCAGTTGGCGCCCGCGGGCTCGGAATCGAGCCGTACGAGGGCCTCGCCCCGGTTCGGGTCCAGCGTCGCGGTGAGCCCGTTGCACACGAACGTGGTGTTCGTCACCTCACCGGTGCCGAGCGTTCCGTCACCATTCGCATCGAAGCCGCTCTTCACGGCAGTGCCACCCTGGCCGCAGTTCGCACTGGCCGGCGCGGCATCGAGCCTGACGAGCGCCTCGGTACCACTCACGCCCGCCGATCCGGTGCAGACGTACTGCGTCGTCGTCACCTCGGTGCTCTCGAGCTGCCCGTTGACGTTCACGTCGATACCACCGAGGACGGCCGTTCCGCCCTGGGGGCAGTTCGAGCCGGCGGCCTCGGACAGCATCTTCATCAGGTACGCATTGCCCTTCTTCTCGCCCTGCCCATTGCAGAGGAACTGCGTGTGGGTGACCTCGGAGTCCCCCTGCAGCCCGTCGGCGTTCGTGTCGCGCCCGGACAGGACGGCGGTGCCACCGGAGGCACACCGCGCACCCGGCGCCTCGGGCATCAGCTTCACGAGCGACATGCCGCCAGCCTGGGGGCCGCTGCCGTTGCACACGTACGAGGTCTGCTCCACCTCGTCGTCGCTCAGCGAGCCATCCCCGTTGTGATCGAGGCCCGTCTGGAGCGCGGTGCCACCCTGGGGGCAGCGGGCGCCCGGTGCCTCCGGAATCAGCCGGACGGCCGCGTTCTTGCCGTTGCTGCTGGAAGTACCGCCCTGCCCGTCCGCGCCCGGAACCTCCGAGGGCGAAGAACACGCGGTGATCGCGAAGACGAAACCGGCCACGACAGACGGACGCCAACTCCACTGCTGGGACATTCAACCTCTCCTGGATTGCAGAAGCGTGGGACACGCCGCATCGCGGTCCGTTCACGCATCAGTGCGCGGAAGAGAACTGTGTTTGCCCTATCACCGTCAAGACACCGGACCCGCACCAGCGAGGCGCCAGGAATAACGGCCGATCAGCAGGCAAACATGCTTGATTCATATCATGTAAGAAATTGGTTCAAGCTCGCCATGGGCAGGCTGCTCGGACAGTGCGGCATGCGGCAGACCCGTCTGAGGAGCAGGCAGGCCCGAGTCCTCCCATTTCCCACTTTGTTGATTTGAGGACAAAATTTTCTTCACCCATGCTCATCAGTCCCGCTCCCGCCCCGCGCACAGAGCCCCTCCTCTCCTCGCCCGCGCTGGAACAACTGCTGACCTGTTACCCGAGGACCCCCGAGGCGGAGGAGCGGCTGCGCGAGCTGCATGCGCTGCTGACATCGGCCCGGCCCCAGGAGCCGCTCGCGGCCCGCCTGACGTGGCTGGAGGAGCTGGTCCGCTGGCTCCAGGCTCGTGGTGCCACGCCCTCGCGGCGCGGACGGCTGGCGCCGGTGGAGTCCCCGGGCTCGGCGCGCCTGCGGCTGCTGGTGGAGGTCCTCGGCGAGGCACCCGCGTGGTGCGAGTCCCTGCGCGATGTCCTCGCGTCGGTGCTCGCCGAGACGTCCGCGCTGAGGTTGTTCACCGAGCCGGGCCTGTCCGCCGCACGAGGCCTCCTGGGGGATGCCGTGGCGCGGCTCGGACAGCGGCTGGTGCCCCCGGCGCCGGACGAACGGGACCTCTCTCCATTCGTATGGCGCCTGTTCCCCGGGAAGGAGGGACAGGCCTGGCTGGATGAGTTGTCCGAGGAGCTGGTGGTGGCCTTCTGTGCCCTGCTGCGAGCGCCCTCCTTCGCCCCGTTGACGGAGGCGGTGGAGGACGCGGTGCTCGTACTCGCCGCGCGCGCGAGTGCCCTCGGTCTGGCGAGTGACGTGCTGGCGCGGCTGCCTCCGGGGCCACTCGAGCACTCCCCGTTCGTCCGCCTGCCGCGCGCGTGCGAGGCATTGCGATGGGAGGTGCGAACGGGCGCGCAGGGCTCCACCGTGGAGCGGCGGCGAAAGGTCTGCGCCGAGGCCATCGCCGGTTGCCGCGCCGCCACGCAGCGCGTGCTGCGCCACATGGATGCACACGCCGTGGGGACGGATCTCGTCTACCGGCTCGAGCAGCTCGGCCACGCCCTGGATCGGCTGGAGTCACTGCTGTGGTTGCTCGCCCCGGACCGCGTCCACGCCACCCCTGGCGCCGCCCTCCGGCTGTTGTCCTCGCTGGTGGATGCGCACGCGCGGGAGCGCAGCGTGGCCGCGCTCTTCCGCAGCAGCGTGCGGTGCATCTCGCGGCGCATCTTCGAGCACACCGGCGAGGTGGGCCGCCACTACATCGCCACCACCCAGGACGAGTACCACCGGATGGTGAGCGCGGCGGCCGGCGGCGGGCTGCTCACCGCGGGCACCGCGGCGCTCAAGCTGGCCATCACCTTCGCGGCGCTCCCCCTCTTCTTCGAGGGGCTCGCGGCCGCCACCAACTATGCCCTCGGCTTCCTGCTCATCCAGCTGCTCGGCTTCACCCTTGCCACCAAGCAGCCCTCCATGACGGGCGCGGCCCTGGCGGCCTCGATGGACGTGAAGGCCGGTGACAAGGGGATGCACAGCCTGGTGCGACAACTGGCCTGCATCACCCGCTCGCAGCTGGCCTCGGTCTTCGGCAACCTCGGAGCGGTGGTGGCCACCGTCACCGTCGTGGGACTCGTCCTCCAGGCGCTCCGGGGCCAGCCACTGCTGGAGCCGAGCGAGGCGGAGTACGTGGTGCGCTCGCTCCACCCACTGAAGAGCGGCACCCTGCTCTTCGCAGCCCTCACCGGCGTGCTGCTGTGGTGCTCGAGCGTCTTCGGCGGCTGGCTGGAGAACTGGGTGCACTACCAGCGCCTGCCCGAGGCGCTCGCGCGTCACCCCGGCCTGCGCTGTCTGCTCGGTGAGGCCCGGGCGAAGTGGCTGGGCGAGGCCCTCGCGCGTCATGCGTGCGGCCTGGGCGCCAATGTCAGCCTCGGATTGCTGCTGGGCATGACGCCCGCGGTGTGCCGCTTCTTCGGTCTGCCCATGGACGTGCGGCACGTCACCCTCAGTGCCGGCACCCTCGCCTTCGCCGGCACGGCGCTGGGGCCCGAGCGGCTCGTGGAGCCGGCCTTCCTCTGGGCCGTGGTGGGTATCCTCTGCGTGGGGGTGATCAACCTGGCCGTGAGCTTCTCGCTGGGGCTCTCCGCGGCGGTGCGGGCCCGGGGCCTGGAGCCGGTGGGCTTCCTGCGCCTGGCGGGCGCGGTGCTCGCGGGCGGCCTGCGCTCCCTGTCCGAGTTCGTCCTTCCCCCCGTGACCCTGCTGCCAGCGCCCCCACCCTCGTCGCGCTACGGCGTGCGATCGGCGGCGCGCCCGCGCGCTTCCACCCGAGGTGGAGAGGGCTTCCACGGAATGCCTCTCGCTCCGAGTAGAACCCCTCCCAGTACTCCACATCAGAGCAGGTGAAGCGCCCGGGCTCGGCCCGGTAGACTGCGTCTCCGTCGCCACTCCCTCCCGAGCACGACCATGACCGCCGCCCAGACCGCCAAGACCCTCCTCACCCGCCTCCACGAGGCCCACCCGGGTGCCCGCTACGAGCTCAACTGGAGCACCCCCTTCGAGCTGCTCGTCGCCACCATCCTGGCCGCGCAGTGCACGGACGAGCGCGTCAACCGCGTGACCGCCACCCTCTTCAAGAAGTACCCCGGCCCCCAGGCCTTCGCCGAGGCCGACACCGCCGCGCTCGAGGAGGACCTCAAGCCCACCGGCTTCTTCAAGCAGAAGACGAAGTCCGTGCAGGCCATGAGCCGCGAGCTGCTCGCGAGCTTCGGCGGCACGGTGCCCCAGACGATCGACGAGCTCATCACCCTGCCCGGCGTGGCCCGCAAGACGGCCAACGTCGTGCTCAACACCGCCTTCAACCTCCCCTCGGGCGTCATCGTCGACACCCACGTGGCCCGCGTCAGCCAGCGAATGGGCCTCTCCAAGAAGGAGAAGCCCGAGGAGATCGAGAAGGATCTGATGAAGCTCGTCCCCCAGGACCAGTGGACCTTCTTCGGGCCCGCGACCGTGCTGCACGGCCGCTACACCTGCACGGCTCGCAAGCCCAGGTGCGAGGCCTGCCCCATGAGCGACATCTGCCCGAAGATCGGCATCGAGGAGTAGGACGCCCCGCCCCACCCGGTGCTCACCGGGCGGCGCGAGCCACCCGCGCGAAGTGGTGGGCGAGCCGCTCGAGCAGCTCCCGGTTCTCGGCCTCGGCCGTGCGGAGCTTGGGGAGCTGGGAGCGCAGCTCGTCCACGTCCTTCTCGTACAGCTCGACGAGCTCCTCGGCACCCTGGGTGAACCAGCGGTCGAGCTCGTCCGCGGTGAGCTCCAGGTGGAACTGGAAGCCATACGAGTCGCCGAGCCGGAAGGCCTGCTGGGTGTAGCGATCCGTGGAGGCCAGGAGCGTGGCGCCGGGCACGGCCTTGAAGGTGTCCTGGTGCCAGTGGGCCACCGGGGTGCGCGGGCGCACGCCGGCAATGACGGGATCGGCGAGTGCCTCCTTCGTCCAGCGCACGGGGGCCACGCCCACCTCGAGGCCGTTCTTCCCGACGAAGACCTCGGAGCCGGCCGCGGCCGCCAGCAGCTGCGCGCCCAGGCACAGGCCCAGCACCGGGAGCCCCAGGGCGAGCCGCTCGGTCACCAGGGCCAGCTCCTCGCCGAGGAAGGGATGGCGATCCGCCTCGTAGACGCCCATGGGGCCGCCGAGCACCACCACCAGCTCCGCGTTCAGGTCCTCGCGCTTGACGGTGCGGAAGCGCTTCACCAGCGTGAAGCCCGCCGCCTCCAGCGCCGGACCGAGCAACCCTGGCCCCTCGTGCTCCTCGTGCTGCATCACCACCGCGCGCATGGCGCCTCCTGGATGGGAGTCCGGGCACCGTAACGGCAAAGGCCCCACCCGGGAAGCCCGGATGAGGCCTTCATCGCCGCGGAGCCGGAGCTCCGAGCCCTTACGGGCAGGGAGAGGTGCAGACCAGCTCGCCCGTGATCGGGTGCTTGTAGCAATACGGCGCGCAGGTATCGGCCGCCTGCACGGGGGCGGAAGCGAGGCCCAGGCCCAGGGCGATGGCGGCGACGGCGACGAAGAGAACGCGCTTCATGGGGTGCTCCTTGGGGGGTTTGAAGTGCAGCGCGGTGACGATAGGGGATTGCCTCAGAGCCGGATAGCTTTTCCTGTTCTCCCGGATATTTCCCGTTTCGGCGCACGAGGGCTCCTGGGGAGTGTGCGCGCCATGCGCCGCACCGCCTCGGCGAGCTCGGACTCATCGGCAATGCGAGCGAAGCCCAGCCGCACCGCGGGTACGGGGCGGCCATCCCCGAGGCCGATAAATCTCCCCACCGAGGAAGGATATAAACCCACACGATCGGCTTGATTCGGGAATATTCGCCGAATATCCATCTCGATCATGGGAAGGATATCGGGAGCCCGGAACCGCAATCATGACGAGACGCGCTCGCGGCTCCTGGCGAGCGTAGCGCAGCAGATGCTGATGTCGGGCGGCTCGCACCCGAGCATGCGCGTGCTCGCGGAGGGCGCCGGGGTGGATCCCGGGACGCTGAGGCACTACTTCGGTGATCGCCACGGCGTGGTGCAGGCCGCCTTCGATTACCTGTTGAAGTTCGGACAGGAGCGCCAGGCCTGGGCGAAGTCCCTGGCGGAGCTGCCCGCGAGAGAGGCCTTCACCCAGCTGCTGGGGCAGATCGCCGCCGCGTGGTCGGGAGCCCTGGGCGGCATGCACGCCGCGGGCTTCGCCGAGGGCATGGCGGACTCGGAGCTCGGGCAGATCTACGTCTCGTCGATCCTCGAGCCCACGCTGGTTTCCGTCGAGGAGCTGCTGATTGTCTTCCACACGCGAGGAGAGCTGTCCGTGCCGGATGCGCGGGTGGCCGCGCTCGCGTTGATGTCACCGCTGCTGCTGGGGCTCTTCCACCAGCATCAGTTGCAGGGCCGCCGTTGCCGTCCGCTCGTCCTGGAGCGCTTCATCGAGCAGCACCTGGACGGCTTCTTGAAGGGTTACGCGAAGAGCTAGTTCCACGCTTCATTCCAACAGGGGAGTTGTCCATGCTTTCACCGCGTCTATCGACGGTGCTGGTCGTGTTGTTGCTCGTGGCGGGCTGTCAGTGTGGCGGAGGGGGTGAAGTCCCCACCGTCCCGGAGAAGGTGGTGGGCCACTGCGTCTACACGAACCGGTTCAGCAGCATGGAGGAGTGCCGCGACTACGTCGGTGAGTGGACCGACGAGGCCGCGGTGGAGGACTGCAAGGATCAGGGCTCGACGGCGGTGCTGGGCTCGGCGTGCAACCTGCCGGAGCGGCTGGGCTACTGCTTCCTGGGGGGCGAGAACGAGCGGTGGACGCGCATCAGCTTCCCCGGAGTGGACGCGCAGCAGTGTGGCTCCATGCAGCGCGGGTGCGAGCTGTTCGGCGGTGGCGTGTTCGACCCGGCGCCCGTGTGCGGCGGGCAGGTGGAGGACAGCGGTGGAGGGACGGGGCTGCCCACGTTCCAGCAGCCGGTGCTCAACTGTGTGGATCCCAAGCCGGGCGAGCCCGCCGGGATGTCGCCGGGCGGAAAGGTCTGCACGTGGGAGATGATCTCCGGAGCCACCGAGCCGGGCCGCAGCTTCATGGACTACGCGAGCTGCGATCGCGTGCGCACGCAGCGTCCGTACTACCCGGTGCCGCCGGCGGAGAACGCGGAGCGCGAGGACGCGCGCATGCAGGATCCGGCGTACGTGGCGGAGGCCAACTGGGTGAGGTCGCAGATCGAGTCGACGGCGTGTGTCTGCTGCCACTCGACGCGTGCGCCGAAGGGCCCGTCGAACTGGTACGTCGAGTCGCCGGGCAACTTCCTCAACTCCTTCCATCCGCGAGGCCTGGCCATGGGCGCCGGGTGGATCAACACGGTGGGCTTCGGCGCGTACCCGCGTGAGCAGAACAACGGCTTCTCGCGAGCGGGCCCCGAGAACCCGCACGACTCCATCTTCGTGACGACGGATCCGGTGCGGATGATGAGCTTCTTCGAGGCCGAGCTCTTCCACCGGGGCTACAAGCGCGAGGACTTCGCGGGCCAGACGTACGGCGCGGGTCCGCTGGACGATCAGCGCTTCTTCCGGCCCTCGCTCTGTGAGAACGGAGAGGGTGTCGCCGCGGACGGGACGCTCACCTGGAGGGGCGGCAAGGCGCGGTATGTGTACGTGCTCGAGGCCAGCGCCACGTCGCCGACGGTGCCGCCGAACCTGGATCTGCCCACGGGCACGCTCTGGCGCATCGACGTGCCGGTGGATGGAACCCCCGTGTCGAGCGGGACGGTGCGGTACGGCGTGGTCCCCACGGGCCTGTCGCAGCGCTTCCCGGCGTCCGGCCAGCCCGACGCGCTGGTGAGTGGCAGGACGTACTACCTGTACGTGCTGGCGGACATCATCATCCCCGTCACCCGCTGCCTGTTCACCATGCCGTAGTCCTCCACGATTTCTGCACGAACATTCCTCGGGGGGTGCACGGGGCGTCCATTCCCGTTGCACCCCCCTGTCCCACTCTGGGCCCATGAGCCCAGACACCCTTCCTCCCACGCCCTCACCGCGTCCACCGGACTCGCCGGTCCGGCGCGCGTTCAGGTGGCTCGTCCGCCACCACGTCTTCGGCAGCCTCCTCATCGTCGTCTTCGCCACGGCGGTCATCGCCGGCCAGGTGGCGGATCGGACGGACTTCGCCAGCTCGGAGCTGGCCCGGGACGTGGAGGAGCGCTGGGGCGCCCCCGTCGTCCAGCCCGCGCCCTCGCTGCGCTACGTGCAGAGCGGCACCATCTTCACCGAGCTCAAGCCCCTGCCCTTCGACAAGCAGCACGTGCAGGTGCAGTCCCGGATGAACTACCGCAAGCGGGGCCTGCGCTACTTCTCCGGCTTCGACTTCACGATCTCCGCCGACTACGCCGTCCTCAACCGCGAGGGCCACGACATCGACGTGGCCTTCATCTTCCCCATCGAGGTGGACAAGTCCCAGGTGCTCCTCTCGGAGCTGCAGTTCCTCGTCAACGGCGCCGAGTCGGACCTGGACCTCGGCGAGTCCGGCAACCGGCTCGTCTGGACGGGCCGCATCTCCCAGGGCGCCACCAACACCTTCTCCATCCGCTACCGCGCCCGGGGGCTCGACTCGTTCATCTACAAGCTGGATCCCGCCCTGCCGGCCCGTGACGTGCGGCTGCACATGGCCGTCGAGGGGGGCGAGAACTTCGACTATCCGCCCCAGGTGCTCTCGGCCAGCCGGGTGGAGACCGGGCGCGGCACGGTGGCGCTCGACTGGGCCTTCCAGTCGCTCGAGTCGGGCGTGAGCCTCGGTGTCATCCTCCCCTCGGTGGAGGCGTATGATCTCGTCATCTCCACCATGGCGGGCCGCGCCTGGGTGCCCTTCCTCGCCCTGCTGGCCCTGATGGCCGCCTTCAGCATCCGCCACCGCCGGCCGCTCGCCTTCTACGAGTCCTACCTGCTGGCCTCCGCGTACGGCTTCTTCTTCGTGCTGCTGGCCTACCTCGCGGCCTTCATGAACTTCTACGTGGCCTATGCGGTGGCCACGCTCGGCCTCGGCGCGGCGGTGGTCGTCTACGCGAAGCGCCTCTATCCCCAGGAGAAGAGCGCGCACCTGGCGGGCGTCTGGGCGGCCACGCTCGTGGTGCCCACCACCGCCGTCATCCTCCAGGGCTACACCGGCCTCATCTACACGCTGGAGATCCTCGCGGCGCTGCTCGGCCTGATGGCCCTCTCCACCCGCGCGAGTGTGCGGGCCCTGCTCTCGGATCTCCCCCCCGGCGGTGAACCGCCGCACGCCCCCATCGCCCAGGAAGCGAGGTGAACCATGTGGACTTCTTCTCTCGTACTCGGATTGCTGCTGACCGCTTCGGCCAGCTCCCCTTTTGCCCCGGCCACCGTCTCGGGCTCCGCGACCATTCCCCTCGAGGAGCTGCTCCCGTTGTACGCGAAGCGCCCGGAGCAGGCCCCGCCCGCCCCGCCCACGGATGCGCTGGTGGTGAAGAGCCAGCTCGAGGGACGCCTCACCGCGGACGCCCTGCTGGTGGACGCGCACTTCGAGGTGGAGGTGCTCGCCAGCGAGCGCTGGACCCAGGTGCGGCTGCTGCGGCTCGACGCGGACACGTACCTGACGGCGCTCCCCACGTTGGACAAGGCCACCGTGGGCGCGCTGGAGGACCAGCTCACCCTGGTGACGCGCGAGCCCGGCCGCTACAGCTTCGACGTCAGCCTCGTGCTGCGGCCCACGGGCAGCGGCTCCGATCGCCAGGTGCAGCTGCGCTTCGGCTCCCACGTCACGCCGGTGCCGCTGCGGCTGAAGGCGGATGCCACGGCCTTCACCGTGACCGAGCCCGCCACCTCCTGGGGTGAGGACTCCGAGGTGTACCCGCGACAGGGGGTGCTGCGGCTCGGCTGGCGCACGGCGGTGGCGCCGAAGGTGGCCCGCCAGGTGGTGCGTCCGCCGCTGGAGCCGAGCATCCCCGAGGCCCACGCCTCCTGGGTGTCCACGCTGGAGGGCAAGGCCGCGGTGCGCGTGCGTTACGCGCTGCGGTTGGATCGCGAGCAGGAACTGGAGCTGGAGCTGCCCGAGGGCCACCGGCTCGAGCGGGTGCTGCTCGACTCGGTGCCGCTGGTGCCCGCCGAGAAGGACGGCAAGCTGAAGCTGAAGGTGGCTCCGGCGCGGTTCGGGGAGACGGAGGCCTCGCTGGAGGTGGTGCTGGCGAGGGACCTGGGCGTCTTCCACCTGTCCGGCCGGCTGAAGCTGGCGCTGCCCCGGGTGTCCTGGCCGGTGGCCACGGTGCGGGCCCGGGCGCACTTCCCGGCCGTCTTCAACTACCGGCGCGACGGCGGCAGCATGGAGCAGTACGAGGAGACGGAGGCGAGCAACGGACTGGAGACGCAGACGCCGCTGCCCGGCAAGGTGCTCCACTTCCGCCAGTACCTCGTGGCGGCCTCCGCGCCCACGCTGGAGCTGGGCTACTCGGTGGACATCTCCCAGAGCTACTTCCGGTGAGGTGCTGACTCAGCGCCGTGAGAAGCGCACGAGGAGGCCATCGCGCGGGAGCGGGATGGGGAAGGGAATGGGGCTCAGATCCTGGCCGGGGACGAGCTCCCACTGGTAGCCGCGCACCAGCAGGGCGGCGACCACGGCCATCTCCACCATGGCGAAGTGCTGCCCGACGCACACCCGCGGGCCACCGCCGAAGGGAATGTAGGTCCCCGGTGGCTTCTGCTCGTTGCGCTCGGGGCCCATGCGATCCGGATCGAACCGCTCGGGGGAGGTCCACGTGGCGCCGTGGTGCGTGCCGCGGATGCCCAGCGAGACCTGCCACCCCTTGGGGATGCGATAGCCACCGTAGGCCACGTCCTGCGTCGTCACCCGGAAGGCGCCCGCGACGGGCGGGATGAGGCGCATCACCTCCTGGATGACCTGGTGCAGGTAGGGCATGGCCCGGAGCGACTCCAGCGTCAGCGGCCCCTTCTCCGCCACCTGCTGCTGCTCCTGGCGGCACCGCTCCAGTACCTCCGGGTGCCGGCCCAGCAGCATCATCAGGTTGGAGGTGGCCGTCACCGTGGTGTCATGACCGGCGAAGAGCAGGAGCTGGAGCTCGTCGAGCACGGTCTCGCGAGGCAGCGGCCGGCCCTGCTCGTCCCGCGCCGAGAGCAGGGAGCCGAGGGTGTCGGGGGGCTGCTCGGCCAGCTTCTCGCGCTCGGCCACCAGCGGGGTGAGGTACGCGCGCATCTCCTTCTCGGCGGCGACTCCCCGGCCGAAGGTGGTGAAGGGGATGTCCAGCGACACGGCGGCGAAGAGCCCCGCCGCCCATCGCTTGAACAAGCGGCTCATGTAGGCCGCGTCCACCCGGCTCTCGCCCACCAGGAGAACGATGGCCACCTCGAACACGAGCGCGCGCACGGCGTCCACGGCCCTGAAGGGCTGCGGCGCCGAGAGCCACTGCTCGCAGTGCTGGTGGACGAGCGCCTCGATGCGCGGCACGAAGTGGCGCATGGCGGCGTAGGTGAAGTGGGGAGCGAGCAGGCGGCGGCGCTCCAGGTGGGCGCCGCCGTTGATCATGGCGACGGACTGCTGGCCCAGCAGCTTCCGGGCGCTCAGGTGCCAGCGGTTGCGCAGGTACTTGTTCTCCCCGGCGAAGATCCACCGGTTGGCCTCGGGGCCGAGCATGAAGACGATGGGATCTCCCAGCACATGGGAGCGGAAGACATCCCCGTGGAGGCGGCGGCGCTCCTCGAGGAACTTCCCACCGTCCCGCACGAAGGCGAGCGTCTCGCCCAGGAGGGGAAGCCCCGAGCTGCCAGGCGGCAACGGCAGGCGGGAGACATCCACGGAGGAGCCAGGCGAGTTCTCGGGAGAGGCCAGTGTTTCCATGGTCAGTCCGTATGCCATGGGCGCCGCGCTGTGTTAAAGTCCCGACGCTTCTGGAGCCCCGACATCCACCCACACACTCCCATGGGAGAGGCGGCTCCACAGGGGGGTAGACATGACCGAGACGTACGATGCCCTGGTCATTGGAACCGGCTTCGGTGGCGCGGTGGCGGCCTGCCGGCTGGCGCAGGCGGGCCTGTCCGTGCGTGTGCTGGAGCGTGGCCGGCGCTACCCCAAGGGGGGCTTCCCCCGGGACTGGGACAATCCGCTCAACGGCTGGCTGTGGAAGTACAACCAGGGCCTGCTCGACGTGAAGCTGCTGTCGGGCATGAGCGTGGTGCAGTCGGCCGGCTACGGGGGTGGCTCGCTCATCTACGCCAACGTGCACCTGCGCCCGCCCGAGGAGACCTTCGCCAACGGCTGGCCCGCGGGCTACGGCCGGGCGATGTTGGATCCGTACTACGACCTGGTCGCGTACATGCTGGACGTGCAGCCCATCACCACGTCCGCGCGGGGGCTGCCCACCAAGACGAAGCGCATGCGCGAGGTGGCGCGGAAGCTCGGGCGCGAGGCGCAGTTCTTCCACCCGGATCTGGCCGTGCGCTTCACCCCCGCCGGCGAGGCGCTGCCCAACAAGTTCGGCGTGCCGCAGGAGGGCTGCAACTACTGCGGCGAGTGCGACATCGGCTGCAACGTCCGGGCGAAGAACACGCTGGATCTCAACTACCTGGCCGTCGCCGAGCAGCGCGGCGCGCAGGTGACCACCCAGGCCGAGGCCATCAACATCGAGCCGCTCTCGCCGGGCTACCGCGTCACCTACAAGGATCACGCGGCGGACGGAGTGGAGCGCAAGGTGGACGCGCGGCGCGTCTTCCTGTGCGCGGGCGCGGTGAACACCACGGAGCTGCTGCTGCGCTGCCGGGACGACTCGGGCACGCTGCACGAGCTCAGTGACACGCTCGGCTACCGCTACTCGGCGAACGGGGATCTGCTCGCCTTCGCCTTCGACACGCGCGAGCCGTGGGATCCGGCGGTGGGCCCCACCATCACCACCAGCATCGTGGTGGACGAGGGCCAGGGTCCGGACAAGCGGTGGTTCCTCTTCCAGGAGGGCGGTCACCCGGCCCAGGTGGCGGCGGCCCTCCAGGTGCTCAACCCGGCCCAGAGCCTGGCGCGGATCCCCACGGACCTGATGCAGCGCGAGCTGGTGAAGGTGTTCCGCCAGCGTGCGAAGGAGATGTCCTCCATCGACGGCGAGCGCGGGCGCTTCCAGTCGGTGTTCCTGGCCATGGGCCGGGACAAGGCGAACGGGAAGCTGGCGCTGGTGCCCCTCACGCGCGAGCTGCAGGCGAAGTGGGACGTGCCCTCGAACCTGCCGCTGTACCGCACGCAGGAGCAGCTCTGTCAGGACATCGCGAAGGCGCTGGGCGCGCAGGTGGCCTACAACCCGCTGTGGGAGCGGCTCCACGTGCCGGTGTCCGTGCACAACCTCGGCGGCTGCGTCATGGCCGAGGACGAGGCCTACGGCGTCACCGACCCCAACGGGGAGGTGCACGGCTACCCCGGGCTGTACGTGCTGGACGGCGCCGCCCTGCCCTCCAGCACCGGCGTCAACCCCGCGTCCACCATCGCCGCCGTGGCCGAGCGCAACGTGGAGAAGGCCATCCGCGGCATCCTCGGCCACCCGGACTGGAAGGCGCCGGAGCGGGCCCTGGCGACGCCCCGCGAGGACCTGGTGGGCAAGGTGACCATCCCCGTGGGCGGCACGGTGGCCTCGACCCAGCCGGTGGTGGGCATGCGCTTCACCGAGCGGATGACGGGCTTCCACTCGCCGGGCCACACGCCCGCCGAGGACTACGCGGGCGCGGAGAAGGCGGGACAGAACGCGAACCGCGTGGCGGAGTTCACCGTCACCATCACCCTGGCCAACCTGGATCGCTTCCTGGCCGAGCCGGCCCACGGCGGCATCGCCCAGGGCGTGGTCCACGTCGCCGGCCTCACCCCGCCCGAGGGCGCCCGGGTGGAGAACGGCGTCTTCAACCTCTTCGTGGACACCGACAGCTTCTACGAGCGGCGGATGATCTACCTGCTGCCCTTCATCGGCCAGGACGGCCAGCCCTACCTGCTCGACGGGTACAAGGAAGTGAAGGACCAGGGCGACTTCGACGTGTGGGGGGCGACCGCTACGCTCTACACGGTGATCCGCCAGGGCAAGGACAAGAACGGGCCGGTGGTGTCCAGCGGCATCATCCGTCTGAACAAGAAGGACTTCGCCGAGCAACTCACCACCTTCGAGGTGCTCGGCACCACTTCGACGCAGGCGAAGGCGGACGCGTACTGGCGCTTCGGCTCGATGTTCCTGGGCACGCTGTGGGACGTGTTCGTCCGCCCGCGACTGGAAAAATAGGAGAGACACATGGCTGCGATGGCGAACCGGTATGACGTGGTGGTGGTGGGCTCCGGCTTTGGAGGCTCCATCTCCGCCTTGAGGCTGGCGCAGGCCGGCAAGTCGGTGGCGGTGCTCGAGCGCGGCCGGCGCTACACCCCCGGGCAGTTCCCCCGGGACGTGACGCGCACGAACGAGCTGCTCTGGCGCCACGCCTCCCGCGAGCAGGCCCAGGGTCTGTACGATCTGCGTTTCCTCTCCGGCATCGGCACGGCGGTGGCCAGCGGTGTGGGAGGTGGCTCGCTCGTCTACGCCAACATCCACGTGCGGCCGGACGCCGTCGTCTTCGAGGATCCGCGCTGGCCCAGGAGCTACACGCGCGCCGCGCTGGAGCCCTACTACGACAAGGTGGCCAGCGAGCTGAAGCTGACGCCGATGCCCGAGTCGATCAACCTGCGCAAGCGCAACGTGCTGCGCGCCGCCGCCCAGCGCATGGGCCGGGAGGTGTTCGATCCGCCCGAGGCCGTGGCGTGGACGGAGTCTCCCGGTCCGGGCCGCAAGCCGTGCCAGCTGTGCGCCGAGTGCGAGTTCGGCTGTCAGTACGGCGCCAAGCAGACGATGGATCAGACGTACCTGGCCCGGGCCGAGGCGCTCGGGGCCACGGTGTGGCCGCGCATGCAGGTGTCCCACGTGGAGCCGGCGCCGGGCGGCGGCTACCGGGTGCACTTCCAGGACCTGGCCACCGGGGAGAAGCGCTTCGTGGAGGGCGCCCGCGTGGTGCTCTCCGCCGGAACGCTGGGCACGGTGGAGATCCTCCTGCGCAGCCGCGACCAGACGCGCACCCTGCCCAGGCTCAGCGCGCGGCTGGGCCATGGCTACTCGGGCAACGGTGACTTCCTCGGCTCGGTGTTCAACAGCCGGGAGGACCTGGAGCCCTGGAAGGGCCCGGACGTCTCCACGGTGATGCGCTTCTTCGACGCCGAGCCCTCCTTCACCATGGCGGCCCCCACCTTCAACAAGCCCGTCATGGAGGTGCTGACGGGCCTGGGGCAGCCGAACATCGGCGCTCCCTTCCAGGGCCTCGGCGCGCCGCTGTGGCCCCTGCTGGGTCCGGCGCTCGACCTGGCCTTCCGCAAGGGGCTGCTCAGCAAGCCGGCCCGCACCTCGGCGGACCCGGCGCGGACGACGAACCTCTTCGGCATCGGACGGGACAACGCCAACGGGCGCATGCTGATGAAGGGCGGCAAGCTGGACATCGAATGGGACTTCGCCGGGGAGAACAAGGCGCTCATCGATCGGATGGGGAAGGCCATGCAGGAGCTGGCCTCCCAGTACGGCGGCACCTACGCGCCGCTCGTCACCTGGCAGCTCTTCAAGAAGGTGATCACCGTACACTCCCTGGGCGGGGCGCACCTGTCCGAGTCCCCCGAGCGCGGCGTGGTGTCCACCGAGGGCGAGGTGTTCAACTACCCCGGCCTCTACGTGGCGGACGGCTCGGTGATTCCCACCTCCATCGGCTTCCACCCGGTGATGACGATCAGCGCGGTGTCCGAGCGCATCGCCGAGGCCGCGGCGCGCGGCTTCTGACAACCCGGGCGGCCCGCGCGGGGCCGCCCCCCGTGAACGAGGAGGACTCCATGAGGCTCATGGACACGCTACCGGCCGCCGAGCGGCACGAGGTGATCGCGGGAGACGGCGTCCCGCTGCGGCTCACCCGCTACCCGGGCGGCACGAAGGGCCCGGTGTTGCTGGTGCACGGGGCCGGGGTGTGGAGCGGCATGTTCAAGCTGCCCACCATCTCGGAGAACTTCGTGCAGTACCTGGTGCGCCACGGCTACGACACGTGGCTGCTGGACTGGCGCGCCAGCACGCAGCTGCCGCTGCGTCAGTTCTCCCTGGACGAGGCCGCCGAGTACGACATGCCCGCCGCCGTGCGCAAGGTGCGCGAGGTGACGAAGGCGGACAGCGTGCAGGCGGTGGTGCACTGCGCCGGCTCGGTGACGTTCTTCATGTCGCTGGCGGCGGGGTACCTGCCGGACGTGCGCGGCGTGGTGGCCTCGCAGGTGGCGCTGCACCACCGCGTGCCGCGCTCCACGCTGCTCAAGTCCCGCATGCGGCTGCCGGACATCCTGGACGTGGCCGTCAACTACATGTCCCCGGGCGAGGGCACGCAGAACCCGAGGCTCCAGGCCGCCTTCGGCAAGATGGTGGACCTGGTGTACCGGGAGTGCGACAGCACGGTGTGCCACCGGCTCTCCTTCCTGTACGGGCGGCTGTACCGGCACGCGCGGCTCAACACGCAGACGCACGAGCGGCTGCACGAGCAGTTCGGCCGCTGCAACATGCAGACGTTCCGCCACCTGGCGCAGATGGCCCGGGCGGGACACGCGGTGCGCTACGACTACGGCAAGGAGGAGAACCTCCGGCGCTACGGCACCGTGAAGCCGCCCGACTACCTGGACCCCAAGCACCTCGAGCTCCCCATCACCTTCGTGGTGGGCGATCACAACCAGACGTACCTGCCCGCCTCCTCGGAGCAGACGTACGAGTGGTTGCGGGAGGCTCACGGCGCCGCGCTCTACGAGCGCAAGGTGCTCCCGGGGTACGGGCACCTGGACACCTTCATGGGCAGCACCGCCTCGCGCGACACCTACCCGGTGATCCTCCAGGCGCTGGACGCCCGGGCCTGACTCACCCGGGGACTCAACCGGTGAGGGTGATGCGGCGGCGGCCCAGCACCCCGCCGTCCATCTCCACCACGTCCCCGGCCTTCAGGATGCGCGGGTTGGAGGCGTGGGTGCGCAGCGCGGCGGACAGCCTCGTGGTGGAACCCGGCAGCAGCGCCGCCAGCTTGCGCTTCCACGCGGGCACCGTGAAGGCCACACCCGAGGGCGTCCCGGTGAGCACGGCGTCGCCCTTCTCCAGCAGCCCCGAGGGCACCGCGCGCGCCGCCAGCCGCAGCAGCTCGCGCGGCGAGGCGATGAGCTCCATCGTCCGGCCCCGCTGCCGCACCTCCCCATTCACCGTGAGGGTGAGCGTCACGTCGAGGCACACGTCGGCCCGGGGCGCGTCCGGCACCCACAGGACGGGCCCGGGCACGAGGAAGCCCGGGAAGCTCTTGGCGGCGCCCCAGAAGGCCATCCGGTCCGGCCGGCCCTCGCCGAGCACCTGCACCGTGCGCGCCGTCACGTCATTGGCGAGGAAGTAGCCCACCGGCGGCGCGAAGTCCGGGCGCTCCAGCGCGTCCGCGCGCACGTCCTCCAGCAGCACCAGGCCCAGCTCCACCTCGTAGTCCAGCAGGGGCGGCAGCTCCGGGAAGCGCGAGGCCACCCGCGAGGACAGCGCCGCGTCCAGCTTCGCCACCGCCGCCAGCATCGCGTCGCGCGAGGGGCTCGTCACCGCGTCCCCCTGCCCCAACAGCGACGCGGCGTCCTTGGCGAAGACGGCCGGGCCGCCCGCGTCGCTGCCCGTCTCGTTGATGTGGGCCGCGTAGGTGAGGCCGAGCGCGTGCACCCGCTTCGGCGACAGCACCAGCGGCTGCGTACGCCCGGGGGTCCGGTCCGGATCCAACGCGGTCATCGAGGCCGGGACGGCGCGCGTCACGTGCCCTCCGCCGCCTTGAGGGGCGCCTCCGGGTCCGGCAGCACGGTGTCGTCCCACCCGACGTAGCGCACGCCGGGGATCCGCTCGTGCCCGTGGAACTCCAGGGCGCCCACGGCGGAGGTGAGCTTCCTCCCGTCCGGCTTCCAGGCCGCGTACGGGTGGGAGCGCGTGAAGAACTCCAGCTCGCAGTTGGCCACGTCGCTCTGGGCCACGTGCACGTCCCAGCCCTGCGGATCCCTGTACGCGTAGCCCACCAGCGTCCGCGGATCGCACCAGGCGCGCCCCTTCACGGACACGGTGGCCGAGGTCGCCTGGAAGAGCAGCTCGCCGTGGCGCGGCGTCTCCATCTTCGTGAACAGCAGGCCGGGCACCTCGTGGAAGGCGTGCTTCTCCTTCGAGGTGCGCAGGTAGATGGGCGTGAGGCGCGGGCCCCGATCACGCCGTTGGCGGACGGTGAGGGCCTCCAGGCGGGCCTCCGGATCCTCGCGGAAGGTCGGGCAGTACAGCCACGTCAGCTCCTCGATGCGCCGGTGCCCCCACAGGTGCTTCTGCATCCCCGGAGCCCCGCGCACCTCGAACTGCTTGCCATCCACCGTGACGGTGCCGCTGAAGGTGATCTCGTCGTGCGCGTGGTTGACGTGCGTGACCAGCGGCAGCATCCCCACGCCCCGCGGCGTCCGCCGGACGGCCTCGCCGGACTCGGGGGTGTAGCGCAGATCCCACGCGATGGAATGCCCGCCCGAGGCGACACGGCCATGGCACTTGCCCGGCGCCAGCTCCGCGTCCCCGATGCGGATGCCGAAACGGCCCGGCGTCCCTGGATCGAAGGCGGAGATGGGATGGATGGCCTTCACCGCCACCGCGGGCGCGTCGGGCGACGCGCAGTCGAAGGCCGCGGCCCACAGCGTGGCCCGGGGCTCACCTGGAGCGCCCGGAGCCGGGGTGAAGAGCGTGTACCGCAACCACCAGGCGCGCTCGCCACCCGGGTCGAGCACACACAGGAACCAGATCTCGAAGAACCCCGCCTGCTTCTTCCAGCGTGGCAGGTTGGCTTGCTCGCTCGTCGGCATACCGGCACCCCCCTATAACCTGAACCCTCGCAGAGGCGGCGTGGCCCGGCAAGAACCGGTCGCGTCACGCGGCGTCAGGGCTTTGTTTCCGTCCAGGTGATGCGGAAGGTTACGCCCTCATCGTCAAAGTGGCGCAGCACCGCCCGCATGTTCAGATCGCCCGCGCCGCGCGCCGAGCCCTGGACGATTCCATGCTTGAAGTGGCGCAGCAGACCGCGCTCGTTCAACCACAGGTCCACCTCGGTGGGCCCCAGATCCGTGATGAGGGCCTCCTGGTAGTTGTTGCCCGCGCGGAAGTTCTGCCGCACGCGCGACAGTCTGCGCTTGGGATTCATCAGCCGCAGCACGCCGAAGATGGCGCGGCCCAGCATCGTCTCGCTGTACCCCTCGATGTGCCGCTCGCCGAGCAGCCGGAAGCCCTCGGCTTCCGACTTCTCCGGGTGCAACGTCTTCGCCGCCAGGCCCACGCACCGCTCCCACACCTCGACCGGGTAGGCCGGCAACAGCCGCTTGTCCAGGTCCAGCCCCGCCTGCTTCAACTGCTGCCGGAGGTTGGGCGAGATCTTCGGGCCGATTCCCCGGACGAAAAGCCCCTCGACGGTCTGATCGAAAACGAGTCTCTCGTTCTTCAACATGGCGTTACTTCCTTGCTGTGCCCAGACCCATGGGTCAGGCCCCCTTGGCACGCAGGCACCCCACTTATGGCGTCGTGACCGCAGCCTACCATGGGACTACCTCGCGCGGGGTGGGTCTAGCCCGAGGCAGGGCCCGTCCACAAGCGGGGAGCCGCCTCCACCACCGCGAAGGCCGCCCCCCGTTGCTGTTGTAGCTCCGGTGGCAACAACTCCAGGCTGGCCCCGAAGGCCCGCAGCATGGACTGGGCGATCGTCAGGCCGAGCCCCGTGCCTCCCCGCTCGCGGGCCGTGGTGAAGAAGGCGTCGAAGACGCGGGCCCGGTTGGACTCGGAGATGCCCCTGCCATCGTCGCGCACCACCACCCGGGCCCTCCCCTCCCCGGCCACGTCCGCCTCCAGCCGCACGTGCACCCCCTCGCCCCCATGCTGGGCGGCGTTGGTGATGAGCTGCCAGACGATGTCCTCCAGCACCTCGGCGGGCAGGCCCAGGACGAGCCCCGCGGGCACCGCCCCCACCTCCACGGCCAGCCCCCGCGCCCGGCCCCGCTCGGCCAGCGCCGCCAGCAGCGGGCCCACCTCCGTCCGCGCGGGCCGGGCCACCAGCGAGTCCGCCCGGGCCAGCTCCAGCAGCCGCTGCACCAGCCGGGTGAGCCGCCGGGCATCCGCGTCGATGTTGGCGAGGAAGCGCTCGCGCTGCTCGGGGGACATGGCGCCGGCGCTGTCGCGCAGCAGCTCCACCGCGCCCTGGATGGAGGCCAGCGGCGTCTTGAACTCGTGCGACACGTTGGCCGCGAAGGAGCGGATGTACTGGTTGCGATCCCTCAGCGCCGTGGCCATGCCGGCCAGGGACTCGGAGAGCTCGGCGAGCTCCTCCACCACCGGGCGCGCCACCGGCTCGAAGCCCTCGGGCGCGCTGGCGGCGATGGCGCGCGTCTGCCGCACCAGGGCCCTCACCGGGCGGACCACCAGCGCCGCCGCGGCCAGTGACATCAACGCCACCACGCCCAGCAGCACCAGCCCGGTGGCCGTGAGGTTCCACCGGTCCGCGTAGAGGGCCTTGGCGAACGTCATGGGCGTGCGGGAGAGCAGCACCGCGCCCCACACCCGCTCGCCCTCGAGCACCGGCAGCACCACCGTGACGCGCACCCCGGTGTCGCGGCTCAGCGAGGCGAGCGGTGCGTCCTCGGGATCGGCGAGGCGCCGGCGCAGGACGCTGCGAGGCTCGCCGCGCAGGGCACGCTGGACCTCCTGCCGGGCCACCAACGTGGTCCCCAGCCCCATGGAGCTGCTGGCCACCACCACGCCCTGGGCATCCATCACGCGGATGCCCGCCAGGGTGGAGCGCCGCACCTGGGCGAGCAGCGGAGAGAGCTGCTTGCCGGCCTCGCGGGCACGAGGCTCCGCGGGGATGGCGGAGACGGGGGGATCCTCCATCGCGGGCAACGCCTCGTCCGAGGCCCGGAGCGAGGGAAGGATGGGCCGCAGCTCCGAGTCCGAGGGCGACGCGAAGGGCCAGGACGCGAGCCGGGTCACGCCATAGTCCTCCGTCCCGACCTTCTCGCGCAGCAGCTCGCCGTAGAGCGAGGCGACCACGACGCCCTGGGCGATGAGCTCGGACTCCGTCTGGCGGATGAGCTGGTTGTCGTAGACGCGGACGAACGCCAGGCCGAGCAGCGCGATGATCAGCGCTCCCAGCCCCACCGCGGCGAAGACCATCCACAGGCGCGGGCGGGCGCGCTGGCGGTCAGGGGATCGCGAGCCGGTAGCCAAGGCCATGCACCGTCTGGATGACTTCGCCTCCCGCCGAGGCGAACTTCTGCCGGATGTGCCGCACGTGACTGTCGATGGTGCGATCACTCACCACCACGTCCTCGTAGACGCGCGTCATCAATTCGTCGCGGGTGAAGGCCTTGCCGGGTGCGCGCAGGAGCGCGGTGAGCAGGTGGAACTCGGTGACGGTGAGCACCACCTCCTGACCGTTCCAGTACGCGCGCCACAGGTCCAGGTCCATCCGCAGGGGCCCGCGCAGCAGCACCTGGGCGGGCGAGGGAGCGGGCGCGGAGGGCGCGGGGCTCGCGGTGGCACGGGCCCGCCGCAGCACGGCCTTGACGCGCGCCACCAGCTCGCGCGGGCTGAAGGGCTTGGCGATGTAGTCATCTCCGCCCAGCTCCAGTCCGAGGATCCGGTCCACCTCGTCATCGCGCGAGGAGAGGAACACGATGGGGACCTCGTGGGCGCGGCGGACCTCGCGGCACATCTCCAGCCCATCCATCTCGGGCATCATGATGTCCAGGACGATGAGCGCGGGCACGGAGCGGCGCACCTGCTCCAGGCCGGCACGTCCGTTGGAGGACTGCTCGACGTGGAAGCCCGCCTGCGAGAGGGCGAAGCCCACCACCTCGCGCAGGTGCGGATCATCATCGACCACCAGGATGGAAGGACGTTCGGTCACGGCGTCCCGGACGCTAGGCCACCCCCTCCGTTCCCGGCAACAGTCTGATTAGATGCGCGCGAAGCCTCCGGTATGGCGTGCCGATGATCGGCGCCCCTCCGGAGCATGGGGGCACCGATGTCGATGAACCACGAGCCGGTGAGGAACGAGTACCTGGATCAGGTCCGCGAGCAGCAGCAGCGCCTCGAGGTGGACCTGAAGGCACGCAAGGCCGTGATGCCCATGGCCCAGGCTCAGATGGCGCCGAGAGCCGCCCGGAACTTCGTCGCGCCCCCTCGCGAGATTCCAGGCAACGCCGTGGACGTGCGCATCACCGGCTTCTGGAGGTGGAAGACGGTCGTGGTTCCGCCCAACGCCTATGTCGTGCACACCCGCCGGGGCCATGCCCAGCCGCTGCACATCGGCCTGGGCGTGTCCTTCCGCTTCAACCCGGCGACGGACTCGTTCCTCGTCGTACCGGGGGCCATGCAGACCATCCTCATCAACGCGCACTGCATCTGCCGCGAGCTGCAGGGGCTGCTGGTGCAGGGCTACGTGCAGTGGATCATCGAGGACTTCGCCACCGCGTACAAGAAGCTCGACTTCACGGACGCCGAGGACCCGATGCGGGTGGTGAACGTGCAGCTGCGCGAGCAGGCCGAGGCCGCCATCAAGGACAAGGTGGCCACCATGAGCATCGACGCGGTGCTCTCGGACAAGCAGCCGATCATCGAGGAGCTCACGGCGCGCCTGCGCCATGTGGCCGAGGGCGGCGGCGGCGGCGACAAGGGCCTGGGGCTGCGCATCGTCACGGTGCAGATCAAGGAGGCGGTGGTGAGCTCGGGGAGGCTCTGGGAGAGCCTGCAGAAGCCCTTCCGGGCCGAGCGCGAGCGCGTGGCGCGGCTGGCGACGCTGGAAACGGAGGAGGCCATCAACCACCGGGAGCTGGAGGTGGAGCAGCAGCGCGAGCGGACACGGCTGGAGACCGACGGAGAGCTGGCGATCCTTCGTGCGCGCAAGGAGGCGGAGGCGTACGACCGCGATCAGGCCGAGCGGCTGCGGCGCCAGCAGCGCGAGGAGGAGGACGCCCGGAAGCTGGCCGTCGAGCGGCAGCAATCCGCGCTCCAGACGGCCGAGTTGGAGAAGGCGCGCCTGGTGGTGGAGGCGGAGCTGACGAAGCAGAAGCAGGAGGCCGAGGCCGCCCAGCGCAAGCGCGAGGCCCTGGCGGCCATCGAGCTGCTGGACACGCAGCGGGCGGCGGCCAACCGGCAGAAGCGGGTGGAGCTGGAGCTGCTGGAACAGCGCCAGCGCATCCTCAACGGTCTCAGCTCGGCCAACCTCCAGGCGAGGATGGTGGAGCTGCTGCCGTCCATCGCCGAGAAGATGCCTCGGCCCCAGGAGCTGCGCTCCGTCACCATCGGCGGAGGCGCGGGCGCCCAGGAGGGCCAGGCACTCACCACGCTGGTGGCGCAGATGATGGCGCTGGTGGGGGCGATGCGGCCCGAGGGCGAACCAGCCACCCCCGAGCAAACAGCCACCGCGTCCATTTCCCCTCGCCCTCCGGGAGAGGGACGGGGTGAGGGTATCGGGTGAACCCGGGTTGAATCCCTGGCAGGCGTTACCGTGTCGCGTGCGCGAACACCTGCCGGGAGAGGTCCGCGATGAGCGAGCGGGCCACCTTCTCGTCCGGGATGCCGCTGGTGAGCACCACGAGGACGTAGGGAGGCTTGCCGGACGGATAGACGGTGGCGGCGTCGTGGAGGACGCCGGAGATCTGCCCCGTCTTGTGCGCCACGGGCGTGCCCGGCGGCAGGCCCGCGGGGATCTCCAGGTTCAGCTCCTGGGCCAGGAGGATGGTGCGCATGGCCTGCGTGGAGGCAGGTGACGCCGCCCTCCCCTGCTCGATGGCGGTCATCAGGGTGGCGAGGTCCCGCGCCGTCGCGGTGTTGTTGAGGCCCTTCTGGAACGCCTTCCCATCCTCCACGCCGCGCAGCACGGTCATCTGGCGGGCCCCGAGCGAGCGCAGCGTCTTGGTGACGCGCCTGGCGTCCACCAGGGCGATGACGGTGTTGGTGGCCAGGTTGCTCGAGCGGGTGATCATCCGCTCGACGAGCTCACGCGCCGGCACCGGCTTGCCGAGCCGCTCATAGAGGGACGCATCCTCGTCGTCCTTGGAGTCCAGGGCATACGGCGAACCGTCCACGATGGAGGCGAACTGGTTGGAGAGGGTCAACTCCTGGCCCACGGACAGCTTGCCGGCATCCACCTGGCGGAAGAACTCGATCATCACCGGCACCTTCATGGTGCTGGCCGCATGGAAGGAGCGATCGGCCTCCAGGAAGAGCGAGTCCCTGGGATTGCCGAGGTGCTGGTAGGCGACGGCCACGGTGGCCCCCTTCACCTGGGCGATGCGCGCCTGGAGGGAGGCGCGGAGGGTGTCGGTACCAGAGGGCGTCGCGGCGAGGAGGACGAGGAGCGCGGTGGAGAGCATGGGTGCAGGGGGAGAATATTTGCCAGAGAAGTATCTGCCCCTTGCGCTACAGCCAACCAACACGCGCTTCCCCGCCGCGTGCCGCTCCGACTCGTCCCGCGGACTTCAGGGGAGACAGGGGCGCTCCGGCCGTCAAAGGCCTATCACCGACACCGGCGTGCTGCGGTTGGTGGTCGTCCCATCCCCCAGCTGGCCGTAGGCATTGTGGCCGCAGGTCTTGAGGGTGCCGTCCCCCGCCATCGCCAGGAGGTGGCCGGCCACCTCGATGAGCGCGATGCCCGTGAGGCCCGGCACCAGGTAGGGGGCCAGCCGGTTGGTGGTCGTCCCGTCACACACCTGACCAAAGGCGTTGTAGCCCCAGGTCCGCACGGTGCCATCGCTCTTCAGTGCCGCCGAGTGATTGAACGCCGCGATGCGGGTGATGCCGCTGAGGCCCGGCACCGTCACCGGCGTCAACCGGTGGGTGGTGGTTCCGTCTCCGATGGCACCGTAGCCGTTGTAGCCCCAGGCCCGCACGGTGCCGTCACTCATCACCGCCATCGAGTGGTCGCTCCCCGCGGTGGCCTGGGTGACCCCCACGAGGCCCGGGACCGTCACCGGCGTCAGGCGGTTGGTGGTGGTTCCATCCCCGATCTGGCCGAAGTTGTTGGCGCCCCAGGTCCGCACGGTGCCGTCCGTCTTCAGCGCCACCGCGTGGTAGAAGCCCCCGGAGAGGGTGCTCACCCCGGTGAGGCCCGACACCTTCACCGGCGTCAGGCGGTTGGTGGTGGTTCCGTCCCCCAACTGGCCCGAGCTGTTCAGGCCCCAGGCCCACACGGTGCCGTCGTTCTGCAACGCCAGGGAGAAATAGAGGCCCGCGGAGATGGCGGTGATGCCGGAGAGGCCCGGCACCCTCACGGGCGTCAGACGGTTGGTGGTGGTGCCGTCCCCCAGCTGGCCCGAGCCGTTCAAGCCCCAGGTCCACACGGTGCCGTCCGTCTTCAGCGCCATCGAGTGCCCACCATTGGCCGAGAGCGCCATGACGCCGCTCAGGCCCGACACCGACACCGGCGTCGAGCGATGGGTGGTGGTGCCATCTCCCACCGCGCCGTTGGTGTTGTAACCCCAGCCCTTGACGGTGCCGTCGCTCTTGAGCGCCAGGGAGTGCGAGCCGCCTCCGGCGACGGCTCGACAGGTCTGCGTCACCGATTGGGTGAGGACCTTCGACGTGGCGTAGCAGGTGGTGCGGTTGCCCGCGCTGTCGATGACCATGGGCCAGGCCTTCACCTGGAAGGTCTGCGTCCCACAGCCCATCTCCCCGCTGAAGTACCAGGTGCCCGAGCTCCCCACCCGCTCCTCCACGGCCTGCAGCACCCCTCCCAGCGTGTACTCCAGCCGCACCGCGTTGGCCCCGGTGGACACCCCGAAGGAGCCGCTCCCCGCCACCACGAACTCGTAGGAGCTGATCCCGGAGATCGTCAGGGTGGAGACGCTCAGCCCCGCGCACAGCTCCGACTCCCGGGTGCCCAGGGGCTCCTCCGGGAGCGCCCCCATCTCCTCTGGATTGCCACAGGCCACCACCAGCCCCACACACAACAAGAACCATGAGCGGAAACGGATGGCCGGTCGCGACACGGGGACTCCTCTTCGAAAATCCATGCACGGAGGGCGGAAAACAACACCCACAGTGTATTCCTGATTTAAAAAGAGAACAAGTTGCTCCGGGAGATGCGGCACAGGCGGAGTTGCTCCCCGTTGGGGCACCGGCGTTCTGCTGACGCCTTGCATCGGTGCTCGCCCTCGCCGAGCATCGGTTCGTGCCTCCACGCCCCTCCGAATCGAGCGCGGACACGGGTTCTCCACCGCCTCGCGTCCTGGCAGACGTCTTCGCACGCTCGCGCGTCCATGATGGGGCGCTCGTGCTTGGCGCCGCGCTGTTCACCGCGTTGCTCGCGCAGGTGGCCATCGCGGTGCCGGGCTCCCCGGTGCCCATCACGGGCCAGACGCTCGCGGTCGTCCTCACGGCCGCCGCGCTCGGTCCCATGCGAGGCATGGCCGGACAGCTCGCCTACGTCCTGCTCGGGGCGGTGGGACTGCCATTCTATTCCAAGGGAGCCAGCGGCTGGGCACAGGTGCTCGGGCCGACCGGCGGCTACCTGGTGGGCTTCATCCCAGCCGCTTTCCTCATGGGCCTCGCGGCGCGGCGCGGCTTGGACAGGGTGGCGTGGAAGGCCGTCCCACTCTTCCTCGCGGGCCAGCTCGTCATCCTGGCCATCGGCGTGCCTTGGCTCTGCGTGGCGGCCCCGCTCGACCTCGCCACGGCCCTGCACAAGGGCTTTTTGCCCTTCCTCCCCGGTGGGTTGCTCAAGGCAACCCTTGCCGGCCTGTGGATGCCTCTCGCCTGGGGGCTCATACGACGAAGTCGCTCCAAGTGAGTGAAGACCCTCACACCTGGGTGCCGCGCTCGATCCGCTGCCGCTGAATGGCGGCTTCACCGCTTCAGTCTCCAAGCACCGTCGCGACGGCCCGGTACTCCGGCCGCAGGATCCGCTCGGCCTCCGTGCCGGCCACGACCACCGGGAGCATCGCGCCCTCCAGCCCCGCCTCGGCCGAGAGCTTCACCGCGATGGGCGCCATCACCTTCGCCTCGATGAGCCGCTTCAAGGGCCGGGCGCCCAGCTTCGGGTCGTACCCGTGACGGGCCAGCCAGGCCCGCGCGTCCGGCTCCACCACCAGCCGCAGTCTGCGCCGCAACAGCCCCGCCCGGGAGGCCGCCTTCTCCAGCTCCAGGTCGACGATCCGCAGCACATCCGCCTCCGACAGCCGGCGGAACGGAATGACGTGATCGATGCGGTTGAACAGCTCCGGCCGGAAGGTCTGCCGGATGGCGCGCATGAAGTCCTCCGAGCCGCGCTCGGCCCCGAAGCCCGTGGGCTCCGACTGCTCGACGCCGAGGTTGCTCGTCATGCACACCACCGTCATCCGGAAGTCCACCAGCCTCCCGAGGCTGTCCGTCAGCCTCCCCTCCCCCAGGATGCCGAGCAGCAGATCGAACACCTCGGGGTGCGCCTTCTCGATCTCATCGAAGAGCACGAGCGACATCGGCTGTTGCCGCACCCGCTCGGCGAGGCTGGTGATTCCCGGGCCCACCTCCATCAACCGCTGGGCCGAGCCGGGCTGCATGTACTCGGACATGTCGAGCCGGATCATCCGGTCCTCGTTGCCGAAGAGCGTGCGCGCGAGCTGCTTGGACAGCTCCGTCTTCCCCACGCCCGTGGGCCCGGCGAAGAGCAGCGTGCCCACCGGCTTCTCCGGATCGTTGAGCCCCGCCTTGAAGCGCGCCAGCACGCCCGCCGCCAGCTCGCAGGCGCGATCCTGCCCGATGACCCCCTGCCGCAACTGTCCCGCCAGCGAGGCCTGCTCTGCGGGCACCTCGTCACTGATGAGCTGGAGCGGCAGCCCCGTGTAGCGCGCGTAGGCCTCGGAGACATCGCGCGGATAGAGCGTCCGGGCCTTGCCCGGCTCGCCCTGCTGCTCCAGCCAGTCGAGGAAGCGGAAGGCCTTGCCCGGAAACAGGCTGTCGCGCTGGAACGTCTCCAGGTGCCCGACGAGCTGTCTCAACCCCAGGGCATGGATGCTCACCCGGCTGCGCTTCGCCGCCTGGTAGCGCAGCATCAGCTCCGGCACCTGCGAGGCCGGCGGAGGCTCGATGCGGATGATGCGGAAGGGCCGCAGCGACTCCGGGAAGCGCCGCTGGCAGCGCTCCAGCTCGGCCTCGGTGCACTCGGCGATCAGGGAGATCTCCCCGCTCATCGCCGCGGGCAGCAGCAGATCTCCAATGGACGAGCCGTCCGGCTGGGGCGCGAGGATCGACGTGAGCCGGTCCACGTAGAGGTAGTCGTTCTCGTTCGAGAGCGCGTCGACGATCTTCAGGCAGCGCTCCTGCCACATGCCCAGGTACACCATGCCGGCGACGATGCGCTCGGCGCTGGTGCGCCAGATCCTCGGCAGGCTCACCTTCTTGTCCTCACGCCGCTGCTCGGCGATCAGCCGCGCGAGCTTCAGCACCTGGCTCGTCTTGCCGGAGCCCGGGCCCCCCACGAGCAGCAGGGACTGCGGTGGCTGGCGCTGCGCGTGGGCGAGCCAGGAGCGCATCGACTCGGCGTCGTACACCAGTGCCGGCTGCCTGCCTCCCAGGGCGCGCGAGGTCAGCTCCTCGCTGATCTGCTCGAGGACTTCAGGAGGCCGCTCCTCGCCCGGGCCGCGCCGGTTGTCCCGCAGCAGCCAGCCGAGGTCCCAGCTGCTCACGTACTCCGCGCCCTCGTGGCGGAAGTCGTACAGCCCCTTGGGCTTCTCCCCGAGCAGCACGGTGGTGAGCGCGTTCTGCAACACCTCGCGCGCGATGGAGAGCTCCTCGAGCACGAACGACCAGCCGAAGCGCGGCACCCGCACGCGCCAGGCACCGCTCTCCAGCTTCCCGTAGACGTACGTCAGCTTGAGCGGGATCAGCGCCTTGGCGATCACCGGCCGCTTCTTGTGCACGGTCTGCGGGTGGATCTCCACGGTGATGGTCCGCGCCTCCAGGCTCTCCTCCCAGAGGAACCGACCGAGCCCGGCTGGGTTCTCGAGCATCATCAACCGGATGCGCGTCTCGAGCAGCGCGTAGATCTCCGCCTCGCTGTTGCCGTAGGCCGAGGGCGGAGGATCATCGAAGAAGCTGTCCCAGACCGGCAGGAGCTGCCCGGTGAGCCGGCCATCGTGGTGGGTGGTGAAGTAGACGCGAAGGCTCTTGTCGCTCATGGGGTCACCCGCTCGCTCATCCGCAGCCGCCACAGGGCCGGCAGGGCCTCGGCGGGATTCCTCACCCGATGGCTGCCGCTGTGGGTCAGCAGGTAGTCATCCAGCTCCAGCACCGACACCGCTCCCGGACGTGCGGGCGGCTCGAAGCGGTAGGCGCGCACGACGGGAGCCGCCGCCTCCGGATCCTCCGGGAGCGGGCTCACGCCCTCCTGGCGTGCCTTGTGGAAGGCCTGGAGCTTCACGGCATGCAGCGCGAGCAGCTCCGCGGGCGATGGCGCATTCGCCTCGTGAACGCGGACCTTGACGATCTCCGGGAGCCGGCCCGAGGACTGCCACACGTGCAGCCCGGCCTCGCCCTCGAAGAAGGGCCGCACGCCCGGGCCCACCAGCTTGATCGCGGCATGCACGGGCTCCTGCATGGACAGGTGCAGGAACTCCCGGAGCTGCCGGGGCCCACCGGACACCAGGGCCCCACCGGGCAGGTGCGCGGCGAAGGACTCGATCTCCCCACGCGAGTGCGCATAGGCCGAGCAGAGCCACCGGGCGAGCAGCGACCCGGAGGACGCGCCCTGACGCCACTGGCCGAGCGGGAGCAGCTCCAACATGACCACGTGCTGATCCGGGCTGGAAATCCCCCGGAGGATGCGTTGCAGGAAGTAGACCTCCGACAGCGCATCGAGCATCTGCTCGCGGGAGACGGCCTTCACCGGCTCGAACGCGCGCCGGGCGAAGAGCCGGATGCGTGTCCCCTGGGACCAGCGATCGGCGCCAATCCGCTCCACGCCGAAACGCTCGGCCTCGATCATCTCCCGCTCCGTCTCCTCGGGAGCGCGGGCGAGAGACTCGAGTTGCGCCGCGAAGGCCTCCAGGTACATCCGCATCGCATCGAGCGTGAAGAGCGACTCGGCGTGATCGTGCTCGCCCGCCCGCAGACGCTCCAGGTGGAAGCGGACCTGCTCGGACAGGGCACCGAGCGCCTCGCTCTCGCGCAGCTCCTGCACCACCTCACGCAGCTCGAGCATCTTCTCGCGCAGCCGTGCGATGGGGAGCGACAGGAGTGGCTCCAGCGCGAAGCCCTGGGCCAGCGGCTCCCGGGGAATGAGCGCATCGGCCTGCGCCTCGAAGCGGCCCTCCCGGGTGTAGAGCTGGAACAGCCGCATGAGCGCCTGGGGTCCCCGGATGATGGCATCGGAGAGGACCTGCCCGACCTTCTCCTCCAGGTAGCGCTTCAGCGGCCGCGCGCCCAGGTGGGGATCGAAGGCCTCCTCGACGATGCGCCGCTTCACCGCCTCGTCGGCGGCCACGAAGATGTTGCGGGACACGAGCCCGTGCCGCGACAACAGTCGCGCCAGCTCCTTCTCCACCACCTTCTCGCCCACGTCCCGCGAGAGCGGCGAGAAGTGCACGATGCGATCGATGCGGTTGAAGAGCTCGGGCGGGAAGAACTCGCGCACGGCCCGGTCCGCATCCAGCTCCAGGGCGCGCGCGTCCGGCGCACCGAGCCCCACCGCCGGCTTGCGCCGCGCCCCGAGGTTGCTCGTCATCACGATGACGGTATGGGTGAAATCCGCCGTCTCGCCCGAGGCATCCGTCAACCGGCCCTCGTCGAACGTCTGCAGCAGCAGGTTGAGCAGCGAGGGATGTGCCTTCTCGATCTCATCGAGCAGCACGAGCGAGAAGGGCTGCTCGCGGATGAGGCGCGTCAACCGGCCCTCGGGCTGCCAGGCGTCGCCCGTGAGCCGCGCGACGGCATCCGGCGTCTGGAACTCGCCCATGTCGAGCCGCACCAGCCGCGACGCATCGCCATACAGGTAGCCGGCCAGCGCGCGGGCGAGCTCCGTCTTTCCCGTGCCCGTGGGGCCGGTGAACAGATAGACGCCGTAGGGCCGCCGGGGATCCGTGAGTCCGGCATGGATGCGCGCGACGAGATCGCACGCCACGCGCACCGCCTCCGGCTGTCCCATCACCTTGCGCGACAGGGCCTCGTGGACCTCCTCGGGCACCAGCCGCTCCTGGGGGCGCAGGAGGAAGTCCGGCAGGCCCGTCCTGCGCGACAGGTGCGCGAAGAGCTCGCCGACGCCGAGCTCCCGGCCCGGGGCTCCCTGGTCCGTGGCCAGCTCGCGCAGCAGATCGAGCGCCTTGCCCGGAAGCGCGGACCCGGAGAAGAGCGTCCCCGCCTGCTCCAGCAGCACCGGGAAGAGCGGAGGGGACCAGGCGATGTGGTGCTTGGACTCCAGCTCGCGCGCCTCGTGCAGCAGCATGCGCAGTGTCTCGTCGGTGCGGGTGGAGCGCACGTGCACCTGGGTGAAGAGCGCGGCGAAGGACGGGGCGTCCGTCTCCAGCCGCTGGAGCTGCTCGGGCGTCACCGTGCCGGCGAGCGTGAGCTCTCCACGTGCCAGGGCTCCCTGGAAGAAGAGCGCGAGATTGGTGTCACTCTCCCGCGAGCGGCCGATGCGGCCGAAGGCATGCAGGTCCTCGATGAAGAGGATGCGCCGCCCTCCCCTCGTGTCCTCGAGCACCTTGAGGCAGCGCTGCTCCCAGTCGCCCACGTAGCTCATGCCGGCGATGATCCGCTTGCCGGCGATCGACCAGACCTCGGTCACCTTGTCCAGGTTGCGGTGGGTCTGGAAACCATCGGCCTCGAGCTGCTCGGCCACGAAGCGCTTGAGCAGGGTCCGCTTGCCGCAGCCGGGAGGACCCACGAGCAGCACCGGCGTGCGCCGCTCGCCTCCGAGCAGGAGCTGGAGTTGCTCCCGGTAGGGGCCGCGCGGCATGCCGGTATCGAGCGTGCCCTCCGCGGCCTGGAGGGTGAGGTTCGTCCCCAGCTTGTGCAGCACCTGGGTGCCGCCACCGGACTTCTTCTGCTTCTTCTTGCCGCCGGCCCGTTCCCGCCGGTCCTCGGCCTCCAGGTCGTCCCAGGGCCCCTTCTTCTTGCCGAGCTCGTCGAGCAGCGACTTCGGCTGGGCCATGAACGCGAGCGCCTTGAGGGTGTCCTTGCGGTTGGAGCGCAGGTCATCGTGCTCGTACGGCTCCAGCTGGGCCCAGGCACGGGTGAAGAAGACCTTCGCCTGCTCCTCGAGACTGGCGCCGGTATCGACCGGGAACCACTCGTGCTGGCGCGCGGGGTGGTAGGCGATGGTCATGAGCTCGTCGCGCGTGCGCCAGCGCGGCTCGAGGATGAGCGGGAAGAGACCGGACAGCCGCGGCGTCTCGGTTCCGGTGCGCACGCGCTTGAAATCCAGCTCGAGCTGTACCCGCTCCAGGCGGATGCCTCGGGGGAGCTGGAAGTACGACAGCTCCCGGACGGGCAGCTCGCCGATGATGCTCCGGAGATCCTCCACGAGCTTCTGCTGGAGCTTGACGGTGCTCCGTCCCTCTCGGCTGCGGGTATGGGGGCCGAGCGCGAGCGTGGTCCACCGGTAGCCACTGGAGGCATCGCGGCTCTGGTACACGCCAAGAGTGAGGTTCATCGCGAGGCCCCCCGGATCACGTCGAGCGCGAAGGAGAATCCACTCTCGGCATCGAAGTTCCCGGAGCTTTCGAGCAGCAGGATGTGTTCGAGCAGGATCCGTTCGAGCGCCTGGAAGTGCTCCCAGGAATCCAGCTGAAGCTTGCGTGCGCCATCGCACAGCAGGAGCTCGCCGCCGGGAACGTACTCACGGATGGCTGGCATCAACCGCAGCTCCCGGAGATCCTTGCCGGCCCGTTGTGCCGGAGGGGCGATGGCGGGCAGCTCGAGCTCCTTCTGGAACAGCTGGGTGGACATGGCAACGGGCCTGACCTCGACCTGGACCAGCTCGTCCTTCTCGGTGGGGGGATAACGATGAACCCCGGCCTCGAGCGCCAGGAAGGCCCCCGCGTTCGTGCCGTTGACCAGGAGCAGTACCTCCCGGAAGGCCCGCGAGGGCGCGGCCAGCTCCTTCCGAAGCTGCTCCGCACCCAGCAGCTTGTCATCCCACTTGCGCTTGCGCTCGCTGCTCTTGTGGGTGACCGAGACGCGGCCCTCGACCGTCCAGCCGCGCCGGGGCGCATCCTCGATCAGCGGCAGGATCCAGCGCTCGAGGCCGCGTGTCTCCCCCGCCTCCTGGAGGATGAGCGTGATCTGATCCCTCCGGGGCTGGAGCGCGAGCAGCACGGACGGCATCAGCTGGCGGATGGCCTTCATCTGCGCGTGGGCCTCGTCCACGAAGGGGGCGGCATCCTGCTGCTCGAAGAGCGCCATCAGCGCCAGCTCCTCGGCGGCCAGGAGCGATGCGCGCAACCGCCGGGCCTCGCTCCAGAGCGCCTCGAGCCGGCTGTGCTCGTACTGGAGTTGTCCCAGCGAGGACGCCTCGGGCCCTCGCATCTTCTTCTGATCTCCCTGGGCGAGCTGGGCCACCAGGAAGTGGATCCGCTCCCCCACGTTCTCCACGGCATCCATCCGGAAGAGCCTGTCGATGACCCGCCGCTGCTCCTGCAGGTCGCGCACGAGCTCGAGCTGGTTGCGCGCCGTCTTCGGGCTGCCCTTGGTCAGCTCCACGGCAATGCCCCCGGGACGGGAGGCGATCACCACACGGCCGCCCTGGGCCTCGGGCCCGGCCTCGGAGAGCATGCGGGCGATGGGGACGACGAGCTGCTGGTCCAGGTGCCTGCGCATGGCCCGGGCGCCATAGGCCTCCTGGTAGCCGGAGGTGGCGAGCGCGGTGGTGATCTCCGGAGGCACCTCGAGCGAGACCCCGCGCTGCATCAACCCGCGCCGCTGCCGCAGCTTGTCCACGCCGAGCCGGGCCACCTCCGCCGCCTGCTCGGGGGTGAGCGGGTGGAAGGGAATGAGCTGGTCGATGCGGTTGACGAACTCGGGGCGGAAGTGACGGTGCACCTCGCGCAGGTAGTACGAGGCGTCATCCACCGAGGTAGCGCCGATGCCCAGCGGGGAGCGGCGGTGCGCCACGCCGAGGTTGCTCGTCATGATGATGATGGCGTTGTGGAACCACGCCGTCTGCCCCCGGGCATCGGTGAGCCGCCCTTCCCCGCACACCTGCAGGAGCAGATCGAAGACGGCCGGGTGGGCCTTCTCGATCTCGTCGAGCAGGAGCACGCAGAAGGGCTGCTGGCGGACGCGGCGCGTGAGCAGCCCCTCGCCCTGGGTGTTGCCCCGGATGAGCCGTTCGGCGGCCCAGCCGTCCATGAACTCGCTCATGTCGAAGCGGAACATCCGCTCCGGCGAGCCGAAGAGGAACGTGGCGAGCAGCCGCGCGAGCTCGGTCTTCCCGACGCCGGTGGGGCCCACGAAGAGGAAGGTGGCCAGCGGCTTGCCCTGGGGCTGGAGGCCCGCCTTCACCATGCACAGCGTCTCCACGACGCGGCGCACCGCCGTCTCCTGGCCCACGAGCTGGCGGCGGAAGTGCGCCTCGACCTCCCCGGCGAGCAGCGCGCGGTCCTCGCGCAACAGGAACTCGGGGACGCCCGTCTTGAGGCTGAAGAGCGAGTACACGCGCTCGCGGGTGAGCAGGGGCACCTCGCCCGTGCCCGTGCGCTCCTGTTGCAGTCCCGCGCGCATCTCCTCGTACAACCGGATCGCCTTGCCGGGCAGCGCGCGGCTCGGCAGGTAGCGCTCGGCCAGGTCCACGAGCGGATCCACCGCGTCGTCGGCCAGCGAGTACCGCGAGGGCTCGGCCTTGCGTTGCCAGACCGTCCGGCTCCGGAGCGCCTCACGGGTCTGCCGCGTCCCCAGGGGCTCCAGGCGCACGCGGCCGAGCACCGCGAAGAGGCCCGGGTGCCGGTTCTCGAGCAGATCCAACGACTCGGGGGTGAGCTCTCCGAGGAACCGCACCCGGCCCTCCTCCAGGAAGGGCTTCATCGCGCCGGGGATGTCCACGTGCTCCGAGGACTGCTGCGCGAGCAGCTCCCCGAGGTTCTCGAAGTACAGGACGGCGTCGAGCTCCTGTGCCGCACGCATGACCCGCAGCACGCGCTCCTGCCACTGGCCGAAGCCGGACATGCCGGCGATCAACCGCGAGCCGCTCGTGGCGTACACGCGCCGCTCGCGGCCGGCCTTGCGCTCGGCGCGGAGCCACGCGAGGAGCAGCTCCGTCTTGCCCACGAGCTCCGGGCCCACGAGCAGCACGCCCTGCCGCTTCTCGCCGCCGAGCAGGCCGGACAGCAGCGCGAGCTCGGTGTCCCGGGCGATGAGGGGCGGTCCGTGCCGGGCCTCGTCGCGATCATGCAGCACCGTGGAGACGGAGAGGAGCACCTGGTGCGCCTGCTCCCGCTTGAGCTTCTCCTCCAGCTTCTTCTTCGCCTGCCGGGCCTTGTCGCTCGCGTCCTGACGCCGGAGCGCGAGCTGGACGGTCTCGAGCGTCACGAACTTCGGAGGCAGCAGCCGCAGGTACTCATGGGCGGCCGGCTCGCGCGCGGCGAGCAACCGCTCCACGTCCGCGCGCACCGTCTCGCGCACGTCCTGGTTCCTGCCCACGTAGACCGTGTGATCGATCGCCGGCACGAAGACCCACGTCTCCTCCGCGAGCGGCACGACGATGGTGGCCAGCTCGACGGTGACGGGCTTGACGAGCTTCTTGGGGAGATCGGCGCGGGGGGCGAGGATCTCCAGCATCTCGAGCCGCACCTGCTCGGGGAAGGAGAAGCGGGCCAGCTCCTCGGGCTCCACCCTGGACAGGTGCTCCTCGAGGAACAGGCGCTGCTCGCCCAGACAGGCCTCGAGCGTGGGCGCGTGGCTCGTCAGGGTGGGCGCGGCCACGGGGAACACCTGGTGGTCCCCGTTCCACAGCTGCTGGCAGACGAGCGGCGTGGAGAACTCGAGCGTCCCGGGGACGGCATTGGAAGAAGCCATGGGCCCGCCATCCTATCCTGATGAGGTACGCTGGCGGCAGGAGGCATTCCCCACGATGGCGCATGTGAATCCAAGCATCTTCCAGTCCGCGCTCGAGCGGCGGTTGCGCGACGAGCTCCTCGCGGGCGAGGACACCCAGCGGGCGCTGCGGCATGTGGACGCGGTGCCGGGCAGGTTCGGCGGCGTCGCGAGGCAGAGGCAGCTGCTCTCGAACGCCTTCAAGCTGACGCGCCCGGTGGCCCCGCGGGTCCTGGATGCGCTGGCCGCCTGCAAGGAGGTCCTGGGCCACGAGGGACCCGTGGATGTGTTCGTCAACCCGGAGCCCATGATCCGGGCCGCGGCGGTGCAGGCCCCGCCGGACACTCCCGCCATCGTTCTGTCCTCCCGGCTCCTGGAGGTGTTCCAGGAGGCCGAGCTGCGCTTCATCCTCGGGCACGAGCTCGGGCACCTCGCCTTCGAGCACTTCACCCTGCCCCTGCCGGCCACGGCCCTGGCCTGGGACGGAGAGGATGGACGATTCGTCTCCCCCGCCACGGCGCTCGGGCTGTACCGGTGGAACCGGGCGGCCGAGGCCAGCGCCGACCGGGCGGGAC
Organism: Archangium sp.; assembly: GCF_036277355.1. Taxonomy (GTDB): domain Bacteria; phylum Myxococcota; class Myxococcia; order Myxococcales; family Myxococcaceae; genus Archangium. The sequence continues at coordinate 49,700 of NZ_DASUNC010000017.1, forward strand.
TGCTGTGCTCCCGGGAGCTGGAGGCCTCCGCGGGCGTCCTGCTCGCACGGGTGAGCGGATGGACCGCAGGCTCGGTGAAGTCCGAGCTGCAGGCGGCGGCGCGCCATGTGGACGCGCTCCTGTCCGATCCATCGGCCCGTGAGCGGCCCAGTGAGGACGATGAGGTACTCGGCGGTTTCCGCGCCCATGCCTTCAGCCCATGGCGGGTGCGTGCCCTCGCGGCGTTCTCCAAGACGAGGACCTTCCTGAAGAGCGCGGGCCGCTATGCGAGCGAGGAGGGACTGTCGGACGAGGAGGCCGACACCCTGCTGGCGTGGGAGCTGCGGGAGCTGGATCCCTCCTACCTGGAGAAGTCCGAGCATCCCGAGCTGCTGAACCTGGCCCTGACGACGGGGAAGCTCCTGCCCGTGCTGGAGCAGCTGTACCAGGAGCGGGCGACCCTGTCCGAGCGGGCCCGGCTGGCGCAGCACTTCGCCTTGATGAAGGCCCCGGACGGCGTCGTGGACAACCTGGGTTACCTGGAGCTGAGGAAGGTGGCCGGAGCGCTGGCGGTGCCCACGTGGCTCGTGGACGAGGCCCTGCGCGGCGCCAGCAATCCCTTGGATTGAATCCTCTCAATCCCGTGGTGGGGACACGAGGATGTGGAGGTCGGGCCACCGCTCGCGCAGGAGCCGCTCCAGCAGCCCGAGTCCCCACCGCTCCGAGCGCCAGCCCCATGCGGCACACGGGCTGTTCTCGCGCGACGACGATCCGGGTGCGCTCACCCGTCTCGGCGGAAGCACCCAGCAACTGGTCGATGTGCCCAGCGATCTCGTCAAGCCTCATGGTTGCAAGGATATCCACCCAATCCCTACCAATCCAGCAAAACGAATGTCTGTCTTTATCTAAATACATAAAAAACACATCAAATTATAGTTTGTATTTACTTAAAAAAGAAAAACATATCGTCACAATCACAAAAGACAAACATAGACAAAAACAAATACAGACTTCCACTCCACAATCCCTGACAGGAAATCAAGACTATGGAATTAATTTCTGTATTTGATTGCTCCATTCTGACACACAAAAGACGCCAATGTAAGTGCGACACACACCAGTTCTTGGGCATGAAGATGTCGTGAGATGTAGGCATGATGGGGCTCAACAAAGAGGTCCCCCAGGTATGCTGATGTAGGCACGATATCCGGACGGAGAGGGCCTGTCCGGGACGAGCCCATCGAGATGTAGGTTCGAGCCATGAACGGCATGGCAGCGCCCGAGAAGCTCCTCCAGCCCGGTTGCCCCTGGTGGGACATGCGGGTCGCCTGGGGCGAGCCGAACGTGAAGTGGTGCGAGGCCACGGTCTGCGCCTGGGTGAACGAGCCCGCGAACGCCTGGTCCAACCTCGCCTACCTGGCGGTGGCGTGCTGGTGTGCGTGGCGGTGGCGGCTCACGGGCAGCCGCGCCATGGGGCGCTTCGCTTGGACGACGGGGCTCGTGGGGGCGTTCTCCTTCGCCTTCCACGCGACGAACACCTTCGCCACCCAGCTCCTGGACTTCGTGGGGATGTACGTGCTCGCCTTCCTGCTGGTGGCGCTGAACCTACACCGCCTGGGTTGGCTGCCTCGCGAGCGGGTGGGCACGGTCCACGCCGGGCTGACGGTGGGGTGCACCCTGCTCGTGCCGGTGCTGAGGCTCGCCGGGTTCCCCTACCAGCTCGTGGTGCTGGGGGCGGTGCTGGTGATCGTGGGAACCGAGATCCGCCTGTCCCGGCGGAAGGACCCGCGAGAGTCGTACCGGGACTTCTGGCTCGCGGTGGGGCTGATGGCCGCGGCGGCGGCGTGCTCGGTGGCGGACGTGACGCGGGCGTGGTGCGACCCGGACAATCACTGGGTGCAGGGACATGCGGCCTGGCATGTCCTGAGTGCGCTCGCGCTGCTGTTCACCGCGCGGCACCACGCCGGGCTGGAGCTCAGGCGTCAGCGCCCTCGTAGCTGATGCGCAGCCCCTGGTGGGTCACCGTGAGGAGGGGGCGGCCAAACCAGCCGCAGTGCTTGCAGACGCCGTGGGTACCGGCTGCCGAGACGCGCACCGGCAGATCCGCGCCGCACGAGGGGCAACCCTCGGGCAGCGTGTAATCGCGCGTCGGCACCTGGACATGGGAGACGTCGGTCATTGATCAGGAGTAACGCAGGCACCGGGCCATGCAAGCCGCGCCCCGGTGCCCCCCCGCGTGCCTGAGCCGGCGCGTCGGCCTGACCGTCAGACAGGCAGGCAGACAGCCATTCGAGCGCCGTGTGGCCTCACTCCTCGGTGGAGCGGGTGAAATGAATTGAATCGACACACATCCAGCGAGCAGCCAGGCGTCGAGACACATACGGCCAGGAGAGTTGATTTCACTCCCCGGGGACAAGCCTCTTGGAAACTTTCGTCAGGGCAGGACTTTCTCGTATTTCCGCGAAAACTTCTATCAGCATTGCAATCACTCTCATCCAATACATGAAGAAGAGGGATTGATGGTGGCCGCCGCGTTGGATCGCGAGTCTGGTTTTATGTCAAAGAATTGGACCCGAAGTCGCGAGGTACCTCATGTCCTCCAGCGCGCGTTGGTTGTTGCTCCTGGTCCCCGGGATGTTGTTCTTCTACACCCTCAGCGGAGCACCCCGTGAAGCCGAGGCCGCCCCACGCGGTGGAGGGGTGTGCAAGAAGTGTCCGCCAGACGCGGGCACGGGCGGCTCCGATGCGGGCACTCCGGACGCGGGCACGGGTGGCTCGGACGCGGGCACGGGCTCGGATGCGGGTACTCCGGACGCGGGCACGGGCGGCTCGGACGGTGGCACGGTTCCGCCCACGGACTGCCTCGGCCAGCCGCTGCTCGATTCACTCGGGAAGGATCACGTGCTCGTCGGAGGACAGACGGACAGCTCCGTGGCCGGGCTGGCTCCGTTCGACATCCGATACATCTACCTCGCGGGTGGCCTGTTCGACAGCGCGGAGCCGTGCAACTCGTGCAGCACGAGCTGCTCCTCCGCCGGACAGTCCTGCTCCAACTGGAATCCCAATGGCTGCGGCTGGTGGGGGTGCTGGCAGTGGGACCAGATTCCTCCGGGGCAGTACCTGCGTGACTACTTCCAGCAGACGATCAATCTGGGACAGGTCCCGATGATCACCTATTACCAGATGCTCCACGCCAGCCGTGTCTCCGAGGGCTCGCCGGAGGTGGCCGCGGCGCAGACCGTCTCCTTGATGCAACGTTATTACAATGACTGGCGTTTCGTGTTGCAGCAGATTGGTACTTCCACCGCATTGCTTCACATCGAGCCGGACTTCTGGGCGTACGCGCAGCAGGTGAACACCAATCCTCACATGATTCCGGCGGCGGTCGCCTCGGCCAATCCCACGGATTGCGCGAACGTGGAGAACACCATCGCCGGCATGGGCCGCTGCATGATCGCCATGGTCCGCAAGTACGCCCCCAACGCCAAGGTGGGCCTGCATGCCTCGGCGTGGGCCACGAAGATCGACGCCATGATGAACACCAACCCCGCGCTCGACGTGGAGGGCGAGGCCCGCAAGGTGGCGGACTTCCTCAGGGAGTGCGGTGGCGCCAACGGGGACTTCGTCGTGGTGGAGACGAGCGACCGCGACGCCCAGTACTACCAGGTGCGTCTGGGCCGGAACAGCTGGTGGGATACGGCCAACACCACGCTCCCACACTTCCGTCAGGCCTTCCGGTTCGCCAAGGCGCTCTCGGAGCGGATGGGCCGGCCCAACATCTGGTGGCAGATCCCCGTGGGCAACATGTCCATGCCCGGTTACGACCAGCACTGGAAGGACAACCGTCTGGACTACTTCTTCGATCACCCGCAGGAGGTGGCCGCCGCCCACGGTATCGGCATGATCTTCGGCGCGGGCGAGCAGGCCCAGACGAACCCCTCCACCGACAGCGGGCACCTGGTGCTGCGGACGAACAACTACTTCCTCACTGGTGGGCAGCCCGCCTGCCTCAACGCCAGCATGCCCTGAGCGAGGCCGCGGGCCCGGCGGGCGTCAGGGGTGCGCTCCTGACGCTCGCGCTTGACATCGGCTCGCCGTCCGGGCCTGGGTAGGGGCCGCATGGATGAGACTCCGCCCTCCCCGCTGCCCTTCCCGACGAGCCTCTGTCACCGCTGCGCGGCGCCGCCGAAGTACGTGAGGACGAAGACGTCCACGTTCATCCTCTGCCCGCTGTTGCCGCAGAAATACGCGCCCCAGCCGGTGCTCCGGTGTCCCCTCTTCCGGCCGAAGTCCCCGGAGCCGGAAGCGAAGTAGGGGCACCCGGCGTGCTCAGCCCAGGTGCTGCAGCTCGCGCGAGAGCTGGGTCTCCAGGTCCCGGATGTTGCGGTACACGAGGCAGCGGTAGGCCGCGACGTCGAACTTGAGTTCCTTGAGATCGCGGACGAGCAGGATGGTGGGCCGTCCCCTGCCCCACGCGTAGCCGACCTCCAGGTACACGTTGGGGTTGGCCATGGACAGGTCCGCGATGACGACCTTCGCGGTGTCGATGCGCTCCTTGATCCGCTGGATGATGGCGCCCTCGAACACGGCTTGATCCACGCGCTCGCACAGGAGCCCCGCGCCCTTCACGGGGCCCAGGATGCCGTAGTGGTAGACGTCCTCCATCTCGGAGGCGAAGGGCATGGCGACGAAGGCGTGGGGCTTGGCCAGCGACTGCGCCCCGGCCGTGGCCATGGGCGGCGCCTGGACGTGCTGGCTCGTGCGCTTGACGCGGAAGCCCCAGCCGCTCGTCAGGGGCTCCACCCCCGGGCTCTTCCCGAGTCCCCGCTCCAGCGCCGTGCGAAGCCGGTCCGCCCGCTTCTGCTGCAGCTCCACCACGGTGATGCGCTCCAGCCCCTGGGGCCCGGCACCCCGCATGAAGGCCTCGACGAGGCCTCCGACGAGCGCGAGCGCCGCCTCGTCCTCGTCCAGGCCGTAGTTGGGGCCGTGCACCGTGCAGGCGACGTGGCGGATGTCCGGGCGCGACTCGAGCGCCTTGAGCGCCCGGGCCGCGAACTGGCGAATCTCGTGGTAGCCGAACTTCCCCAGCTTCACGGTGCCGAGGAAGAGGGCCAGGGGCGCGCCGATGGCGCCTCGCGTCTCGATGAAGACATGCTCCCCGATGGGCACCGAGAAGCTCGCCATCGGGATGCCCGCCTGGACGAGCCGCGAGGCCACGGCCTGATCCGCGCCGTAGAAGCTCTGGGCGTGCTTGAGCAGCACCACGTCCGCGCGCGTATCGGTGATGTTTCCGGCTTCCAGAACGAGATCGAGGGCAGCGCTCATCGGGAGGGACTGTCTCACGGAGGGGGCGGGCCCGTCACCGGGGCGCGACCTCGACCGCGCCTCCCGGCTCCACCGTCACGCGCACGGGCAGGAAGCGCTCGATGAGCCACGCGTGCGTGGTGAGGTGCTCCGTCACCCGCGCCGTCGTGTAGCGCGTCGTCCCCGGAGACGAGGGGCCCAACAGGCCCGCCGCCAGCAGCGCCGCGGGCAGGAGGATCTGATCCCCGAGGTGCTCGTCCAGCGCGCCCCCGCTCTCCATGAAGCGCGCCACCTCCTCCGCCGCCTCGCGCCCCACGTCCTCCGCGGGAAGTCCCCGCTTCCCCAGGGCCGTGAAGCCGGCGAGGGTGTTCTCGAACTGCGCCAGGATGAACGTCACCGTGCCCACCGAGTGCGTCACCGGCAGCGGCCGGTTCTCCGCGTGGCTGTAGATGCCCCGCTCGCGCAGCGCCGCCACCGCCGCCTTGGACTGACGCTCCGCGATGCCAAAGGGCAACCCGCCCACGAACGAGCCCACCGCGATGTCCCGCAGCGTCCCGCGGGAGGGCAGCTCCACCCGGTTCGGTGGATCCCTCACCGGCTCCACCTCGGCGATGAACTCTCCCGCCCCCTGCGGGTAGAAGCCCGCGTGCACCAGGCGCAACGAGGCGTTCAGCCCGTAGGCCTTCGCCACCGGCAGCCACACCCCCACCACGTAGTGGTAGCTGGGGCTGTGCGGCAGGTGCGTCCCCCCGCGCAGGGTGAGCGAGCCGCCCCCCGCCAGCGCCAGCGGGTAGAAGAGGCACTGGAAGAGCAGCGGCGTGCTGCCCGCCGTCCCCACCTCCAGCACGTAGTTGCCCGGGTGCACCGGCCCCGGCTCGAAGCGCAGCTCCGAGGCGCCCACCGCCGCGCCCTCGCTCTGGCCCCCGCTGATGGCCTCCGCGCCCCGCACGCAGGCGAGGTGCTGCGGCCTCAACCCCGGCGGCTGGCGGTGGGCCCGCACGTTCTTCATGTGGAAGGGCCTCCCGGTGATGAGCGACAGCGAGAGCGCCGAGCGGAGGATCTGCCCTCCTCCCTCCCCCTCGCTTCCGTCGAGCTCCACCGGTCCGTCGTGGCGGTCCGTGCCTGCCATGCCCCTTCCCCTCCGAGAAAGTCCCGCGCAGCCTAGCAGAAGGCTTTCGGGTACTGTCCGCCCGCCGTGGCCCTCGCCATCTTCCTGTTCACCTACGTCTTCATCGCCGGTATCCGCCTCCCCTTCCCCCGGCTGGATCGCCCCGGAGGCGCGCTCGTGGGCGCCGTCCTCATGGTGGTGGCCGGTATCGTCGCCCCCTCCGAGGTCTTCAACTACAGCGCCGATCCCTCCCGGCACGCCGTGGACATGGACACGCTCGTGCTCCTGCTGGGGATGATGTTACTCGCGGACTACCTCTCGCAGGCCTCCTTCTTCCGAGCGGCCGGTGCCTGGGCGCTGCGCAAGGCCCATACGCCCCGGCTGCTGCTCGTGGCCGTGGCCTGCACCAGCGCCTTCCTGTCCGCCTTCCTCGTCAACGACACCCTCTGTCTCATGCTCACCCCGCTGGTGCTGGTGGTCGTCGAGGACGCGCGGCTGCCTCCCATCCCGTACCTGCTGGCCGTGTGCATGGCCTCCAACTCGGGCTCGGTGGCCACCTTCACCGGCAACCCCCAGAACATGCTCATCCAGGGCGCCTCCGGGCTGCCCTATGCGCAGTTCGTGGCCTACATGGCGCTGCCGGCCGTGCTCTCCACCGGCGTGGTCATCGCGGGGCTCCTCTTCGTCTTCCGCAAGCAGCTCTCCCACGAGCGCTTCGACACGCACCCGCCTCCGCCTCCCGTGGATCGGCCGCTGCTCGGGCTCACGCTCGCCACGCTCGTGGGCGTGGTCGCCGCCTTCTTCATCGGCCTGCCCATGAGCTGGAGCGCCCTGGCCGGCGCCGCGGTGGTGATGACGCTCTCCCGCCGCGCCCCGCCCCGTCAGGCCATCGAGCGCGTGGACTACGTCCTGCTGCTCTTCTTCGCCTGCCTCTTCGTGGTCGTCTACGGCGTCAACAAGGCCGGCTGGGCGGATGACATCTACCGCGTCTTCTCGCCCTTCATGTCCGGGCCGCCCTGGCGCGAGACGCTCGGCTTCGCCGGGCTGACGCTCGTGGCCTCCAACCTCTTCAGCAACGTGCCCTTCGTCATGCTGGCGCGCGCCTGGGTGCCCACGCTGCATGATCCCGTGCTGGGCTGGCACGTGCTGGCGCTCGGCTCCACCCTGGCCGGCAACCTCACCCTGGTGGGCAGCGTGGCCAACCTCATCGTCTTCGAGGCCGCGCGCGGCAAGGCCGAACTCAGCTTCCTCGGCTACCTGCGGGTGGGTTTGCCCATCACGCTCGTCAGCTTCGTGCTGGGGCTCGCGGTGCTCCTCGCGGAGCACGCGCTCTTCTGAGCACTACGGATCCGGATCCGGCAGCTCGCCCGGCCCCAGCTCGGGCTCGGCGGGCTTCGGCGGCGCCGGCAGCTCACGGCCCGTGGAGTGGACGCTGTCGCCCTCTTGCGGCGGCGGCGCGCCCGGCTTGCGATCCGGCGGACGCAGCTCCTCGGCGAACTGCGCGGCGACCACGTCCAGCATCGACGTCAGCTCCTGGCGGAACAGCGACGGATCCTTCCCCACCTTGAAGGGATCCAGGTGCTCGGCGCCCTCGGCCACGCGGTCCACCTGGAAGGGACGGCGCCAGAGCTCCGTACGCCCGTTGATCTTGAACATGCGCGCATAGCCCCGCATGTACGCCCCCGCGTGCCCCTTCACGCTGCGCATGCCGTAATCCTGGATGACGAACTCCACCACCGAGTCCGCTCCCAGCCGCGTCAGCAAGTCGTAGTCCGGGGCGTTCGCTGGCACCTCCTCCACCAGGAAGCTCTCCAGCATCGTCGCCACCCGCGCCGGATCCAACGTGTCCACCCACGGCCGCTCCTCGGGGAGCTGCCGGAACGTATTCACCCGCAGGCGCTCGGAGACCTCGAAGCGCGTCACCGCCGCGGTCAGCTTCGCCTGCAGCCGGCGATCCGCCTCCTTCGGCTCCAGCTTCTTGAGCTTGTCCTTGTAGGCGCTGTCGTCCCGGAACACGAGGCTGTGCGGGCCCGCCTCCAGCTCGATCCGGGAGATGAACGCGGGCCGCGACACGCGATCCAGATCCGCGCCCGCGAGCCGCTGCGAAGCACAACCCCCAGTGAGAAGCACCACCCATACGAGGAATGAGATTCGCCCCATTCCTCACACATACAGCATTTTTCCGCTTCTACCCAACGCACGGCGTCAAGGGACGGACACTCTCTCCCAGGGGGAGCAGGCTTCAGAACAGCACCAGCTCCTCGTGAGGCTCCAACGTCTCCCCGTGGACGTGGGGATGCCCTCCGAGGAGGGCCTCGTTGCTGCGCTGGCGGGCCTCGGAGAGCTCGGAAACGAGCTCGAGGATCTGCGGGTGGGTGAGGATGAGGGTGTCGAAGTCCTCGCGGGGCAGCCGCAGCAGCGAGGTGTTGCGGGCGGCCGTCACGGTGGCGTTGGCGGGCGTCTTCTGCAGCAGGGACATCTCGCCGAACAGCTCGCCCTCGTGCAGCCGGGCCAGGGACTGCTCGCCCTTGGTGACGGCCACCTCGCCGGAGAGCACCACGTAGAGGCCGTCCACCTGGTGGCCCTCGTGGATGATGGTGTCGCCCCGGCGCACCTCGCGGGCCCGGAAGCGCTCCACCAGCTCGCGCCGATCCTTGCGGCCGAAGGGCTGGAAGATCGCCGAGGTGTTCACCACGTCCGACAGCAGCCGCTGCCGGCAGAAGCGCCTCAGCGCCCGGGCCACCTGCGGGTAGCTGCGCGAGAGGCCCGCGAGCACCGGCGCGGAGATCTCCAGCACCTGCGTCTCCTCGGAGGCGCTCACCACCGAGGCCGAGCGCGGCGCGCCCGACAGCAGCGCCATCTCACCGAAGAAGGCGCCCTCGCCCAGCTGGGCCAGCTCGCGCTGCTCGCCGCCGGCCTGGCGCACGATGCGCACCCGGCCCGCGCAGATGACGTAGAAGGCATCGCCCTTGGTGCCCTGCTCGATGATGCGTCCGCCCTCGGGGAAGCGGCGCAGCGGGCAGCGCTCGAACAGCGCGATGAAGGCGTCGCGCGGCAGGTCCGAGAAGAGCGGAATCTTCGGCAGCGCCTCGTCCTGGGGGGCCGCCTCGGCGATGGGCTCCTCGGCCTCCGGCGTGCCCGGCTCTTCCATCGCGGGGGCGGACGCCACGGGTTCCGCGAGCTGCCCCGCGCCCGCGAGTGCCGCCAGCTCCACCGCGTGCAGCAGCGAGTCCGCCTGGACGGCCAGCTCCGTGAAGGGCGTGCTGCCCGGCACCGGAGGCTGGAAGTCCACGCCGTCCTGGGGCGTGAAACGCTCGAGGCGCGGCGAAGCGGGGCCCACCGCCGCCACCCGGAGGGGCTGGGGCGGAGGCTCGGGTGTGGCGGGCGCGGGGTTCGGCTCCATCTCCGTCACGGCCGGACGGAGGTCGCTCGAACGGCGGCGCAGACCGGGAGGCCCGGACTTCGCCACGGCGGCCTGGGCGGGCGCGGCCTCCGGGCTCCCCTCCTCCGCGCCGCTGAGATCCAGCTCCACCTCGATGTCCGCCGCGGGCGCGGCGGGAGGCTCGGCCCCCGTCTCCTCGATGTCCAGCTCCACCTCGATGCCCGACAGGGACGAGGCGGCCTTGAACCCGGGCGCGGGCGTGGGCGCGGGCTCCCGGGCGGACGCCTCCTCCGAGGCCAGGGCCTCGTCGACGTCCGGCGGCAGCTCGATGAAGAACGCGGACGGCTTCGCCACCGGAGGCGCTTCCAGGGGCTTGGGCGTCACCGCGCGAGCCGCGCCTCCCGCTCCACCCCGGCGGGCGTAGAGGTTGGCGAGCATCTGCTGCACGCCCTGGTGCGACGCATCCAGCTCCAGGATGAGCTTGCTGGCGGCGATGGCGCGCGGGAGGAACCCCTCGCGGGCGAAACCCTCGGCGGCGGCCTGGTAGGCGGAGATGGCGCGGGCGTTCTCGCCCACCTTCACCCAGGCATCTCCCAGCCGCACGCGCGCCTGGTGGTCCTTCGGGTCCAGCTGACAGTATTCCTCGAAGAGCTCGGCGGCCCGGGCAAAGCGTCCCTTGGTGAGGGCTTCGTTGGCTTTGTCCCTGAGCTGCCGTGGCTCCATGTCAGTGTGCCCCCTCGGCCGCGGTCGTCGTCTTGGCCAACGCCGTCACCGCGGCCTCTCGGACCCGACGGTAGTAGTCACTCTTGAGCGCGTCCAGTGCATCGGCCTGGGCGCCGGTGCCCATCTTCGTGAGCGCCCCCGCCGCCGCGGCCCGGATCTCCGGCAGATCATGGTACAGGTCGCGCGCCACCACCTCGGCCGCCGAGGTGTCGCCGATCTCCCCCAGGGCGGTGAGCAGCTCGCGCCGGCCAACGCCCGAGGGCTCCTCCAGCGCCTTCACCAGCGTGGGCACCGCCTCCTTCGCCTTCAGCCGGCCCAGCAGCGTGGCGGCCAGCACCACCTCGGGGCCGCCGTCGGAGACGACCTTCTGGAGCTCGCCCGCCGCGGAGGCCGGCGCGCCCGCCTTCACGAGCGCATCGAGCACCACCAGCTTCTCGCCGTGGATCTGCGGCAGCAGCTCCACCAGCGCGGATCGTCCGGCCTCGCCCTGCTCGGCGAGCGCCTGGGCCAGGGCCTTCACCAGCTCGCGCTCGGCCTCGAACAGGCCGTTCTTGGCGAGCGCCACGCCCTCGGGCCCCAGCCGCGTCAGGCCCACCAGGGCGGCGGTGCGCACCGTCACGCTGGAGTCACCGGCGAAGCTCTTGAGCAGCTCCAGCGCCCCGGGCGCCTTCACGGACCCGAGCGCGCGCAGCAGCCCGGCCAGCGGCTCGAGCTTGCTCGAGTCCACGTCATCGAACAGCTCGGCGGGCGCGCGCTGCTGCACCACGGGCCGGCCCTGCTCGCGCGCCTTGGCCGCGTTGAGCGCCTTCACGCGGGCCATGAGGCTGGCGTGCTTCTCGCGCTTCGGATTGTCACCGCTCCCCGGCTGGGAGGGATCGAACCCCGGCCCGTAGCGCTCGGGCAGCTTCAGGGTGACCCAGTCCTGGCGGAGCGCCTGCGCGGCCGCGAGCTCCTGCTCGAAGGCCTTCTGCAGCACGGGCGCCGCGGAGGACTCCCCGATGGCCGCGGCCGCGTCCACGGCGAGCGCGCGCAGCGTGGCATCGCCCTGGGTGATGTAGGGCAACACCTTGGGGAGCAGATCCCTGGCCGCGGGGCCGAGGCCGATCACCACCTGCAGTCCGCCCGCGGCGGTGGAGGGACGCGCCAGGCGCTCGACGATGGGCTCCACGGGGCAGCCGCCGCGCTCGCGCATGGCCCGGGCGACGGGGATGGCCTCACTGGTCTCGGCGTCGAGCGCGATGGAGCACAGCGCGGCATCCGTCTGGGGCTGGCGCGGCATGTCGAGCAGGGCGTCGATGGCCAGGGGGCTCACGGAGCTCTTCTCCACCGCCACGGCCTGGAGCCGGGGAATGGCCTGGGGCTCCTGCAGCCGCGTGAGGGCGGTGATGGCGGACTCGCGCAGCTCGGGGAAGCTCTCGTCGAGCAGGGGCAGGATGGCCTGCACGGCGCGCTTGTCGCCCAGGTCCCCCAGGCCGCGCACCGCGGCGGCGGCGAGGACGACCTGGCTGTCGCGCACCAGGGGCACCAGCCGGTTGAAGGCATCCGGACGGCCGCTCTTGCCCAGCTCCTCGGCGGCGCCCACGCGCTCGGGCAGCGAGCCCTCGTTGAGGGTCAGCAGGTTGCGCTCCCAGATGGCCTTGGACTCGGCGGCGACGACCTCGGCCATGGCGCCCGGCACGTTGGCCTGCTTGAGGGCCTGGACGATCACCTGGCGCGTCTGACGGCCGCGGCGGCCGTACTGCAGCGTGAGGTAGGCCTTGGCCTTGTCGTTCTTCACCTGCGCCAGGGCCATGGCCGCCTGACCCTGCACGTCCACGTCGGAGTCCTCGAGCAGCTCGCCGAGCAGATCCACCACGCGGGGATCCTGGCTCTTGCCGAGGGCGGAGGCGGCCTCGCCGCGGACGATGGAGGCCATGTCCTTGGCGGCACGGGTGAAGAGGGCCAGGTCGTCGGGACGGGCGTCCTCGGCGAGCTTCTTCACGGCGAGAGCCCTCACCTCGGGGCGAGGGCTCTGCAGATCCGCGAGGAGCTGATCCCGGCTCCCACTGCACCCGGCGGTGGCGAGAAGGGACAGGACGACAAGGAAGGTGCGCGCGCCGGTTCGCATCGTTCTCCGAGGAGGGAAAGCGTGAGACGCCGGCGGTTATATCAGCGGTGCGCGCGACCGCCCACGACTCAGCGGCCCTTGCGAGGGCCCCCTCGGCCCCTGGGCGCCCCAGCGCCGCGAGGACCGCCGGCCCCCCGGGGACCACCAGCGCCTCGGGGACCACCGGCACCCCGGGGACCACCAGCGCCTCGGGGAGCCCGGGAGTTCCACTCGGAGGAGGGACCCGGCTTCTTCGCGCGCCAGTTCACGAAGGACTTCGAGCCCTCGCCAGCCTCCTCGCCTCCCGGGCGTGCCGCACCGCGGCGCTCCTCACTACCCCGAGGACCCGCGCCGAACGGCTTGCGCGCGGGACGCTCACCGCGCTCCTCGCCACCGCGAGGCGACCACTCGCGGCGCTCCGGACGGGGCCCACGCGAGGGAACCCGGCGCTCGGCGCTCGGATTCGACGCGAAGGGGCTGCTGCGTTCCGGACGGCCACCGGCATCCTCGCCGAAGGACCTGCGCGCGGGACGAGCACCCCGCTCCTCACCACCGCGAGGCGACCACTCCCGGCGCTCCGGCCGGCCACCCGCGCTCGCGCCGAACGGCTTGCGAGCAGGACGCTCACCGCGCTCCTCACCACCCCGAGGACCCGCGCCAAACGGCTTGCGAGCAGGACGCTCACCGCGCTCCTCGCCACCGCGAGGCGACCACTCCCGGCGCTCTGGACGGCCACCCGCGCCCGCGCCGAACGGCTTGCGAGCAGGACGCTCAGCGCGCTCCCCACCACCCCGAGGACCCGCGCCAAACGGCTTGCGAGCAGGACGCTCTCCGCGCTCCTCACCACCCCGAGGCGACCACTCCCGGCGCTCCGGCCGGCCACCCGCGCCCGCGCCGAAGGACTTCCGGGCAGGACGCTCTCCGCGCTCCTCACCACCCCGAGGACCCGCGCCAAACGGCTTGCGAGCAGGACGCTCACCCCGCTCCTCACCACCCCGAGGACCCGCGCCGAACGGCTTGCGCGCAGGACGCTCACTCCGCTCCCCACCACCCCGAGGCGACCACTCCCGGCGCTCCGGACGGGCACCCGCCCCCGCACCGAACGACTTACGGGCAGGACGCTCACTCCGCTCGCCACGCTCCTCCCGCTCGGGACGGCTGCTCGGAGTCTCCTCGCTCTCGACCTCGTCCTCGCCGGGCGTCCACGTCCCACGGCGCTCGGCTCCACGGCCCGCCGCGCCACGGAACGCCGGACGGGAACCGCCCTCGCCACGCGGGGCGAACGTCTTGCGCGCGGGAGCACCCGCCGCGGCTCGCGCCGGACGCTCCGACTTCACACCCTTGCGCTCGGGACGCTCCGTCCGGGCGGCCTCACGGGGCGCGGGCTTCGCCGCCGCACGCGACCGGGCCGGCGCGGGAGGCGCCTCGTCACCGAAATCATCGTCATCCAGGTCCGCCTCCGCGAAGCCCGGGGCCGAGCGCCCATGGCGCCGCGGCGGCAACCGCAGCTCGCGCTCCGGCGGCGAGGCCTTCCCGTCCGCCACCTCCTGCAGCATGCGCACCTGGCTCTCCGACAGCGGCCGCAGCTCGCCCGGGCGCAGGCCCTCGACGGTGATGCCCGCGTAGGAGGGCCGGAACAGCCGCACCACCGGGGCCCCCACCGCGGCGCACAGCCGCTTGATGAGGTGCGGGCGGCCCTCGGCCACCACCAGCTTCAGCCACGTGTTGCGCTCGGCCTGCTCGAAGACGTCCACGGACAGCGGCGTGGCCATGCCGTCCTCCAGCCGCACGCCGCCGCGCAGCTTCTCCAGCGTGGCCGCGTCCGGCGAGCCCTTCACCTTCGCCAGGTACGTGCGCGGCACCTGGAAGCTCGGGTGCGTCAGCTTGTGCGCCAGCGCCCCGTCGTCCGTGACGAGCAGCGCCCCCTCGGCGTCGTAGTCCAGCCGGCCCACCGGGAAGAGCCGCTTGCCGGTCTCCTCGATGTAGTTGGCCACCGTGGGCCGCCCCTGGGGATCCGAGAGCGTCGTCACGACGCCCACCGGCTTGTAGAGCACGTAGTAGGTGGACTCCTCCGGCGGCGAGACGAGCTTGCCGTCCACCGTCACCAGGTCTCCCGGGGACACCTTGGAGCCCAGCTCGGTCACCTTCTCGTTGTTCACCGTGACGCGGCCCTCGGTGATGAGTTCTTCCGCGTGCCGCCGGGAGGCCACGCCCGCGCGGGCCAGGTACTTCTGCAATCGTTCAGACGCCATTTCCGCCACCTTCCACTTCTTCGTCGACCCGTCAAGCGGGCTCTACTGGCCCCTTATCACCTTCGGCGGGTGGCGGGGTCGGGTTCAGGATGCTGGAGGCGGCCTTCTGCGTCTTCTCCGCGGCGTCCATGGCCTGCTCCAGCTCCTCGAGCGCGGCCTCCGACGCCGCCACGCTCTTGTCCATGCGCTTCTGGAAGTCCGGATCCGCCAGCAGCTCCACGGTGCCGGCGGCACTCGGGGCCGAGGACCGCTCCTTCTCGACAATCTCCTGGTGCTCCTGCGTCAGCTCGTGGAACTCGCGCAGCGTGGGCAGGGCGGACAGGTCCTTCAGGGCGAAGAACTCGAGGAACTCGCGGGTCGTCCCGTACAGCATGGGCCGGCCCACCTCCTCCTTCTTGCCCAGGATCTTGATCAGCTTGCGATCCAACAGCGCCTTGATGACGGCGCCGCAGTCCACGCCGCGGATGTCCTCGATCTCCGGGCGGGTGACGGGCTGGCGGTAGGCGATGATGGCCAGCGTCTCCACGGCGGCGCGGGTGAGGCGCTGGGGCTTCACGCGCAGGTAGCGCCGCACGTACTCGCCCGAGTGCGGATCCGTGCGGAACTGCCAGCCGCCGGACACCTCGTACAGGACGATGCCGCTGATGCCGTCGCGGTGGATGCCGGAGATGAGGTTGAGCGCCTCCTGGATCTTCTCGCGCTCGATGCCGGTGGCCTCGTAGAGCTGATCCAGATCCAACGGCTTCTCGGCCACGAAGAGCACGCTCTCCACGACGGTGCGGATGCGCTCCGGGGAGAGGTTGCGGCTCTTGGCGACGAGCTTCTCGAAGGACGACTGGAGGTCGGGGACCTCGTCGGCCTCGATGGTGGCGGCCTCGGAGTCCTCCAGCTCGTCCTCGTCACCGGGGCCGGTGACGGCGGCGATCTCCTCCTCGGTGAAGGGGCTGGGGCCGCCGGAGGAGCGCGGGGGCTTGCCTCCGGTGTCCTCGGGGCCGTTGTTACCGGTACTCACTCTCATCCACCTCCGTGGGGACCAGCCGTTCCAGGGCATCCCCGTTGGGCGTGAGCATGATGTCCGCCAGGGGGGCTTCCTGGCTCACCTTGAGCAGCCGCCGCTTCACCATCTCCAGGATGGCCAGGAAGGTGATCACCAGCTCCTGACGCGTACGATGCTCATCGAACAGACTCTCGAAGGTACACGCTCCCTGGGCCTTCAGGCGCTCGGCGATGCGCAGGATGGCCTCGGAGATGCTCACCTTCTCGCGCACCACCTCGTGCTGCAGCTTGGGCGTCAGCCGCTCCAGCACCCGGTCGAGCGACTCAATCAGCTTGAGGACGGAGAACTCCTGCAGGCCCACCTCCTCCTCGGGGATGGGCACGGCCTCCACGGGCACGCGGCGCGGGAACACGTCGCGATCCAGGAGGTCCTGCTTCGCCAGCTGCTCGGCGGCGTCCTTGTACTTCTGGTACTCGAGCAGGCGGCGCACCAGCTCGGCGCGAGGGTCGGCGGCCTCCTCCTGCTGCAGCTCCGTCACCGCGTCCGTCGCCTGCTCGGCGGTGTCCTGGCGCGGCAGGAGCATGCGGCTCTTGAGGTGGGCCAGCGTGGCGGCCATCACCAGGAACTCGCCGGCGATGTCGAGGTTGATCTCCCGCATCTTCTCCAGGTGCTCGAGGTACTTCTCGGTGATGAGCGCCAGGGGGATGTCGAAGATGTCGAGCCGGTGCTCCTTGATGAGGTGGAGCAGCAGGTCGAGCGGTCCCTCGAAATTGGGCAAGGCAACGCGGAACGCGTCACCCGGACTGCGGGGCACGTCTGCCTCGAGGGTCTCCTCGGTGGGAGGGGCGCTGCGACGGCCTGCGCTCACCAGACGTCCTTCATGCGCTCAGGGAACGCCCACGGCGCGGCGGACCCGCTGCATGAGCTGGGAGGCCTCGGCACGGGCGCGCTCGGCGCCATCCTGCAGGATACGCTCGAGCTCGGCCGGATCGCGCTTGAGCTCGTCATAGCGCTTGCGGGCCGGGCCGAAGTTCTCGTGGAAGGCCTCGAGGAGCAGCTTCTTGTACTCGCCGTAGCCCTTGCCGCCCGCGCGCCAGGACGCATCCACCTCCTGGAAGCGCTGCTCGGGGAGCATCAGCTTGAGCAGATCGTACAAGGGGGCGTTCTCGGTGGGCTTGGGCGCCTCGACGGCCGTGGAGTCCGTCTTGATGCCCATGATGCGCTTCTTGATCTCCTTCTCTTCTCCGAAGAGCTCGATGGTGTTGCCGTAGGACTTGGACATCTTCTGTCCGTCCACGCCCGGCACCGTGGCGGTGCTCTCCTGGACGCGGGCCTCGGGCAGCTTGAGGATGCCGGGGGCATGGCCCTTCTCCTTGCCCTCGGGATCCTGGGGGTCGTAGCCCGGCACGTAGGTGAGGTTGAACTTCACGGCCCAGTCGCGGGCGAACTCGATGTGCTGGATCTGATCCTTGCCCACCGGCACGTAGTCCGGGCTGTAGAGCAGGATGTCGGCGGCCATCAGCACCGGGTAGGCGAAGAGGCCGAAGTCCGGGCTGATGCCCTTGGCGATCTTGTCCTTGTAGCTGTGAGCGCGCTCGAGGTGGGCGTGGGGCACCACGGTGCCGAGGATCCAGTACAGCTCGAGCACCTCGCGCACGTCGCTCTGCCGGAAGAGGACGGCCTTCTTCGGATCCAGGCCGAGCGACACGTAGGCCATGGCGGCGTCACGCGTCAGCTCCTCGGCGAGCTTGGGCTCGCGCACGGTGGTGAGCGCGTGCAGGTTGGCGATGAAGAAGTAGGCCTGGCCCTCGTCCTGGAGCTGCACGAACTGACGGATGGCGCCGTAGTAGTTGCCGATGTGCAACCGGCCCGACGACTGGACTCCCGAGAGGATCCGCATGACTCCCACGCCTATACACGAAAGGGGTGACAGCCCTGGTTCGCACACCCAGGGCGACCCTGCAACTTTCCTGCAAGCCCGTTGCACGGAATGAACTGGCCCGCCCGCTCCCCGAGCAGACCGACTCCTGGAAACTTCTCGGGAGGCGAGACAAAAGGCCGTGAAATCAAAGGGTTGCCGGGGCTGGCCACCTTCGTTACCCTGCCGTTCCCCCAGCAGGAAGGAAGTCGTCGACATGGAGCGTTTCAAGGGGAATCTGGCCAGCTACCGGCTGCAGCTGTTGATGCCCGCGTTCTTCGAGGCACCCGCGGTGGACGGGATGCTGCGCGTGGAGCGGGGTGCCGTGCGGCGGCACTTCTTCTTCCAACGCGGCGACCTGGTGGGCGAGAGCTCCAGCGAGGCGACGGAGCACCTGGGACAGATGCTGGCGCGGCTGCGGATTCTCGACGCGGAGCGGGCGGCGGTGGCGTTCGAGGCGGCGGAGGTGGCGGGGGTGCCGTTTGGCACCTACGTGGTGGAGCGGGGCCTGGTGGCGAGGGCGCGGCTGCTGGAGGCGATGGGGCACAAGGCGCGCGAGGCGCTCTTCGACTGCTACGGGTGGGAGTCCGGCGAGGTGGAGTTCCGCCCGGGGCTGCCGCCGCTGGGGCGGGCGGTGGAGCTGCAGCTGGGCCTGAAGGAGCTGCACCGGGACGCGCTGGCGCGGCTGCTCGAGTGGAAGGTGTTCTGGAATCTGTTCCCGGGGCCGGCGACGACGTTCGGGGTGTACCGGGAGTTCGCGGTGGAGACGGTGTCGGCGGCGGAGGAGCAGTTGCTGCAGCTGGCCGAGCACGGGGCGACGCTGAGCGAGCTGCTGGCGGCCTCGGCGGAGGGTCCGCTGCACGGGGCGCGCTGGGTGCTGCGCCTGTACCGGCGAGGGGCGCTGACGCCGCGCAAGCCGAGGGGCCCGAAGGTGGGCGAGCAGGCGGAGCTGGCGGATCTGCTGACGCTGGCGCGAGGCCTGGTGGACGGAGGCCGGTACGAGGAAGCGGTGGCGGTGGCGGCGCAGGTGTTGGAGCGGGCGCCGGTGCCGGAGGCGCACACGCTGTACCGGGAGGCGGAGGTGCGGTTGACGGTGGCGCTGGCGGAGGAGGTGCTGGCGCTGGACGGGCGGCTGTACTTCGAGCCGTTGCCGCGCCCTGCCCCGCCGTCGCTGACGGCGGACGACCTGTACCTGTACACGAAGCTGAGGGGCACCCGGACGGTGCGCGAGGCACTGCGGAACACGGCCATGGGCGAGCTGGCGGCATACCGCTCGCTGAAGCGGCTGATGGAAGCGGGCGTCGCGAAGCTGATGCCGGACACCGGGACTCCGAGGCGGCGTGCGAAGACGGAGCCCTTCGGAATCCCGATCGTCGTGCGCTGAGCCCGTGCGATGTCCCCTCTCCCCCTGGGAGAGGGCTAGGGTGAGGGTATAGAAGCCCGTGTGGCACCGGCCCGTGGCCACCACAGCGAGCCCAGCGTCAACGAGAGCCCGTCAAACGGCTCGGCGATGACCGCTCCGTCTCCGCTGTGCAGACCCACGCGCAACCAATCCCTGTCCTGCCGGCGGTAGATCTCCAGGCTGCGAGCCGATGGATCGATGAGCCAGACATGGCTCACGCCCTCGCGGTGGTAGAGCGGCAGTTTGCGTTTCCTGTCGACCCGCTCGGTGGAGGGCGAGAGCACCTCGCACAGCCAATCCGGAGCCACCGTGGAGAAGGGCGCGTCCATGAAGGGCGGGACAGGCATCCGGTCGCGACGCCACCCCGCGAGGTCCGGCACCAGGACGTCCCTGCCGAGGTGGAGCTCCGGCTCGTTGAGGATCCACCACCCACCGCCGGGCCCATGCTGTCCCAGGTCGGAAGCCGGGCCCAGCAGCACTCCAAGTGCCCAGGCCACCCGCAGATGCGGCATGGCCGGTCGCGGAGAAGCCACCAGCTCGTCCCCCAACAACTCCCCCACCCACCCGACCGGCAGCGCCTCGATGTCCTCGTACGTGGCCGGCTTCTTCCCCTTCCCCATCTCCGCACCCCCTACCTCTGTGGTCAGAACCCGCGAGGCAGCACGTCGCTTCCTCGTCTCGGCCCATCATACACCGGACTCTGACTTCTCCGGTAGGGTCCTCGCACTGCGGGGGCCGAGGCGTTCCTCCAGGAGTCCACGTTCCCGGACGCTTGCGAGTGCTCAGGACATTCCCCTATGACCCGCCCGCCTCCCCACCCGACAGGAAAGTGCTCCCCATGATCAAGAAAATCATCTTCGGCGCCATCAGCGTCATCGTGCTGGCGCTGCTCGGCCTCATCGCCCTGCAGCCGTCCACCTTCAGCGTGCAGCGCAGCGCGACGTTCAAGGCGGCGCCGGACATCGCCTTCGCGCTGGTGAACGACTTCCACCGCTGGGAGGGGTGGTCGCCCTGGCAGAAGCTGGACCCGAACCAGAAGATGACCTTCGAGGGCGCGGCCGCGGGCGTGGGCGCGAAGTACGGCTGGTCTGGCAACGATGATGTGGGCGAGGGCCGGATGACGATCGAGGAGAGCAAGGCCAACGAGCTCATCCGCATCAAGCTGGAGTTCATCCGGCCGTTCGCGTCCACCAGCCCAACCACCTTCACCTTCAGCCCGGCGGCCGAGGGCGTGAAGGTGACGTGGAGGATGGACGGCACCAACACCTTCATGGGCAAGGCCGCATCGCTGTTCATGGACATGGACGCGATGCTCGGGAAGGACTTCGACGCCGGCCTGGCGGCGATGGGCAAGCTCGCAGAGGCCGAGACGCAGAAGCGCGCCGAGGCGGAGGCCGCGAAGCTGGCGGCCGAGAAGGCAGCGGCAGAGGCCGCGGCTGCGGCTCCGGTCGAGGGCCAGCCGGCGCCCGCGGGCGGCCAGACTATGGCGGCGCCCACGCCGTGATGAGGTGAAGGCGGGTGGAGGGCCTACGTCCCCCCTGCCCTCTTCCTGGCCACGCGGCCGCCCAGGGCGCCTCCCCGCCCGCGCACGTCGTCTCCGCGCGGGTGGGCGTTGTCGTAGACGGCCCGCAGCCGCGCGCTGTTGACGTGCGTGTAGATCTGCGTGGTGGCCAGGTCCGCGTGGCCGAGCATGGCCTGCACGGCGCGCAGATCCGCCCCGCGCTCCACCAGGTGGGTGGCGAACGAGTGCCGCAGCTTGTGCGGCGACAACGGCTTGCGGATGCCCGCCTTGAGCGCGTAGCGCTTGAGCAGCTTCCAGAAGCCCTGCCGGGTGAAGCCGTCCCCGCGCGGAGTCACGAAGAGCGCCTTGGACTCGCGCTCGCCCAGCAGCAGCTGCCGGGGGCCCGCGAGGTACGTCCGCACCTTCTCCGCCGCGATGGTGCCCACCGGGACGATGCGCTCCTTGGCACCCTTGCCCTTGGCCACCAGGTAGCCGGCGCCCAGCTGGATGTCGTTGATGCCCAGGCCCACCAGCTCGCTCACGCGCAGGCCGGTGGCGTAGAGCACCTCGAGCATGGCCTTGTCCCGCATGCCCGCGGGCGAGCTCTCCTCGGGCGCGGCGAGCAACTGCTCCACCTCCTCGAGCGTGAGGAAGACGGGCAGCTTGCGCGCCGAGCGCGGGGTGTCGATGTCCTCGGAGGCATCCTTCTCCACGTACTTCTCGGCCACGAGGAAGCGGTGGAAGCTGCGGATGGCCGCCAGGTGCCGTGCCTGGCTGCGGCGGGAGAGCCGGCGTGTGTTGAGCGTCGTCAGGTGGCCGGTGATGTCGTCCTGCTGCACGCGCACCACGTCGGTGATGCCCTTGCGCTTCAAGTCCGCGAAGTACACCGCCAGGTCCGCGGCGTAGGCATCCACCGTCTTGCCGGACAGGCCGCGCTCGGCGCGGATGAAGGCGATGAACGCGTCGAGGTACCCTTCCATGGTGCGTGCAGGCTACCCCAGTGGGGGACACGGGCAATCTTCCGGGCAACCTGGGTGGAAGGTGGAACAGGATGAACCTCCAAGATCGACTGAAAGCGCTCACCGGCCTGCTCGGGCCCTGGTCCGAGCTCTGGTCACGTTCCATCCTCCAGAACTGGCCGGAATCGAGAGCCGCCTATCCCGAATCCTGGCTGTCCTACGCTGAATCACTCGACGAAGCGGGCGAACGGATGCTGGATGATGGGGAGCTTCCAGGTGAGCCACCCCGTTCGCTGCATTCGCTCGTGCTCGAGCTGCGTGAACTGACAGCGCTGCCCTGGCATGAAGGCGCTCAACGCCTGACGACCGCGGACGCGCAGGGACTCAATGCCAAGAAAGCCCATGAGATCGAGCGGGTCCTCTCCCTGCTCGGGCCGAGAACCCGGATGATCCGCCAGGCGGTCGACATCGGTGGCGGCATGGGACATCTCGCTCGTCTCTGTGTCAGGACTTTCGATTGGACCTTCCACAGCATCGATCGGGATGCGGCTTTGCAGGAGAAAGGCCGGGACTGGCTACGACGGGCCCGGACCCTGCCGCGGGAAAAGCTGTGTTTCATCCACGCCTCCGTCGAAGACAGGCCGCAGAGCGAGATTGATCCACTCTTTTCCGGTCAGGACCGGGTCTCGATTGGGTTACACACCTGCGGGCCGCTCGCGCTGACGCAGATTCGCAAGAGCCAGACGGCAGGGCTGCTGCTGAACTTTGGCTGTTGCTACGACCAGATGGATGCCGCACGGGACTACCCTGTCTCCCGCTTCGGGAAGGCCCATGCGCTTCCCATCACCCGGCGTGCCCTGTTCCTGGCGACGCGTGGACGGCACCACAAGACCGGGGCGGAGTTCGCGCTGATGAAACGCGTCAACGAGCAACGGTTCGCGCTCGATCTCCTGCTGAGGCAAAAGTTTCCCGCGCTCGGCTTCGTGCGGGCGGGGGATGCACCCAAGACGCTCTATGCCGGGAGTTTCGCTGTCTATGCGCGTGATCGCCTGGAGCGCCTGCGACTCGATGCCGGCATGACGGACGCCGAGCTGAATTCCTTTGAAGTGTCCGCTCGCCCCGAGACGAGGCGCATCTTCCTCTGTCATCTGATGAGGGATCGCTTCGCGCGGGCGCTGGAGATCGTGATTCTGCTCGATCGCGCGCTACTCCTCGAGGAGATGGGCTTTCAGGTCGAACTCCTGCAGGTCTTCGAGCCGCGCCTCTCTCCCCGCAACATCGCCCTCATCGCGTCAAGGGCGGACTGACCGGCTGAACGGCCGCTGCACCGGCCTGGCGCACAGCCCGCGTGTCACCCATCTCCACCGCCAACTCGAGCTTCTTCTCCGCCTCCACCCCAGCACCTCCGAACTCTACCTACCACCCGCCTTAGAAATACGTCACACCGTTCAAAAGCAATCACAACAGATGAAATCAATTTCCCCCAACCCCAGCACCCATATCATCATGGAAAAATCAGGAACCGAAAAGACAAGGAGATCAAGATGCATGGACTGAGGATGTGGGGACTCGCGCTGTCTCTGCTTGTTGGGATTGCACATGCGGAGCCTGTCATTCCGCAAGAAAATACCCGACAAGGCATTCTTCTGAACGAAGTTCCGACCCGGGTCGAGGCCTTCACGAGCTGGCTCACCAATGCCGCGGATTTCACATCCTCCTCATCATCGTCACATCTGAAATTAAAATACACGAATGTCCGGCAGAACTCCGCTCTTGATGTCTTCGAGCTACAAACCGATGGAAGCCTGAGAATCCTGAAGGCTGGAGTCGTGTCTCTCTCCGCGAGCTATGATGCGATTCCCACAAGCGGAGCAAGGTATGTGGAGATGATGATTCTCATCAATGGCGCCATCGTCGCTCAATCGGTTGGCGCGAACACAGGCGACTGGACGCAGGTTGCCACTCATATCAACTGGAAGGTCGAACCCAACGACACACTCACGTTGCTTGCGAGGCCTTCTGGGATCGCAAGCATGGACAACGGCTCCTGGAGCGTGCTGACCGTGAAGTGGACATCACGGTGATTCAGACCGAGCCCGTCTCGTACTTCGTACTGTCAATCCAGCTGGCCCTTGCCCTGCCGGAGCACCTCGATCTGGTCGTCGATCAACGACACCACCGTCGAGGGCTCCATCAGCCGTACCCCGCCATCGAGGATGAGATCCAACCCGTGCCCCAGCGCGTCCTTGATGTCCTTGGCGTCGATGAGGGGCTCGCCCTCGGCGTCCGTGGCCGAGGTGGTGACGATGGGCCTGCCCAGCGCCGCCGCCAGCGCTCGCGCGAGCTCCGAGTCCGGCACCCGGATGCCCACCTGCTTCTGCTTGGACATCATCGCCTCGGGCACCAGCCGCGTGGCCTCGAGGACGAACGTGAAGGCCCCGGGCGTCAGGCTCTTCATCGTCCGGTACGCGAAGTTGCTCACGTGCGCGTACTTCGCCACGTCCGACAGGTCCGGGCACAGGAACGACAGCGGCTTCTTCCTGTCCCGCCCCTTCAGCTGGTACAGCTTCTCAATCCCCTTCTTCGAGCCCAGGTCGCACCCCAGGCCGTAGTAGGTGTCCGTCGGATAGGCGATCACCCCGCCGCTGGAGAGGATCTCCACCGCGCGCTGGATGTGCCTCGGCTGCGGGAACTCCGCGTTCACCTCGATGATCGCCGCTGACGCCATGACCGTGTCTCCTCAGGCCGGCCCTTGTAGCGGCTAGGAGTGTACCTCGCCACTGCGCTGCAGGGCCCGCCGGGTGAGCACCGGGCCGATCAGCTCATGCGCGGTGATCATCGCCACGATGAGCACCTCCACTTGGGGCCCGAAGTCCGGGAAGGTCCGCGAGATGAGCGCCGCCAGCCCGAACGTCACGCCCGCCTGCGAGATGAGCCCCATCCACAGATAGCGGCCCAGCCGGGGATCCTCCGCCGGAGCGAAACGCCGGCACGAGCCGTAGATGGCCACGCCGCGCAACGCCACCAGCAGCAGGGCCGCCGGGCCCACCGTGAGCAGCGCGTCCAGCTTGAGCCCCGCCCCGGCCGCGGCGAAGAAGAGCGCGAAGATGGGCAGGCCCGCCACCTGGATGGCGTGGTGGATGCGCTCGCCCTCTCGCTCGTCCAGGTTGGCGATCAGCGCCCCGGCCGCCAGCGACACCAGCAGCGGCGACAGGTGCAGGCGCGCGCCGCCCTCGGCCGACACGAAGCACAGCCCCACCAGGAAGAGCGGCAGCTCGCGCTTCACCCGCCGCATGTACACCAGCATCACCACCGCCAGCAGGCACCCCACCACCACCGAGCCGAACAGCTCCCACCCCACCCCGCTCAGCAGCCCCGCCACGTCCAGCCCGCCACCGAAGCTCGCCCGCGTCAGGCCCGCCGCCACGGCGAAGGCCACCATGACCACCAGATCCCCGATGATGACGAGGGCCATGAGGAACTCGGTGAAGCTGCCGCGCGCGCTCGTCTCCTGCACGATGGCGATCGTCACCGTGGGCGAGAAGGACACCACCACCGTGGACACGAGCGCGCTGACGGCCAGCGCCTGCCCCACCGTCATGGGCGTCAGGAAGGGCAACACCGGCTTGAGGGCGAAGAGCGCCGCGAAGACGGCCAGGAACGTCGCCCCGCAGACGGCGACGCACAGCGCCGCCACCTTGGCCCCCACCCGGCGGATGAGCCCCCACTGCAATTCCGTGCCCGCCACCAGCGCGATGAGGCTCACCGCCAGCCCCTTCACCAGCTCCAGCCCCTTCACGCCCGCGCTGGGGATGAAGCCCAGCGCGTAGGGCCCCACCGCCACGCCCACCAGCAGGTAGCCCGTGAGCCGGGGCAGTCCCAGCCCCTTCGCCACCTTGCCGGCGAACAGCCCGCACAGCAGCAGCGCGCCCGCGGCGAGCGTCACCGGCGTGCCCGTGTCCACGCGCCACACCTGCGCCCGGCCAATGGCCGCCAGCACCAGCACCAGGAACAGCAGCCGCAGGAGCGCCCCCTTCATGACGGGCCTCCTCTCGCCGGGGTGGACTCCAACACGGAGCGGAAGGCCTGGTTGCCGAGCAGCTCGTTGATGACGGCCCCCGCCACCACCACGTCGAAGACGCGCTGGGACAGCGGCCCCGGCACCAGCACCAGGTACTCCACCACCAGGCACAGCGCGAGCCCACCCTGGGCGATGAGCGCGTAGCCCAGCCGCGGCGGCAGCGCCAACGTGCCCCCGGCGATGCGTTGCGCGAGCGCCCCTCCCAGCACCTTGCCCAGGAAGCGCAGGCCCAGGTACCCCGGCAGCAGCGCCCACGCCATCAGATCCCTCGCCTGCACGTGGGCGCCCACCAGGAAGATCAGCAGCAGGTACGCGGGCCGCTCGAAGCGCCCCAGCCCCCGCGCGGCCTGCTCCACGGCCCGGCCCCCCACCAGCGCCAGGGTGGCCCCGCAGGCCACTCCCGCCAGCAGCGCCGACACCCGGAGGTACGCCGCCGCCCCGGACACCAGCGCCACCCCGCCCAGCAGCACCGCCATCAGCTCGCCCTGATCCTTCAGCCCGTGCATGAGGAAGGCGAGCAGTCCTCCACACGCCATGCCCAGCAGCAACGCGAGCGCCACCAGCCCCAGCCCCTCCAGCGGATGGCCCGCCGCGCCGAAGGCCAGCGCCAGCACGAGCACCCCCAGCCCCACCAGATCATCCAGCATGGTGAGCAGCGCCACCGCCAGGCCGCTGCGCCGCTCCAGGCGCCCGGTGCGGTAGCCCAGCACCGCGAAGTGGCCCGAGGACAGACTCGCCGCCGCCCCCAGCAGCGCCGCCGCCCCCACCGCCGCCCCGGGCTCCAGGCCCATGGTGAAGAGCAAGGGACCGGCCAGGGGCAGGGCCACCCACAAGAAGGCCGTCCCGGCATGAGCGAGCGCCGCCGCGTACACCTCCCGGGGCAGCAGCCTCAGCAGCCGGGGCTCCAGGTTCAGGCCGATGATGATGCCCGCCACCCCGAGCCCCAGGGCCAGCACCGGCCGCAGGGCCGTCAGATCGCCCCAGGAGAGCACCCCCAGGGTGCCCGGCCCCATCACCGCCCCACAGGCCAGGAAGAGCAGCCCGCTGGCCGCCAGGTGCGCCAGGGACGGAAAGCGGCCAGGGTCCAGCACCGTCCGGCTCGAGGCGAGCAGGGAGAGCGCCGCGATGGCGAGGAAGACGAGCAGCGCCTGCACGGAGACGGTGCTTACACCGCCCGTCGCGGTTCGTCACTCCCGGCGATGCATGGGGGCGGCGATCACCGGCAGGGCCACCAGCCGTCCCATCGGCGGGTCGTCCGCGTCCATCTCCAGCTGGACGCGTTGTACGAGCCGCTCCACCTCCTCGGCGGACTGGGCCGGCAGGAGGCTCACCAGCACGAGCCGATCCTCGTCCGCCCCGAGCGCGAGGCTGCGCAGGCCGGCGAAGATGGGCACTTCGGCCGACAGCGTGGCCGCGGCGCTTCGGGCCCGCACGACCAACGGCTCCGGGATACCGAAGTCCCGGAGCCGTCGGATGGCCCGCTCAGGTTGGTCCGCGTGGTCGAGGAACGCGAGGAAGAGGTACACGACCCGTGTCTATCCGGTCCGCGGCCCTTGCGTCACGCGCTACTCGGTGCGGCCTGGGCCCGGCTCGCCGGACGGAGGCGAGGCAGATGCTGTCGGCTCCTCGGCCGCTGGGGCTGGGCTTCCGCCGGCCGCCGCCTCCTGCGCCGCCCGGGCCGCCCGCTTGCCCTCCTCGATCAGCTTCTTCACCTTCTGGCCGCCCTTGCGGCCGATCTCCTCGTAGAAGTTCGGCCCCCGCGTGGCCTTCACGCGGTCTCCGCCCTTCTTGCCGATCTCCTCGTAGAACTTCGCCCCGCGCTCGGCCTTCACGGTCTCGCCGCCCTTGCGGCCGATCTCCTCGTAGAAGGAGCGGCCCCTCTCGGCCTTCACCGTCGCTCCGCCCTTGCGGCCGATCGTCTCGTAGAACTCCCGGCCCCGCTCGTTGCGGACGGTCTCTCCGCCTTTCCGTCCCGCCTCGGCCACCGTCATGCTGCCCTTGTTGTCTTTGTCCTGCTGCATGTCGTCTCTCCTCCTACGTTCTCCCCATCCCCGCCAGGGTGCCCCTTGCCCCAAAACTTGGGACGGAAGCGCCCCGATGCAAGCAAGCTCCGTACACCGCCAGCCGTTCACACCGGACAGAGCACTGAAGATCCCCAGGAATTATGCGGAGTTGGGGGCCTACGCTGTCCCGGCGGGCGTGACTACGGCCTGCCCGCCCGGACGCTTCAGTGTCAACAACACACCAGTGCGCGTTGCAGATTCCCGTTCGCTGTCCCACCTTTCCCGCCAATCGAGAGTGGGAGGACGGCGTGAACGGTGGAGGCGGAGGAGGAATGGGTCTCAAGGCCTGGCTGAAGCTCCTGGCGCCGGTGCTGGCCTCCATCGGGGGGCTCACGATGCTGCGGCTGCTGGGCCCGGACTTCATCAACCAGGAGCAGCTGCACGGCTTGCTGGCGCCCATGGGGAAGTGGGCGCCGGTGGCCTTCGTGTTCTTCCTGGCGGTGCGGCCGGTGACGCTGCTGCCCGGCCAGGTGTTCACCGCGGTGGGGGGGATGATCTTCGGCACCCTGGCGGCGACCATCTATTCACTGATGGGCAGCTTCCTGGCCACGCTGCTCATCTTCGGACTGTCGCGCTGGCTGGGGACGCGGTTGATGAAGCGCATGGCGGGCAGCCGCTATCCGGCGATCACACGGGCGGCGAAGCGGCACGGCTTCAAGTTCGCGCTGCTCATGTGCATCAACCCGCTGATGCCCACGGACGTGATGATCGCGGCGGCCACGGCGGCCCGGGCGCGCTTCTGGCCGCTGGCGATGGGGGTGCTGCTGGGCACCGTCCCGGGCACCTTCCTCACGGCGCAGTTCGGCAGTGGACTGGCGCAGGGGCGGACGGTGATGACGGTGGTGTCCGGCGTGGGGATGGTGGTGTCGCTGGGGCTGGGAGCGCTGCTCGGCCGCCGCATCTTCCGGGAGATCAGCGAGGACGCCCCGGCCGACGAGCCGGAGGAGAAGGCCGAGCCCCGGCGGCCTCGTGAACCACCGCTGAGGACGAAGGGCCAGTCAGGCATGCGACCGTCGCTGTCGACCTTCCAGGAACTGCCGCCCGCGGGCCCGTGAGCCCCCTCAGCTCCGGACCTCCGCGCCCTCCCGCTCCAGGGCGTCCAGGGCGGAGGTGATCGCCTCCACCAGCGCCGCCTCGTCACCGGGGCCCTCGATCCGGGCGCCCTGGCGGGTGACGTAGAAGGAGTCCATGGCGCGGTGGGCCTCGGTGGCCACCTTGGCGAGGGCAATCCCAGCGCCCGCGCGGGTGAGGGCCGAGGAGATGGCGTGCAGGAGGCCCACGCGATCCTGGGCCACCACGTCCACCACGGTGAAGTCGCGGGAGGCGCGGTTGTCCACGGTGACCTTGGGAGGAACGGGAGGCAGGTGCCGTTGCAGGACGGAGCCGGAGCGGCGCCGGCGCAGCACGTCCTCGATGGTGGTTCCGCCGGAGAGCACGCGCAGGAGATCCGTCCGGGCCATGCGCCAGCGGGAGCGTTCGAGCAACAACCCATGCGGGGGCCGCACATCGAAGACGTCCAGCGCGAGCCCATCCGACGTGGAGATGATGCGCGCCGAGAGGATGTCGATGCGGTGGGCGGAGAGCACGCCCGCGAGCAGCGCGAGCAGACCGGGCCTGTCCTGGACGGCGAAGGACAGCTCGCTGTAACCGGCGTCGGGGTGGTGGCGCAGGGCGGCGGCGAGGGGGCGCTTCCGGGCGCACGCGAGCAGCCGCCCATGGAGCGTGGCGCGCGAGGGATCCGTCCCGAGGAAGTACCGCTCGGGGAGCACCTGACCCAGCTCGCGCGCCCGGGGCTCGCCGAGGACGCGGGCCCAACGCGCGTGGAAGCGCTCGCGCAGGTGCTCGGCGGAACCCTCCCCTCGCGGAGCCACCGAGCCCACGAGGTGGGCCCGGGCCTTGTCATACAGCTCGCGCAGCAGCTGTGCCTTCCAGCCCGTCCACATGCGCGGCCCCACCGAGCAGATGTCCGCCCAGGTGAGGAGGTAGAGACAGGTGAGCTTCTCCACGTCGCCCACCCTGCGGGCGAAGTCGGCGATGAGGGCGGGATCACTCAGGTCGCGGCGCTGGGCGGTGTGGCTCATCGCCAGGTGTTCCTTCACGAGGAACTCGGCCACCTCGCGCTGACGGGGCGTCAGGCCCAGCCGCTCGCCGAGGGCCACCATGAGCAGGCGGCCCTTCTCCGAATGATCTCCACCCATCCCCTTCCCCGCGTCGTGCAGGAGCATGCCGAGGTAGAGCGGGAGGGGATCCTTCAGGTCGCGCATCTCGCGGGAGAGCTCGGGCTCCTGCGTGACGAGATCTCCGGCGCGCAGGCACTGGAGGCGGCGCACGGCGAAGAGGGTGTGAACGTCGACGGTGTACACATGGTACAGGTCGTGCTGGTGGTGGGCGGTGACGCGGCCGAACTCGGGCACGACGGCGCCGAGCACGCCGGCATCGTGCAGGGCGAAGAGGAGCTCGCCGCGAGTGCCGGGCCGGGCGAAGAGGGCCTTGAAGGCGGAGGTGACGGCGGGGGTGGCGCGGGCGGCCTCGAGCGCGGGCAGGGCCTGCACGGCCTGCTCGCGGGCCCACGAGTAGAGGGGCAGCCCCTGCTCCTCGGCGGTGCGGAAGAAGTCGAGGACGGTGGCGGGCTCGCGGGTGAAGAGGCCCGGGTCCGACACGGTGAGCTTGCCGCGGAACACCTTGAAGGCGCCGATCCGGCGCTCGGGGAAGAGGGAGATCTTCCGGGCGGTGCTGAGCTCCTCGCAGCGAGCGATGAGCGCGTCGGCGGCCTGACGCAGGGCATGGGCGGACAGGTAGTAGTCGCGCATGAAGGCCTCGACGGGCAGCACGGGGCCCTGCTGGTAGCCGAGGAAGCGCGCCACCTCCTCCTGGAGATCGAAGGTGAGCCGGTCCTCCTTGCGTCCGCGCAGGAAGTGGAGCTGGTGGCGGATGCGCAGGAGGAAGTCGCGGGCGGCCTTGAGGCGCGCCACCTGTGAGCCAGGAAGAATGGACTGCTGGAGCAGACCGGTGAGGCCGCGCGTGCGGAAGCGGACGCGGGCGATCCACAGGGCGGTCTCCAGATCTCTCAGCCCGCCATTGCCCTGCTTGAGGTTGGGCTCGAGGAGGAAGACGGAGTCGCCGAAGCGCTCGCGGCGGGCGCGGAGCTCCTGGACCTTGTCCTGGATGTAGGCGTCGGCGCGGTGGGTGAGGAGCTCGGGGAGGACGTCCTCGGCGAGGTGGCGGAAGACGGCGGCATCGCCGGTGACGAAGCGCGAGTCGAGCAGCGCGGTGCGGATGGTGTGGTCGGACTCGGCGGCGCGGGCGCACTCGTCGGGGCCGCGAGCGCTCCAGCCGACGGCGCGCTTGAGATCCCACAGGAGCGTGGGGAACGCGCGGGCCAGGGGGGCGGTGGCCTCCTCGGAGACGCCGGGGCCGCGCAGGAGGAGCAGATCCAGGTCCGAGTGGGGAGACAGCTCGCGGCGCCCGTAGGAGCCGAGCGCGACGAGGGCGAGGCCCGGAGGGGCATGGAGCTCGGCGGAAAGCTCGGAGAAGAGCCCCTGGACGAGCCGGTCCGTGGCGGCGGAGAGGAGGCGGCAGGTGGAGAGTCCGGCGGCCCCCTCGCGGTGGAAGGCCTCGACGCGGGCGTGGGCGTCGCGGAGGTATTCACGGGCGCGGGCCAGCCGGTCCTGGGGATCACCGGGGCGGAGCTCCGGAAGCGAGCCGAGGGCCTCGCGATGAGAGGGCGCGGGTGGCTGCGGGATGGGCGGAACGCTCATGGAGGAGGTTCTAGCGCTTCGGCCAGAGCC
The DNA here is from genome assembly GCF_036277355.1 of Archangium sp. Taxonomy (GTDB): domain Bacteria; phylum Myxococcota; class Myxococcia; order Myxococcales; family Myxococcaceae; genus Archangium. The sequence continues at coordinate 81,243 of NZ_DASUNC010000017.1, forward strand.
GTACCCAATCATCTTGGATGAGCTTGCCGCTCATCTGGTCGGTACTGCCGCTCGCCATGAAGTCGCGGGGACCGCGCAGGGCGAGCGTCCCGGCCTCGAGCCACAGCAGCAGCAGGGCGCACGAGGCGAGCACCGGAAGTCTCCCGGCCAGGGAGGGGCGGCTGTCGGCGAACACCTTCAGGGGCAGCAGGAGCAGCGGCACCAGCACGGGAAAGAGGACCAGCATGCCGCGCGTGTACCCGAAGAAGGCCAGGGTGATGAGCGCGCGGTGCAACAGCACCAGGGTGAACAGGCTGAAGGCCCGGTGCGGCGCGCGCAACGAGAGCCCCGCCCCCAGCAGCAACAGCAGCGCGAGCGGCCACTTCAACCAGGTGCTCTCCGGGACGAAGACATCCACCGGCGCGCGGGCCCCCTCGAGCCCTCCGGGCAGGTTGGAGGCGCCATACCCCAGGCTCAAGCCGTCCAGCCAACGTCCCAGCTTGGCGGCCAGCAGGCGGACCGCGCCGGCGGGGTGCTCGCCCATCCACCGCAGCCCTTCCGCATAGCCGTGCAGCAGCAGGTGGCGCTGGGAGGGATTGGCCGCGTCCAGCCGGCCGTCCTGGCCGAGCCGGTTGACCAGGTCCGGCGTGAAACCGCCCGTGGCTCCGGCGTGGTTGGCCATGGCGAAGTTGATGGGGCCATAGACGGTGACGGGGGCCACCACCGGCAACGGCTCGAGCTCCGGCGTGCGCGCGTTGAGCTCTTGGAGCACGCGCGCGTTGTGCAGCGCCCAGGGCGCGAGCACCACCAGGGACACCCCCACCGCCCCCGCCCACCGCACGAGCTGCGCGCGCACCGGGGCGCCCCGCTCCCGGTGGAGCCAGGCGTAGACGAGCAGGAAGGGCCACAGGTGCAGGTGCTCGGCCCGGGTGAGCGCGCCCAGCCCCATCACCGCGCCCAGGAGCACCGCGCCCTTCCACGACGGCCCGCTCCGGTGCTCGAGCATCAGCCAGCACGTGGCCGACAGGAAGAGCACGTACAGCACCTCGTTGCTGTACGTCGTCGAGAGCACCAGCCACCCGAAGCTGGCCGAGAAGAGCCCCGCGGCCAGCAGGCTCCACCCCACCCCGAGCACCCGGCGCCACCACCACCCGGTGAAGGCCACCGTGGCCGAGTTCAACAGCGCCAGGCTCAGCTTGTAGGGCCAGGCACTACCTCGCGGCTCACCCAGGAGCTGGTACAGCAGCCCGAGCGTCCAGGGAAACAACGGCGGGTGGTACGGGAGCGATGCCTGCGCGGGCCGCCCGCGTGCCCAATCGAGCGCATAGGCATGGAAGAAGCGCGAGTCCCCGTAGAAGAAGATGGAGAACGGCCAGTTCCGATCCATCGACGCCTCGAGGAACAGCAGCCGCAGCACGAGGCTCAGCAGGAACGTCCCGAGCACGCCCACGGCCACCGCGTGCCGCGTCAGGAATCCAGGAGCGTTGAAGCTTGGCGATCTCATGAAACCTCGTTGAGCCTTCCATCGTTATTTCTCATGACCCTCTAGAAAAGACACTCCTGGATAGAGCAGGATTCACGGGCCGTCCGGGTCTCTCAGTACGACGAGAGGGACGAGCGAATCCAGATACCCCCCGGCAGATCAATCCACGAGGTGTGACATGAAGCGATTCCTGGGCGTCGCGACGCTCGCCACCGTCCTGAGCTCTGGCGCGAGCTGGGCCATCCATCCCGAGCACGGAGCGTCGCGCAGCGCCGTGGCCCGTCAGGCCTTCTTCAACTCCGAGCTCTCCATCAGCTCGAACAACGTCGAGCTGCGCGAGGCCCGGGCGAAGGGGAAGCTGAACCCCGCGAGGGAGCGGGCGTTGAGCGACTTCATGCAGCGCTACGGGAAGGACATCAACGTCTACCTCGAGCCGCGCTCGGGAGCGGTCTCCGGCATCCATGCGCGCATCCCGATGATCCCGGGCAACGGGATGGACAACCGGGTGACGCTGAGCGGCGTGGGCCAGAACCTCGGCCGCGCGGTGTCCACGGTGGACGAGTCCGTGGTGGGCGAGCTCGTCGTCCGGTTCGCCCGTGACCACGCGGAGGTGCTGGGCATCGATCCGTCGCAGCTCGGCGAGCCGCGCGTCACGCAGGTCACCGAGCACCTCTGGCAGGTCCACATCCCGCAGCAGATCCAGGGCATCCCCGTGCGCGAGGGCCGGCTGGCGGCCACCCTCAGCCATGGCAACCTGGTGCTCATCGGCACCGAGGGCTGGGCGGACGTGAAGATCCGCACCCTGCCGCTCGTGGCCGCGGATCAGGCGCTGGAGCGGGGCCTGGCCCGCGCCGGTCTGGCCCACAGCCCCAAGGCCATCTGGAAGGACGCGAGCCTCGAGGTGGTGCCCACCTCCGAGGGAGAGGGATACGGCCACAAGCTCGTCTGGGCGTTCGGCTTCCAGGACGAGGGGGACGACGCCACCTGGGAGGTGCTCGTCGACGCCCACAAAGGTGAGGTGATCGCCCTTGAGGACAAGAACCAGTACCTCGACGCGTCCATCACCGGCGGCGTCTACCCGCTGACCAACACGGAGATCTGCCCGACCGACGGGACGTGCGGCTCGATGCAGGCCAACTACCCCATGCCGTGGGCCAACACCGGCCTGGTGAGCCCCAACAACTTCACCAACGGCGCCGGTGTCTTCAGCTACACCTCCGGAACCGTCACCACCACGCTGAGCGGCAAGTACATCGGCATCAGCGATCGGTGCGGCACCGTCAGCAACGCCTCCACCACGGGCGACATCAACCTGGGCGGCACCAACGGCCAGCACGACTGCACCACGGGAGGCGGCTCCGCGGGCAACACCCCGGCGGCCCGCGCCGCGTTCTACGAGCTGAACAAGCTGGCGGAGCAGGCGCGCGGCTGGCTCCCTAGCAACACCTGGGTCAACGCGAAGCTCACCGCCAACGTCAACATCGCCAGCACCTGCAACGCCTACTGGAGCGCGGGGACGGTCAACTTCTACCGGAGCGGCGGCGGCTGCCGGAACACCGGGGAGATCGGCGCGGTGTTCGATCACGAGTGGGGCCATGGCATGGATGACAACGATGCCAACGGCACGCTGAGCGCCTCCAGCGAGGGGTACGCGGACATCGCGGCCATCTACCGGCTGCAGACGTCCTGCGTGGGCCACGGCTTCTTCGCCACCAGCAACAGGGGCTGCGGCCTGACGGCGGATGGGACGGGCTACAACCAGAACGAGGCGCAGTCGGGCGCGGCGCACTGCGATCTCAACTGCTCGGGCGTGCGCGACGCGGACTGGGCCCAGCACTCGGACAACACCCCGGACACGCCGCAGAACCACGTCTGCGTCCGGTGCACCACCTCGACGGGCCTGTGCGGCCGCCAAACGCACTGCGCCGCCGCGCCCACCCGCCAGGCCGCGTGGGACCTGGTGGCCCGCGACTTGCGCGCCGCGCCGTTCAACTACGACGCGAACACGGCGTTCATCGTCGGCAACAAGCTCTTCTACCAGGGCAGCGGCAACGTCGGCTCGTGGCACGCCTGTGACTGCACCGCGAAGACCTCCAGCGGCTGCGGCTCCACCAACGGCTACATGCAGTGGCTCGCCGCCGACGACGACAACGGCAACCTCGCCGATGGCACGCCGCACATGACGGCCATCTACAACGCCTTCAACCGGCACAACATCGCCTGCGCCACGCCGGCGCCGCAGAACGGTGGCTGCTCGGCCGGCCCCACCGCGACGCCCTCCGTCACGCTCACCCCCGGCACCCGCCAGGTGGCGCTCTCCTGGACGGGCGTCACCAACGCCGCGAAGTACTGGGTGCTGAAGACCGAGGGCCACGCCGGCTGCAACTTCGGCAAGGCGCTCAAGGCCACCGTCACCGGCACCACCTGGACGGATACCGAGGTCCTCCCGGGCCGGCCGTACTGCTACTCCGTGGTGGCCGCCGGCTCGAGCAACGCCTGCTACACCCAGGCCAGCACCTGCTCCTGCGTGACGCCCAACTGACCGGGCAGCCCGTCGGCGCCATCGTGCTCGACGGGCACCACGGCTACGACTCCTGAGCCAGGCCGTCAGTTGCACCCGACGCACCCGCCGGGCTCGCCCCGGTAGGTGCCCGTCGTGAGGAACCACTGCTTCTGGCCCAGCGTCCCGCTGCTCGTGCTGGTCTGCTCGTGGACGTGGTAGTGGTAGACGGGCGTCTCCGGGCTGTCCGCGGTGAGGCCGGTGTGGCCGCCCACCGAGTCCAGCACCGGGGCGCTGCCGTCCGCGTCCTTCCTCCCGTAGATGGGGTAGCCGTCGCGCATGACGCCGATGAAACGCGCGTCGTCGTAGGAGAGCGCGTAGGGCTCCGAGTGGTAGTGGTAGACGCCCGTGTTCTGCGGATGGGCGCCGCACCGGTCGAACGTCTTCGCCTCCGTGAAGATGTCATCGCCGGGCGCCGCGAAGTTGCCGAAGATGGGCACACCGTTGAGCGCGAGCCCGACGATGGCACCCCGCATGGCCTGGGACAGCATGCTCTGCACGACGGGGAAGTCGATGGTGTAGCGCTGCGCCACAATCGAGTTGGGGTTGCGGATGGCGCCCGAGTACGTCTCGTAGCAGGCGTTCGTCGTGGAGAAGTAGAAGCTCTTGTAGTCCGGCTGGCCGTCCGCCTGCGCCCGCACCATCTTCAGGCCGTTCGTCGTCGTGGACGAGAGCGAGACGCGGCAGGAGAACTGGAGCCAGTAGCCCGAGAGCCCCTGGGCCTTGCGCTCGGCCTCGCACGCGCTGGTGTCGCGCGTGAGGAGAGGGCACCCCGAGGGGCTGACCGTGGACGTCTCCGCGGTGTTCGCCGTCAGCGTGCAGGCGCCCGCGTTCGAGGTCCCCGCGTCGGGGCTCGTCCCCGGGTTCTCCGGGTCCGCCCCACACGCCGCCAGGCCCAGACACATCCCCACTGCGACAATCCGATTCCAGGTGCGATTCATCGTACGGTTCTCCCCTGCTCCATTCACGAGCACATTCCCTGAGACCCGTGGAGATGAATTCCGGGCAACCCGGTGGGATTTCTGGGCTTCCGAGACGGGTCAACACCCCGAAAGGGTTCCTGGAAAAACGGTGCGGCAACGCCCGGGAATCTGGCGTAAGGAGCGGGCGCATGGCGCGGATCATTGACGGAACTGAAATCAGCCGGGTGATGCGGGAGGAGTTGGCGAAGCAGGTGGCGGAGCTCCGGGCCTCCGGGGTGACGCCAGGGCTCTCCGTGGTGCTGGTGGGCAACAACCCCGCGAGCCAGGCCTACGTGGCGAGCAAGACGCGGGCGTGCGAGGCCCTCGGCATGAAGGGCCAGACGCTCAACCTGCCGGAGGACGTGTCCGAGGAGGAGCTGTTCGCGGTCATCGACCGGCTGAACGCCGACCCGGCGGTGCACGGCATCCTCGTGCAGCTCCCGCTCCCGGCCCATCTGCCCTACAAGGCCGTGCTGGAGCACATCCACCCGGACAAGGACGTGGACGGCTTCCACCCGATGAACGCCGGGCTGGCCTTCGTGGGCGACCCCCGGGCCTTCGTGCCCTGTACCCCGGCCGGCATCATGGAGATGCTCCGCCGGGAGGGCATCCCCACCCGGGGCAAGCACGTCGTCATCGTGGGGCGCAGCCTCATCGTCAGCAAGCCGCTGGCCTCGCTGCTGATGGCCCCCGGGCCCGATGCCACGGTGACGCTCACGCACCGGCACACGCCGGACCTCGCCTCGTACACGAGGCAGGCGGACATCCTCATCGTCGCGGTGGGCAAGCAGAACCTCATCACCGCCGACATGGTGAAGCCCGGCGTCGTCGTCATCGACGTGGGGCAGAACCGCGTCCCCGACGAATCCTCCCCTCGCGGTTACCGGATGGTGGGAGACGTGGACTTCGACGCCATCCATCCGAAGGCCGAGGCCATCACGCCCGTGCCCGGCGGCGTGGGCCCGATGACCATCACGATGCTGCTCGCGAACACCCTTCAGGCCGCGCGACAGGCACGGCAGGCGCGCGAGCTGCCGGGAAGCCCGCGTTGAGGGTCAGGTGCCGAGAATCAGCGGTGTTCCAGACCCGGCACCCGGCGGGCTGGGCCTACGGCGGCGGCTCGCGCGGCAGCGACGTGGGCATCGTGCGCGACGGCGGCATCTTCAACTACCGGCAGTTCAGCGGCATGTCCGTCTACGGCAACAACTGCGAAGTGACCGCTCGGCGGTCATTCCGTTCTTCCAGAGACCGAGTCGTACCATGAGCTGCCCGCTGCGCTGGCGCTCGCCCTGGCCCGAGCTGCGGCTGCTGCACCCCAGCCCCCTGTCATGAGCTTGGCGCGCTCGTTCGTGGCTGCCGGGGCGCGCTTTCATGCTCCGACCGGCCCCACCAGGACCCGCCAGGTCCTAGCTCCAATGGAGGACCCGGCCATGTGTCTCCGAGCGTGCTTCGCACTTCTGCTCTTTCTCTCAGCCTGTACGACGACCCCCCCAAGCCCAAGAGAGCCAGCGGCCCAAGACCCAAGGCTCGCCAATCTCCAGCGAGCGGCGAAGCTGCCCTGGACGGACGGAGGGCAGTGTGCCGTCCGCGAAGCTTCTGAGCCCTGGCCCGTGCTGGCGGAGCGGTGCTTTCATGCCCTCGACCATGACCGGGTTCGGTTTCGGGACATCACGGGCAGATGCGCCGTCGCCTCCGCAGGTGCGGCAGTGGGCGTCGGACTCTGTGTCTTGGCGGCGCCGGAGATCATCGTGGGAGCAGTGATCGTCGCAGGCGTGGTGGTGGTGGGATTCGCCATCAAAGAGGCCCTGGATGCGTATGAGCTGAGCTGGGGCGATCCCAAGAAAGGGAGGCCCGCGCCAGAAACGAGGCCCGCGCCAGAAACGAGGCCCGTGCCTGACACAAAGCCCGCCCCGCCGAAGCCCTCGCCGAAGAAAAGGCCCAAGCCGGAGCCCAAAGGACCGGATTTTCCTCCCGTGGGGCCAACCGAAGTCACGGAGCGAGAGCGCCGCCCGGAGTGCAAGCCCCAACGGGTGCCGCCCAAGGGTGGAAATAGGCTGCACAATCAGTGTGCTGACGGGATTCCGTTCAACGCCTACCGTGGGGCCAACGCGCTGGTGAACGGCAAGGCTTTCGACGCGTTGCAGGTTGTCGCGGGCGTGCTTTGGGAGGTGAAGACTGACAACTTCGGTTCGTACCCGCTAGAACTTCAAAACATTGTGATCAAAAAAAATGTGCATGATTTCTTGATCGAGCGTGAGCTTGCGAGGGCATGTGGATTTGACTTCCGGGTCGGTGTGCGAAGCGCAACGCACAAGGCCATGCTGGAAATCGAGGAACCGCAACTCCAGGGCATTATCGTCCTCATGGATTGGTGCTGAAATGTCCGCCACACGAAAAGACCAGATGACCATGATCGTCTACGCGCCTGCGCTTACGGTCGATGATGGCCGTCCTTTGGCTGTTGTTCATGGAATGGAAAGCGCAGTTCCTGGCTTGTGCATCGGGCTCATGATTTCTGACGAGGGACAACTTGTCCCGTTACAGGATCGTGATGCACTTGTTGCCCGTGAGAGTAAGCGCGGGGAATTTCCGACTCTGCGCAGCATCGATGACAACCTCCGAGTGAGCGTCATGGGATGGGGGAAACCGGCGGCGATTTCCCCTGGCGGTCGGGCACAGTTTGAATTCCATGTGTCAGTGCCTCTGTCCGCGGAGGGCATCGCGGCCGCGGCGGCTTTGCTAGAGGCTGTGGCGGAGGAAGCACGCGCGTTCTGGGGGCACGCGACGCCGTTCAGCGCGGGGGTGGACATTGCACGCCAGACGAAGAATCGGCCAGACGACCTGGAGCCGCCTCCCCGTGGCCTGCCGGTGATCAGATCTCCTGGTGCCATGCGCTTGCCAGAGATTCCGCATCGCCTTGGGTGGCTGAACTACTGGTCAGACGCCGCTGCACGGATCATCGGCTTCCCGGACCCGCTCCGCGACGCCGAGCTGCTCTCACGGGCGCGGCGTACCGCAACGGGCGGGTGGGTCGTGCAGCTCACCGATGCGCCGCTCGACCTGGACAACCCCGCCCACCTGGACGCGCTTAAAAGGGCCTACGAGCGCTTCCCGGAGATTGGCGGGCGCGCTACCCCTTGAGGCTCGGCACGGCTCGCGCTGGCCGTGCTCACGGAGATGATGGCAGGAATCGAACCCGCCACCGGAGGCTTCCGGCGAGAGCGCTCCCGCCGGGAGACCGCTTGCCGTTGTGATAGGAAGTGCCTCCGTCCCAGGAGGTGAGCCCTGTCTTCGGAGCCCCGCAGCCGTTTCCTCGAGAAGATGCTCGATCGCCTGTACGCCTCGCTCGCGTCGGGCCCGAGCATCAACTGCCGTCCCCACAACAGCCGCCAGCGCGTGGACCTCACGCTGCTGAGCCGGCTGGATGGCACCTCGCCCCACTCCGTCCTCGCCGGGCTCCTCGGGGACAAGGCCACGGTGAAGCTCTCCGTGCGCACCCCGAGCGCCTCCAAGGACGCCACGGACTCCCCCTCCAAGCGCGAGGACGACGAGCGGCAGACCCTGCTGCGCAAGCTGAACACCATCGCCGAGGATGCCCGCACCTTCGAGCAGGACACCGGCGCCCAGGTGCTCCACGTGGGCTTCCCCCTGCTCCACCTGCCCCCGAACACCCAGGACTCGCGCGGCTTCAACAGCACCAAGCGCGTCCTGGCGCCCATCGCCTTCATCCCCGTGCGCCTCACCCTCAAGAAGGGCCGCACACCGGGCCTCGAGCTCGAGTCCGCCGCCGATGGCGCGGATCGCGTCATGCCCAACACCGCCCTCATCGCCTGGGTCGAGCGGCAGACCGGCAAGCGCCTCGGGGAGCTGTTCGCCGACGAGTCGGGCCAGGATCCCTGGCGTGAGCTCAACGAGCTCTCCGCCGCCGTGGCCAGCGCCCTCGAGCTGCCCGCCCCCGCGCCCTTCTCCGCGGAGACGCCCCTCTCCCCCACCCCACGCTCCGAGGACGAGACCACGGCGGGGACCGCCATCCTCCCGTGCGCCGTGCTCGGCCTCTATCCCCTGTCCAACCAGAGCCTCGTGGATGACATGCGGGCCCTCGTGGACGGCGAGCCCGTCCGGGGCCCCATCGAGAGCTTCCTGCGCGTGGGCGTCTCCCTCGGCGCCCAGGGCTCGCCCAGGAAGGACGCCACGGCCCAGGGCACCTGGCGCGCGGGCGAGGACCGGCTCGTCTCTCATGCGGACCCCTGCCAGTCACGCGCGGTGCGGCTCGCGCGCAGCAGCCGGGGCCTCGTCGTCCACGGGCCTCCCGGCACCGGCAAGTCGCAGACCATCGCCAACGCCATCGGAGACCACCTCGCGCGCGGAGAGCGCGTCCTGCTCGTCTGCGACAAGCGCACCGCGCTCGATGTGGTGAAGCATCGGCTGGAGTACCTGGGCCTCGGCTCCCTGTGCGCCGTGGTGCACGACGCGCAGCGGGATCAGCGCGAGCTGTACCTCGGCATCCGCGAGCAGCTCGACAACCTCACCGAGTCCAAGGTCAACCCCGCCGCCAAGGCCGAGCTGGCCCGCGTGGACACCGAGATGCAGGCGCTCCACGACGAGCTGTCCTCCGCCGAGCGCGCCCTCTCCGAGCGCCCCGCTGGAGGCACCGAGCCCTCCTTCCACGAGCTGGTGGGCCAGTGGTTCGGCCAGGAGGCCCCGGAGTCGCTGGCCCGTGCGACCGAGTCCCTTGGTGCCTTCCGTCTGGCCGAGTCCCGTCCCCACGAGCGCGAGGTTCGCGAGGTGCTGGAGCGCGCTGGCAAGGAGGGCTACCCGGACAACCCCTGGCGCACCTCGCTCGGGGCCGAGCTGAAGGACTACCTGTCCACGCCGCTCGCCACGTACCGCGAGCGCATGGCGTCCGCCCTGGAGGCCGCGCGTGAAGCGGATGCCCAGGCCTCGCCCGATGTCCCCGCCTTCTCACCCACGGGAGACGTGGCCGCCGAGGGCCGGGCGCGAGCCGAGCTCGCCGACAAGCTGGAGCGCGTGCTGAGCGAGGCGCGTCCCGAGTGGCTGGCGCGCTGGGCCTCCTCCATGTCCGAGGCCGTGCAGGCGACGAAGACGCAGCTCGAGGGCCTGGCGCCGCAGGTACAGGTGTTGAACGAGGGCCCGCTGGACACGGAGCTGGCCCTGGTGCACCGCTCGGAGCCGCAGGGGTTGAGTGCCCTGGGGCAGTCCCTGGCGTTCCTGGCGTCCTGGCTGCTGGTGGCTCGCAAGTGGTACCGCTTCCTCTTCTTCTTCACCCGCCGGGCGAAGGCCGCCGAGGTGCTCCGGCGCTTCGGGCTCGCCGTGGGGGCCGAGACCGCCGAGCGCGTCTCCCGCTTCCTCACGGGTGTGCGCGCGCGGCTCCTGCTCACCGAGTTCCATCACTCGGTCCTCGCCCCCGGTCCCACCGGGCCCCTCGCGGATGAGGCGCTCGCCCGCGGACTGAGGACCCATGCCGCGCTCTTCGAGGTGTTGTTGCAGCTGGAGCGGCCGGTGTTCGCCTCGTGCCGGCAGGCGGTCCGGGAGGCCTTGAAGTCCGACGACGCGGCGCGGGCGCGCCTGCTCGCGGGCCTGCGCCAGTCCGCCGCCCGGAGCGAGGCCGTGGTCCGGCTGGAGTCCCGGCTGGCCGAGGTGGGCCTCTTCTCCTCCGAGTGGCGCGTGGCCCGGAGCCGGGCCCTGCGCTCGGGCGAGCAGATGCAGCCGCTCGTCTCGGCCCTCGCGGCGCGGCTGTCGAGCGTGGAGGGGCTGCTGCGAATCCAGACCCTGGTGACGGGGCTGCCTCCGGCGCTCGGCATGGCGGCCGAGAAGCTGGCCCTGGCCGTAGCGGACGCGGAGAACGGCTGGCGCGCGGTGCGCAAGGCGGTGCTGGCCGCCGAGGTGTCCGCCCGGGTGAAGGAGAGCCCGGTGCTCCAGCACATCGACGCGGACCGCCTGCACGCGAGCCAGACGCGCTACCGGGCCCTGGAGGCACGCAAGCGAGAGCTCGTGCGAGACGTCATCCTCCACCGCTGGACGGAGTGCCAGCGCGAGCGGCTGCTGGCCGCCACGGGAGGACGGCTCAACGGAATGGGCGCGGAGCTGCGCCGCCGTCTGCTGCTGCGGGGCGAGCGAGCACTTCGGGTGCGACAGGTCATCGCCGCGGGTGCGAGCGTCGAGGGAGGCGATCCCCTCTTCGACATGCGGCCGGTGTGGATGGCGAGCCCCCAGACGGTGGCGCAGATCTTCCCCCGCCGGGAGCTCTTCGACGTGGTCATCTTCGACGAGTCCTCGCAGTGCCGGCTGGAGGAGGCACTGCCGGTGCTGACGCGGGCGAAGCGGGTGGTCATCGCGGGAGATCCCAAGCAGTTGCCGCCCACGCGCTTCTTCGAGTCCGCCGTGGTGCAGAGCCAGGAGGAGCTGGACGCCGAGGACGAGCAGGGTCTCTTCGAGGATCAGCAGGCCGAGGTGGAGGATCTGCTCGGCGCGGCGCTGAACCTGGAGATCGATCAGTGCTACCTGGACGTGCACTACCGCTCACAGAACGCGGATCTCATCGGGTTCAGCAACGAGCACTTCTATGACTCGCGGCTGCAAGCCATTCCGGGGCACCCGTCCAACCGGGTGGAGCACGCGCCGCTGCGGCTCCTCCACGCGAGAGGCCTGTACGAGAAGCGGGTGAACGTGGTGGAGGCGCGAGCGGTGGGAGCGCTGGTGAAGGAGCTGCTCTCGCAGCCGGAGCCGCCGTCCATCGGCGTGGCGTGCTTCAACCTGACGCAGCGCGATGCCATCACCGAGGTGCTGGAGGAACTGGCGGCGGCGGACGCGGACTTCGCGGCGAAGCTGGCGGCGGCCCGGGTGCGGCGTGGCGAGGGCTCGTTCGAGGGGCTCTTCGTGAAGAACCTGGAGAACGTCCAGGGTGACGAGCGGGATCACATCATCATCAGCACCACGTACGGTCCCGACGCGAAGGGCCGTTTCTACCGGCGCTTCGGACCGCTGGGGAGCGCGGGCGGAGGGCGGCGGTTGAACGTGCTGGTGACGCGGGCGCGGCAGCAGGTGCACCTGGTGACGTCCATCCCGCGCGAGGTGTACTCGGCGCTGCCTCCAGTGGAGCAGGGCCGCAAGCCGAACGGAGGCTGGCTGCTCTTCGCCTATCTCCAATACGCCGAGCGGCTCACGGAGCAGTACGCGAGCGAGTCCGGACAGCCTGAGGAGACACGGGAGCGGCCGGAGCCGGTGGTGCACGAGCGCGAGACGGAAGCGGGCTCGGCCTTCGCGAGGGCCCTGGCGACGGATCTGGCGCGGACGCACGGCGTGTCCTCGGACGTACACTGGGGCAACGACGGCTTCTGCGTGGACGTGGCCCTGCACCATCCCCGCCGCGCCGGGGACGTCACGGTGGGCGTGCTGTGCGATGGCACGCGCTACCCGAAGGCGGCGGACCCCGTGGAGTGGGATCTGTTCCGCACGGCCATCCTGGAGGGCCAGGGCTGGAAGCTGGTGCGGCTGTGGACGCCGCACTTCTTCCGGGATCCCGAGAGCGCGCGGGAGAAGGTGCTCCAGGCCGCCAGCGAGCAGATCGCCCGCCAGCCTCCCGTCCCGGACACCCAGGACCGGGGCGAGACCCGCCGCGTGCTCAATTGAGCGCGCTCGGCCCTTCTTGACGATCTCAGTCCACCTGCACCTTGGCCAGCTGACGGCGGCCGAGGAAGTCCTCCACGCCCAGGGCGATGGCCTGGGCCACGTCCTCCTGGTACTTGTCCGAGGCCAGACGGCTCTCCTCCTCGGCGTGGGACAGGAAGGACGTCTCCACGAGGATGGCCGGCATCTTCGCGCCCAGTAGCACGTAGAAGAGCGCCTCCTTCGTGCCCAGATCCCTCACGCCCTTGTAGCCGCTGGACAGGTGGCTCACGAGGTTCTTCTGCACCCGGGTGGCCAGCCGCGTGGACTCCTCGGTGTTGGCCTTGGTGGCCAGGTCCGCGAGGATGAACTGCAGATCGCTGATGCCCTTCTCCGAGGACGCGTTCTCACGCGCCGCCAGGCGGATGGAGTAACGGTCCGCCGACGTGTTGAGCGTGTACGTCTCGATGCCGCGCAGCTTCGAGGTGGGCGCCGAGTTGCAGTGGATGGAGATGAAGAGATCGCCCCGCATCTCGTTGGCCATGCGCGCGCGCTCCTCCAGCTTGAGGTAGCGGTCGCCCTCGCGGGTGAGCATCACCTCCAGGCCCCGATCGCGCAGCTCGCGCGCCAGCTTCTGCGCGATGGCCAGCGTCACTTCCTTCTCCTGCGTCCCCTTGCGGCCGATCGCCCCCGTGTCATGCCCGCCGTGTCCCGCGTCGATCACTACCCGGCGCACCTTCAGCCCGAGCTGCTCCGCCAGCGTCAGCTCGGCTTTGCCGGACACCTTGGCCACCGCCTTGAGCCGGGCCTGCGCCACATGCTCGTCCACCGGGGCGGTGATGGGCTTGTTCGACGCGAGCACCTCGGTCTTCGAGGGCTCCACGGCCGGCTTCACCGGCTCCACCGCCGGCTTCACGGGCTGCTCCTCTGCCACCTTCACCGGCTCCACCACCGCCGCCTTCGCCGGCTCCACCACCGCCGGCTTCACGGGCTGCTGCTCGGCCGCCTTCGCCGGCTCCACCACCGCCGGCTTCACGGGCTGCTGCTCGGCCACCTTCACCGGCTCCACCACCGCCGGCTTCGGCTCCGGAGCGGGCCCCGGCTGCGGCGCCTGCTGCGTGGAAGCGGGCTCCCTCGACGTCCGGCCAATGGCATCGATCAGCGGCGAGCCACCCGTCCGCTCCCCCGCCGTCGCGGAGGCCACGGTCTGCTGCGCGGGCGCGGGCTGCGGCTCGGCCGACTTGGACAGCTCGACACGGATCACCGGGAGCGGCTCGGAGGCCGGCTTGGACGACGGAGTGGAGGCCACGGCGGGCGGGGCCTTCTCGCGCGGAGGGGCCGGCGTCTTGGGCGCGGGAGGCGGCGGCAGCGAGGCCAGCAGCGCCTTCAGGTCCCGGACGCGATCACCTTTGGGGTTGGCCTTGAGGCTGCCGGTGATGACGCGGCGCGCGGCCTCGGGCTGATCCAACCGCTCGAAGTACATGCGCGCGAGCGTCAGCGCCGCGTCGTCCGCCAGCCGGTGCCTCGGGTGGGACTCCACCACGCGGGTGTAGTCGGCGATGGCCGCCTGCTGATCCTCGGGGACGAAGGAGATGCGGCTCAGCTCGCTGAGCAGCTCCGCGGCCGTGTAGAGCGCGTCCGGGGCCCGAGGGCTCTTCGGATGGTTGCTCGCCACGGCCTCGAACCGGGCCGCCACGTTGAGCCAGTTGTGGCGCAGCTTGCGCCGCGCGGCATCATCCTTAAGGGCGTAGTAGGACCGACGCGCCTCCTGGTAGGCGGTCTCGGCCGGATCCCGTTTCGCCTGGGTGGCGATCGGCGACAGCACAGCCAGGAGCAGGACGAGGCGCGGGAGCATGGTCGGTCCTCCAAGGACGAAGAGGGCTACAGGTGTGTGTCACGGCCCCCCTGCCCCCGCAAATTTTCGCCCCCCTCAGCGGATCCACCCCAAGGAGCGTGCCAACTGCTCGTCGATGACCCGGGCCTCGCCGGGCAACGAGGACAGCACCGCGGCCAGCACCTTGTCTCCATTGCGCACCGGCGCCCGGCCCGAGCGCAGGCGCGCGCGCACCGTGTGCTTCTGATCCTCCTTCCGGAAGCTGGCCGGGAAGAGCACCTCCCGGCGCGACTCCGGCAGCGGGCCCTCCGGGGTCAGCCACACCAGCATCCCCTTGCGCAGCGGCTCCAGCTCCGCGCGCAGCGTCCGCCGCAGCTCCCGCACGAAGAGCCCCACGCCCACGAGCGCTCCAAGTCCCAGGCCCCAGGGCACCAGCCCCAGCGTCTTCGCGCGCGCGCGCACATACCCCGCCTCCCGGGGCTTGTCCGGCACGAGCGGATCCACCAGCAGCAGGACGCGCGCCCCCGGTCCCAGGCCCTCGGCGTACTCGGCATGCGTGCGAACTCCACTGGCCGAGTACCGCACCTCACCCACGGCGTAGAGCACCTCCAGCGTGGCCTCGGCGCCCTCGCGCTCGCCCCGGGGGGGCAGCGTCGACGCCGCCAGCTGGCCCTCCAGCTCCTGGGCGCGCGAGAGGAAGTCCTGCTCCTCCACCACGAAGCGGCCCAGGGCCCTCGCGCCCGCGCCGAGCACCGCCATCAGCCCCAGCCCCAGGAGCGCCACACGCACCAGCCGGGCCATGGCACCGGGGACCTTCGAGAGGGGAACGCGTCGGGGAGCCTGGGGGATACCGAGTTGCATGCCCCCATCCTACCTGCTCCTCCCGGCTCACCCCCAGGACAACACGTACTCGCAGGAGAGCGGCCCCAGCACCCGGCTCCACACCCGCGGCTCGCGCGTGCCCACCACCTCGAGCGCCGCCACCAGCGCCCCCTCCACGTACGCGCGGGGGAGGAAGTCCCGATCCAACTGCACCAGGGCGCTGCCCGACTGCGCCCACGCCACCACGCACTGGCCCCCATTGGCCGCGCCCGCCGCGTAGGCCATGGGCAGGCTGTCCAGCAGCTTCTTCGGATGACCCGCCAGCAGCGCCTGCAACGGCCTGCCCGTGGCCGAGGCGAAGAAGTCCGTGGCGGCCCGGCGCCCCAGCGCCCGCATCGCCCCCGGGAAGTCTCCGTACCCGTTGCCCAGCAACCGCGCCGCCGTCCACAACAGCCGCAGGAAGTCGCTCGCCGGGTAGCACGTGAAGTCCGCGAACTTCCGCCGCCCACACACCTCGACGCAGTGCTCCACGCAAGCCTCGTCCCCCAGCGCCCACATCACCTCCAGCACGCTGCGGAAGAACATCCCGCGCACACTGTCGGCTGGTGTCACCAGTCCGAGTCTCCGCTCCAGTTCCAGTTCGGCCCCGACCTCTCCCGGATCGGCGCCGTTCTCACGCCTCATGTGCAACGCCCCTCCCGGGCTACCTCCCCCCATCACCGCCCTAATATCGAGCAGGCGAGCGCATCTCGCACGGAAGACCTGCCCCGGAGGTTTGGATGCGGAACAGATCGCCTCGGGGAGCAGACTCCCCGGATGCGCTCCAGGCAGGCACGCCCCCATGGGGTATCCGCAACGGAGTGGCGAAGTCCTTCACGCTGGCGGTGTATGGTTGTGGACAGGCCGCTCGCGGAGCGCGGGCGTGGGGGACGTACCTTCGTCATGTCGAGCACTTCCACCATCCAGGCGGGACAAACGATCGCGGAGTCCGCGAGGCCCCATGGACAGGGGCGTTGGAATCAGCGGCTGGGGGGGTGGATCCTCTCGCGGCTGGACGTCTTCCTGTCGAAGCCGCTGCGCCGGGCCGCCCCGGAGGATCTGATCCGCTGCCGCCTGCTGGTCTGCATCGCCCTGGGGTTGATGCTGCTGGATCTGGTGGTGCTGCTCGCGCTGCCCGTCAGCCCCCAGCCGCTGATGCACGCGTCCATCGGGCTCTTCTCCCTGTCCATGAACACGGCCGCGCTGGTGCTGCTGCGGCGGCGCTCCTCCCACGAGCTCTCCGCGCTGATCATCTGCTCGGCCATCGCCACCGCATTCGTGTTCACCTGCATCACCAGCACCCGGCCCTTCTCGGCCTCGCATGCCGCGAGCATGCTCCTGCCCGCGATGTCGGTGTACCTGATGGGGGCGCGGCTGGGGTTCATCCTCACCGTGCCGGTGGCCCTGTTCGTGGGCCTCATCCACCCCATCCACTTCCTCGCCCGCACGTCCGAGCCCCTCCACGCGGGCAACCTGTGGATCGTGGACATCTGCGCCGCCCTCTGCATGATGAGCATCTGGGCGATGAGCTGGCTGCACACGTCCGCGCGCAACCAGGCCCACGCGGCGCGCGAGCAGGCGCTGCGCACCCTGCGCGAGAGCGAGCGCAAGCTGCAGAGCCTCATCGAGAACACCGAGGACCATGTGTGCTCGGTGGACGTGGAGGGGCGGCTCATCCTCGCCAACTCGGCGCTGCGGCGCGCCTACCGTGAGCGCTACGGGCTGGAGCCGGTGCCGGGCGAGCCCTTCCTCCTCCACGCCCCCCCGGAGCACCAGGAGGGCTTCCGGCAGGTCCTCGAGAAGGCGCTCCGCGGGCAGCGAGTGAGGCACGAGGACTCCTATGTGCGAGGGGACCGGACGCAGCAGGTGCTCGACATCTCCTACAACCCCGTCTTCGGCGAGGATGGCCGGCCGCTGGGGGTGAACCTCTTCGGGCGGGACATCACCGAGCGCAAGGAGTCCGAGCTCAAGCTCAGCGAGATGCACCGCAGCCTGTTGGATGTCTCGCGCCACGCGGGCATGGCCGAGGTGGCCACCGGCCTGCTGCACAACGTGGGCAACACGCTCAACAGCGTCAACGTCTCGGCCAACCTCGTCACCGAGCGGCTGCGCAACCTCCGGGTGAGCGGGCTCGTGCGCTCCGCGGAGCTGCTGCGCGAGCACTCCGCGGACCTGTGCACCTTCCTCGCCACGGATCCACGCGGCCGGCAGCTCCCGGCCTACCTCATCGCCCTGGCGGACCAGCTCACCGAGGAGCAGCAGGCCCTGCTGGACGAGCAGCGGACGCTCACCGAGGGGCTCGAGCACGTCAAATCCATCGTCAGCATGCAGCAGGAGCACGCGCGCTTCGCCGGCATGGTGGAGCTGATGTCGGTGACGCGGCTCATCGACGACGCCCTGCGCCTGCAGTCCGTCTCCTTCTCCCGCCATGGGATTGAAGTGCACCGCGAGTACGCGGACGTGCCGCCCATCCTCCTGGACCGGCACAAGCTGCTGCAGATCATCCTCAACCTGCTGAGCAACGCGCGGCACGCGCTGATCGACAGCGGCAGGCCGGACAAGCGCATCACCATCCGCGTGGCGCCCGCGCCCGACGACCGGCTGCGCATCCAGGTGGCCGACAATGGCCTGGGCATCCCCGCGGAGAACCTGGGACGCCTCTTCTCCCAAGGCTTCACCACCCGGAAGAACGGCCACGGCTTCGGGCTGCACATCAGCGCGCTGTCCGCCATCGAGATGGCCGGCAGCCTCACCTGTGAGAGCGACGGCGAGGGCAAGGGCGCCACCTTCACCGTCGAGTTGCCCATGCAGTGCGAGGATCCCCGCCTCTGAGGGCGGGGCTCCCCGGCCCACGTCCTACTTGGACTTCAGGTCGCGCTCACCCAGGTTCGTGGCGCCGATCCACCGCAGGCGGTTGAAGCCGTCGAGGTTCTTGTTGGCGACGACCTGGAAGCAGGTGGACGCGCCCTGGGCGGCGATCTCCACGGACCAGCCGAGGAACATCTGCCAGAGGCGGAACCACCACTCGCCGTAGGTCTTCACGACGTCGGCGCGGTTGGCCATCCAGTTGTCGTACCAGCGCGAGATGGTGAGCGAGTAGTGGATGCCCACGTTCTCCACGCTGTGGATCTCGAAGCCCGCGGTCTCCAGGTTGCTCACCACGAAGGAGAGCGGCATGGAGGCATCGGCGCCCGGGAAGATGTACTTGTTCATGAAGAGGCCCCAGACCAGGTCCTCGAAGTGGAAACCCAGGGTCCCCTTCTTGGCGCGCAGCCCGGCGATCTGCAGGTAGAAGAGCCCGTCGTCGGCGAGCATCCCGTACACCTGCTTCATGAAGTCCTGGAACTTGCGCACGCCCACGTGCTCGGCCATCTCCAGGCAGGAGATCTTGTCGTACGGGCCGGCGGGGATGTCACGGTAGTCCAGCGTGAGGATGCGGGCGCGCTCGCTCACCCCCATGCGCTGGATCTGCTCCGTGCCGTACGCGGCGCCCTTCTCCGCGATGGTGATGCCCGTCGCGTCCACGCCGTAGTCCTTGGCGGCCGTCGCCACGAGCGTGCCCCAGCCACAGCCGATGTCGAGGTAGCGCTCGCCCTTCTGCAGCTGCAGCTTGTCGCAGACCAGCTTCATCTTCTGATCCTGCGCCTGCTCCAGCGTCTGGTTGGGCGAGGTGAAGAAGCCCGACGTGTAGATCATCCGCGGCCCGAGGAACCAGCCGAAGAAGTCGTTGCCCCGATCGTAGTGCTCGCGGCCGATGCGGATGTCCTGCTCCTGCGAGTGGATGAGCACCTCGGGCAGGAAGTTGGTGAGCAGGAACTTGAAGTGATCCGCGACGAACTTGTAGTCGGCCACCGAGTGCCGCTCGCGGATGAAGGCGCGGAAGTCCCCCTCGATGTCGAGTCGCTCGTGGATGTAGTCCTCGATGAGCGTGGTCATCGGGACCTTGCCAGCGGCATAGCGTGCGGCGGCTGGACCCTTCGGGTTGAGACGGAACGACACTGGAGCGTCCATGCGTTTTCTCCTGAGATGATGTACCTGGTGGAGGAAAGCGGGCCCGCACGAGGGCCCTGTCCCCCCCTGGTGCGGGGTGGCCGGCCACACTACGTGAGTACGCGCGGTCACGTGTGAATTCCTTCACAGCCCGCCCCGGGTGCCGTCGTGTTAAGAGCGTCCGGCATTCAACGACGACGTCACGAGGGGGGGAACATGCGGACATCATTCATCCTGGTTGCCACGGCGAGCGCGCTCATCGCGTGCAAGGGCGGAGGCACGGCGGGTACGGCGGACTGCTCCACGTCTGCGGCGTCACCGGGCGGCTCGGCGGGGCTCACGTCCTTCGAGCAGGGCCTGGTGGGGCCGTTGCTGTCGGACGTGCGCGAGGGCGTGCAGCCGTACAACGAACAGAGCATCGGTATCTGCAAGGGCCAGGGCCGCGACTGCGAGGAGTTCCTCGGCACCAGCGTCGACGAGCTGCCGCCGGGCGAGTACATGATGCGCGCCGAGCTCAAGGTGCCGCGCGTGGGAGAGAAGGGCACCTGGCGGGTGAAGTTCGAGGCCCAGTGCACCACGACGCGCAAGACCGAGCGCGGAGAAACCACCAGCACGAGCACCACCAGCAAGGAGTACGACGTGCAGTACGCCGGTGCCGAGCGCGGCTCGCGCCTCTCTCCGCTCTACACCATCCGGAGCCCGGACCCGAGCGGCGAGAAGCACTGCAACTACAAGGTCACCTCGCTGCACCCGGACAAGCCCACCGAGTGGACGGGGAGCTGGTCCGTGCCGCAGGGCTGAGCCCTCGGAACTGTGGGAATCGCGTGCGATAGTCGAAAGTCCGGGCGCCCCCAAGGGGGGCCCGAGAACGAGGACGATTCATGCACGCTTTTCCCCTGAAGAAGTCGTTGTACGCGATCATGCTGTTGAGCCTGGGCGGCGCCGGCTGCGACTGGTTCCCGGGTCATGACGGTCCGGATCCGCAGCCGTCCAACATCGCCCCCATCATCACCCAGGTGCTCGCCACGCCGGCCTCCATCAACGAGGGCTCGAACACCGGCCTCTCGGTGACCGCCAGCGACCCGGATGGGGATGCGCTCACCTATACCTGGACGCAGCTGAACCCCGCGACTCCGGCGGGGACGTTCGGCGGCGAGACCGGCTCGACCCGCACCTGGACGGCGCCCGCCATCGCCACCAACACCACGTTCACCCTGCAGGTGACGGTCTCGGATGGAAAGGGAGGCTCGGCCCAGGCCTCGGTGGATGTGCCGGTGGCCAACGTGGCCGCCCCCAACCGCGCGCCCACCGTGGACGCGGCCATCACCGTCGCCACCCCGGCCATCGCGGGTGACGTGACCCTCTCCATCGGCGCGACCGATCCGGATGGGGACACGCTCACCTACGCCTGGAGCACGAGCGTGGCGGGCCAGGGCACCTTCACGGCGCCGACGGCCGCCGGGACGCAGTGGCTCTCGCCCGAGCTCACCACGGCCACGACCTACACCTTCCAGGTCACCGTCTCCGATGGGACCGAGTCCGTGACGCGCACGCTGGCCGTGGAGGTCGGCGTCCCCCAGTACGCCCGGGACATCCAGCCCATCTGGGACGCGCAGTGCACGAACTGCCATAGCAGCCCCCGAGGCCTGGACCTGCGAGCGAGCAACTCCTACGCCTCCCTCGTCAACGCCGCTGGCACCGGCAGCTACCCCGCCGGCTGCGGTGGAACCACGCGCGTGGTGCCGAACGATCCCAACGACTCGTTGTTGGTGAAGAAGATCAGCGGTACCGCCTGCGGCGGAAGGATGCCTCAGGGCAACACGGACTACTTCGACAACAACCCCGGCCAGCTCACCCGCATCCGCTCGTGGATCCTCGCGGGCGCTCGCAACGACTGACGGCGGCCACAACGGCCTCCACTTCCGGAGTGGGAGCGCGCTACTGTCGCCCCCCTCCGGAGGGTAGAGAGGCATGCGGCGTTTCGAGTTCGTCGAGGGCTCTTCGAAGAAGTTCTGGAAAGCGGCACCGGTGCCTTCCAACACCGACGCACCCATCGCCTGGAGCGAGTCGCTCATGCGGCGTGTGCACCCGCGGCGAGGCGGGCTGGCGGTTCCGGTCCGTCCCCTCGTCTCCGTGAAGAAGGCCTGGGCTTCGGCCCGCGAGACGTTCTCGAACCGCGGGGGGCCCGGGCACGACAAGGGCAGGTTCGGCGCGCAGACGAGGGCCCTCGCGGCGCGGTTGCACGGGACGGAGCCCGCCATCGGCACTCCCGAGGAGGACGCCATCCTCCTGGCCTTCATGCAGCACAAGGCGAACTACAACGACAAGACGCCCCACATCGATGCCACCGTCGACCTGCTGTTCTCACTGGGAGGGCCCGCCCATGCGACGCGGGCCGTACTCCTGTCGCTGGCGATGCACCTCGACGGCTCGGGCTCGAATTCCGAGGTGAAACAGGGCCCGGGGACGGACTGGTTCAACAGCCTGCTCCGGGGGGAGCTGTGCGGGCTGCCCCGGCTGCGCGCCCTGCTCGCCACCCAGACCGATGACGCGGGCTACGCGGCCGCCCGTGACGCCGCCGCGGCCCTCCAGGAGCAGGCCACCGCCGAGCAGCGTGCCGGCGCCGCCTTCCTCTTCCCCACGGAGAAGGCCTGGGTCCGCGCCGAGGCCGAGGCCTACAACCCACAGCCGGACATGCAGAGCGATCTCTTCCTCTGCTCGATCTCGGACCGCGCCACCCTCGAGCTCGTGGCGCCCCACCTCCAGGGGCTGTACCTGCTCGGCGGCTACTACACCCGGGACTACCTGCCCTCGCTGCTGGACGGCGTGGGCGTGGACGCGTTGGTGCTCCTGCGGAACATGGACACCCTGCAGTACTCCAACGCCGAGAGCCGGCGGGGTTGGGCGGAGCTCGTCTCCGTTCTCAACACCGACGAGGCGATGACGCTCCTGCTCGATCACCTCGACAAGGAGGTGACGCCCTTCGCGCTCGAGGCGGCGCTGCGTTGGCCCGGCCGCGCGCTGCGCCTGCTGGTGCCCAGGGCCGCCCAGCGCGGCAAGGAAGCGGAGGCGCAGCGCACGGTGCTCACCACCCTCGTGCGCCGCGCCCCCGAGGCCGTGCGGGCCGAGCTGCCCGCGCTGTCCGAGGAGGCGCGCAAGCTCGTCACCAGCCTCCAGGCGGGGTCCGCCGGCCCCGACGTGCCCGAGGCGAGTCCCAGCCAGCTCCCGCCCGTGCTCGCCCATCCGCCCTGGAAGACGGGCAAGCCCGCCACCCTCCCCGTCCTCGCGGACGTGACGCCGCCCGCGCTTCCCGATGCCATGGTGTGGCGCGAGGGAGAGCGCGAGGCGTGGTCCCAGGAGACGGGGCCATATGAATACGGCGAGCAGTACTCGAAATACACCCCGGCGCAGTGGGAGGGGGTACGCAAGACCCTGCCCCCGGAGACGGCGAAGCCCCGGGCGAGCTTCTTCGCGTACGCCCCCGAGGAGCTCGCCCACCACTACCTCGCGCACTTCGTGCCCACCCAATGGGGAGACGAGGGCTGGCTGCCCGCCATCGCCGCGCACCTCGGGCTCGCGGTGCTCCCCTCCCTGCGCCTGAACGTCAACGCGAAGGGAGGAGAGTCGTTCCGCCTGCTGTTGCCCTTCGGCGCCTCGCGGCTCGCTTTGCAGGTGGCCGAGGCCCTCGTGGGCTCGAAGAAGGCCCGTTACCACGCCCGCGCCTGGCTGCTCCGCCACCCCGAGCACGCCACCGCCGGGCTGCTCCCCGTCGCACTCGGCAAACAGGGCAAGGCCAGGGACGCCGCCTGCGCCGCGCTGCGCCTGCTGGCCAGCAACGGACACGAGGCCACCGTGCTCGACGTGGCCGGCCGTGTCTCGCCCCAGGTGCGCGAGGCGGCCGCGCAGGTGCTCGCGTTCGATCCGCTGCAACTCTTCCCCCAGAAGCTGCCGAGGCTGCCCGGCTTCTTCACCCCGGGAGGCCTGCCCCGGCCGCTGCTCGCCGATCGCTCGGCGAAGCTGCCCGTCGCGGCCGTGGAGACGCTCGGGATGTGCCTGGCCATCTCCTCCCTCGAGGAGCCCTATGCCGGCCTGGCGCAGGTGAAGGCCGCGTGTGAGCCGGCGAGTCTCGCCCGCTTCGCCTGGGGCCTCTTCGAGGCGTGGATGGTGGCGGGGGCGCCGAGCAAGGAGGCCTGGGCCTTCCAGGCGCTCGGCCATCTGGGTGACGACGAGTCCGCGCGGAAGCTCGCGCCGCTCATCCGCCAGTGGCCCGGGGAGGCGGCCCACGCGCGCGCCGTCACGGGACTGGACGTGCTCGCCACCATCGGCACCGACGTCACGCTCATCTACCTCAACGGCATCGCCGAGAAGGTGAAGTTCAAGGGGCTCCAGGAGAAGGCGCGGGAGAAGATCGAACAGATCGCCGAGGCCCGGGGCCTCACCCGGGACGAGCTCGCCGACCGGCTCGTGCCGGACCTGGGGCTGGACGAGAACGGCTCGCTGCCGCTGGACTTCGGCGAGCGCACCTTCACGGTGGGCTTCGACGAGCAGCTCAAACCGTTCGTGAAGGACGCCACGGGGGCGCGGCTCAAGGATCTGCCCAAGCCCACGAAGAAGGATGACGCCGGGAAGGCCCAGGCGGCCGAGGAGCGGTGGAAGGCGCTCAAGAAGGACGCGAAGGCGGCCGCGGGCCTCCAGGTGCTGCGCATGGAGCTGGCCATGTGCGCCCGGCGCCGCTGGAGCGCGGAGACGTTCCGTCAGTTCTTCGTCGAGCACCCGCTGCTCATCCACGTGGTGCGCCGCCTGGTGTGGGGCAGCTACACGGCGGACGGAAAGCTGGCGGCCACCTTCCGCGTCGCCGAGGACCGGACCTTCGCGGACGTGAACGAGGACACGTGGGCGCTCGCCGATGACGCGAGCGTGGGGATTCCGCATGCGCTGGAGCTGGATGCTCAAGCGGGGGCGTGGGGGCAGATCTTCGCGGACTACCAGTTGCTGCAACCGTTCGCGCAGCTGGGCCGCCCCATCTACACGCCAACGGCGGAAGAGCGCACGGGCACGGAGCTGGTGCGCGTGAAGGGGCTGAAGGTGAACACCGGCAAGGTGCTGGGGCTCGAGACGCGCGGCTGGCGCCGGGGTCCTCCGCAGGACGGGGGCGTGGTGGGCTGGATGGAGAAGCACCTCGGTCCGGATCGCATGATCGAGCTGGACCTCGACCCCGGCCTCTACACGGGCATGCTCTCCGAGTCGCCCGAGCAGACACTGGGCACCGTCACGGTGCGCAAGCCCAACACCTGGGGGAAGGAAGGCACGTACCCGCTCGGGACGCTCGACCCCATCCTCTTCTCCGAGCTGGTGAGGGATCTCGAGGGGCTGCGGCCCTCTTGATTCGAGGCAGATGGACGACCGGCGGGTTCGAGTCCCGCCGCGTCCAATAGAGGTTGCCCGCCGCCTTGAGTCGAACTCACTCCTAACGAGGAGACGCGGATCGCCTTGGGGGACCAAATCGGTGCTTGTCGGACCAAATTTGGACCAAATCCGGAGGCGAGCGGTACGCCAACACACTCCGCCGGTCTCCACATCTCACGCAGGCGAACACGTCGAAGTCGAACGTCTTCCTCAGAAGTTGCGCCCAGTCCACTCGCGACGTCCACTCCTTCTGCAGCTCCTTGCCGGCCGCTGCCTCGAGCGCCACGCTCGCCTCCTCCGTTCCTGCTTGGAGGAGCAGCCCCCCTGTCGCGGGGAGCACGCCGCTCGCACTCCCGCTGTCCGTCAGCAGCGATACTTCGGCACTTCGCGCGAGAGCCTGACGAGCTGCTCGCGGATCTGCTGGAGGGTTGAATCTTCGAGCGAAGCCGGAGACTCCTTCAGGAGCCAGCGGAGATACTGGTCGAGGACCTGCTGAGCCTGCTCGGTCTTGTCCTGAAGATTCAAGGCGACGAAGAGGCCCCACGCCATGAAGACCGTGTCGGGGGCCCGTCGCCCAATGGCCTTCTCGAGGGCTCGAACGCCTTCCTCATGGAGTTCCTGCTGGGCCTTGAAGTCCCGCTGCTCCCGCAGAAACGAGGAGAAATCGGCCCATGCGTCGCGTGTCTGGGGGTGGTGCTCACCCAACCTCTGACGGCGGAGGCTCAGGATCCGCTCGTGAAGTTCGCGAGTGCCCTTCTGGTCTTTCTGCACCTCGAGTGTATGGACGAGATCCGTCATCAACGAGAGGGTGGAGGGATGCTCCGCACCGAGTACCTGACTGGAGAGCACCAGCGCCTCCTCCTGGAGTTCGCGCGCCCTCGCGAGGTCCGATTGGAAGTACGCGGTGGTCGCGAGGTTCTTCATCGCGACCAGCGTCTCGGGGTGCGTCTTTCCCATGACGCGGAGATAGGCCTCGAGTAGGGCTTCCTGCATGGCCCGCGCGGTGCCGAGATCACCCTGCTTCCGAATCGTGGTAGCGAGGGCAGTCTTCGACAACAAGGTGAGAGGATGCGTCTCTCCGAGCGTACGCTGCCGGATGGACAGGACACGCTCATGCCAGGCTCTAGAGCCCTGCACATCATCCAGGTCCCAGAGGATGGTGGCGAGGTTGTTCATCGCATGGAGGGTGTCCTGGTGCTCCTCTCCCAAAAGCCGTAGGCGCGCCTCGAGCACGTGCTCCGCGAGGGGCCGGGCACCCGGGTCATGCAAATCCGCCAGCGCCAGGGAAAGATTGTTCATCAAGATGAGCGTGCCGGGATGGTCCTCCCCCAGGAGCCGCAGATGCGCTTGGAGCGTTTTCTCCAGCAACTCCCGCGCTTCCCGGGGGCGCCCTTGTTGACGCAAGGACTCCGCGCGATCGCAATCCGCACTCAGGGTGGCGAGGTGCTCCTCGCCCAGGGACTCGCGGGCTCGCTCCGCGACGGCTTGACGGAGCTCCGCCGCCAGCCTCACCCACCCCCGTATCGCCCGGAAGGTCCCCAGCCTGGAACCCAGGTCCACACCGATCGCTGGCATCAAGGAAGCCTTCAATCGCTCGAAGAGCCACTCCGCATGGGGAGCGAAGGCTTCCAGCAAGGGCCACGCTTCCGGATTCTCGGAATGAGCAGGAGACATGAACCGCGCGAGCACCGTCCCCGCTGCCTCCATCATGAGCATAGAGTTCTGCGAGCGGCTGCGGATGAAGTCCGCGAGCACCCGATGCATGGCTCCGAACATGGGCACCCGGCCCCCCGTCGCTCCGGTGACGAAGGAGCGCACCGTTATCATGCTCCGGACCGGCGGGGTGAAGAGCGGCTTCATGAGGTCGAGCAACGCAATGGGAATAGGGGCGGGTGAGAGGTGCGCGAGGAACTCGGCTGCCCGCTGTGCCTCTGGGGTGAGGCGTTCGAAAGAGATGGAGAGCGCTTCGGTGACGCCCCGTAGCTGTCCTTCCGGAATGTGCGGGCGCAGGGCCTCCATCTGCTGGTCCAATTCCAACGTGGGGCCCACGTGCCGCGACTTCTCGAACAACTCGGCCGGAGTGATGGCGCTGGCATGCATCGCTCGGTTCAGCAGTTCCAAGGCCAGCGGGAGGTGCCCGACCCAGTCCGCGATGAAGTGCCAGTCCTGGGCGCCCAGGCTGGAGCGATCCACCCCTTGTGTGAGCAAGGCCACGGACGCGTCCGGCGCGAGCGTGGGCACGGGGAGCGACTGAAGACCCTCGTTGCCCAGGGAGCGCCGGACGCGAGAGGTGACAAGTAACGCAACCCGGCCCTGCGCCGGGCACCAGGTCTTGAGCGGTCTCGGACTCTGGCCCGGGGGCGTTTCCGGAACGTTGTCCACGACGAAGAGCACGCGCTCCTTCGCGGAGACCGTGTGAAGCGCCTGCGCCAGCTCGCGTGCGGCATTGCGCTGCTGTTTGCGGAACTCGGGCAGGGGCTCGACGCCCGGATTCAGGGTGCGGAGGATGTCGTGGTGCTGCTCCTCGAGCCGCTCATCACTGACATCCGCGTCCACCCAGAAGAGCCCTCCTGGGAAGCACAGGGGCCCCAGGCGGTGCAGGTACTCCAGGGCGAGCCGCGTCTTGCCGAAACCTCCCGCCGCCTCCAACGCCCCCGAGAGCGCCGCGCCCGCCCCCTCTCCCACGTGCGAAGAGGTGAGCGCGAAGTCGATCCTCCACAGCTCATCCTCGCGACCCACGAAGGACGCGCCGATGGACGGGGGCGGGTCCAGGGGATGGAGCCGCAGGCCCGCGAGGCTCCTCGGAGGCGGGAGGGCGGACGACTGGAGAAGGCTCTCACGGGTCTCCTCCAAGCGCCCCAGCTTCTCCAGGCGCGACTCCAGGGACGGCGGCTCACCGGCCAGACACGCGCGAATCCACTGCACCAGCGCTTCGGTCTGCTCGGCCCTCGGCCACTGCATGGCCCGGAGTGGGGGCGGGAGCCGCTCCAACGTACCGGGTGACGGGTCCCAGGCGGGGAGCGCCAGTACGAGGGACGAGAGCGCCAGGGATTTGTCGACCTCGGGAGCGTTGGGCGAGAGCGCAAGGAACGGAGTCAGCGCGGCACGCAGTTCCCACAAGCAGTACCACCGCGTGAAGTACAGCTCGTCGGCGAAGGCGACGATGACGCGCGAGCCCAGCAGCGCATCCGCCAGAGCCGAGGGGAAGCGCTCACCCACCTCGATGCTCGACGTGTCGAGGAACGCGACGTCCGCGCCCAACGCCTGCTGCAGCGCCTTCGCATGCTCGAGGGACGACCCACGCGCATAGGAGATGAAGACCTGGGGACTCATGTGGCGGCGAGCCTGACGCCTTCAGCCACGGGAGTGAAGCCCGCGGAGCACGCCCGCGTCACCCCGTGTGGGCGCCAAAACGGTTGTGGCGCTGGGTGTCGCACATGAGGCCGTACACGAGCAGCAAGCACAGGATGCAGCCGGACACGTCACACTCCAGGTACCGGGCGTGCGTCCCGCTCCACGTACCGGGGCAGGCTCAGAGCGAGAGTTCCTTATGGTTTCGTCGGATTCAGTTCCAAGGTACGCATGAGCGCACCTGCTGGCTGCTCATTGCCGAGCACCAATGCCTGGGTCGCCCTGACCAGATTTTGAAGCACTTCCGCTGAGGAGAGCGCGCTGAGTGGGAGTTCAAACCAACGGAGCTCATCCGCTCCCGACCACCGGCTTTGCCCCTTGCCAGTGGGTCTGGCGATTCGAATGCCGGGTTCTGTGCTCATCAAGCGTTCGAACGTGCCCTGGTCACCCATCGCGTGGAACAGGAACCAATGGTCCAAATGAGCGTCCACCGTCGACCAACTCACTCGACCGCCAAAGCACTGAGGTCCCTGGCGCACGCCGTCGTGGAAGAAAAAGCCAAACACCGCGGCGACTCCAGTGTCAGCGTTCTCGGACACACCCGGCGGCGTTACACAGAACGCCTTGAAGTATGTGAACGGCCATTGATCCAATGAGAGCCCCATCGCCGCGCCCCCCCATCCGCTCCCGCTCCGGACCGTCCAGCCGTCTTCAGCGAAGGTGGACTGCGCATCGTCCCAGACTGCCCGCGTCTGTGCGTACACTTTCGCGATCCAGTCGAACGCCCGTCGGCCATCCTCCTGCCAGCGCATCTGTTCCTGCGTCATCTGCTCTCCTTGTAGAACTCGGCGGTGCCAACGAGTTGCGGCGCCATAGGCCACTCGTAAAAACCGCCAGGGTACCCGGGTGAGGACAGGACCTCGTCGGGATTCTGCCACCGATCAGCCCGAGCCGGGTCACGGAAGGGCTCGGTATAAAAGTCCGGGCTGCCGAGGCTCCCAAGCTGCTCGTCGAGTCGAATCGACCGGAAGCGAAACATCCGTACGCGTTCGAGGAGCTGGCAAACATCAGCCAGATGGCGGGACGACGAGCGCTTATTGACGATCACTTCATGAACATCCCGCCATGACAACCAAAAGAGTCGCTTCAACTCCTCTCCTTGACTGTGCTGCGCTAGCACACTCGCGGATTCGCGAAGCGACTCCCGTGGCATCGCTCCATGATGGGTGAGGTAGAGCAGCGCGCAGGGCAGCTCAGCATTGGTGCGGACGGCTTCAAGGAGATAATAAGCGAGCTGATCGCCGCTCCGCGCGTCACGATCAATAACCCCTAAGCCAGACTTTTCCGCGCCAAGTTTGGCCTCGACAATCACCCGACAAACGGTCCTGCCTCCTGCGCGCAAGTCAAGCCACGCGTCCGGCTCCCTTCCGCCGAGGTTCGGCCATAGCTCCACTTCGAAATCATCGAAGGCCGGCAACGCATAGCTACCCTCGAACAGCTTCGCGTGTGACAGAATGTGTCCGAGCAGCTCCGCATCCCGGCTGTACCGAAATGCGTCGAAGAACGCAGCAGTGAGCGCATCCTCGGACTCCGGGATCTTACCGTTCAGAACGAGCGAAATCACGGATACCTCCCTCCCTTGTGAGGACCGCATACTACAGTAGCCCACGAAGGTCATCTCGCACAGCGTGTGTGTGCTTCGAACTCGCGCCCGCGACCCTCCGCGTCTACGCGCCCAAGTCTACCCACCAGCACTGAGCCTGAATTCGGGCGGCCCTGCGGCCCTCCGTGGAGCACGCCTCGAGCCGAGTTGCAAGTGCAACCAAAATGGCAAGAACATGGATGTCCATTACATGCCAGAAGAGTACAGAGACGAGGCTCGAACCAAAGTCTTGTCAGACCCCTGATCCAAAATCCAAAAGACATTCTCCCGGCATGCGCGCACACCCGACCGAGGAGGATGGGGGGACAATCCATGCCGAAGGCACATGAACTCATTGACGACTTCAATGACAACCTGACGGACACGTCCAAGTGGACGGCCACTGCCAGAGGGGTGCAGGAGGTGAATCAGCGTCTCGAGTGCCGGCCTGAAACCACCTCCCCCAGATACGCGGGGTACTCCTCCAGTGCCAGGTACGACCTGACCGACTCCTTCATCCAGGTCGAGGTCATTCAGGCTCTGCTGTTCACGACGCCCACTGTCGAAACCATGCTCGCCGCCAGGGTGGATGGCAACAACATCGTCTACCTCAATGCCGCCAACAAGAGCCTGTCCTGCTACCAAGGTGTGGCGGGAAGCTACACGCTGCTCGCACGCGTCCCCTACGATCCGGAGCTCCACCGCTGGTGGCGCCTGCGCGAACGCACGGGCGTACTCCATTGGGAAGTCTCGGCCAACGGACAGGATTGGACCAGCCTGTTCAACAAGCCCGCGCCCCTGTCCCTCACCTCCGTCACCCTCGAACTCATGGCAGGCAGCATCGATGTGGCCCCCCTCCCCGGTGTGGCCATCTTCGATTCGCTCAACACCTCGGGCACCCGCCAGTCCAGACGCGTGGAAGAGCGACGCCTAGCCTCCCTGGGCACCCGCGAGAAGGCCGCCCAGCTCGCCGCCGAGCGCCCCCACCCTGAGCACTTCAACAACAACGACGAGGTCAACTACCCGGACCGGCCCTTTGTCGGCAACTACTCCAAGGGCCTCCGGCACGACTCCGTCGGCGACCCCGAGCCCATCTCCTATGGCACGCTGCTCCGGGCCCTGGAGAGCCGTGCGCCCAGTGACTTCGAGCGAATCCTCCAGCCCTCGGGCGCCGTGAAACTCACCAATCCCCAGGCCGGCTTCGCCTTCGACCTGGAGGGCCCGGACGCCCAGGCCGTCACCCAGCCTCCCGCGCCCCGCTTCGACAGCCGGGGGACGGCGGCCGAGATGGGTGAGCTGTACTGGATGGCACTCGCCCGCGACGTGCCCTTCATCAATTATGCCTCCGAGGCAGCCATCGCCAACAGCATTGTCGAGCGCGCCATCCGTTCGCTGAGCACCGAACTCCCCGCGTTCGGCGGAACCACGCCCGTCACGGCGCAGAACCTCTTCCGCGGCATCTTCCCCGGTGACCAGGTGGGCCCCTACGTTTCCCAATTCCTCTGGAAGGGTAACAGCGACCCGCGTAAGCCGGACGGCCAGGGGCGCGATGCCGACGAAGGCTTCATCACCTACGGCACGCAGGTCATCGATCAGCGCCAATGGACCGTGAAGGGCTTCCCCGATCTCGGCGCCGCCGCCGACTACCTCACTCGCCGTACAGAATGGCCGGGACGATCGGGGCAAGGACCAGTTCGACACCACCCGCCGACGCTTCATCCGCAACCTGCGCGACGGGGCCAACTTCGTTCACTTCGATCAGGTGGTGAACGCGTTCTGGAACGCCGCCTTCCTGCTGCTCTCCGAGCCCCTGGGCAACCAGCTCACAGGCATGGGCGCCAGCCGGCCCCAGGTGGATAAGGAATTCGCCTGCGATCAGGGCAACCCCTATGACCCACCGGGCACCGTCGACGACTCGCGCACCCAGGTGGGCTTCGCCACCTTCGGGCCCATCCACCTGCTGCAACTGCTCATCGAGGTGTCCGGGCGCGCCGCGCGAGCGGTGTGGTGGCAGAAGTGGGGCGTGCACCGGCGGTTGCGCCCCGAGGAGTTCGGCGGGCGCGTCGACAACCACCTGTCCAGCCCCAGCCGACGCACCTATCCAATCGACGCGTCTCTCCGCAACTCGCTGTCGACGGGGTTGCTCAGCACATACTTCCCCAGCCGCTGGGGCTCCTTCCTGCTCCCACAGGCCTACCCCGAGGGATGCCCCACCCACCCGGCCTACGGCGCGGGTCACGCCACCGTATCCGGCGCCTGCGCAACCCTTCTCAAGGCGTACTTCGATGAAAGCGCGCCCATCGAAAACCCACTCATCGCCAGTGCGGATGGGACCACTCTGGTGTCCTACACTGGGGCGGACGCCGGGCAGATGACCATCGGTGGAGAGCTCAACAAACTGGCCAGCAACATCTCCCTCTTCCGCAACGCCGCAGGCGTCCACTGGCGCTCCGACTACACCGAGTCCGTTCTGCTCGGCGAGCGCGTAGCCATCGGGTTGCTGCGCGAAATGAGCCTCACCTTCAACGAGGACGACGCCTTGTTCCTGATCACCCGCTTCGACGGCACTCCCATCCGCATCATCGACGGACGCGTGGAACCGAGTTGAGCGCATGGTGGGCCCCCGGCGCCAGACCAGGAAATTCCATTCAAGGAAGTACCTTGATGCTCCTTGCCTTACCTGAAAGGGATTGACTCGATCGTCCTCGTGCGTCTGGAACAACCCCCATCAAGCATGGGGGAGCTTGCGCAGGACCTCGGCGGCTTCTTCGTACACTCTGCCAAGCACTTCGTCCTGGGGCTTGTGTTCCTCCAGCAGGTCGGCGTCCTCCCGCTGTCCCACATACTCGAGGAGAGTTGCGGCTTTGATGCTGCGAACTGTCTCCGAGGCCGCAATCATTCTCCGGGAGACCTCGCGTAACACCGTGCGCGCCTTGGGTGGGAGCGTGGAGATGAGGCGCTCACGGTGTAAGAGCAGCAGGTTGAACAGGCGCTCACAGAAACGCCTTTCCTGCCCCTTACGTGTAGATGCCATGTTGAGCATGGACGCGGCCAGGAAGATGAACGAGGGCAGAACAGGAACCAGTTCCTCTGGCACCTCCTCATCCAACACGGTCAGGACCTTGGTCTTCTGCTCAAGGGGTACCGACTCGTCTTCAATCCACACCCGCAACTCTTGCGAAGAGCCCTCCAGCAGGCGAAGCAGGGCCCGCAGACCCTCGGAAGCAGGCGGGGCGATTCGCTGCAGTCCCGCGCGAACAGCGGGGAGCAACTCTGGATGCCGCTTGCGCCAGAGGGCGTAGACCACGTCATCCACGTCGGAACTATCTGGCGTTCCAGCGGCCAATCGGTTCAGCCTGCGTACGAGGGTCGACCTCGAACGGGTGCTCTCGAGGTGCCCAAGTGCCTCGGTGATGACCTGCACGACGGATGAGGCGTCGGAGTCCCCTCGCGATTCCTCCACGAGAAGCTGTTTCTCCAAGCGTCTGGCGCTCGTGGAACCACCCAGTTCCCCCAAGGCGAAGGCAGCCGCCTGGCGCACCTTCCCCTCGGTAGACTGGAGCATCTGCTCCAGAACGCCGTGGACCCTTCTGGGCTGCGCCTCGCGCAATGTCGCCACCAGGGCACGTGCCCTCTCCTGCTCTCCCCAGTGGAAGGCATCCACCAGCTCCGACCGCCACTGCTCCACATCGATTTCCCGTGCCATGGGGCGCTCCAGAATCCAGGCTACCTCACTGGTATGGGCGCTCGAAGCACCACGCCCCTTTCCTCTCCAGCGTCCTGCCGCCAACAGGACACGCGCGGCTCGCGACCACCACCCCTGCCTCCCTGCTATACGGCCAGCGCCGCCAGCGCCATCTCCCCAACGCCCCCGGGAGTCCCCGGAGGCGGGCGCTGTTACGTGGTGCAGATGGCCCGCTTCTCCTCTTCAGCCCTGGAGCTCCCCAGGCGCCCTGCTCGTCCACCTCCTCGCCAGGGGCCTCGATGAGCCATTCCATCAAAGCCCCCTGGGATGACGAGAGTCAGCTCGTCCACCTGCTCGCCAGCCACACGGTCGAGGCGTTCTTCATGATGGACGCCCAGGGGCTCGTCACCTACGCCAACCCCGCCGCCGAGCGGATGTTCGGCTGGGGCCGACAGGAACTGCTCGGGCAGGTCCTCCACGATCTCGTCCACCACCACCACCCCGATGGCTCCCCCTTCCCCATGGACACCTGCCCCCTTGGCCAGGTGATGCGCGAGGGACAGCCCGTCCGGGACCACGAGGACCTCTTCATCCACCGGGATGGCTCGTTCATCCCCGTCTACTGCTCCAATGCCCCCATCCTCGCCGAGGGGCACATCCTGGGCGCCGCCCTGGTCGTCCACGACATCTCCGCGCGCAAGCGCGCCGAGCAGGCCCGGGCCGAGCAGGTGCGGCAGTTCCAACTCCTCGCCGACACCCTCCCCCACCTCGCCTGGATGTCCCGGCCCGATGGCACCTGCGAGTACGTCAACCGGCCCTGGTGCGAGTACACCGGCCTCTCCATGGAGGAGTCGCTCGGGTACGGCTGGACGCGCGCGATCCACCCGGAAGACCTGGCTCGCGTCCTGTCGCACTGGCAGCGGACGCGGGACACCCTCGACGGCCAGGAGGCCGAGCTCCGGCTGCGCCGGGCCAGGGATGGCGCCTGGCGGTGGTTCATCGCCCGGGCCCAGCCCGCGCGGGCCGCGGACGGAACCCTCCTGCAGTGGATCGGCTCCTGCACCGACATCGACGAGCAACGGCGCGCCGGCCAGGAACGGATGGAATTGCTGCGGCGTGTGCAGGCGGCCCATGCGGCGGCCGAGGAAGCCAACCGGCTCAAGGATGACTTCCTCGCCACCGTGTCCCATGAGCTGCGCACGCCCCTGACGGCGATGCTCGGCTGGCTCCAACTCCTGCGCTCCGGACGCCTGTCCGAGGAGAAGCGCGCCCGCGCCCTCGACACGGTGGAGCGCAACGCCCGCGCCCAGGCTCAGGTCATCGAGGACCTGCTCGACATCTCGCGCATCATCACCGGCAAGCTCCGCCTGGAGCCCGGGCCCCTGGACATGCGCAACGTGGTGGAGGCCGCGCTCGAGTCCACGCGGCCGCTCGCCGACACCAAGGGCGTGAGGCTCGAGCTGGACACGCGCGAGGAGCCCCTGCCCATGTGGGGCGACGCCGGGCGGCTCCAGCAGGTGGTGTGGAACCTGCTGAGCAACGCCATCAAGTTCACCCCCCAGGGCGGCCGCGTCACCGTCCAACTGCGCCCGCTGGACGGCTCGGTGGAGCTGCGGGTGACGGACACCGGCGTGGGCATCTCCCCCGCCTTCCTGCCCCATCTCTTCGAGCGCTTCCGCCAGCAGGACAGCAGCAGCCGCCGGTCGCATGGCGGGCTCGGGATCGGCCTGGCCATCGTGCACCACCTCGTCGAGCTGCACGGCGGCCAGGTCTCAGCGCACAGCCCGGGCGTGGGCCTCGGCTCGAGCTTCGTCCTGCTCCTGCCCCGCGAGCCCCGCCCCGCTCCTCCGGCTCCCACTCCAGCCGCTCCGCCTCCCGTCCCCGCGCACATGGAGGAGGAAGTGCCGCCGGCCCGCTCCGTGCTCGCCGGCCTGCGCCTGCTGCTCGTGGAGGACCAGGAGGACACGCGGGAGATGCTCCGCATCGTGCTGGAAGACCACGGCGCCCGGGTCCGTGCGGTGGCCTCCGCGGCCGAGGCCTTCCACTGCCTCCGGGAGTGGCGGCCGGACCTGCTCCTCTCGGACATCGGGCTGCCCGGGGAGAACGGCTACGAGCTCCTCCAGCGCATCCGCGCCCTGCCCGCCGCGGAGGGCGGGCTCACCCCGGCCATCGCGCTCACCGCCTACGCGCGCGCCGAGGACCGGGCGCGGGCCCTGAGCGCGGGCTTCGACATGCACGTGCCCAAGCCCATCAAGGAGGCGGAGTTGCTCGCCGTCCTCGCCGCCGC
Source organism: Archangium sp. (assembly GCF_036277355.1). Classification (GTDB taxonomy): domain Bacteria; phylum Myxococcota; class Myxococcia; order Myxococcales; family Myxococcaceae; genus Archangium. The sequence goes on from NZ_DASUNC010000017.1 coordinate 116,909, forward strand.
GACCGAGCGGCTCGCGGCCGGGGAGACGTCACGCACCCGGGACGCGCCGTAGCGACGACGCGCCCGCCGCTCAGGCGCCGCAGAGATCGTCGTGGAAATCGACGTTCGACTCCATGCCGCTGTCGTCCACGACCTTGAAGTCGATCTCCAGCCTGTTGAAGTTGTCCCGGGTGGACGTCTGCGCGCAGGAGTAGCTCTTGGTCCAGCTCCCCGAGGCCCAGGAGCCAATGGACGAGGTGCCATTGCTGTACCGGATGGTCCGCCTCCACATGGGCGTGTAGATGCCCGTGCCGCCACTGGCGCCGCCGGTGCAGCTGAGGCTGGTCGTCGACACGCGCGAGCAGGAGAGCGTGGCCGTGGGGCAGGCCTGGACAACCGTCTGGGAGCTCGTCTGGGGCGTGTTGCCCGTGCAGATCTCCGTCTGCCCCGCGCTGTCGCGGTTCATGGGGTAGGCCTTCACCTGGAAGGTGTGTGAGCCGCAGGTGATTCCCGAGACGCTGAAGGACCAGTTTCCCCGGTAGACGCCCGCAACGGAGTCATAGGTGCCGTAGGACTCCTGCCTGCTGCGCTCGACACCATCGACGTAGAACAGCAGGTACGCCCCGTTGGCGAAGGTGGAGGTCGTCCAGGTTCCCGCCCCGGCCAGCACGCCGCCGTAGGAGCTGACCCCGTTCAGGCCCAGCTGGCTCACGCTCATGACCGAGCACATCGCCGATTCCCGGGTGCCCGTCGGCTCCTCGGCAACGCCGGCTCCCTCCTCGGGGGCACCCCCACAGGCGGTCAGCAACAGCCCGGAGAGCATGGCACTCAGGAAAGAACGCTTCTGGACTCGTCGCATCGTCGGGCTCCTCTCAGCTCAATGACAGGCACGGGGGCCGACGTCGAATATGACACGAATCGCCTTCCGGTAAAACAATAAAAAACCGCCCAAGCTGTCCAAGTGGAGCAACGGGAGATCGTGGTCTCCCGCGGCGCTCAAGAGGCTGGCGTGTCCCACCCCACTTGGGTACGAGGTGCTCCCGATGGCGACGACCCGGAAGAAGAACACCGCCCCCACCCCGGCCGACAGCGGCCCGGCGAAGGACGTCCAGCGGCCTCCCGCGGAGACCCTCCACGCGGAGGAGCTGGAGAAGCTGCGGGCCCACGATGACGCGCCGAAGCCCCCGGGCTGGAGCATGTCCCTGCACGCGGTGCGCCGCTTCATCCTCGGAGACGAGTCGCTGGGCGTGCAGCGCAAGTTCGTGGGCAACCCGAGCCTCGTGGACCGGGCCATGGTGACGCTGGCCACCAACCGCGGATTGATGCTCGTGGGCGAGCCCGGCACGGCCAAGAGCCTCCTGTCCGAGCTGCTCGCCGCCGCCATCTCCGGCACCTCCACGCTGACCATCCAGGGCGGCGCGTCCGTCACGGAGGATCAGATCAAATACTCGTGGAACTACGCGCTCCTCGTGTCCGAGGGCCCCACGCCCCGCGCGCTCGTGCCCGCCCCGCTCTACACGGGCATGAAGGAGGGCAAGGTGGTGCGCTTCGAGGAGATCACCCGCTGCCCCCTCGAGGTGCAGGACTCGCTGCTGTCCATGCTGTCGGACCGGGTGCTGGCGGTGCCGGAGCTGAAGGACGAGGACGCCATGGTGTTCGCGCGGGACGGCTTCAACGTCATCGCCACCGCGAACACGCGCGACCGCGGCGTCAACGAGATGAGCGCGGCGCTCAAGCGGCGCTTCAACTTCGAGACGGTGTTCCCCATCGGCGACTTCAACACCGAGCTGTCCCTGGTGCGCAACGAGACGAAGCGGCTGCTGGAGCGCTCGGGCGTGCCAGTGACGCCCTCGGAGGACCTGCTGGAGGTGCTGGTCACCACGTTCCGCGAGCTGCGGGCCGGCGAGACGAGCGACGGCCAGGCGATGGAGCGGCTGTCGGCGGTGCTCTCCACGGCGGAGGCCGTGTCGGTGGCCCACGCGGTGGGCGTGCGCGGCTACTACCTGCGCGGGGATGGAGGCTCGGCGGCGGACCTGGTGGAGACGCTGGCCGGCACCGCGGCGAAGGACAGCCCCGAGGATCTCAAGCGTCTGCGCGCGTACCTGGAGCAGCGGGTGGCGCGCCGCAACGGACCCCAATGGCGCGCCCTGTACGAGGCCCGCCACCTCCTGCCGGGCTGACACCGTGGGCATGCAGGGGACTCCGGGCCTCCATGTCGTCGGCGTGCGCCACCACAGCCCGGCGTGTGCCCGCGTCGTGGCCCACACGCTGCGCGAGGTGAAGCCCCGCCACGTGCTCATCGAGGGCCCGGCGGACATGAACGCCCGCCTGGACGAGCTGCTCCTCCCGCACGAGCTGCCGCTGGCCATCTTCAGCAGCTACCGCGACGAGTCGCGCACCCATGCCTCGTGGACGCCCTTCTGTGCCTACTCGCCCGAGTGGGTGGCCCTGACGGAGGGCAAGGCGGCCGGCGCGCAGGTGCGCTTCATGGACCTGCCCGCCTGGGACAAGTCCTTCCACGGCGTGCGCAACCGCTACTCGGACGGCGAGCGCCGCACCGCCCGGCTCATCGAGACGCTCTGCCGCAAGCTGGGCCTGGAGGGGATGGATGCCCTGTGGGATCACCTCTTCGAGCAACCGTGCGAGCTGGACACCCTGGCGGAGCGGCTGCGCGTCTACTTCGACTCGTTCCGCGGCGAGGAGGAGGCCACCGAGAGCGACCACCGGCGCGAGGCCTTCATGCTCGCGCACGTGGAGGCCGCGCTGGCCCTGGGAGACGGGCCCGTGCTGGTGGTGTGCGGCGGCTTCCACGCGCCCGTGCTCGCGCGGGCCACGGTGAAGCCGGGCACCCCCTTCCCCGAGACGCCGAGCCACCCGTCCGCGCGCAGCTACCTCGTGCCGTACAGCTTCCGCCGCCTGGACTCCTTCACCGGCTACGAGTCCGGCATGCCCTCCCCCGCCTTCTACCAGGCGGTGTGGGAGCTCGGTCCCGAGAAGGCCCCGGAGCACATGCTCCGCGCCGCCGTCACCCGGTTGCGCGGCCGCGGACAGCACATCTCCTCGGCGGACCTGATCGCCACCTCCGTCATGGCCGAGGGACTCGGACGTCTGCGCGCCCACTCGGCCCTGGCGCGCTCGGACCTGCTCGACGGCATGGCGGCCGCCCTGGTGAAGGACGCGCTCGACGTGGCGCTGCCGTGGACGATGCGCGGCGTCCTCTCCCCGGACACGGATCCGCTCCTCGCCGAGGTGCTGCGCGCCTTCTCGGGCGAGCGCACGGGCCGCATCAGCGACCTCACCCCGAGGCCCCCGCTGCTCGCCGACGTGGAGCGCGCCCTGACCACCCACGAGCTCCGGCCGCAGGGGCGCGCCCGGAAGGTGAACGTGGAGCTGCGCGAGCCGGCGCACCTGGAGCGCAGCCGCACGTTGCACCGGCTGCGGGTGCTCGGCATCCCCGGCTTCACGCGGGACGCGGGCCCCACCTTCCCCACCGAGCCCGTGCTCCAGGAGTCCTGGACGGTCTCGCCCTCGGAGGACTTCATCTCCTGGGTCATCGAGGCCTCGGGCTGGGGTCCCACGCTGGAGGGAGCGGCCACCGGACGGCTCGAGGAGGCACTCGGCACGGCGGGCCCGGACCTGGGCAAGCTCGCGCTGCTGCTCGCCGAGAGCCTCTTCATCGGCGCGAAGGGCCTGGCGCAGCGTGTGCTCGAGAGCGTGGCCGCGCAGGCCCTGCACGAGCCGGATCTCACCCGCCTGGGCACCGCCCTGGAGCGGCTGCTCTCCGTGTGGCGCCATGACGTGCTGTTCGGCGCCCAGGGCTCGGCCGAGGTGGGCACCGTCATCGCGGCGGCCTTCGATCGGGGACTCTGGCTGCTCGAGCAGCTCGACGGGCCCGCGCTTCCCGCGGACGAGGGACACCTGCGCGCCATGGCCGCGCTGCGCGACACGCTCCGCTTCGCGGGCCGGGCCCTCTCGCTCGACGAGACGCACGCCGCCGCAGTGTTCGAGCGCCGCATGGCCGATCTCCGCGCCCCGCCCGCCGTGCGAGGTGCCGCGCTCGGGGCGCTCTGGTCCCTGTCCCGCTTCTCCGACGAGGCCAGCGCCGAGGCCGCCGCCATCCGCGCGACCCGGTCCGCCGCACGTCCCGCCATCCTGGGCGACTTCCTGGCCGGCCTGTTCCGGCTCGCCCGCGAGCAGGTGGTGCGCGCGCCGCCCGTCACCGCCGTGCTGGACGAGGTGCTCCGCGAGCTGCCCCAGGAGGACTTCCTCGTCGCCGTCCCGGCCCTGCGCCTGGCCTTCGGCTTCTTCCCGCCCCAGGAGAAGGAGGACATCGCCCGGTCGATCCTCACGCTCCACGGCAAGGATCCCTCCGGCGCCCGGTCACTGCTCCGCCTCGAGGTGGCTCCGGCGATCGTCGCCGCGGGCGCGGCGCTGGACGAGGAGGTGGAGCAGGTGCTGGCCCGCCATGGGCTGCTGCGGCCCCCCGAGGGAGGTGCACGATGACGCTGGATCCCCTGGCGCGCTGGCGCCTCGTGCTCGGCGAGGCTGCCGAGGGAGCACTCGGCGGCAGCCTGGACGCGCAGGGCCGCGCCATGAACGCGGCGCTCGAGTGGCTGTACGGGCGCGAGGGAGACCTCGCCGAGCGCGACGTGCGGGGGCGTCAGGGCGGCCTGGGCCCGTCCTCGCTCAGCGTCCCGGACTGGATCAACGAGGTCCACACCCTCTTCCCCCAGGAGACCATCGAGCGCCTCGAGCGTGATGCCGTCGAGCGCTACAAGATCGACGAGGTGGTGACGCGGGCCGATGTGCTCTCGCGCGTGGAGCCCAACGAGACGCTGCTGCGCGCCGTGCTGCGCACCAAGCACCTCATGAATCCCGAGGTGCTCGCGGTGGCCCGCCGCATCGTCGAGAAGGTGGTGCGCGACCTGATGGAGAAGCTCAGCAAGGAGGTCCGCCAGACCTTCTCGGGCGTGCTCGACCGGCGCCGCCGCTCGCCGCTGAAGGTGGCGCGCAACTTCGACTTCCGGCGCACGCTGCGCGAGAACCTGGACCGCTACTCCCCCACCGAGCGCAGGGTCTCCATCGAGCACGCCGCGTTCTTCTCGCGCACCCGGAAGTACACCGAGCGCTGGCAGGTCATCCTCCTGGTGGATCAATCCGGGAGCATGACGTCATCGGTCATCCACTCGGCCGTCACCGCGGCCTGTCTGTGGGGGCTGCCGGGCATCCAGACGCACCTGGTCGCCTTCGACACCGCCGTGGTGGATCTCACCCGCGAGGTGACCGATCCCGTGGAGCTGCTGATGAAGGTGCAGCTCGGAGGCGGCACGGACATCCAGAAGGCGGTGGCCTACGGCGCGGGGCTCATCGAGTCCCCTCGTCGGAGCATCGTCGTCCTCATCACCGACTTCTACGAGGGCGGCGGCCCCGAGCTGCTCGTGCGCCGCGTGAAGGAGCTGTGTGCCCAGGGGACGAAGGTGCTGGGGCTCGCGGCGCTCGAACCGGATGCGACCCCCAACTACGACCGGGACCTCGCCCGGCGGCTGGTGGACGTGGGCGCCCACGTGGGAGCGATGACGCCCGGCCAGCTCGCGGCGTGGATCGCCGAGAAGGTGCGCGCATGAGCCGCCCGGATCTCCTCGCCCTCACCCCGCAGGCCGTCGCGAGCGTGTCCAACCTGGGCCTGGTGAAGCGCGCCCAGAAGGAGCTCGAGCAGGGCAAGGGTCCCCGGCTGGAGGAGCTGGCCGATGGCACGGTGGTGGGCACCTTCGAGGAGGGCATCACGGCCCGGCTCCTCCCGGGCAAGAGCCTGAAGGACAGCCCCTGCTCGTGCAACTCCACCACCGTGTGCCGGCATCGCGTGGCCGTGGCACTCGCCTACCCGGCGTTCGCCCACGCCTCGAGCGCGGCTGCGGCACCGGAGAAGGCCGCGGAGGCCACGCCGGAGCCACCCTGGTCCCCGGGCTCGGTGGAGGACAAGACCCTGGAGGAGGTGGTTCCCCGCCGCTCGCTGGAGCGGGCCGAGTCCCTCCGCGAGCGCGGCTACCTCGCGCAGGTGCGCCGGGGGACGTTCGTGGGCGAGGACATTCCCACCGTGTCGCTCGCCACGTGCACGGTGCGCTTCCTCGTGCCGCGGAACCTGGGCTACGCGCGCTGCGACTGCTCGGTGGGCACGGGCTGCGAGCACCTGCCGCTCGCCATCTGGGCCTTCCGCGCCGCCGACGCGAAGGACCCCACGAGCCGCGAGCTCTCCGTCGAGGTGGCGCGAGGACACGTCGCGTCGCACGAGGGCGGGCCCGCGATGGACGCGGCGAGCGATCTGGCCAGCTTCCTCCTGTTGGAGGGCGCCCAGCACGCCAGCACCGGCCTCGCGGGGCGCTTCGCGGTGGCACGCGCGAGCCTCGCGGACGTGAAGATGGCCTGGCCGCTCGCGGCGCTGGAGGAGCTGGAGGATCTGCTCGGCGCCTACGTGAGCCGAGGTGCCCGCTACACCCCGGCGAAGCTCTCGGCCACCCTGGCGGAGCTCCTCGCCCGGCTGCGCGCCGCCCGCACCTCGGGCGCCGTCCCGCCCCGCGCGGTGCTGGGCATGGACGAGGCCCCCGAGACGAAGCTCGACTACGTCCGGCTGGTGTCGCTCGGAGCGCGGCTGTTCGCCGATGGCCGGGAGCGCCGCGCGGAGCTGGTGCTCGCGGATCCGGCCAGCGCGAGCCTCCTCGTCGTGCGCCGCGCCTTCACCTACGCGGAGGATCAAACCCCCGAGGACGGCGCCGAGCTCGGACGCCGCCAGGGGGCTCCCGGTGCGACCCTCGAGGCCCTCGCGCGGGGACAGGTGGTGACCTCGGGGGCCACGCGCCTGCCGGATCGCCTCGTGGTGTTCTCCACGCGTGGGCTGCAGCGCACCTCGGTGACGCCGCAGTCCGGGGACTGGAGCCAGCTGCCGGCGCCATTGCTCGTGAAGGATGTCTCCGCGCTGGAGGCCTCCCTGCGGGCCCGGCCTCCGCGCTTCCTGCGGCCCCGGCAGCTCGCCGAGAACGTGCACGCCTTCGAGGTCTCCCGCGTCGTGGACGTGTCCTATTCTCCGGGCGCCCAGCTGGTGCGCGCGGAGCTGGAGGACGCGAGCGGGCACGGCTTCCTCGTGGAGCTGTCCCACCGCGCCGTGGCCCCTGGGGCGCTGGATGCGCTCGCCGAGGGACTGGCCGGAAAGCGCGGGGCGCCGCGCTACGTCTCGGGTGAGGTGCGGAGGACCGCCCGGGGCCTCGTCGTCGAGCCGCTGGCGCTCTCCTGCGAGGGCTCGGGGGTGGTGGTGCTCGACGTGCAACCCGCCACCTCGACGGGGCCGCTGCGAACCTCTGGGGACAGGCCAGCCCTGGAGCCCCTCCCGGCGGCCCTGGCCGAGCTGGAAGGCTGTCTCGCGGACGCGGTGCACCAGGGCCTGCGCCACGTCGTCCCGGCCTGGGGCACCCGGCTCTCCACCGTGGCCGCGCGGGTCCAGGAGCTGGGGATGAAGCGCTTGGCGCAAGACCTGGGCGCGCTCGCCACGAAGCTGGACGCGGCCCGCGCCTCCGGACTCCCTGGCGACGAGGCGGCGCTCGCGGCCGCCTGGGCCGATGCCGCCCTCCGCGTCACCGTGGGGCTCGAGCAGCTCGGGGCGTAGGCCCCCTCCCTACTTGTCAGGAATCAAACACTCTGATGAGTCTGGAAAGTTTCAGTTGAAAACCTCAAATTTAGAGGTACCTTGTATCCCACGAAAGCATCGGCAAACCCACACGGGGCCGTGCGCGTGGGGCCGTTGGCATTCGGGAGGGTAACCACGGGCAGATTTTTCTTCTTCATGTCGTTGCAGGGCTCAACCTGTTGCATCCCGCGGAGGTGTTCCGATGAACGACGAGCACAAGCCGGAGTCCACATACGGGGATGAGTGGTTCGCGCTCGAGGACGGGCTCACGGGCTCGCGCCGGAACGTGCTGGGGGCCCCCTACGTCCCCCTCCGCGCCTCCTCCGTGGCATCCGCCGCCCCCGCCAGGAAGCAGGCAGCACCCGCGGCCGCCCTGGCGCGGTTGCCGGAACAGTCGGAGCTGCTGCTGGAAGCCCGGCGGCTCTTCGATGCCATGGGCGTTCACCTGCCCCAGCGCATCAGCGCCGAGGAGCTGGGTGATGCGCTGGAAGCCCTCCAGCGGATGGTGAGGGCGGGAGAGTCGACGTGGAGGATCCAGATGAGGATCCTCTCCACCCTCTTCTGGGTCAGCGCCCACACGGTGCAGGACGGCGTCCACGCGCTCCTCGGGGCGGAGACGGCGGCCACCGGCAACAACGGCCAGGGCCACGAGTAGCAGGAGCACCCGGGCGGGGCCGCGATGGCCCTGCCCGTCTTCGACACCCCCTCTGGCTCACAAGGCGTAGCGCTCGGCGTCCCGCCGTTTGAGATCCAGGCCCATTCCCGGCCTGGACAGGTCCGGTGTCAGCGCCCCCTTCACCGGGCTGCGCGCGCCATCGAAGAGCATCTGCTCGATTCGCACGTGATCATGGAAGTACTCCAGGTGCACCAGGTTGCGCGCCGCGCAGGCCACGTGCAGGTGGAGGCTCGGCGCGCAGTGCCCCGACAGCGGCACCTGGAAGCCCTCGCAGAGCGCGTCCACCTGCAGGAAGCCCGTCACCCCCAGGCACCGCGTCGCGTCCGCCTGCAGCACGTCCACCGCCTGGGCGCCCAACATCCTCCGGAAGTAGATGGCATCCCAGCCGTACTCCCCCGCCGCCACGTTCATCCCGCTCGGAAGCCGCTGCCGGAGCAGGTGCAGCCCCTCCAGGTTGTCGCTCGACACGGGCTCCTCGAACCAGACGACGCCCGCCTCCGCGAAGCGGTCCGCCATCGCCAGCGCCTGCTTCGCCGTGTAGGCGCCGTTGGCGTCCACGAAGAGCCGGGCCTCGGGCCCAATGGCCCGCCGCGCCTCCGCCACCCGTTTTGCGTCCTCGTCCGGGTGGCTGCCCACCTTCATCTTCACCCGCGGAATCCCCTGCTCCACCCACCCCGAGAGCTGCTCCCCCAATCGCTCGAGGGAGTACGAGGTGAAGCCGCCACTGCCGTAGACGGGCACCCAATCCCTCGCGGCCCCCAGCAGCCGGACCAGCGGCACGTCCAGGAGCCGCGCCTTCGTGTCCCACAAGGCCGCGTCCACCGCGGAGAGCGCCATGGCCACCAGGCCCGGCCGCCCCTTGTTGCGCACCCGCATCAGCAGCGACACCATCCGCGCGGGCACGTCCATCACGTCGTGGCCCTTCAACTCCTCGGCGAGCGTGCCGTGGATGAGGCTCGCCGCCGAGGCATCCGCGTACGTGTAGCCGAGCCCCCGCGTGCCCCCCGCCGTCAGCTCCACCACCACCAGGGTGGTGCTGTCCCACTCCGCGGTGCCGTCCGCCTCGGGCGCGTCCGTGGGTATCTCGTAGGCCCGGGCCTCGATGCGTTCAATGGGGACGACGTCGCCGCGCTTCCGGACCATGGCCGCTCCAGCGTCAGTCCTTCTTGTGGGGCTTGAACTGCTCCACCATGCCCTTGAGGGACTGCTTGATGAGCCCGGCCGCCTTCTCGTCTCCCCTGAAGATCGCCTCGGAGAAGTGCTTCGCCTGCTCCAGGGTGATGTGCGGCGGCAGCGGCGGCACGTCCGGGTCCACGTACGCCTCGAGCAGCACCGGGCGATCCGCGCTCAGCGCCTGGTCCCACGCGCGGGCGATCTGATCCGGCTTGTCCACGCGGATGCCGCGCAGACCGAGCGACTCGGCGTACCGGGCATAGGGGAAGTCCGGCAGATCCTGCGAGGCCGGGTAGCGCGGGTCTCCCGCCAGCACGCGCTGCTCCCATGTCACCTGGTTGAGGTCGCGGTTGTTGAGCACCAGCACGATGAAGCGCGGGTCCTTCCACTCCTTCCAGTACTTGGCCACGGTGACGAGCTCGGCGTTGCCGTTCATCTGCATGGCGCCGTCACCCACCAGGGCGATGACGGGCCGGTCCGGGTAGGCGAACTTGGCGCCAATGGCATACGGCACGCCGCAGCCCATGGTGGCCAGGTTGCCCGACAGCGACGCCATCATCCCCTTGCGAATCTTCAAGTCGCGCGCGAACCAGTTGGCCGCCGAGCCCGAGTCCGACGAGAGGATGACCCCGTCCGGCAGCTTGGGCGACAGCTCGTGGAAGACGCGCTGCGGGTTGATGGGGTTGGCGTCGTTCATCGCCCGCCCCTCCACCACCTTCCACCACTGGCGGATGCCCTTCTCCAGCCCGTCACGCCAGCTCCGGTCCTCCTTGCGATTGAGCAGCGGAATGAGCGCGCGCAGCGTCTCCTGGGAGTCGCCCGTGAGCGGCACCTCCATGGGGTAGCGGATGGCGAGCATGCGGCTGTCCAGATCGATCTGCACTCCGCGCGCCTGGCCCTCGGGCGGGAGGAACTCCGAGTAGGGGAAGCTGGTGCCCACCATGAGGAGGGTGTCGCACTCCATCATCATGTCCCAGCTGGGCTTGGTGCCCAGCAGGCCGATGGCGCCGGTGACGAAGGGCAGCGCGTCCGGCAGCACCGCCTTGCCCAGCAGCGCCTTGGCCACGCCCGCGCCCAGCAGGTCCGCCACCTCGATGAGCTCGTCCGCCGCGCGCAGGGCGCCGGCCCCCACCAGCATCGCCACCTTCTTGCCGGCGTTGAGCACCTCGGCGGCGCGCTTGAGGTCCTTCTCCTGGGGAATCACGCGCGGCTCGCTGTAGCCCACGCTCGAGTGGATGGAGCCGTGCACGCGCGGAGGCGGCTGGTACGTCTCCTCCTGCACGTCGTTGGGGATGATGACGCACGTCACCGTGCGCTCGGCCCGGGCGATGCGCACGGCCCGGTCCACCGCGTGGCGGATGGCCGAGGGGTTGGAGACCATGACGATGTACTCGCTCGCCACGTCCTTGAAGAGCACGGGCAGATCCACCTCCTGCTGGTAGTGGCCGCCCAGGCCCATGCTCTTCTGCTGGCCCACGATGGCCACCACGGGCTGGTGGTCCAGCTTGGCGTCATAGAGGCCGTTGAGCAGGTGGATGGCGCCGGGGCCCGAGGTGGCCACGCACACGCCCACCTCGCCGGTGAACTTGGCGTGGGCGCACGCCATGAAGGCGGCCATCTCCTCGTGGCGTGTCTGGATGAACTGGAACTCGGAGTTGCGGCCGAGCGCACCGAGGATGCCGTTGATGCCGTCTCCCGGGTAGCCGTAGAGGCGGCGGATACCCCACTGCGAGAGGCGATAGAGCAGGTAGTCGCTGACGGTGGCACTCATCTGGGCTCCCCATCTTCCAGGCGGTGAAATCGCACTGGCTGAAATTGGGGTTGGCCCGGGAACGATGGGAACCCACGGGGAGCGGACGAGGGAGCCCACGCGGGCCCCTCTGAATCACCATCTTTCCCCTGCAGAGGGGTGCCTAGCTTCACACGGGGAGAAATCACCCATGCGTCCCATGGCCACCATCCAACGCGCGCTGTCGAGGGTGTCACGCAAGCGGCCGCTCTCTCACTCGCTCCCGGGCTCGCAAGGAGGCGATCTCCTGGTGGACGTACGCGGGTTGGAGGCCGACCTGCACCGCGCCGTGAAAGGCGAGGTCCGCTTCGATGACGGCACGCGCGCGCTCTACGCCGTGGACGCGTCCAACTACCGCCAGGTGCCCCTGGGTGTCGTCATTCCGCGCAGCATCGAGGACGTCATCCAGACGGTGCGCATCTGCCGCGACCACGGCGCGCCGCTGCTGTCGCGCGGTGGCGGCACCAGCCTCTGCGGCCAGACCTGCAACGTGGCCGTGGTCATCGACTGGATGAAGTACCTCCACCAGGTGCTGGAGGTGGACCCCGGCACCAAGACGGCCCGCGTGCGGCCCGGCGCCGTGCTCGACGATCTGCGCGAGCAGGCCGAGCGCTACCACCTCACCTTCGGCCCGGATCCGGCCACGCACTCCCACTGCACGCTGGGCGGCATGATTGGCAACAACTCGTGCGGCTCGCACGCGCAGATGTCCGGGCCCGTCGCCCACAACGTGCTGGAGCTGGACGTGCTCACCTACGATGGCCTGCGCCTGAAGGTGGGCCCCACCTCGACGAAGGAGGAGACGCACACCACGCGCGGCCGGGCGCACCTGCTCTTCGAGATGCTGCAGGGCCAGGTGATCCGAAAGGGCTGGCGCGACGAGAACGTGAAGCGGTCGCTGGACCTGTGCCTGGCGTGCAAGGGCTGCAAGGGCGACTGCCCGGTGAACGTGGACCTGGCCACGCTCAAGGCGGAGTTCCTCTCGCACTATTACCAGGGGCACCTGCGCCCGAGGCCCGCCTACGCCATGGGCCTCATCATGTTCTGGGCCCGCGCGGCCAGGGTCGCGCCGGGGGCGGTGAACTTCCTCACGCAGCACTCGCCGAGCAAGGAATGGCTGCAGAAGCTCGGAGGCATGGCGACGGAGCGGAAGATGCCCCGCTTCGCCCCCGAGTCCTTCCAACACTGGGCGGCACGCCGGCCGGTGTCCCAGGGCAAGGGACGGCGGCGGGTGATGCTGTGGCCGGACACCTTCAACAACCACTTCTTCCCGGAGACGGGGGCCTCGGCGCTGGAGGTGCTGGAGGACGCGGGCTTCGAGGTGGTGGTGCCCCAGGGCTTCCTGTGCTGCGGCCGGCCCTTGTACGACTTCGGCATGCTGCCCACGGCGAAGTGGCTGCTGAGGCGCACGCTCCACCGGTTGCAGCCGTACATCGAAGCGGGCGTTCCACTCGTGGGGCTGGAGCCGAGCTGCGTGTCCGTGTTCCGCGACGAGCTGCGCAACCTCTTCCCGGACGCGGGCCTGGCCGAGCAGCTGCGGCGGCAGACGTTCCTCTTCAGCGAGTTCCTCGACACGTACGCGAAGGACGCGCGGTTGCCGCGCCTGGAGAAGAAGGCGGTGGTGCACGGGCACTGCCACCACAAGTCGCTCTTCCAGCTCACCGACGAGAAGTCCCTGCTGGACAGGCTGGGCCTGGACTACGAGGTGCCGGAGACGGGCTGCTGCGGCATGGCGGGCTCGTTCGGCTTCGAGGCCGGAGAGAAGTACGAAGTCTCCCAGAAGGTGGGCGAGCGCGTGCTGCTGCCCAAGGTGCGGGAGACGCCCAGGGACACGCTCCTCATCGCCGATGGCTTCAGCTGCCGGGAGCAGATTTCCCAGAACACGGATCGCCAGGCGCTGCACGTGGCGCAGGTGGTGCGGATGGCGAAGGCCTACGGGGCGGCGGGCCCCTCGGGCGAGTACCCCGAGCGTGGCTGGGTGACGAATGGGTTGGGCAAGCCTCCGCCCCGCTGGGGACTGCGCGCGGCGGTGGTGGGCGTCGTGGGCCTGCTGCTTGGGGGTTCGTGGCTGCTGCGCAACGGCGCCTCTTCAACTGGTCACTGGCGGGCATACCCGTGACGTGGGGTTGTAATCCTCGAAGTCCGAGGTAGTCTCCGCGGCCCATGGACACTCCCCTCTCGACCCGGACCGCGATCCTGACCGTGCTGGTGCAGGACAGGAGTTTCGGACTGGAGCTGATCGAGAAGGTCCGTGCGCGGACCGGGGGGAAGATCGTCCTGGACGAGGGCTCGGTGTACCCCGCCCTCAAGGCGCTCGAGCGCGAGGGCCTGGTGCGCAGCTTCGAGGGAGAGCCCCTGGCGGAGCGCGGGGGCCGGCCGAGGCGCTACTACGAGCTGACAGGCAAGGGCCGGCGTGCCGCGCTCGAACAGAAGCGGTCCGTGCCCGGAGGACTGCTGAGACCCGCGGGAGCCTTCTGAGTCGCCACCGCGTGCTCGGTTATGCGGTATAGGGGTCCAAGGCTCACGCCCCCCCATATGCTCTGGCTCCTGTTCGCAGACACCGTCCCGGAGTTCATTGCCTGCCTGTTCGCGGTGGGCACCCGTGCGCCGCTCAGCTCCCGGAATTTTCCCCTCGAGGGGGCACCATGACGGCGGAGCGGAACACGTCGGAGGCCCGGCTCGCGGGCATCATCTCCCTGGCCGCGGACGCCATCATCTCCGTGGATGGCCAGGGACGCATCACCCTCTTCAACTCCGGGGCGGAGCAGATCTTCGGCTACAGCGCCCAGGAGATCCTCGGTCAGCCGCTGGAGCTGCTCCTCCCCGAGCGCTTCCGGGGCGGCCATCCCGGGCACCTCGACGCCTTCGGACGGGGGCCGGTGGCCTCCCGGAGGATGGCCGAGCGCCAGCCCATCTTCGGCCGGAGGAAGAACGGAGAGGAGTTCCCCGCCGAGGCCGCCATCTCCCGGATGGAGGTGGAGGGCGAGCGGGTGCTGACGGCCATCCTGCGGGACGTCTCGCTGCAGAAGCAGGTGGAGGCGGAGCACCGTTTCCTGGCGCGGGCCGGGGAGACGCTCTCCAGTTCCCTGGACGCCGAGCGCACGCTGGCCGAAGTGGCGAGGCTCACGGTGGAGTCGCTGGCGGACTGGTGCATGGTGTACGTCTCGGAGGGCGAGCACGTGCGCCGGCTGGAGGTGGCCCACCACCTGCCCGGACAGCGGGAGCTGGCCACGGCCCTGCGCGAGTCCCGCATCGACATGAGCCGGCCCTTCCTCGGGCGCGACGTGCTGATGCGGCGCGAGCCCCTGCTCATTCCCGTCATCACCCCCGAGGCGCTGGAGTCCATGGCCCAGGGCGGCGAGCACCTGTCCCTGCTGCGGCGGCTCGAGCCGCGCTCGCTCATGGGCGTGCCGCTCGTGAGCGGTGAGAAGCTGCTGGGGGCGTTGCTCTTCATCTCGACCCGCCCGGGGCGCGGCTATGGCGCGGCGGACGTGGAGTTCGCCCAGGGGCTGGCACGGCTGGCGAGCCTGGCCCTGGAGAACGCCCGGCTCTACCAGTCCGCCCAGCGCGCGACGAAGGTGCGCGACGAGGTGCTGGGCATCGTGGCCCATGACTTGCGCAGCCCGCTCAACTCCATCTCCCTTTGGACCCAGGTGGTCGAGCGGCAGATCCAGAAGCTGGGCCCGGCGGACCTCCAGACGCGGAGCCAGGAGGCCCTGGGCTCCATCGCCTCCGCGTGCCGGCGCATGAGCCGGCTCCTCCAGGATCTCCTGGACGTGGCGCGGCTGGAGGCGGGCCGGCTGTCGTTGAGCGTGAGCCCCCAGACCCCCGCCAGCCTGCTCCGGGAAGCCGTCGACTCGGCCCGTCCCGAGGCCACGGGGCTCCAGCTGCACCTGGAGGCACCCCAGGAGGCGCCCCCGGTCCTGGCCGATCGCGATCGGCTGCTCCAGGTCTTCTCCAACCTGCTGGGCAACGCGGTGAAGTTCACGCCTTCGGGAGGGGAGATCCGGGCGGGCGCGAACGTGGAGGGCGAGGAGGTCCGCTTCTATGTGCGCGATACCGGTCCGGGGATTCCCGCCGAGTCGCTCGTGCACATCTTCGATCGCTTCTGGCAGGCGAACCGGGCGGACCGCCGCGGAGCGGGCCTCGGGTTGTCCATCGCCAAGGGCATCGTCGAGGCGCACGGGGGAAGGCTCCAGGTGGAGAGCGAGCCGGGCCGTGGCAGCACCTTCTCCTTCACCGTGCCTGCCGTGCCTCGAGCGAAGCCGCGCTGAAACGCCATGACCTCCCCTCTCCTGCTGACGATCCTCGTGACCACGCTCACCTCCAACACGCCCCCGTCCCCGGAGTTCGGCGCCGACGCCGCGACGCGCTTCGCGCAGCTGGCGCTCGCCTGCGTCCACA
Organism: Archangium sp.; assembly: GCF_036277355.1. Taxonomy (GTDB): domain Bacteria; phylum Myxococcota; class Myxococcia; order Myxococcales; family Myxococcaceae; genus Archangium. The sequence continues at coordinate 132,605 of NZ_DASUNC010000017.1, forward strand.
AGGAGTACCCGAACAAGATCGCGCACGTGATGACGGGCGACGCGGATGTGCGCCCGCCTCGCGAGCTGACCCCGGCCTTCTACGGCTGCTACGACTGGCACTCGGCCGTGCACGGGCACTGGCTGCTGGTGCGGCTGGCGCGGACCTTTCCGGAGGCGCCCTTCGCCGCGCGCGCCCGGGAGGCGGTGGCGAAGAGCCTGACGCCCGCGAACATCGAGGCGGAGGTGCGCTACCTGAGCGCCCCGGGCCGGGTGTCCTTCGAGCGCCCCTATGGGCTGGCGTGGCTGCTCCAGCTCGCGGCGGAGCTGCGGGAGTGGGACGATCCCCAGGCACGCGAGTGGTCGGCCACGCTGAAGCCGTTGGAAGCGCGCGCGGCCGATCGGATCCGGGAGTGGCTGCCCAAGCTCTCGCGGCCCATCCGCGAGGGCGAGCATGATCAGACGGCCTTCTCCTTCGGGCTCATCCTCGACTGGGCGCGGCGGGCGGAGGATCGCGCGATGGAGCAGTTGCTGACGTCGCGGGTGGAGACCTTCTACGGGAAGGACGTCCGGGGCCCGCTCGCGTACGAGCCCTCGGGGCAGGACTTCCTCTCGCCGTGCCTGGCGGAGGCCGACCTGATGCGGCGGCTCCTCTCTCCGGCGCGCTTCGCCACGTGGCTGCGCGGCTTCCTGCCGGAGATTCCCACGGATGGCTCCACGGCCTGGCTCGCCCCGGCGGTGGTGACGGACCCGAGCGATCCGAAGCTGGCGCACCTGGATGGCCTGAACCTGAGCCGGGCGTGGATGCTGGACGGCATCGTGTCCGGACTGCCGCCCGCGGACAAACGGCTGCGCTCGCTGCGGGCGACGGCGAAGCTCCACCGCGAGGCGGGGCTCCAGGCGGTGACGGGAGCCCACTACGAAGGCGGACACTGGCTGGGCAGCTTCGCCGTGTACCTCGTCACGAACAGGGGCCTGCGCAAGCCCTGACGGAGCGGCTCACCCCCCGCTGCCGGGCTGGCGAGGCTCCGCTGGCGAGGGGATGAGGATGAGCGCCTCCTGCGGCGGGATGAGGTACTCCGCGCCCTTCTCCGTCACCACGGCCATCTCCTCGACGGAGAGCGTCTTCGTCTCGCCGGGAGTCGCGAGCTTCCAGGCGAAGAAGCCGTCGAAGCCGAAGACCTGACCAGGACGCAGGGGCCGGAGCGCCCAGCCCTCGGGCGGCTTGCCCTTCTGCGCACCCGAGAGCGCCGGGCCCACGTCGTGCGCCCAGTAGCCCACGGGGTGGCCCGTGCCCCACATCACCGGCTCCGAGCCCGCCTCGCGCATCCAGTCCCGCTGGGCCTTGTCCACGTCATAGCCGCGCACCCCGGGCTTCATGGCCGCGAGCGCCACGCGGCTGCCCTTCTTCGACTTCTCCCACTTCTCCAGTGCCTCGGCGGGAGGCCGCGTCTCGCCCGGGGCGAGCACATAGGCGAAGCGCTGGATGTCGGTGCTCCACATCCCCTCCACCTTGATGCCGAAGTCCATCTGGATGAAGTCACCCGGCTGGATGACCCGGTCGGTCGCGTGCGAGTGGCCCCGGTCCGGGCCGGAGTTCACGTTGGGGTTCTGGTCGGGCTGCCAGCCGTCCTCCACGCCCAGCTCGGCCATGCGCTTCTTGAGGAAGCGCGCCACGTCCGAGTCACGCGTCCTGCCCGGAACGACGGTGCGGTAGGCCTCCTCCTGGAGCGAGGCCGTCAGCGCCGCGGCGCGCCGCATGATCTCCACCTCCTCGGGGAGCTTCACGGACAGCCACTCGAAGACGAGCTCCTCGGCGGAGACGATGCGGCGGCGCAGCGCGGGAGAGAGCGCCGCCTCGAGCCGCTGACGCTGGGTGGCCGACAGCCCGTCCGCCACGGTGAGGTGGCTCGAGGAGTTCACCGCGATGCGCTGGGGCTTCGCCTCGGCGAGCGCCGTGGCCACGCGGGCGAACAGGTCCGTGCCGCGCTCCAGGGAGACCACCTCGTCGAAGGGGCCCACGTCCTGGAGGGCCTTGGCCTCACCCGCCGGAGACAGCGCGAGCGAGCGCACCCCGCCCTTCTGCTTCAGGAACAGGAAGGCCGCCTGGGCCCCGGTGTTCTCACAGCCCACGTGCATGGCCAGGGGATCGTTGTCGTTCTCGCGGCAGATCACGACCCAGGCATCCACCTGCGCCAGCTCCATGGCGCGCGGGAGCAGTTGCTGGATGCGGGCCTTGCGGATGCGGGGCCAGGAGCTCTGGGCGTGGGAGTCGGCGGCGCTGGCGGGCAGCGCCGTCAGGAGCAGCAAGGCGGAAATCAGGGCACGGCGCATCGAGGTGGGGCCTCCGGACGAGCGACAGGGCCCACCATTCTCACACGTCCCGCTGGACCGCGACCAAACGGATGGCCTTTTCCGGGCACGCGACGACGCACAGGCCACACGCCTGGCACTGGTCCGCCTGGGGCGTATAGGCCGTCTTCCGCCCGTGCACGATGCTCTTGAGCTTCCCGAGCACGGAGAGCCCGGCGAAGTCGGAATCCTCCATGCGGCGGACCTCGAAGACGCCGTAGGGGCAGACCTCCACGCAATCGCGCTTGCCCTCGCACCTGCTCCGGTCGACCACGGGGACGAAGCTCCCGGCCTCGGCCCGGCACTGCTCGCCAGGACGATCCGGGTGCGCGGCCGCGCGCCGGGCCTTCTCTCGATTCAGCGACTCTGGCATCAGACGCTCCTCCTCGGCACTGTACCGCTTCGAGGGGTGAGCCGCGAAGGTTGGCGGGCGAGCAGAGGAGCGCCGGGAGGGCATCCGGCCCTTCAACATCTCCTGGGGACCGGGCTGGCGGGTGCTAAGGTGCGCGGCCGATGAAGCGCATTCTTCTCGTCCTGGTTGGGATGTTCGTCCTCGCGGTGGGCGGTGTTGCCGGCACGTTCTTCTGGGCGGAGCGCGAGGTCCAACGCGCCGTGGCCCCGCCGGGCGCCCCCTCCGTGGAATTCACCGTGCCCAAGGGCACCACGGGCCGCGGTCTGGGCACCCAGCTCGCCGCCCAGGGGCTGATCCGCGACGTCCGCATCTGGCGCTGGCACCTCTACCGCCGCGGCCACTTCGCCCCCAAGGCGGGCCGCCACAGGGTGAGCCCGTCCATGACGATGGCGGAGTTGTCCACCGCGCTCGAGGGCAGCCCCATCCCCGAGGACGTCCCCTTCGTCGTCATCGAGGGCTGGCGCCTGCGTGACACCGACGAGGCGCTCGCCGCCGCGGGCCTCATCAAGCCCGGCGCCTACATCGCCGCCGCCAGCGAGCCGAGCCGCTACACCGCGGCCTTCCCGCTCCCGCGCGCCACGCTCGAGGGCTACCTCTACCCGGAGACGTACCGGGTGGTGCCCGGGGCCTTCAACGTCCAGGAGCTCATCCAGCGCCAGCTGGACACCTTCGCCGAGCGCTTCTACACGCCAAACCGCGAGGCCCTCGAGCGCAGCGGCCGCAGCCTGCACGAGGTGGTGGTGATGGCCTCGATGCTGGAGCGCGAGGAGCCGGTGCCGGCGCAGCGTCCGCTGGTGGCGGGCATCCTGTGGAAGCGCGTGGACAAGGGCTTCCCGCTGGGCGTGGACGCGACGTCGCGCTACGAGCTGGCCGAGTGGAATGACCGGGTGGCCTTCCTCAAGCGCCTGCGCGACCAGGAGGATCCGTGGAACACGCGGCACCGCAAGGGGCTGCCGCCGGGGCCCATTGGCGCGCCCACGGTGGAGTCGCTCCAGGCCTCGCTCAAGCCCAAGCCGAGCGAGTTCTGGTACTACCTCCACGACGCCGAGCGGCGCCTGCACCCCTCGCGCAACGCCGACGAGCACGAGGCGCTGCGCCGCAAGTACAACGTCTACTGACGGTGGCTCACGCCGAGGCGGCCAGCGGAGCCGGCTCGGCGCCAGCGGGCTCGTCCAGGACGCGATCCGGCACCTGGGCGAGCGCATCCCGGAGGACCTCCATCCCCGCTCCGGCCCGGCAGGCGCGCTCGCTCAGCACGCGCCGCCAGCCCCGCGCCCCCGGCTGCCCCGCGAAGAGCCCCAGGATGTGGCGGGTGACGCGCGACAGGTGCACACCGCGCGACAGCAACTCCTCCACGTACGGCATCAACGCCTCGACCACCTGACGCCGGGTGGGCGCGGGGCGCTCGTCGCCGAACAGCAGCCCATCCGCGAGCGCCAGCATGTACGGGTTCTGGTACGCCTCGCGGCCGATCATCACGCCATCGGCCCACTGCAGGTGCTCGCGCGCGGCCTCCAGCGACTTCACGCCGCCGTTGAGCACGAGGGTCAGCTGGGGGAAGTCCGTCTTGAGCTGGCGGACGACCTCGTAGCGCAGCGGGGGAATCTCGCGGTTCTCCTTGGGGCTGAGGCCCTGGAGCCAGGCCTTGCGCGCATGCACGATGAAGGTGTCACAACCGGCCCCGTGGATGGTCCGGACGAAGTGCGTCAGGAGCTCGTACGAGTCGAGATCGTCGATGCCGAGCCGGTGCTTGACGGTGACGGGCAGGCGGGTGGCGCCGCGCATGGCCTCGACGCAGCGGGCCACGAGGTCGGGCTTCGCCATGAGGCACGCGCCGAACATGCCGTTCTGCACGCGGTCCGAGGGGCAACCCACGTTGAGGTTCACCTCGTCATAGCCCCACTGTTCGGCGATGCGGGCGCACTCGGCGAGCTGCTCCGGATCACTGCCTCCGAGCTGGAGGGCGATGGGGTGCTCTTCCCGGGAGAAGTCGAGGTGCCGCGCCTTGTCGCCATGGAGGATGGCGCCGATGGTGACCATCTCGGTGTACAGCCGCGCGCGCTTGGAGATGAGGCGCAGGAAGTAGCGGTCGTGACGGTCCGTCCAGTCCATCATGGGCGCGACGGAGAGGCGGTGGATCGAGCGGTCGGTCATCGGGGCATCCATGCCGGGGTTCGGGCCTCCATGCAAGCCAGTCCGATGAACACACGGTGAAGAACGAGCCCACCTGATGGGGCGCGATGGGCTCTCTTCGAGGCATGCAATCGGAGGCCCGGTTGCTCGTATACCCTCCGGAGATCCCACCGTCATGGCCCGTGCCTACCCTTTGTCCGCAGCCCGTGTGTGGGGAGCGCCCCATGCGGCGGCGGACCGTGAGGGCCTGGGCACATGAGGCACCCATCCCGTGTCTTGAAATTCGCCCTGGCCCTCAGTCTCGCGCTGCACCTGGTGCTGCTGTGGTGGTGGCAGCGCATCCCGCTTCCCCCGTCTCAACCCTCCGTCTCCTCGCATTCCACCCGGAGTCCAGTGGAGGTGCTCGTCGTCGACGTCCCCCCTCCCCGGCCCGCTCCCGCTCCGCCTCCTGCCCCGACGCGCCGGGGTCCGGAGACGCGCCAGCCCCAGGCGGGACGCCAGGGCGACAGGCCCCGCACGGCCGCACCCGACGCGGGCCCACCGTCAGCCCCCGCGCCCCTCGCCAGTGACGTGCCCCGGGCCGAGCCGGGTCCGGAGAAGCCCTCGCTCCTGCCGGACGCCGACACGTTAGCGCTCCAGTCCGGTGGAGACTTTCCCGTGCCGCCATCCGAGCCGGGGCCTCCGGGCACCCGCCTTCATGCCCCCGCGCGCCCCGCCTCTCCCCAGGAGCTCGCCACCGAGACGGCCCGCGACACCATCGCCCGGCGGCGCGCCGAGAGCGGCCTGACGCACTCGTACTTCGGAGACATGGGCCGGGTGCTCGCGCGGCACTTCCAACAGAGCCATGCGGAAGTCGAGCGCGGACAGACGACACGCGAGAAGGTGGCCCAGAAGGCGCGCGACGTGGGCAGCGTGCTCTCCCGCTCCGGCGAGATGGAGGATCCGCTCGAGCACCCCCGCCGCGTCGATCCGCTCGCGAACGGACCGGCCTCCCACCCCATGCTGGAGGATGCCCAGAAGCGGCTGGCCTACTCGCTGCCCAGCAAATGGACGCACAGCGAGGGCGTGGCGAGGGTGCGCCTCACCCAGGGCGCCGACGGGAAGGTCCTCTCCGTGGAGTTGCTCACGCCCTCGGGCAATGGGGGACTGGATCAGGCCGCCGTCACGGCCGTGAAGACGCTCGGCGAGGAGCTGCCCTCCCTTCCGCCGGAGGTCCTCCGGGGCCGCGACTCGGTGGTGAGCGAGTGGAAGTTCGAGCTGCTGCGCACCGTGGGAGGCCCGGGCGCCAACGGCGTGGGCATCGTCGGAACGTTCGATCCCGTCACCGGTGTCGAGGACGCCCTGCCCACCTTCGCGGCCCGGAGCCACGTGCGTGTCACACTCGTGGCGTATTACTGAGACGCTGCTGCACCGCGCTCCACTCCAAGTGGTTTCAGGGCGATCTCGGCGCTTGGGCTCGCCCCCCATTCGTGAGACACACGCGGGCGGATGCGGGGGGTTGTGAGGGCCTTGCACGTGCGTCTGGATTTCAACAGAGGAATGGAGCGCTTCACCCGGCTGTCGTACCGGCGGCCCGGGCTCGTGCTCGCATGTGTGGTGGCGGCGGCGCTGCTGTCGGGCGTGCTGGCCTCGCGGCTCGTCTTCCGGGGCTCCTTCGTGGAGCTGCTCCCGGCCCACACCCAGGAGGTGCGCGAGCTGGAGGCCGTGTCCCAGAAGGCCGGCGGTGACGGCTACCTGGTGCTGCGGGCCCGCGGTGGGACTCCGGAGACGCTGCGCCGTTTCGCCCATGCGCTGGCGCCGAAGCTGGAGGCCCTGGACGAGGTCCGCTACGTCGAGTTCCACTACGACACGCGCTTCTTCGAGGAGCGCGCCCTGCTGCTGCTTCCCGCGGAGCAGCTGCGCTCCCTGCGCGCGGACCTCGAGGCCATTCTCCGGGCGGAGAAACGCGCCGCCCTGCCGCTGCTCGTGGAGCCCGAGGAGACGCCACCGCCCTCGCTCGAGGAGCTCGCCCGCCGCTACGCGCCCCGCGCCGCCGCCGTGCGCGAGTACCTGAGCCCCGCGGACGGCAGCGAGCTGTACCTCTTCGTGAAGCCCTCGGGCGTCGCCGCGGATCTCCCCTTCGCCCAGCGTCTGGTGACGCGGGTGCGGGAGACGAGCGCCGAGGTGGCGCGCCACTTCCCCGGGGTGGAGACGGACGCCACGGGCGCGCACGTGCTGCGGCTCGAGGAGGACAAGCGGATGCGCGCGGATCTCACGCGTGCGTCCATGCTCTCGTGCGCCATCGCGGCGCTCATCGTCGTGCTGTCCTGCCGGCGGCTGTCCTCGCTCCTGGTGGTGGGCGCGCCCGTGGGCGTGGGGTTGCTCGTCACCTTCGCGCTGGCGCAGCAGACCATCGGCTACCTCAACATCATCACCGGCTTCCTCGTGGCCATCCTCATCGGGCTGGGCATCGAGTACGGCCTGCACCTGGCCATGCGCTATGGCGAGGAGCGCCGCCAGCACCCCGCCGCGGAGGCGCTCGTCGAGGCCGTGCTGGGCACGTGGAAGGGCGCGCTGACGTCGGCCTGCACCAACGCCGCGGCCTTCGCCGCGCTCACGCTCGCGCAGTTCCAGGCCTTCGCCCAGTTCGGGTGGATCGCCGCCGCCGGGGTGATGTTCACCGTGCTGGCCACGTACCTGGGAGGCCCCGCGCTCATCGCCCTGACGGAGCGGCTGCGGCCCGGACGCGCGGAGCGGCCGCTGCCGGCCCGTCCCCGCCGCGAGGCCCCGCACCTGTCCCGTGCCGTGCTGGTGAGCATCGTCGTGGGCGTGTGCGCGCTGGCCGCCTGGTCCGCCACGGTGGTGGGCTCCATCGGCTTCGAGCCCGACATGCGCAAGCTGCGCGGGGAGTTCGCCGCCACCCGCCTGGACGATCACATCATCGCCCAGCTGGGACGGCGCCACTCGCCCACCATCTTCCTCGCCGAGGACGTGTCGCGCGCGGGCCAGCTCGCGGCCGCCCTGCGGGAGCTCGAGACCCGCCATGGCGCCGAGCGCACCTTCACGGAGGTGGTGTCGCTCAGTGACTTCCTGCCGCGCACGGGCGAGGACGTGGAGGTGGAGCGGGCCGCGCTGCGCGCCTTCCTCGAGCGCATCCCCGCGAGCGCCTGGGACTCGGAGCGGGTGGGCCCCGCGCTGCGCCGCCTGGAGTCCCTGCTGAATGCCCGGCCCTACGGCGTGGAGGAGCTGCCCGCCGAGGTGCGCCGCCGCTTCACCGCGCTGGATGGACAGGGCACCTTCGTGCTCGCCTTCAAGCGCGAGTCGCTCGCCGACACGGACGCGCTGCACCGCTTCGGCGTGCAGATGGACGAGCTGCGCGAGGTGGCCCGGGCCCGGGGCCTGGCGGTGCAGGTGCTCGACCCCAACCTCATCGCCTACCGCATCTTCGAGCTGGTGAGGATGGATGGCCCCTGGCTGCTGCTGGCCGCCGCGCTCGCGGTGTTCGCGATGATGGGGCTGAGCCTGCGCAGCCTGCGCCGGGCGGCGCTGGTGGCCGGGCCGCTGTACCTCGGGCTCGCGTGCCTGCCGGCGGCGATGCACCTGTACGGGCTCAAGCTCAACTTCATCAACGCGGTGGTGCTGCCCAACCTGCTGGCCATCGCCGTGGACAACGCGGTGCATCTCTACCACCGCTACCGCGAGGAGGGGCCGGGCTCGCTGCCCCACGTGGTGCGCACCACGGGCGTCGCGGCGGTGGTGGCCACGCTGTCCAATGCTGCGGGCTACGGCGCGCTGCTCACGGCGCGTCACCCGGGTTTGCGCTCCATCGGGGAGATCGCCCTGCTGGGTGTCGTCTGCGCCTCGCTGGGCACGACGGTGCTGTTCCCCGCCGTGCTCGCGTTGCTCGAGCGCCGCGCGCCCGCGGGCCTCCCGGAGCAGGAGGAGCCCCTGTCCCTTCCGCTCCAGACGGAATCGGAAGAGGAGCCCCGTCACTCGGCGTGACGTGAAGAGACCCGGTACGTGCGCACCCGGGTCATCCCGCTCCCCGCCCGGGTCTCAGAAGACACAGGATCTGTCAAGCCATCTCTGGAATCCCTGACTTGACGGCATACGGCCTCGTGTTGGAAAGGATTCTTCCAGTCCTTCTGTAGGGAGCCGTCATGCAAGCCAACCGTCTGGCATCACGCTGGAATCGTCTGAGAGCAGCCCTCGTCGCGGTGCTGCTCGTGGGGGGAGCGGTTGCGGGTCACGAGGCGTCGGCGTCCTCGTTCACCCTCTTCGAGAGCGGACAGGTGCGGCCGCTCGCGCTGTCCCCCAGTGGCAGGTTCCTCTACGCCGTCAACACGCCGGACAACCGCCTGGAGATCTTCCAGGTGGTGGCGGGCACGCTCTCGCACGTCTCCTCGGTGCCCGTGGGGCTCGAGCCCGTGGCGGTGGCGGCGCGGAGCGACGACGAGGTCTGGGTCGTCAACCATCTGTCCGACAGCGTGAGCGTCGTGCGCCACAACGTGTACGGGCGCGCGGGCGCCGTGGTGCGGACGCTGCTCGTCGGTGACGAGCCGCGCGACATCGTCTTCGCCGGACCGATGAAGAGCCGCGCCTTCATCACGGCCGCCCACCGCGGGCAGAACGTCCCCTTCGATCCGCAGTTCACCACGCCGGGCGTGGGCCGCGCGGACGTCTGGGTCTTCGACTCCAACAACCTGGGCAGCTCGCTGGCCGGCAACCCCCTGAAGATCATCACGCTCTTCAGTGACACCCCGCGCGCACTCGCGGTGACGCCGGATGGCTCGCGTGTGTACGCCGCCGCGTTCCACTCCGGCAACCGCTCCACCGTGGTGCATGAGATCCTCGTGCCCAACGGAGGCGAGGCGGCCGGTGGCGTCCCGGGACCCAACGTCAACGCCGAGGGCAAGCCGGCGCCCGAGTCCTCGGTGATCGTCCACTTCAACGGCACGGACTGGGTGGACAGCCTGGGCCGCCCGTGGACGGACAAGGTGAAGTTCTCCCTGCCGGACAAGGACGTGTTCGTCATCGACGCCAACGCCAACCCGCCGGCGCAGCTCTCCGGCACGGCCGGCTACTACACCGGCGTGGGCACCATCCTGTTCAACATGGCCGTCAACCCGGTGAACGGGAAGGTGTACGTCAGCAACACCGAGGCCCGGAATGACTTGCGCTTCGAGGGCCCGGGCACCTTCGCGGGCGAGACGCTCCGCGGCCACCTGCACGAGAGCCGCATCTCCGTGCTGAGCTCCACGGGTGTGGCCCGGCGGCACCTCAACAAGCACATCAACTACGCGGCCTGCTGCGCGCCCATTCCCAACGCGGAGAACGAGAAGAGCCTCGCGCAGCCGCTCGGCATGGCGGTGAACTCCAATGGCACCACGCTGTACGTGGCCGCGTTCGGCTCCTCGAAGATCGGCGTCTACTCCACCGCGGCGCTCGAGGCGGACACCTTCGTGCCGAGCACCACGAACCAGATTCCGCTGAGCGGTGGCGGGCCCACCGGCATGGTGCTGGATGAGAGCTGCGGGCGCATGTACGTGCTGACGCGCTTCGACAACGGCATCTCCGTGGTCAACACCGTCACGCGCCAGGAGGTGGCCCACCTGAAGATGCACAACCCCGAGCCGGCGAACGTGGTGGCGGGACGTCCCTTCCTCTACGACGCGAAGAAGAGCTCGAGCCACGGCGACTCGTCCTGCGCGAGCTGCCACATCTTCGGTGACTTCGACAGCCTGGTGTGGAACCTGGGCAACCCGGATGGCACCTACAAGGTGAACCCGAACCCGATCGTCCCGGTGCCGCCCGAGTTCGGCGATGATCCGACCTTCGGCCAGGATCCCAACTTCCATCCCATCAAGGGGCCGTTCTCCACCCAGAGCCTGCGCGGGATGGCGAACCACGGACCCATGCACTGGCGGGGGGACCGCACCGGCGGCTACACCGCGCCGAGCGCCCAGCCGGACAGCGGCGCCTTCAACGAGGCCGAGGCCTTCAAGCAGTTCAACCCGGCCTTCATGGATCTGCTCGGGAGGAACGCGCAGCTGTCCGCCGCGGAGATGCAGCAGTTCACCGACTTCATGCTCCAGGTGAGGTACCCGCCCAACCCGGTGCGCAACCTGGACAACTCGCTCACTCCGGCGCAGCAGCGCGGGCGGGACTTCTACTTCAACACCACGAGCTTCTTCCACGGCTCGTGCAACTCCTGCCACACGTTGGATCCCAACGCCAACCCGGGCGAGGGCCCGGTGGGCAAGGGCTTCTTCGGAACGGACGGCCGCCCGTCCTTCGTCGCCACGGCGCTCTTCCCCAAGACGCCGCAGCTGCGGAACATGTACCAGAAGATCGGCATGTTCGGCGTGGGCTACGACTTCGGCTTCACCCCGGCGGATGGCTTCATGGGAGATCAGATCCGCGGCTTCGGCTTCAACAGCGACGGCTCCATCGACACGCTGTTCCGCTTCAACAGCGGCTTCGACTTCCACCCGATCTTCAACTCGGTGGGCATCCCGGAGGGGCCCGAGGGCTACCAGGCCAAGCTGGACATGGAGCAGTTCCTGCTGGCCTTCGACACCAACCTGGCGCCGATCGTCGGCCAGCAGGTGACCCTCACGCCTGGCAACGCGTCCGTGGTGGGCCCGCGGCTCAACCTGCTGGTGGCGCGCGCGAACGCCGGGGAGTGTGACCTGGTGGCCCAGGGCCGGATCGGCCTGAGCGAGGTGGGCTTCTTCTACCAGGGTGGCTACTTCAAGCCCGACCGGCAGTCCAGGCCGCAGCTGACGGACGCGGCCCTGCGTCTGCAGGTGTCCACGGGGGGTGGGGCGCTGACCTATACGTGCACGCCTCCGGGCTCGGGCCAGCGCATCGGCATCGATCGCGATCTGGACGGCTTCCTCGACGGCGACGAACGGGCCGTGGGAAGCAACCCGGCCGATCCCCTCAGCACCCCCTGAGCAGGCCGAGCACCCCCATGGCCAGACAGCACGAGTCTTCCCTCCCCGCCCGGTCGTCTCTGGCTCGCTCGACGCTCATCAACATGGGGGTGCGCATCGCGGTGATCATCGCGCTGACCACCTTCTTCAGCTACCTCCACATCTTCTACTCCCTGCGCGACGAGGCCCTCGTGCAGTTGAAGCGCAACGTCACGGAGCGCAGCCAACGGGAGCAGCTCCTCTTCGTGCTGGCGGAGGACGACCACGCCGCCATGAAGAAGGCCCTGGAGGAGCGGCTCCAAACGTTGAGCCAGGAGGACGTGGACGCCCGGTTCGACGAGCTGTTCGCCCCGCGTGCGGATGGGACGATCCGCAACCGCCGCGAGAGCTTCGATGGCACGCGGATGCCGGGCGTCTTCGTTCCCCCGGGCGTGACGGCGGATGCCGACTTCCGCCGCCGGCTCGTGGCCGCTTATGACGTGACGGCGCAGTACGCGCCCGCCTTCCACGTCCGCTTCGAAACCACCGGCATCATCCTGCCGGAAGGCGCCATCGCGGGGTACTGGCCGGAGGGGGCCAACTACTTCCAGGATCTCGAGCCCACGTTCTCGCTCGAGGACTTCGAGTACTACACGCTGGGGTTGCCCGCGAACAACCCGCGGCGGGTGTCCGCCTGGACGAGCATCTACGAGGATCCGCCCACCCAGACGTGGATGGTCACCGTCGCCACCCCGGTGGACGTGGAGGGCCGCCACGTGGGGACCATCACCCATGACGTGCTCCTCAACGATCTGATGGCCCGGACCATCAACAACCACATGCCCGGGGCCTACAACATCCTCGTCCGCGAGGATGGGCAGCTCATCGCCCACCCCGAGATGAGGATGAAGAGCGGAGAGGGCGTCTACGACATCCTGAAGAACACCGGGAAGCCGGAGGATGCCGCCGCGTACGTGGGCACCGCAGCGCAGCGGGCCCACCTGCACGCCATCTTCGAGCGGGTGAAGAACCAGTCCCCAGAGCAGACCGTGCTGGAGCTCCCGGAGTACGACGAGCTGCTCGGCGTGGCCCGGCTGAAGGGCCCGGGGTGGTACGTCGTCACGGTGCTGTCCGAGCAGGTGGTGTCCGCGGGCGCGTTCCGGGCGGCGCGCTACGTCCTGGGATTCGGCGTGGCGTCGCTGCTGCTGGAACTGGCCATCATGTACTGGGTGCTGAAGCAGCAGATTACCCGCCCGCTGATGGGCTTCACCCAGGCCACCGCCCGGCTGGAGGCCGGCGACTTCGACGTCCAGTTGGAGACCTCGCGCGGCGACGAGCTGGGGCAGTTGGCGAACGCCTTCCAACGGATGGCCGGGGAGATCCACCGGCGCGAGGAGGCACTGCGGCAGGCCAACGAGGGCCTGGAACAGCGGGTGGAGGAGCGCACCCGGGAGCTCCAGGACGTCCACCGGCAGCTGGTGGAGACGGCGCGGCAGGTGGGCCGGGCGGAGATCGCCACCAACGTGCTGCACAACGTGGGCAACGTGCTCAACAGCGTCCTCACCTCGACGCTGCTGGCCCGGGAGCGGCTGGGCGCGTTGAAGCTCGAGAGCCTGGAGAAGCTGGCGGAGCTGCTCGAGGCGCACCGGGCCGATCTCCCCACCTTCCTCACCCGGGACGAGCGCGGGAAGAACACGCTGCCCTTCCTCACCCGGCTGGGCCAGTACATGTCGGAGGAGCGGCAGGAGCTCCAGACGCTGCTCGGCGACATCAGCCGGCACACCGAGCACATTGGCGCCATCGTCAAGCTGCAGCAGCGCTACGCCCGGACGCCCCAGCACATGTTCGAGCCGGTGCAGCTGGGGGAGCTGGTGGAGGACGCCCTGCGCATCAACCAGGCCGCGCTCGGCCGCCACGCCGTCCAGGTGGAGCGCGACCTGGCCACCGTGCCTCCCGTGGAGACCGAGAAGCACAAGGTGTTGATGATCCTGGTGAACCTGATCAGCAACGCCAAGTACGCCATGGATCCGGTGCCCGCGGGACAACGGCGCCTGACGGTGAGCCTGGCGAATCTCACGCCCGGGTGGATCCACATCGAGGTGCGGGACAATGGCGTGGGCATCCCGCCGGAGATGCTCACACGCATCTTCCAATATGGCTTCACCACCCGCAGCGAGGGGCACGGCTTCGGCCTGCACTCCAGTGCCCTGGCGGCCCAGGAGCTGGGAGGCTCCCTGAAGGCGCACAGCCCGGGACCGGGCCAGGGGGCCACGTTCACACTGGAGCTGCCCCTCACTCCCGAGCAGCGCGGTGAGCGGGCGAGCGCGTAGCGGAGGCCCCATGGACACCACCCTTCCACCCGCGGTCCGTGTGCGCTGGCTCGTCGCCGGGGCCTTCCTCCCCTCCCCTTCGGGCCACCGGTTCCTCCTCACCGAGGCCGCCTTCGCCGAGCAGCTCGGGCGCGCCGGGAGCGGGCTGAACGTCACCCTCCGGGATCGCATCGGCTCCGGCGACGCGAGTTCCCATACCCTCTCCTTCGAGGGGCTGGAGTCCTTCCAGCTCTCCGCGGTCATCGACGCCCTGCCGGATCTGCGCACCCTGCGCGCCGTCCGTGACGCGCTCTCCGGCGCGAGAGGCCTCGGTCCCCAGGACGCCGCCCGCCTCCTGGAGGGCCTGGGCCCGGGCCTGCTGTCCTCGGCGCTGGCCGAAGCCCTGCGCCAGACGCACTCGCCCCAGGAGGCCCGCGACGCCGCGCTCGCGCTCGTCGAGGAGGCCCTCTTCGGCACCGCGCGGGACATCCTCCTGCACCCCCGGGTGGCGCGGCTGGAGTCCGCCTGGCGCGGGCTGCACTGGCTGTGGACGCACTGCCCCACCGCCGCGGGCATGGACATCGAGGTGCTCGACGTGGAGCCCCACCAGCTGGTGGACGCGCTCACGCGGAGCCTCGACGTGCCCGCCCTTCAGCGGCCCGATGCGTGCTTCCTCGTGGATCCCCTCGACGACGTGGACACCCTGCGCCGGCTCGCGGCACTGGGTGAGCAGGCCTGTCTGCCCCTGGTGGTGGCCGTCCGGGAGGCGCCCGAGTCGGAGGCGTGGAACCGGCTGCGAGCGGAAGAGGACTCCCGCTGGCTGTGTGCCGCGCGGAATCCCGTGGTGATGATGGCCGAGCAGCACGGGGAGGTGCACCGCGAGTGCTTCACCAGCCCCGCGTTGGCCATGGCGGCCCTGTTGGCGGCGAGCTTCCGTGACACGCGCACCTTCGGCCGGTTGGTGGGGCCGGGCAGCGGGACGCGGGCACCGGCCGTGTGGAGGCCCGGCGGACGCTCGCCGGTGTCGACCGAGGTGGGCCTCTCCCTGAGAGAACAGGAGCGGCTGGCCGCGCGGGGCGTGGTGGGCGTGGGAGGCTGGTGGGACTCGAACGCGGTGCTGCTGGCGGCGGCGCCCATGGTGTACGGCGGCGGGGATGCCACGCCGCTGCCCGCGCAGCTGCTCACCGGCCGCATCGTCCGCCTCGCCGAGGAGATCGCCGAGCGGCTCCCCGGGGGCGCCAGCCAGGACGCGGTGTCCGCCGTCTTCACCCGGGCCGCCGAGGCATTCCTCCCCACGGGGAATGCCGGGCGGGCCTGTCAGCTGCAGGGCAAGGTGGTGTCCACGGGGAACGGCGAGCGCGGCGTCCAGGTGTTCGCCGCGCTGAAGCCCGAACTCGCGGGCACGCACGTGCAGCTCGAGTTCATGCTGCCGCTGCACGGCTGAGAGGCGGGCCCGGGGCTCAGCCGGCCCAGGGCAGGCCCTGAGAAGTGCGAGGGGCTACGACAGCCAGTGGAGGTCGCCGGGGACGAATCCAGGGGCGATGTGCGATGATGCGCCCAGGCACCCTGCTCGAGGGGAGGACACCACCCGGTGAGGACGGCATTCCAGGAGGAGCTCAAGCCCGAGTTGACGCTCACCATCGGCGGCCAGTCCTTCTCCATCCCCGGTGGGCAGGTGAAGCACCTGGCCGTGCGCCTGGGCAGCCACGGCTTCAACGCCTCGGTCACCTTCTGGACCTCGTTGGAGAAGAAGGACTCGCCGCTCTTCACCGCCTTCCAGAAGCCGGACCTCGTCCAGGTGCGGCTGGCCGTGGCCTCGGTGAACCCCGCGCTCGACTCGCCGCCCGCGCCGCTCGTGGTGCAGGGCATCGCCCGTAGCCGCCGGGTCATCGCCGAGCCCCACGGCAAGGACAAGAAGGCCGAGCGCGTCTTCCGCCGCTACACCTTCGAGTTCGCCGACGCCGCGCAGGTGCTCTGGCGCCAGCACCGCCCCATCGAGCTGCACACGGACATGTCCATGCAGGAGGTGCTCGAGGCCCACAAGGCCACCCTCCAGCTGTCCTACGACTGGGCCTCGCTGCGGCAGAAGCAGGAGATGCTGTGCCTCGCGCTGGGCGCGGATGCCCCCGAGGTGAGCTTCTACGACTTCGTCCTCTGGTACGTGGACGCGAACAACGGCGTCTTCAGCTACGACTGCCAGAAGAACGAGTACCTGCTGGCCGACAGCAAGCCCTCGGGCACGGCCGAGCCGCTGGATCGCCTCCAGGTACAGCACGTGGACGTGCGGCTGCCGCAGCCCATCCGCCACGGCACGCGCGTGCTCAACGCCCTGGCCAACGGGCCCACCACCACGCCCATCGAGCAGCCGCAGGCCGTGGCGGGCGTGTCCCATGACGTGCTGCTGCGCACGCCCATCACCACCCAGGCCGAGCAGCGCGAGAAGCTGGAGAAGGCCCGCCTGCAGGTGCGCCAGCGGCAGTTGCAGCTGTCCTTCAAGCACTTCCCCACGGTGCCCGTGCATCCCGGCGCGCTGGTGCGCCTGGAGGGCCCGCTGTGGCCCAAGGCGTTGACGGGGCTGGACGAGGACCAGCGGGTGCTGGAGCTGGAGCTGGAGGCCCATGCCGAGCGCGATGGCCAGCACGACAACCAGCAGACGCCCCAGGCCAACTACCAGGTGATGATGTCGGCGCGGCTGGAGTCCGCCTCGGAGCCGCTGGTCACCCTGCCCCCCTTCCGCGCGCCGCGCTACCCCATCCACGTCGAGGCCCTGGTGCACAGCCCCGGCGGCGAGCCCCAGGACAGGCGCTACCTCATCGTCGAGGACGAGAAGACGTCACTGACCTGGTTCCGGATGACGGTGCCGCTGTGGAACCAGACGGTGAGCGTGCCGGCCGAGCCCATCCACTTCCCGGGCCAGTTCTTCTTCCCGCCGTACAAGAACACGCGGGTGCTGGTGGCGCTCCACTTCGCGCATGCCGAGTTCGACCGCTTCCTCGACTGGAAGGAAGGCGTGCGCACGCCGCAGGACGGACAGGGCGATCAGATCCTCCTGGGCTGGAACAAGACGAGCCAGACGGCCTTCACGCACGACTTCCAGGAAGACAAGCCGGTGTGGAACATGCTCCGCACCAACGGGGGTGACACCCAGGTCATCCGCATGAAGGAGGGCAACCTCTTCATCCAGGTGAAGGAGTCGGAGGCCAGCGGGCCCCCTACCCCCACGTACGATGTCACCCCCCAGGTCGAGGCCGCCAAGGGAGACCTCACGGCGGCGGTGGGAGGCGCTGTCGGGGAGACGTCCGCCGCCTACCAGGCCGCGATGGGCTCGGTGCGTGCGAAGATGAAGAGCGCCCAGGCGGAGGCCAAGGCGGCGCTCAGCGGGGCCCGCGCGGAGGTGGGCGCCAAGGTGGCCGAGGCCAAGAGCGGGCTGAAGGGGGCGACCTCGCGGCTGTCCCAGGGAATGGGGCAGTTGTCGGGCGCGGCGGAAGCGGCCAAGGCGGCCCTGAAGAAGCTGCTGTGAGAAGGAACCGGGGGACGGAGCGCACCCATGAAGCAACTGAGCGGCAAGGTAGCGGAGCTTCGCGGAGAGCTGGAGTCCTTCAGCACGGGCGTGGTGGCCCGCCTGAAGCCGATCCGCACGGAGGTCGAGGCCCTCACGGGCAAGCTCGAGGCGGCCGTGGGCGCCCTGCGCCCCGAGGTGGACGCGTTCGGTGGCGAGCTCTCGAAACAGATTGATGCACTGGACGCCGAGCTGGCGGAGATGGAGCCCTGAGTGAAGGCCCTGTGGTCCAGGTTCGACAAGGCCGCGGACGACGTGCTCGCCCTGCGCGAGAAGCTCACGTCCTCCGGGGGCCGGATCCAGAAATCCGTGAAGGCCATCGAGCCGGCGGTCTCCTCGCGTTTCGACGCCCTGGAGAACACGGTGAAGGACAAGGAGAAGTCCTTCGTG
The DNA here is from genome assembly GCF_036277355.1 of Archangium sp. Taxonomy (GTDB): domain Bacteria; phylum Myxococcota; class Myxococcia; order Myxococcales; family Myxococcaceae; genus Archangium. The sequence continues at coordinate 150,634 of NZ_DASUNC010000017.1, forward strand.
ACGCAGCTCGACTCGCTGGGGCAGGAGGTGGTGAAGCGCTGCCAGTCCCTCTCCTCCGAGCTGCTCGCCGCGCTGAAGAAGCGCAAGGACGCCCTGAAGGCGAAGCTCGACGAGCGCGTGAAGCAGCTCGAGGCCGAGTACAAGAAGCTGCGTGATCAGGCCGAGCAGGAGCTGAAGAAGCTCACCTCCGAGCTGGAGGCCCGGCAGAAGCAGCTCGAGGGGGAGTACAAGAAGCTGCGCGCCCTGGCCGAGCAGGAGGCGAAGAAGCTCACCACGGCGCTCGAGGCCCAGGAGAAGAAGCTCCAGGACGAGCTCGAGAAGCTGCGGGCCCAGGTGAAGAAGAAGGAGCCGGGGGCGGCCGCCCAGCTGGAGACCCGCGAGAAGCAGATCAAGGAGGAGCTCCAGAAGCTGCGCGCGCAGGTGGATGAGCAGGTGAAGAAGGCGGCCGCGCAGGCGGATGCGCGCGAGAAGCAGATCAAGGACGAGATCCAGAAGCTGCGCGATCAGGTGGAGCAGCAGAAGAAGAAGTTCGAGGAGCGCGAGAAGCAGCTCGAGGAGGACTTCCAGAAGCTGCGCGCCGACGCGGAGAAGGAGCTGGAGAAGGCCTTCGCGGAGATCGAGGCCCGCGAGAAGCAGGTGCGGGAGGAGCTCGAGAAGGTCCGCACCCGCGCGAGCCAGGAGCTGGAGGGGGCGGCCACGAAGCTGGAGAACGTGACCACCCTGGTGCTGGCCCCGGCGGTGCAGATCCGCGAGACGGTGGGCCAGGAAGCCGAGCGGCTGAACACCGCGCTCGACGCCGTGATCGCCGAGCCCACCAACGCCCTGCAGCGGCTGCACGATACCGTGCAGTCGACGAGCGAGTCCTCGAAGGCCGAGGCACGACGGTTGATCGGCCAGGTGCGCGCGGGGCTGGAGCCGGTCCGCTCCACGGTGAAGAGCGCCACCGAGACGGCCGATCAGCTCCTCCAGACGCTGGAGACCACGGTCGCCAACACGCTCGGGGCCGGGCGCGATCAGCTCAACCAGGTGCTGGACACCCTCGAGCAGACCCTGGCCGGGCAGGTGGAGAACCTGGCCAGCCAGATCAAGGCCGTGGAGCAGCTGATCGAGCAGATCCAGCAGCAGATCGACGCGCTCATCACCCAGGGCAGCGAGGCCATCGACACCGTGATGAGCACGGCGATGGCCACCTTCGAGTCCATCCAGCGGCCCGTGCAGCAGACGATCGACACCGCCTTCTCGGTGATGGATCAGCTGATGGAGACGGTGGCCCAGCTCGAGAAGCAGCTGCAGGCGCTCTTCGCCCTGCTGCCCGAGAAGCTCGAGCAGTTGCAGACACTCTACAAGACGCTGGTGGGCACGCTGGAGTCCGTGCTGGCCAAGGCCGTGCAGATGCTGGAGGCCATTCCCGCCTCGGACCTGCCCAAGGCGCTGGTGGATCCGGCCATGCAGGCCATCAGCAAGGTGGTGACGCAGATCTCCACCCAATTGACGGCGATCTCCAACCAGGTGGGGCAGCAGATCACCTCCCTGTCGGATCAGCTCATCACCCAGGTGGAGCAGCTCCAGACGCAGGCCGTGCAGCAGGTGCAGACGCTGCAGGATCAGCTCGTGCAGCAGATCGGCACCCTGCTGGAGTCGGTGCAGAGCACCATCGATCAGGCCGTCACGCAGGTGGAGCAGCTCGTGGCGCAGGTGACGGCGCAGATCGCGAACGCGCGGGATCAGGTGGTGAAGCAGGTGGAGGCCATGGTGGAGCAGGTCTCCGCGCGCGTGGACGCGCTCAAGACGCAGGTGAAGGAGCAGCTGGACATGCTCCAGCAGCGCCTGGCGGACGGGGTGAAGACCGCGACGGACCAGATGGCGAAGGTGGGCGAGACGGTCGAGACCCAGGTGAACGCGGCGCGCGATCAGCTCAAGTCCAGCATCGACACGGCGCGCACGTCGGTGGAACAGGGGCTGGAGGAGGTCCGCAAGGCGCGGGAGCGCATCGAGACCGAGCTGACCCAGCGGGTGGATCAGCTGCTCACGCCCATCGCGACACAGGCCGGCTCACTGATGGATGCGGCGGCGAAGCAGATCGACGCGATGGCGGGCCGCGTGGACGAGGCCCGGGAGCAGCTGCTCGCGCCAATGGACAAGATCGAGCAGTCCATCAAGGAGACCACCCTCTTCGAGGAGCCGGTGAAGCAGGCCCGCACGTGGGTGGAGAAGATGATGGACGGGCTGGACGCCCAGGTGCGCGCGCTGGCGGCCTGAGCTACTTCCCGCCGGGGAGGCCGGGCAGCTTGGGCATCTCCTTGGGCAGCTCCGGCATCTTGGGCGCCTCGGGAGGCTTGGCCTCGGGCGCGGCCATCTGATCCTGGGGCAGCGCGGGAGGCGTCGAGTCGCTCAGGATGCGGCTCACGGTGAGCTCGATGTCCACCGCGCTCGACACGGGTGGGCTGAGCAGCAGCTGCCAGTTGCCGTCCGGGGCGGTGAAGAGGAACGAGACGGCCAGGGCCCCCTCCGACGGGGCCTTCACCTGGAAGCGCTGGATGGTGCCCGGGTAGATGACGGACGTCTGGAGCACGGTGTTGTCCGGGGCGCCCACCTTGGCGGCCACCTCGGAGTACGCCTCGTTGGCGTACTGCTTGGGGTCCACCTGCCGGACGAGCATGTACATGGGCCGGCCCAGGTTCGTCCCGGGAGGCGACTTGACGTTGAGGTTGATCTGACTGGCGCCACAGCCACTGAGCAGTGCCAACGCCGCCAGGGCCGAGAACCGATACATGCGTGCGCTCATCGTGGCACCTCCCGGAAGGGCACCCAGGGGTCTCCCTTGAGGCCGAAGCTGATCTCCAATCCGCGCTTGCCCACGCCGTTGCCCTGCAGGGCGAGGCTCCACTGGCGGCGCTGATCGCTGGTGAGGGTGGCCTCCTCGAAGAGACGGAAGCAGCTCCAGGCCGAGCGGTTCCACGGCAGCGACAGGTACTGGGGCGCGTCGCGCGCGGGCGAGCGCATCTCCAGCACGATGGAGGACACCTGCTGATCCCACCAGCTCAGGGGGAACTCCTGCCAGGTGGGGCTCTGGTTGAAGCCGTAGGCGGTCGTCTTCCCGCACTTGAGGGAGGACATGGTGACGAAGACGCCGGTGATGGGCGGCGCGGGCAGGGGCTGGGGCTGCACCTTGAGCATGAGCGGCCGGGGCCTGCCCTCGTCATCCCACAGCAGCTTGGACAGGCGGGACAGGCGGCTGAGGCTCAGCAGCAGCTCGTCCGGCATGGTGAGCTTCTCGCGCAGGGGCCCGCGCAGGGACCACTGGGTGCCGCGCTCCACGGCGACGCGGGAGAACATCTGGTCCACGAAGTGCCAGAAGGCACCGTCCTTGCGGCGCAGCACCTCCAGCTCGCCCGGATCCACGTCCTCCTTGGAGTCGGGGTTGAAGGGGTAGCGCTCCAGCATGGGCCGCAGCATGCGCCCGGCGGCCTCTTCCCACTGGCGTGACAGGGTGCTCTCCAGCTCCTGCTTGCCCAGCTTCTGCACCTGGAGGAAGGGCTCGAGGAAGGGCTGGCGCAGCTCGCCGGTGATGCCCTGCGAGTCCAGCCACTCCTGGGCCTTGCGCAGGTACGAGCCTTCCTCCTCGAGCAGCATGGACAGGGCCACCTTCTCCAGCGGGGTGATCATGTCCGAGAGCTCCGCGGTGCCATCCTGCGGCGCCTCTTCGCCCTCCCCTTCCTCGGCCGGGGCCTTCTTGTCCTTCTTGGCGGGGGCCGCGGCGGCGGCCTTGTCGTTGCCCGCGGCGGCCTTGTCCTGGCCGGGCCTGGACACTGCGTCCAGCTCGTCGTGCATCTGCGCCACCAGCGCCTGGTACGGAGCGAGCGCGGCATAGAAGCCGCTCTTGTCCGCCGTCATGAGCTGGACGATGGGCCGGAAGGGCGCCACGGCGTTGCGCAGCGGCTCGTAGTAGGGGCCCTCCAGCGGCTCGAGGTTGGCGCGGGTGGCCACGTCGCGCAGCATGTCCACCTGCTCCGAGGACGGCTGGGTGAGCCGGGCCAGCGAGTCGAGCAGCTGCCGGCGCGGCGCGGTGAAGCGGTAGCCGCGGATGGTGTGGAAGAGCCCATCGCGGTAGCCCTGGGAGAAGAGGTTCACCCGCTTCTGCACGTACGCCTCGCGCTTGGCGGCCTCCTCCAGCGGCAGCTGGGCGTTCTTGAGGCGCTGGGTGAAGTCATCCACCAGCGGCTTGAGGTCCGCCTCGAAGGGCGTCCGGGTCAGCACCATCTGCCCATCGCGCACGGAGGCGTGGGCGGCGACCGACAGCCGTCCGCTCTTCTCATAGGTGTCGAGCAGGGCCTGGAGCAGATCCCGCGACAGCTGGGGCGGGCGGAACTCGAAGGACTGCTGGAGCAGCTCGATGCGGTAGGGGCCCTTGTTCTCGCCCGTCAGCCAGAGGCCATCGCGGGTGAGCAACTCGGAGGGGGTCATCTTCTCCACGGCCTGGTAGCCCGCGTAGGCCTCCTCCTCCATGCGCAGCACGGCGGCGAGCGTGTCCCGGTTCGCCCTCAGCCAGTCGAGCACCTGCACGGTGGTCTCGATGCCCTCGAAGTGGCGCGTGTTGACCTGCACCGCCGAGGCGTCGAACAGGTTGAGCACGGTGGGCAGCGAGGCGTAGACGTCCAGGTCCGCCAGCTGCGCCTGCAGACGCTCGCGCTCCTCGCGTCGCAGATCCAGCTCGGCGAGCCCCTTGGGCCCGGCCTCCAGGGTCTGCCGCAGGAAGAGGAAGTGATCCACCCAGGGCTTGAGCTGGCTCTCGAACGTCAGCCGCTGCGCGTAGGGCCAGCAGGACCAATCCTCGTCCGCGTTGTTGGAGATCTGCACGGCGCCGCGGCGGCAGGGCGGTGAGCGCTCCCAGGGCTCGTCACTGGCGAGCACGTAGGTGGCCACCAGGGGCTCGCGCAGCTCCAGCGCGGAGATCCACGTGCGGCTCTTCTCGATGGTGGAGGCGGTCTCGTTCGCGTCCTCGCCGCCGCGGAACCGGCTCAGGAGCCGCGTGTGCTGGGGCTGGATGCTGGAGCTCACGAAGGTGCCCAGGCTGTCCCCGTTGGAGGCGTGCAGGGTGGCCAGCAGGTAGAGCACCTGCTCGGGGCGGCAGTCCCTGGGCTGCTTGCGGCAGTGCGTGAGGGCGGGCCGCAGGTGGCTCTCGCGGATCCCCCGGGCCAGGCGCTGCCGCAGATCCGCCATCTCATCGGGGAAGCTGGAGCTGAGCGGCGGCCACCAGCGCGTGGCGCGGTTGAGATGCAGCAGCGCCTCCGCGGCCTCGTTCACCTCCTGCTCGACGACCTCTCCCCTGCCCTCCAGGCCCTGCTCGCGCAGCTCGGCGATGGTGTCCTCGAAGCCCTTCAGCTCGTCCTGGGCCTCGCCCAGCAGCGAGTAGAAGTGGGCGTACGCGGCGATCACCGGCAGACAGCCCACCACGGCGATCGTCACGGCGCGCCGCAGGTGGGTGCGCAGGTAGTGCTGGCGCAGCGACTGGGTGGAGCTCTCCTCGGCCAGCACGGACAGGGTGTCGCTGGCGCGCGCCTCGGGCGTACGGGAGGAGAAGAACACCCGGGTGATCCGCGGCTTGAAGGAGAGCGTGTCGCCCTCCAGCAGCGCGGAGACGAAGCGGCCCAATGCCGAGAACGAGCGGCCGCCCTGGGAGTAGAAGTGCTCCAGGCGCTCGAAGTCGTCCACCGGCAGCGAGGTGAGGCCCAGGGCCAGGTACTGCTCCTGCCCTTCCAGCAACGAGGCCAGCCGGCCTTCCTCACCCGCCTTGGGGATCTCGAAGGACAGCGGCACGTTGTGCTTCTTCAGCAGCCGGGCGAAGTCCTCGAAGCCCTCGAGCCCGTCCATGTGCGTCAGGCACAGGCGGGTCTCCATGGGACCGCCGCGGGCCTCGGACATGATGTTGAGCTTGCCGCGCAGCAGCTGGGCCATGCGGCGCTGCTCGTCGGGCGGGGTGTCCGCCAGCCAGCGCACGTCCAGGGCGATGACGGCCAGGCCCTTCTGCCGGTGGTTGAAGCACTTGCTCCACATCCGGCGCAGGGCGCGGCGCGCCCCGAGCGACTCATCCTCCAGCAGCGGCGCGGACACCTCCTGCACCACGCAGTCGGGGCCCAGGTAGATCTGCAGCAGCGCGTCCGCGGTGTAGCTGGGGAGGAACTGGCGGGCCTGGCGCTGCCAGTCCACGTCCAGGCCGATCAGCTCCGTCTTGCCGCTGCCGGCGGGCCCGAGCACCACCACGTTGGGCAGGTCCACCACGGCGGCGCGGTTGGCCCAGGGCAGTCCGGAGAGGAACGCCTGGCGCACCCGCAGCAGGCGGTTGGAGTCCATCGGCGGAGGGCCGCTGGCGGCCGGATCTCCGGCACGGCGGCGGCGCCACCACGGCAGGATCCACTTCACCGTGGCGAACACGAGGAACGCCACGACGGAGATCACGAGGATCCAGATGAGGTACGGGCTCACCAGGGCCCAGAGCTTGCCGAGCGTCGTCGCGCTCGACTTGACGGACTGGGCCCCCGAGTTGAGGGAGTTGACCCCCGCGCTGAGCGCCTTCGTCGGATCTCCGCCCCCGGCGGGAGCTTGCGCCAACACCACATTCAGCAGCTGCGACCCCACGGATCATCTCCCCCCGCGGGCCGCGCTCGCCTTGGAGCGGCCAGAGCGCGCGGCCAGTTGGAGTGCCTCCAACACGTCTTCCAGCTCGTCCAGGGTCTGCAAGAGCTTGTCGTGCCGGGCCTCGTGCTCCTTGGGCGCCAGCCGCGTGCCACCGGCCTCCGGGAAGAGCGCGGCCACTCCCGCGCGCACCTCGGCCAGCAGGGGCTCCACACCCGCGCTCAGTCCCCCCAGATCGGACTGGATGATCTTCTCCAGGCGGACCAGTTGCGTCCGGGCTCCCTGGAGCTCCTTGGTGATCTGCGCTTCGGCCCTCATCGCGATAGCCACCACAGTAGCACCGGGACGGTCACCACCACGAATCCGGACACCGCGTAATAGCGCCACGGGAAGGCGTGGACGAGCGGCTGCTGCGCCGCGGCGGGCGGCGGAGCGGGCACGGCCTCGGGCGTGGGGATGCGAGCGGCCAGGCGCTCCTTGTACTCGCGCAGCCGGGCGGTGTTGCCCGCGTAGCGGCCCTCGAAGCCGGCGGTGAGGCAGAAGTGCAGCAGCTCGAAGACGAGCGGCGAGGCCCCGCGCTGCACGAGCTTCTCGTCGGCCACCTCGTAGAAGCGATCGCCGCCCGAGTCGATGCCGTACAGTTTGTACTGCAACAGGGGCCAGTCGGCCTGTTCCAGGTCCGCGAGCCGGCGCAGCACCAGCTCGTCGACGAGATAGACGAAGGGACGCACCGCCTCGTCGATCTCCTCTTCGCGGTAGGTACCGCCCAGGGCGCGCTGGAGGAAGCCGACCTCGGCCAGGAGCAGTTGCTGGAGCTGGGCCAGTCCCTGGAGGCCCACGCGGACCTGGGTGCGCTCACCGCCCGCGGCGGGCTCGGGAGGCAGGGATTGATCCAACAACGAGCGCACCTGGCGGTGCGTCCGCAGGATGCTCTGCCAATGCTCGAGTTTCATGAGGATACCTTGAACTGGAAGGGCCCTGCCCCCGCCACGGTGGGCCGCAGCACGACCGAGGCCTCAGCATTCCACGCTTCCAGCAGTTGCTGCACCTGCTCGAGGAAGCAGGCGACCAGGGGCTCGGCGCTGGCGTCGAAGGGCTCGAGCAGCAGCTCGTAGACGTGCAACAGGCCTGATCCACGCAGGGCGCCATCCGGGGCCACGGTGGCCTTGAGCTCGCGGAGCCAGGGGATGACGCGGCGGAAGGGCTCCTCGGCGGGAGTGCCGAGGTAGTTCAGCAACGCGGCCAGCTCGTTGCGCTCGAGCGTGGATTTGACCTTCCAGGCGAGCAGCCGGGTCAACCCCGCCACGTCATTGCGCAGGGAGCTCTCGCGGTGCGCCTCGAGCCGGCCCACCAGCTGCCAGCCGAGGCCCTCCACGTGGCGGCCCGGGGTGGAGACGGAGACCTTGCCCACGGCCTCGGAGACGAACTGGGGCTGGTACCAGAGCGCCTCCACCAGGAGCTTGCGCGGCTCGAGGAAGGCCTCGGGCATGCGCACCAGCAGGCTGTGGCGCGCGCGCAGATCCTCGTCGAGCGACTCGTCCAGCTCGTAGCTGGGCCCCTCGCCGGGGAGGAAGGCCGGGCGCATGGGCGTGCGTCCCGTCTTGTCCAGCACGTACACGCCGGTGATGGAGTGCAGCTGCAGATCGCGCCCGGCGGTCATGCCGCGGACGGGGTACTCGGAGCGGGTGCCGTCGGTGACGATGGGCTGGGCGGGCTCGGCCTTGAGGTTCTCCACCGGGACGACGAAAGGGTGGAGGAAGTCCGGGTAGCTGGAGCGGCCCACCGACCAGGACTTGTCCAGGTCCAGGCACAGGCTGAAGCGAGTCCACTCCTTGCGGTGCGAGGGCACCGACACGTGGAGGAAGAGCCCCTGCTCGGGCATCTGGAAGAAGGCCCGGACGCGCTGCAGCGGGTGCTCATAGGCGCCCGCGTCATCCAGCTCGCCGGGGGCGTTGCCCAGGGAGAACTCGCACGGCAGCGGCTGGGAGGACTCGTTGGCGGGCGCGTCGTACACCACGCCCACCTGGGTGAGGTGCTGGCGCAGCGCGTGGAAGACGGCCAGCGAGGGGCGGTACTCGTCCAGGTGGCGCACGTGCAGGCTGAAGAGGCCCACGGGATCCCGGCGCGGGAAGCTGGACGCGTAGCGGAGGATGAGCCGCCAGCGCCCGTCGGGCAGACGCACCACCTCGGTGCCCGCGGAGGAGATGGGGAGGATGCGCAGGTGGCGGCGGGTGCGGAAGGTACCGGCCACGCCGTGGGCGGGAGACAGGCGCAGCTCGGTGCCCCGGGTGAGCACCACCGTCTCGGTCATCTTCTCCGCCGGCAGCGCCTGCACCAGGCCCACGGCGGGCAGCGGCTGCAGGAGGAAGTCGAAGAAGGAGGAGAACAACCGCAGCCAGGTGGAGCGCAGGTTGTGCTGCGTGGCCAGGCGCGTCTGCACCGAGAAGAAGGCCATGGACTCGATGAGGCGCCGCACGTGCGGGTCCTCCCGGTCCATGGGCACGGTGGGGTACGAGCCCAGGAAACGCTGCCGGAAGCGCTCGAGCGCATCCAGCTCGTTCAGGTAGTCCAGGTAGATCCGCTCCGACGAATCGCTCACCGCACCCTCATCATCCCAGCTTCACGAGCGAGCCGCCGACGGTGGTCATCGAGCCCTTGAGATCGGCCATGCCGGAGGACTCGAGGCCGAGCTTGGCCTGGGCGGCGACCTTGATCATGGGGGCGGCCAGCTCCGCCTGGGCCTGCCCGGACATCTTCAGGTTGACGCCCTCGATCTTGTTGTCCCCGCCCGAGGCCGTGAAGCTGGTCTGCATGCCCTTGAGATCGAGGTTGGTGGCGGCCTCGATGGCCACCTTGGCGTTGGAGGACAGCGCGGCGTCCTGCGTGGCGCTCTGGGTGAGCTTGGCGCTGGAGGTGAAGGTCATGTCCTTGGTGCTCTCCACCGTGAGCGTGTCCTGGCTCGCCCAGCTGGAGGCCTTGGCGGACTTGAGGGTGAGCGTGCCGGTGGCGTCCACGGTGAAATCCTTGCACGTGATGGTGACGCTGTCCTGCTTCTGGACGTAGGTGCTCGTCTCCTCGGAGCCCTTCACCGTGATGGTGATGCTGGTGCCATCCATCACCACCGTCTGGGTGATCTGGTCGTCGGCGTTCTCCACCTTGACGGTGACGCCTTTCTCCTTGTCCAGTTCAACGGTGCAGACGAGCTTGCCCATGGTTCCTCGCCCTCTTGGTGGGGATCCGAAGCGCCCCGCGCATCACGACTGCTCTTCCTTCACTTCGATGAGCAGCGTGCCCTCGTCCAGTTGGATCTTCTGCGTGTCCTTGGCACTCGTGCGCTGCATGAGGAACACGGGCTTGTCGTCCGTGTAGAAGTGCTTGAGCGCGGTGCCATTCTCGGGAGTCTTCCCCACCAGCAGCTGCACGCCCTGCCCGTCCTGGGGCATGCGCGCGCCAGTGCGCCAGTCCAGGAAGCGCTTGATCCACGCGTTCTGGAAGCCGAGCGCCACCAGCACCCGCTCGCCCTTGTAGGCCGGGAAGTAGAAGTGGCCGGGCAGCAGGTTGGGGTTGAAGGGAGCGGGGATGATCTGATCGGCGAAGAGAGGGATCTTCACCTTGTACCCGTCCTGGGACGTCTTCGAGTCGGTATAGGCCTGCCAGGTCTCGTCCTTCTCGGCGCCCTGCTCGCTGACGATGAGGCCCTCCACGTAACGGGGGTAGGCCGGGGGCTGCCAGGCGGGCAGGTCCACGTGGGGATCGTCCTTGCGCTCCAGCCGCGTGCTCATGCGGAAGGAGAAGAGCGCGCTGGGATCGTTGTAGACCTCTTCCTGGCCCTGCTCTTCCGACACCTCACCGGACACGTGCAGGCTGCGGACGCGGAGAGGCTCGCCCGCCGCGAGGCCCGCGGCGTTCCAGGCGGCGTTGTCCGGCAGCTTCACCAGGGCGCCCGGGGTGAACGTCTTCTCGGGGAAGGAGCGCCAGACGAGCTCCATCTCCGGGCCGCGCCACTTGAGCCGCGCCGTCTCCAGGTCCACCCGGGCCTGCACCTCGTCCGAGATGGGGGTGACCAGCAGCACGTCCTGGCGGATGCCGGCGACGGCCTGCGTCTGGGTCACGGGCTGCGTCTGGGGGCTCTCGGCCGTGGCGTTGAGCACCGTCACGTCGTGGCGGATGACCTCGGGCAGCAGCACCTCCAGGCCCTGGAGGTTGTCCTCCTGCAGCTTCAGCGGCGTGCCCGAGGCGTCCTTGGCGGCCGCGAACTTGTAGCCGTGGGCGGCGTAGTCGTACGTCCACACGCCCATGTGGCCGTGCACGTACCAGAGCACCCAGTCGTAGAAGCTGGCGCCGCGCTGGGGATCCAACCCCACGAAGATCAGGGAGTGCGAGGTGCCCAGGCCCGCGTCCCAGTCATAGGCGAGGCTGATCTTGTCGCCCTTGTGCTCGTCCAGCACATCCTTGAGCGTCTTGGAGGTGTAGAGGGCACAGGGGAAGTGCTGCCGCCACAGCACGCGCGCGGCGTCGAGGAAGCGGATGCCATAGCGCCGGTGGAGGATGACGGTGGCGCCGCTGGTGGTGGGGACGACCTCCTCGACGAGCGTCTTCTCGGTGACGAGCCCCTTCACCGTCAACGCGGTGTGGGACGGCCGGGCGGACGCCTCGGCGAGCACGGCCTTCACCTCGAGCGACACCTCGACCAGGTCGGGCTTGATGAAGTCCGCCAGCAGCGCGTCCTTCTCCTTGCCACCCTGGGCCGAGTTGTCCGTCAGGAGGAACTCCACCTCCCCTTCCAGCCCCCAGCTCCACAGCTCCAGGGCGAAGCGCTTGATGCTGCCGGCGATGATTTCATGCGCCTTGCCGGCGATGGTGAGGGTGAGCGAGACGGTCAGCCGTTCGTCGAAGGTGCGCTCCATCACCCCTCCTCGTCCTCTTCCACCCGGACGCGGCCGCTCACGGTATGGAAGAGGAGCCGCAGTGTGCAGGGCGCTCCGTTGAGCCGGGCGGTCAGCACGAAGTGCAGCCACAGGCCCGAGTCCCGGCCGCGCAGCTCCAGCTCCGGCTCCTCCAGGCGAGGCTCGAACTGCCGCACCGAGTGCAGCAGCTCCTCGGAGAGCGTGGTCATCAGATCGCGCGTGCCGAACTTCTCCGTGTAGCGGCCCACGCCGAAGCCCTGGACGAAGTAGCCGAAGCCCTCCTTGGTGTTGAGCACGGACTCCAGGTTCTGCCGCACCAGGGGCAGCTCACCCTGTTGGGAGCCGGAGCGCTGCCAGGGGCTGGTGAACTTGTCGAGGAAGGAGGGGCGTGCCATCTCAAGCCCTGCGCCAGAAGAGGAAGACCTGCGTGCCCTGGAGCGACGGGGTGGCATAGAAGGCCATGCCGTTGTCGCGCTGGGCGTACTGCCACTCCTCGCCCATGGACAGCTTGTACCAGGAGATCTCCGGGCCGAAGGCGTGGGGGAAGGCGGGGTGCGGCACGTGCTGGAAGGGAATGCCCCGGAGCGCCAGCCGGCGCACCGCGGGCAGCCGGGCGGGGCTGGCGATCTTCACGCCCTCCATGGAGGGCGGCTGGCTGGGATCCTCGCTGCGCACCAGCAGGTACAGCTCGCTCGGCACGCCCTCGTCCAGCGTGGGCAGCGGCGCGAGGACGAACTGGCCCTCCTTGTGATCGAAGGGCTTGTAGGTGAGCCGCGTGTCCTCGGGGCGGAAGGCCCGGTTGAGCAGCGTCATCCACCCCCACAGCCCCTCGGCGGGATTCTCGTGGAGGTAGGTGGGCATGTCGCTGGTGGGCTCCAGTTCCAGGTAGCAGCACACCTCGAAGTAGAACTGCCGCAGGGCGGCGAAGAAGAAGTACGGGTGCGGGCTGATGCCGTTGCGCATGTCGGTGCGCAGGGCCTGCAGGCGGTGCACCTCGAGCAGCGTGCGGCGGGCACTCGCGAGCCGCTCGCCCCGCTGGTAGCTGTCCAGCAGGAGGGTGCGGAGCTGGCCGTGCGCCTTCTCCAGCAACGAGTCCAGCTCGGCGAGCAGCCCGTTGAGGAAGGGGTTGGGCCCCACCAACAAGAGCGGCGGCACCTTCCGGGATGCGGGGCGCCAGGAGCCATCGAGGTTCTTGGAGAAGGACACCAGCTCCAACGAGGAGAGGGCCCTGTCCACGGCCTGCTCGCTGGAGAGCTGCAGCTTGCGCAGCACGCGCTGCACGTTGGGCGGCTCGTCCGCGTAGAGCGGCACGCCCTCGGTGCCGCGCGTGTCCTCCAGCAGGTGCAGGAAGACGGTGACCTCCGCGCGCCCGGTGGCCTCCAGCGAGAAGGACGGCAGGGCGGCGTTGCCGGGCACGTCCACCAGGAAGCCCCCGGGCAGGACGGCGGTCAGTGAGGAGATGGAGAGACTGCCTTCGGCCAGGAGTGCTTCACTCCACGCGAGCGAGGCGATGCCCACCTGGGGCAGCCCGGACAGCCCGGCGTGTACCCGCGCCTCCGCGGAGAGGGACTCATCCTGGGCGCGAAAGTGCTCGGGAAGGAGCGTCTGGCCAACCTGCCAGCGGACCCGCGCGAGCTTGTGGTGCTGCATAGTGTTGCTTCCTGGGGTGAAGGGTCAAAGAGGCCGTCTCGCTGGAGGCTCTCCAGCCCCTCCCAGGCGGGACTCGAACGCGCCTTCCCATCACCCTGGCAGGAGGAAGCCTCCTCCCGCCAGGGGTCCGACGGGCTAGCGGCGCGCGGTGACTACTCCGCGGTGATGCCCCACTGCTTGGACAGGTTCTTGTTCAGACCCGTGGCCATGTGCACCACCTGCTCCAGGGTCTGCGGCTTGATGCCGATCTGGAGGGTGAAGTTCTCGGGCGACTGCACCTCGCGCGACGCATCATCCGCCACGGAGAGGTTCAGGTCGTTGCCGTTCTTCTCCAGGATGCCCTTGAGCTCGGCGTCCAGGTGGTTGGACTTGAAGTACTTCTTCTCCTTCGGGTCGTACTCGTAGACCACGTAGTTGAAGGTGACTTCCATGTTGGTCCAGTCCGTGAGCAGCTTGGCCTGGAGGGCCTGCTTGTTGGACGTGGAGATCTGCGCGGACAGGTACATGGCGTCCGTGGTGCCCGTCTCCCACAGGTAGTGGCTGAGCACGCCCACGACCTTGGAGCCGAAGTCGGAACCCGGCTGCTCCGGATCCTTGATGGTGGCCTGATCGGCGACCAGCTCCACATCACCCACCACCAGCTTGGTGATGTAGCCCACCGGCGTCTGCTTGTCCTTCTTGAAGTTGAAACCCTGGTACACGTCCAGGGACTTGGCGTACTGAGGCATTTCGCCCTCCTGCGCTTGATTGAATGGGGACTACGACGGGGGCCTGGTCATCCCAGGCGGGACTCCAACATCAGCTCCACGTTGAGGCCTTCGAACTGGATGTGCGGAAGCACGGCCACCTTGCAATCATACCAGCCAATCTCACCCGGGCGGGCCTCAACCTGCACGGCCACGGACTTGAACGGGAAGCGCCGCAGCGTCAGGTCGTCCGGGTTGGTCACCGTGGTGACGTAGCCCGACAGCCAGGACTCGATCTGCCGCTGCACGTAGCCGGCGTCCGCCGTGCTCCCGATGTTGTCGCGCTGGATGCTCTTGATGTAGTGCGCCAGGCGCGTGATGGAGAAGGTGTAGGCCAGGTTGGTGACGAGCTGCGAGTTCTCGGAGTCCTTCGGGTCCTTGAACTTCTTGGCCTGCTTGATGGACTGGGTGCTGAAGAAGGCGGCCTCGCCCGTGGACTTGCGGTACACCAGCGGGATGAAGCCGTTGCGGGCGAACTCGTACTCGCGGTAGTCCGGGATGGCGATCTCCACCGGCGCCTGGATCATCTTCTGACCGCGCAGGGTGAAGGAGTCCACGGGCAGGCCCGTGACGAGACCGCCGCTCTTGGGGCCGCGGATGGACTGGCACCAGCCGGACATCTCGAAGGCCTTCACCAGGTTGCGGCCCATGAGGAAGGCCGTGTTGCCCCACAGGTACTTCTTGGAGTCACCCTGGGCGTCCTCCTTGAAGTTGAGCACCTCGCAGGGGTTGCTCTCGGGATCCCACGGCAGGCGCACCACGTAGCGCGGCAGCGTCAGGCCGATGTAGGCGGCCTCTTCCTTGTCGCGCAGCTCGTGCCACTTGCTGTAGCGCGGGTGGCTGAGCACGCCGTCCAGGTTCTTGAGCGACTCGAGCTGCTCGACGCTGTCGCAGTCGAAGAACCTGGGGCTGGCGGCGGCGATGAACGGACAGTGCGCCGCGTTGGCCACCGTGCCCATGCGCTCCAGCCACGTCAGGTCCGCGCGCGAGGCGCTGAAGTCGTACAGGCCCAGCATGACGCCGTAGGGACGGCCGCCGAACTGGTCGTACTCCTTGATGTAGACCTTGTCGAAGAGGGCGCTGGAGAAGAGGCTGCTCGAGTTCTTCTCGAAGTCCTCGGCCAGCTCCTCCTTGGCCACATCCAGGATGTCGAGGGTGATGTCGGCCTGGAAGTTGGTGTTGTTGACGAGGTCCTCGAGACCGCGCCACACCGACTCCACCTGCTGGAACTTCTCGTGGTGGAGGATCTCGTTGATCTGCCCCTCGATGAGCTCATCGATGCGGGCAACGGCCTTGAGCACCTCGCCCTTGTCGAAGCGGATCTGCCCCGCCTCGTCCTGGACGGGCTCGACGTTGTAGAGCAGCGCGGCGAGCGAGGACATGAAGCGCTCGTCGCCCGGCACCTGCACCTCGTTGTGGGTGGCGGGCACCAGGCCGGTGCCGATCATCGGCGAGGCGCTGGTGGGCATGTCGAGCCCGCGGACCTTGAACAGCTCATTCAGGTAGTTCTTTTCGACGGCCATGGGAAGAAGGTTCCTCGGCGTGAAGAAGGGTGCGTGGGGTGATCAGGCCTTGGCGGCCGAGGTACCGGCGGCGAGCGCGGGCTGGTCGGACTTCGCCTTGGCCGGCGTGGGCAGGCGCATGGACTCGTAGCTCTTGAGCGCGTCGCTCTCCAGGAGCTTCTGCAGCTGCTCCTTGTTGGAGAACAGCTCGTAGAGGGTGCGGCGCAGCTCCTTGCGGTTGTCGATGTCCGACTGCATCTCCATGAGGAGCTTGCGCAGGAGCATCAGCGCCTTGAGCTTGGGCACGTGGTGGACGATCTCGTCCGGGTGGAAGGACTTCATGCGGTCGATGGGAAGCTGGACCTGCATCTTCCCCTCGCCATCCGCGCTGACCTTGTCGTCCACCTCGAACGAGATGGACATCCCCATGTCCTTCATCAGCTCGTTGATGTTGGAGCCGGTGACCGAGCGCATGGCGCGCTCGTCCAGGTCCAGCTGCCGGTCCTTGGAGCTCCCCTGCGAGAAATCACCAAGCACCACGACGCGGAAGGGCAGCTTCACATCTTCCGGCTGGCCGTTGATCTTGGTGCGGTAGACGAGCGTAATACGAGACTTGGGCAGCTTGTCCTGGATGGGCACGGCTTCTCCTTACACCGAGCGGTCTGCGTCCCCTGCTTGCCCCCGCGCCGACCCCCACCACCGCAGGACACAGCCCGCTGTGTTCTGGATCGGGAGTTTAGGGAGAAGCGATTACAGGGGTCAAGGGAGGCTCTCCCGCCTCAGGAGCCACCAGGCGAGGAAGAACGCGACGTGTCACCCGAAAACAGGAGGACCTGCCGGGTCTGCACCTCGGCGCCGTGAAGCGGATCATAACCGAGGTGGCTCTGGCGCTCGATGCGCAGGAAGCCCTCTTGTTCTCGCAGCACGAGAATCACGGTGAGCATCAGCACCGTCTCGGAGAGCAGCGGCAGCAGCTGCGCCTCGAGGCGGCGCTGGGCCTCGATGGCCCAGGGAACCCCGCTGCTGCAGATGGGCTCGTCGGCGAAGAGCCGCACCTCCATGCCACCGGTGGGGATGGAGGCGAAGCCGCCCATGGCGCCGCCCTCACCGAGCGCGCTGGCGCCCAGCCGCATCTCGGGCGCGGCGACCTTCTGCGGGCGGACGTCGCGGCGCACCGACAGCTCCGTCTCGGGGAAGACCTTGCGGAAGAGCCAGTGCAGGGTGCTCTGACAGGTGGGGCGCATCAGGCGCAACCGGTCCTTGGCCGCCTCCGGCCACCCGGGCAACAGGGCCCCTTCGCGCTCCGGGTACAGCCCGGCGAAGCACTCGCGCAGCAGCTGGTGATCGAAGAAGCCGATGAAGCGCTCGAGCCGATCATGGTCGAGCTGGTCCATCGTCTGCATCATGAAGGACGGGAGCGGGGACTGGGCGCTGAGCAGGCCCACGTTCACCGTGATGATGATGCGCTTGCGCGGCTGGTGGATGAACTGGATGTCGTGCACCAGGTGGGACTGGTGCAGGGTGGTGCGGTGGCTGCGGTACTCGATCTCCGCGTCGCCGTAGCCGGACGTGTTCAGCACGTCCAGCAGCGCCGGGACATCGAAGCCGCGGATGCGCTCGCGGATGCGCCGCTCGAGCGCCTCGTCCATGGCCTACTCCCCTTCCCCCGAGCCCTGCGCGAGGAAGGCCTCCAGATCCACGCGGTAGAGCTGATCCAGCGCGCGGAAGGACAGCGTCTCGGTGCTCTGCAGCAGGGATTCCACCTGCTCCGCGTTGGTGCTCAGCGCGGCGAAGAAGCGGGAGAAGAGCGCGGGCAGGTACACGCGCGGATCGAAGTGCTCCACCACGTTGAGCACATCGGCCGCCACCACGCTGGCGCGCTGGAAGTCCTGGCGCGCGACGAGGGTGTCGAACGCGGCCAGCTTGAGCATCAGCTGGGCCAGGGCCGGAGAGACGGGCATGGTGGGCACGGCCGGGGTGGGAGCGGAGCGCGCGGACGCGGCGGGACGCACCGGGGCCTGGGACTCCTCCTCCGCGGCGGGCTCCTCCGTGGGCTCCGGCCCGGGCTCTTCCTCCGGGGCTGGGGAAGGCAGCGACTGCAGATGGCCCTCCAGCCACTGGGTGAGGCGGCGGAACGGAGCCTCACAGCCGTTGCGAGGCATCGCCCCGGCGAACGCGGAGAAGATCTCCTCGCTGAGCGTGAGCGCCTGCTCCAGGGGCTCGCGGTTGGTGGGGGCGTTCCAGCGCTGCCACGTCTCGTCCTTGAGTCGCTCGTGGTGCTCGAGGTGCTTGTTGAGCACCTTGAGCATCCAGCGCAGACCGCCATCGGCGAAGACGTCCTTGCGCTCGCGGGGCCCGAAGTACTGCCAGTTGATCAGCAGCGTGCGGGAGAGCCCCTGGAAGACGAGGGGCATGGCCTCCAGACCGCCCTCGATGAAGAGACCGAGGAGGTAGGGGCCCACCAGCCGCACGTCGTAGAGGCCCTCGCGCAGCAGCGCCTCGGCGGCCCGAGCCGCATCGAGGTAGGCGCTCTTGGACACCAGACCGTTGACCTTCTCCAGCCGGTCATCCGAGCTCTCGAGGTCCGGGGCCTCGGCATCCAGGAGTTTTTCCAGCAGGTTGCGCTGGAGCGGAGAAGGAGGAAGGGACTTCGCGGACTCAGCCATCTTGCACCGTGAACTGACCAGGGGAGACGACCTGGATGACGCCGCCCCAGTTGCACATGAGTTTGCAGTTGCTGTCCAAGGCCGGCATGTTGCCGATCAGCAGCTTGGGGCAACCGGGCGCCCAGGGAGCCGCAGTGGCGGGCACGCACGGCATGGGCGTGAGCACTCCCATGGCCGCCGCGGTCGCCGCGGCCACCGTGGGGTTGGCCATGGACATGCACATGCCGAAGGGCATGATGTTCAGCATCGGCTTGTTGTCCATGATGTTGGCCGCCGGCGTGGTGGCCAGGATCTTGTTGGTGGGCAGCACCACCATCGAGGAAGGGGCCGCACCGAAACTGCACTGCAGCATGGCCCCCATGACGACCTGGACTCCCATGGCGCACTCCGTGGCGAAGGTTCGCGCGGCGCGCCATCGTCACACACCCTGCCCTCCTTTTTCCAGCAGGTGGCCACGCAGCACGGTGAGGGACTGGAAGAGCGGATCCGAGCTCTTCCGGTGCAGCGCTCCCGTGAGGTACTGGGTGTGGCACCAGGCCTCGTCCACCTGCCCGTCCACCTTGCGAGGATAGAGGGGGATGAACTCGGTCCGGTCCGGCAGGTGCTCCGCCCCGAGCTGGAGCTCGAGCCAGCGGCGGAGCTCCTGCAGCCAGAGGTTGCTCTGCTGCGCCTGGGCACCGGTGAAGACGAGCAGCACATAGCGGTAGTGACCGGCCACACCTCCCGTGGGGGCAGGCACCACGGCGGCGCCCCGTACGAAGGCCAACTCCTGCACGGCCTCGGCCACCTCGACGGCCGGGTAGACACGCCCTTCCCTCCTCGCCGTCCGGGGTCCCCCGTAGTGGTACAGGCCGTAGGAGCGAGTAAGGACCAGGTAGGCGGGCGGCCGATCCTTGTCTGGGAGCAGGGTGAAGACGCCCAGATCTCCCGGTGCCTCCTGGCCGCTCATGTTGACGTCGTGCAGCGCCCAGCGGCGTCCGGGAGCGGGAGGCGTCTCCGTGTGCACGTCCCTCACCCGCCGCGGGGAGACGAGCACCGCACCACCAGCGGAGGGATCCACGAGCACGTTGGAGGATGGGGTCGTGGACAGCCCGCACTGCTTGACCCAGGCGCGCCAGGACTGCCAGTCGATGGGCTCCTCGGGGTTGCGGAACCAGTGGGCCACGTTCTTGAGCTGCGTGCGGGCACGCAACAGCACGTCCCGCAGTGCTGGCGTGACGCCGAGCGCCCGAACGGGATGCTCGGTGAGCAGCGCGGGATTGGCCTCGATGTCCGGCAGCTCGAGGTGGAGGTACGTGGCCCCGCGCAGCAGGGTGGCGAAGAGAAAAGCCGGCAGGTGCTGCAGTGGGTGGAAGCCGGGAGCGGCCAGATGCTCTCCGGGACCGACACCGAAGGTGAGCAGCCCATCCACCAGCGCCCCACGCCAGGCGTCCTCCGCGAGGAGCGGAGCCGGCGTACCAGCGGGCTCCACCAGGGGTGAGAAGAGCAGACCCACCGGATCGGCCGGCTTGTAGGTGTGCGAGGTGAAGGCGGGAGAAGCCTGCCCCTGGTTGTTGAGCAACTTCTTCTCGAAACCCTCCAGCAGGAGCACCTGGTGCGGCTCGGCGGCGACGTGGTCCGGCGCGAGCGCGGCCAGGCGGCGCGCGATGAAGCGCCGGCCCTGGGGTGGCAGGAAGCTGATGCAGGCCCCCAGGCCCAGGGCGGCCACGAGTGAGACGAGCAGCTCGCTCCCGACGGAATAGACCAGACACACCTTGGCGCCAGCCTTGACGCCCTGCCGTGCCCACTCCGTGGCCCGCCGTGAGGCCTGCTCGTGCAACTGACGGTAGGTCAGCACCTGCCAGCCGCTCCTGCGGTCGTAGTTGCGCAGGGCCACGCGATCCGTGTTGCCGTGACGGACGACGAGGTCGTGGAAGAAGTCGTAGTGCTGACCCGCGCGGCTCTTGAGGGGAGCGCCGCGGCCCACATGGGCCACGGCCAGGGCGGCGGCGAACCCGTCCGGATCCTCCCAGCTCTGCTGCTGCCAGACGGGCACCCCTACATCCGCCGGGGTACCCGTCTCGAGCTGTTCGAGGATCTTCCTGACGTCGAAGATCATCCGGCTACTCGCGCCTGCGCCGCCGCGAGCCCAGGCCCACGAGCGCCAGCAGCATCAGCATCCCCGCGCTGCCCGCCTCGGTGCTGCCGCAGGCGCAACCACCGCCCGAGCCCGTCAGGATGCGACCAATCCCCTTCACGGGGATCTGAACCTCGGGCTCTGCGATGTCCTGCAATCGCACCTGCACCTCGTCCTCGACCTCACCTGCCTTATCGGGATCAAACGTCACCGTGAAGGTAGCGCTCCCCTCTGGCGGAATGCTTCCTGTCAGGCCGCTCGTCCCCAGGCCGAAAGGAGACGCATCGAGCGCTTTCATCGTCACCACTACATTCTGCGGCTGGGGCGACTTGTTGGTGATGGTGACTGTTTTGGTCTGTGCTGGCGCCGTGGCATCCACCCGGCCGAAATCCAGACTGGCCACGTCGGTACTGAGAACGCGTCTCGTTGCCTTGCCCTGCATCTTGAACACCACTGCCCTGGGCTTCAGCGGAGAACTCGTCCCGAAGTACAGTTCGGTCTCGGACGTGGACTCCACCACAGGCTGGTATTTCACCTTCTTGATGACGGGCTCGCCGGGATTGAGCACCAGGCCCTCCAGAGAGGCCCAATCGAAGAGGAAGGGCTCGCCGTTGCTGTAGATCACCTCTGGCTTGAGAAGGGTGATTGGATCACTGCTCAAGTTCATGAGGGTGATCGGCTCTTCTCGCATGCCGGTCCCAGCACGCACTCCACCGAAGTCCAGTGGTGAGGGGTTGATGGAGAGCACCGTGGGAATGCCCTTGCCACGCAAAGGAACTTCTATCGGCGAAGGCAGTTGGGCGAAGAAGAGTTTCAGCACACCATTCGCATCGGCCTGGGCCCGTGGCCTGAAGGTCACATTCAGGGGAAACGGCGTGCCGCGAACCAGCTCAACCGACGTTGGCAACGTCGCTGGTATGAACTGCGCGGAATCCGTCCCCACGACCAGGGCCCCCGTGAGGTTGATGCGGCTGTCCGTGTTGTTGGAGATGTGGAGCGTGCGCGGAAGCGAAGTATTGTCCACGAGTTGCTGCCCGAAATCCAACTCCGACTCCACCGAGACGGGATCACGAACTCCCACACCCACGATTGACACCAATACACGCGGTACGCTCGTACTGCTCGGCACCGCGAGCAACTGGGCCGAAGCCAACGGTTGCGCGTCGGTCGGCGAGAATGTCACGAACAACGTCTCGCTCGCCTTTGGCGCGAGGGGAATGGGCAAATCGGAATGCGTCAACTTGAACGTTTCGCCCGTTTGGCTCAGCGTTATACTGTTGATGGAGACCGAACCGTTGCCCTCATTGGAGATCTTGATCTGGGCCGTGGAGGAGGAACCCAGCAGGACTCCCTCAATCTTCAGGCTGGGTGGATCCACGACCAGGACAGGCGACGTCCCCTCACCCGAGACATCGAACCTGACGGTCTTGGCATTCGAAGTAATGACTGCCCTCGCCTCCCGGAGACCTACCGCCGTCGGGGAGAACTTCAGTTCGACAGGGACGACGTCCCCGGCATCCACCGACAAGGTGAAGAGGGTGCCCCCATCGGCACTGCGGCCGACACTGAAATCCGACGCCATGTCATCGGTGCCCGCTGTGCCCCCATCCAGGACGGTCTTCTTGTCGAAAGAGATGTCATAGATTTGCAGGGTCCTCACGCCTTTGTTCCTGATGGACAACGTCTGTGAGTTGACCCCGCCCACATTGGTCTTGTTGAAAGTGACGCTCGGGCGGAGCAACTCGACCTCCGCGCCCTCGCCCGTGCCCGTCACCGTCAGATTATGCTTGGGATTGAGCGCGGAATCAGTCTGGATGACGAGGTTCGCGCTCTGATAACCGTTCACGAGGGGCCTGAACGCGACGAAGAACTCGTGCACGTCCACAGCTCCGGGCCTCAGCGTCATCCCAGTGTTGAACCCCGTGATGATGAAGGGATTCTCCTCCGTCGAGTTCTGGATCGTCGCACTCACGAGCGTCAGTGGGGCATCTCCCCCGTTTCTCACCCGCACCGCCACCTTCGCGGAAGAAGACCCCACCTCCGCTCCCCCGAAGTTGATATCGGTGGGAGACACACTGCTGAGCCCATCGATGCCTGTTCCGCTCAACGCCAGAGGCGGGACCGTATCAATGGCATTGCTGAGAATCGTCACACTGCCCTCCACCAGGCTTCGCACCGAGGGCGTGAAGATCACGTCGAGCGCACGCGTTCCTCCCTCCTTGGGCACCACCAGCGGGGCCTCTGGAGAAGGGAGTGACATGGACGGAGAGATGGCAAAGTCACGAGTGAAGACAAGTCCCTGGATCTTGAGATCGGCCTTGCCATCATTCGTGATGAACACCCGCTGGGGCAGGCTGGGGCTCCCCACGCGCTGATTACCGAAAGCAAGGAGAGACGAGGACAGCCTGAGCCGGGCGGCAACGCCATTGCCAATCAGGGGGAGCTCTACCGGATTGTTGACGGCGTTCGAGTTGATGACGAGAGTCGCGGAGGATTCGGCATTCTGCGTAGGCGTGAAAGCCACCGGGAACTGCACGTACCCGCCATCAGGCGAAATGTCCACGAGTGTGCTCGGGCCGCGATATTCGAAAGGAGCACTGGAGACAGCGGTACCGCCGTCTGCCAGCTTGGTGATGACCCTGGCACTGGTCAGATCGAGCGGAGCGCCTCCGATGTTCGTGAGCCGCACCAGTTCCTGTTTCGTACTGTTGACCTCCACGTTTCCGAAATCGAGCGCGGTCTGGCCAGGCTGGCTGGGAAGAGAAATCTGCACCTTCGCCTCAGTGCCCCTGCCCGAGAGCGTCAACGTATGGGAGTTGTGGGTGGCGGAGCTCTCGATGATGATGATTCCATTCGCATCCCCCGTTCTGCTGGGAGTAAACCTCACCTTGAGGGGATAACCTGGACTGCCAGGATTGAGCACCACCGGCGAGGAGAGCCCTTCCACGCTGAACTGACCATCCGAGTTGAATGAGACCCGCGTGAGCGTGATGGCGACCGGGGTTTCGTTCTTGAAGGTGACCTGCTGCTCGCCAGGCGTTCCTCCTACGCGAACGTTACCGAAGTCGATGGTGGTGGGGGACACCCCGAGCGAAGTCTCGCCATTGCCAGACAGGTTGACGGTGACCCTGGGATTGACCGGATCATTGGTATCCAAGGTGATGCTCCCGCTGACCGGGCCCTGTGCGGTGGGGCGGAACGTGACCGCAAGCGTTCTGTCCCTGTCGTCATCCGTCAGGTTGAACGGATCCGTCGAGTCGAGCGAAAAGGGTCCACTCACGCGAACGGAAGTGATGCGAAGAGTACCACTCCCCGTGTTGCTCACCTTCACTGGCGTGGGCGCGCTGACACTCCCCACAGGCAGCAAACCAAAGGCGTATGACGTGGGCTCCACCTTGACAGCGGGCTTCACCCCCCTGCCACTGACCTGGAACTGGCTCTCGAGGAAGTCCGGGTCCGCACTGGTGAGTTTGATGGTGGCCGAAACAGCAGCTGGCATCTCGGAGAGAGGCTTGAACTTCACCGTCAGCGGCAGGTCTCCCGGAGACAGCGTGTACGGGGTTGCCGGAGGAGAAACGAGCGTAAAGGCCGAGTCCCCCTCAATGGAGATCTTGGAGAAGGTGATGGAGCCGGTACCGGTATTGCGCACCGTCACCGTGCCCGTGGTGACGTCGGAACCCACATAGGTTTCGCCAATGTCGAGTCCGCCAACCGGGGCAAACGCGATGTTTGGCTTTACTCCCCTGCCCTTGAGGGTATAGGGGGTGCTGGCGAATGCCGTGTCCGCACTGTTGAAACTCAGGGTGCCGATAACGGATGCGGACATCAAGGCGACAGGCTTGAACTTCACCAGCACCTGCTCCTGTCCACCGTTGGCCGCCAACGTGAAGGCCCCGCTCGGCCTGGTCACGATCGTGAAGGACGAATCACCCGACAGCGTGACGGAATCGATGGTGATGTCGCTGGAACCATCATTGCGGATCGTCACCAACTGCGTGGGCTCGTTGTTCACTCGTACGTTGCCAAAGTCGTACCCGCCAGCCGGATCAAACACGAGGTTGGGATTCACCCCCCTGCCGCTCAGGGTGTAGGGGGTGCTGGGGAATTCCGTGTCCCCGCTGGCGAACGTCAGGGTAGCCGTGACGGATGCGGACATCACGGCCGTGGGCTTGAACTTCACCGTCACCTGCTCCTGCCCTCCATTGGCCGCCAGCGTGAAGGCGCCGCTCGGCTTGGTCACGATCGAGAAGGCCGAGTTGCCCGTCAGCGCCACCGAATTGATGGTGATGGCCATGCCGCCGGTATTGCGGATGGTCACGACCTGCGTGGGTTCGGTGTTCACTCGCACGTTGCCGAAGTCGTACCCACCGGCCGGCTCCAACACGAGATTGGGCCTGACGCCCTTACCGCTGAGGGCATAGGAGGTGCTGGAGAATTCCGAGTCCCCACTGGCGAACGTCAGGATGCTCGTGGCGGCAGTGGTCATCGGGGCGGTAGGCTTGAACTTCACCGTCACCTGCTCCTGCCCTCCGTTGGCCGCCAGCGTGAAGGCACCGCTCGGCCTGGTCACGATCGTGAAGGACGAGTCTCCCGCCAGCGCCACGGAGTCAATGGTGATGGGAAGACCACCGTTGTTGCGGATGGTCACCACCTGTGTGGGCTCGGAATTCACACGCACATTGCCGAAGTCGTACCCACCGGTCGGTGACAGTACGAGGTCGGGCTTCGCCCCCCTGCCGCTCAGGGTGTAGGGGGTGCTGGGGAATTCAGTGTCCCCGCTGGCGAACGTCAGGGTGCCCGTGACGGATGCGGACATCACGGTGGTGGGCTTGAACTTCACCGTCACCTGCTCCTGCCCTCCGTTGGCCGCCAGCGTGAAAGCGCCACTCGGCCTGGTCACGATCGTGAAGGACGAGTCTCCCGCCAGCGCCACGGAGTCGATGGTGATGGGGATGCCTCCGGTATTGCGGATGGTCACGACCTGCGTGGGTTCGGCATTCACCCGTACGTTGCCGAAGTCATACGGACCGGTCGGCTCCAACACGAGGTTGGGCTTCGCCCCCCTGCCACTCAGGGTGTAGGGGGTGCTGGGGAATTCCGTGTCTCCGCTGGCGAAGGTCAGGGTGCCCGTGACGGATGCGGACATCACGGTCGTGGGCTTGAACTTCACCGTCACCTGCTCCTGCCCTCCGTTGGCCGCCAGCGTGAAGGCGCCACTCGGCTTGGTCACGATCGTGAAGGCCGAGTCACCCGTCAGCGCCACGGAGTTGATGGTGATGGGGAAACCACCGGTATTGCGGATGGTCACGATCTGCGTGGGTTCGGCATTCACCCGTACGTTGCCGAAGTCATACGGACCGGCCGGCTCAAACACGAGGTTGGGTTTGACGCCCCTGCCGCTGAGGTTGACCGTGGCGCTGGTCTTGAACGCATCTCCAGCGATGTTGAAACCAAGCGTCCCCGTGACGGAAGATGCCATCGGGGCAAGGGGCTTGAATTTCACCGTCAACGTCGTCTGTCCACCCCCTCCTGGCAGGGTGACTGAACCACCCGGCGGAGACACGAGCGAAAAGGACGAATCACCTGCCACGGCAATACCACTGAGGGTGACGTCGGTAAGGCCGGTATTGCGAACCGTCACCGTCTGCGTGGGTTCAGTGCCCACACGCACGTCATCAAAAGCGAGTGATTCAGGACTCACATCGGTGGCGAAGCTCACCCCCGTTCCGGAGAGAGGGACCTCCGTCGTGGCATTGGCGGCATTGCTGGCGATGATGAGGTTACCAGAGAAAAATGCCAGGGCATCGGGCGTGAACTGTACCTTGATGACCTGGGTTCCACCGTTTGCATTGACGACAAGCCCCCCAGCGGGGATGGTGGGACTGACAATCGAGAAGACAGGGTTGTCAGTGGAAAGCCCGGAGACCGTCAGGGGCGCGCCGCCGTTATTGGTGATCGTCACATCCTGGGCAGCACTGAGAACGCCCCTCTTCTGATTGCCAAAGTCGATCCCCTCAGGCGAAACCTCGATGCTCCGCTCCGCGACAGTCAATGTGATATCAACATGGGAAGCACAATAATCCCCGTCATTCGGAGCGATCGTGAGTTGGTTCTTGGTCGTACCCGTGAGCCAACCAATGCCGGCGGGGTTCGCTTTGTTGAAAGGCTTCGCTGAATCACAAGCGGAAGGTGGCCCACAGGTGCGATCCGAGACGGAGAAGGTGGTGCCACCACCAGCACCAGTGTAGTTGAGAGAAGCACCATTCAGTTTGACGCCAACAGTCGTAGTGCCTTTACCATCACTGTCCACGCTCGCGCCGTACACTTCCGCCTTGAATCCCACGACCAGCAGGCCGGCGGGAATAGTGACGTCAATGTCCTTCGTCCACTCAGGAGAGGTCGCACTACCTGGGCAGCGGTACCCACCGGATCCACACGAGAGGCAAGTGGTACTCGTGCCCGGACCGTTCCCCGTCCACTTGAGGGTATGAAGAATGGGGTCGGTGGAGACCGCCGCAGACCTTCGCTGGAGCGAGACGGGTGGAACCGCAGGAGCCGCTGGACCCGTTCCCTCTGGTTCACTGGACCTACACGACGCCAGCACTCCAAGAAACAGCAGGGCCAACACCTTGAGTCGGAGCACTTGTCTCTCCCCACGTAAAGCGAGGTAGGATTCTACCCGATCATGAGCATACCTTCCTTCACCCGGGGCGCAATGGCCGCCATGTTGCTGGGCTGCTCTCTGGCCTCGGCGCAGTCCACCGACCAGTTGCCCGGCTTCGACCTGGAGCGGCTGGACGCGAACACGGGACGCGGCACGGCACTGGTCGGCAATGGCGAGCTGATGGTGCCCGGAGGAATGAGCCTGAGCCTGCTGGGGCACTACCAGCGCCTGCCCCTCGTCCTGAATGACGGTGAGCAGGATCTGGCAGTGGTGCGAGACAGGGCGACCGCGCTGCTCTCGGCCAGCTACGGAGTATTGCCGTGGCTCGAGCTGGGGGCCCAGGTCCCGTTCGTGCTCTGGCAACAGGGGGATGATCCGAATACGGTGGGCCTGTCCGCACTGGCCGCCCAGGGCATGGGAACCCCCGTGCTCCAGGCTCGGCTGGGTCTGCTGTCACGGCGCCAGCGGCAACCCGTGGACCTGTCGGCGGACCTGGGAGTGGGTCTGCCGGTTGGCACCGGGCTGGCGCTGGCGGGCGATGAGGGGCCTCGTTTCCACGCGCGCCTGGTGGTGGGCACGCTCCTGGGTTCGCTACAACCCTCCCTCGAGGCGGGCGTCCTGTTCCGCCCCACCATCCTCCTGGGAACCGCCGAAGAGAACGCGGTCAGGCAGGGCGCGACCTCGGAGGTTCGCCTCGGAGCGGCGCTGTCCACGACGGGAAACGGGTTGAGAGGTGAGCTGGGGCTACGGGCCACGCTCGTGCCCCAATCAGCCCAGGTTTCCATGGATCTGCTCGGAGGCGTGCGGTTTCCGCTCCTGGTCGGGTTGGACGCTTTCGTCATGGGAGGACCCGGCCTTGGCGGAGCACTCGGAACGCCGCGCTTCCGCATGCTCCTCGGCGTCTCGTTCCGAAGCGAGCCGCCACCCAGGATCTCCTTCATCGACGAGCATGTGGATCGCGAGTTCCAGCTCTCACTCGCCACACCGAAGCCCCCGGAACGAGACGATCGGATCCGTCCGGCCGGCACCTGGGAGCTCATGTCCGTCACCCGTGACGACCCTCAGGGGACGTCGGACGTCAGAACGCAGCGGGAACCTCCGCGGCCCTATCAGCCCGGTCCCCAGGAACGGCTCGTGATGAGGGGTGAGCTCCACTTCACGCAAGGTAGCTCCGAGTTGCAGGGCGTGGTGCCCCTGCTGGATCAGGCCGTCCTGCGGCTGTCGGAGCTCCCCAAAGGGGGCACCCTCATCATCGAGGGGCATGCGGACACCGAGGGTACCGACTCGTCCAACATGATCATGTCGCTGCGACGTGCCCAGGCGGTACGGCGCTATCTGCTCGATCAGGGCGTTCCCGCGACCCAGGTGCGGATTCGCGGCTTCGGCTCGGATTGGCCGGTGAGCGCCAGACCCGCCACCGAGCAGGAGCGGCAGCTCAACCGCCGCGCAGAGGTACTTCTCATCACCGAGGCACCGGCGCCACTCACCACCCAGGCTCCGGCCCCGTAACGCCCCCTCTCCTGTTTCTCGGCTGGTAACGTGGGTGACAGCCCACCCACCGGCCAGGCATTGCCCGACACGACTCCCTCCTTCGACTGGAGTGAGGTGAAGCCCTTGCGTGTACGGCGGGCAGTCGAGCGCGCCATGCGAGGCGTGCACCGCCGGGGCCTCCACCAACGCCCCCCCCTCGCGACCGATTCGTCCTATCATCGCGGCCCTCTAGTCGTGAAAAGGAGTTCAAAATCCATGAGACTCAACAAGGCGCTCCCATGGTTTCCCGCGCTGCTGGTGCTCGGAGGGTGTCCCGGCGGAAATACCAAGGAGCCAGCCCATCTGAACGAGATCACGGTGACCTGTGATCCCAACCCCGTGGTTGCCGGGCAGACCACGAAGTGCACCGCTGAAGCCAGGGACCAGTACGGCGAAAAGTTCACCAGCGTTTCCGGTTACGACTGGAAGTCCAGCAACGAGTCCGTGGCGAAGGTGGTGGATAAGGCTGGGAATGCCACCACGTCCGCCGCCGGAACAGTGACCATCAGCGCCAGTGCCACCTCAGGCAACGAGACCCGGCAGGGAGAGGTCACCCTCACGGTGAACCAACGCCCTCCCACCCTCCACACCACCAACATCACGACTTCCGAGACCTGGCGAGCGGCCGAGAACCCGCACGTGGTGAGAGGGCAGCTCGTGGTGAACGGCACTGGCGGAGCCCCCACGCTGACCCTCGAGCAGGGCGTGGAAGTCCGTTTCGACCAGGACGCCGAGCTGCGCATCTCCAACGGAGCCTTCAGGGCCTTGGGGAGCCAGGGGGCGCCGATCCGAATGGTGGCCAACCAGAGCGCCCCCCCCAAGGGCTACTGGCGGGGCGTGGTGTTCTCCACGGAGGGGAGCGGTTCGGAGCTGAGCTTCGTCACGCTGAGCGACTGTGGGAACGCCGCGGGAGCGGGCGCATGCCTTGCCGTGGAGAACAAAGCAGCCCCCGTGCTTCGTGACGTGACGGTGCAGAACAGCGGCACCGTGGGAGTGAAGGTGGCGGATGACGGCAGTGCCTTTGGAACTGGCTCGACCAGGCTCCATGTGTCTGGGAGCACGGGCTACGCGGTGCACATGGCCGCCAACCAGGCCGGCACGCTCCCGACCGGAGGCTCCTTCACGGGCAATGCCCCCAACGCTGTCGAGCTCAGCGGCAATGTCTCGCTCTCGCAGACCTGGCCCAACCCCGGCATCCCCTACGTCATCAATAGCCTGGTCCTCATCGAGAACCCCCCGGACGACAGCACCCCGGAGAATGCTCCGGGCCCCACGCTCACGCTCTCCGCTGGCACGGTATTCCGCTTCGGAGCCACCGGTGAGATGGTCGCCGGTTACCACCTCACGGGGGATTTGATCGTCAATGGAACCGAGTCCTCGCCCATCCTTTTCACGGCCGACTCGGACAACCCCAAGCCCGGCCAGTGGAGGGGAGTGCACCTGGCGGACCATGCCACCGCCGCCAGCCGCATCTCCTACACCACCATCGAGTACGCAGGTGCTGCGAGCAGCCTCCTCGGGACGACGGGCAATCTGAATGTGCACGGGTCTCTTCGTCCGTGTGAGGTTGATGGCCCCTGTCCCATCATCCAGAACGTCGTCGTGCAGAAGGGCAGTGGATACGGCGTCTACATGTCGAATGGTGCGAAGTTCGGTCCGGGTTCGACAGCACTGAGCCTTCGCGACAATGGCAACTATCCCCTTTCGCTACCAGCCCATGTCGTCGGGACGATTCCCACGGGAATCACCTTCAGCGGCAACACGCCCAATGCCGTGGAGATCAGCGGGAGCGGCGTGGACACCACCCAGACATGGCGGAACCTGGGCATCCCCTACGTGATCCAGGGAAACGTGAACGTGGGCTATACGACCAATCCAACGCTGACCGTGGAAGCTGGAACGCAATTGCGGTTCGCCCAGAACACCGAGCTCACCATCGGAAGTTACGCCAGCCATCCCGGTGCGCTGATCGCGGTGGGAACCGCAGAAGCACCCATCCACTTCATCCCGAATACCTCGACCCCGACGAAGGGGTACTGGCGCGGGCTGCACTTCTTCCAGGGAGAGGGAAGCCGGCTTGACCACGTCCTGATCTCCCATTCCGGAGCCGCTGGCCGTTTCTTTGGGGGCAACCTGAACGTCTACAAGGAATTGGGCGCGTTCGTGACCAACAGCACGTTCAGTTCCTCGGCCAGTTGCGGCGTCACCGTGAGTGATGGCTCCTATCCGGGCACCACCGCCGTGACGACGGACTTCTCCCTGGCCACGTACAACAACACCTTCGTCAACAACGGCGTCAACAAGCAGTGCGCGGACGCATGGATTCCATGACGTCCACGACACACTGTTGCTGGAAGAGGTAGGTTGGAATTCCAGCAGAGCCCCACGATTCCGCTCGGCGGCCGGAGCGCGCCGCCGAGCGGAAGGTAGCAGGTGAGACTCAGCTCCGAGGAGCAACGGCGCCAATCCGGACGAGGAACCGGGCCTTTCGCTCCAGATCCCGCTGCAACTCATGCAAATGGCGGGTCGAGTCGCGCACCACCGGCACGCTGGCGGGCGGGCTCGCTGGCGGCGCGGGCACGAGCGACGGGGGGCTCACGGGCCGCCGCTGTTCCAGCACGACCTTCGATGCCTCGCGCTCGACCGGAACGCTCCGGGCCTTGCCGATCAGCGCCTGGCGGACTGGAAGCGGAGGCACACGCTCATCGACCGCACGGCCATAGAGCCACGCACCGCATCGCCAGAGCACGTCGTAGCGCTGATGCAACAGCGTCCAAAAGCGATCGCGGAGCTCGACAGCCTTGACGAG
Organism: Archangium sp.; assembly: GCF_036277355.1. GTDB lineage: Bacteria > Myxococcota > Myxococcia > Myxococcales > Myxococcaceae > Archangium. The sequence goes on from NZ_DASUNC010000017.1 coordinate 181,857, forward strand.
GGACGGCGCTCCCCCTTCGCTCTCGACGCCCTGCTGTCCGAGCATCACACGCAGCTTCCCAGCGAGTTGCTCCGCCTCGGAGATGTCGGACGCAACCACCGGCGATCGGCCGGAGATCCTCGCCTCGTTCCTTCGCAACAACGCGACGAGCGCCAGGCAATCGTCCAGGACATCGTGCTGACCGCGAAGCCAGACCTCATCGACATCGGCATCGGGAAGCAGCCGAGCCTCGGCGAGAGCGTCAGCGGCCTTGCGCAGCTTGCGGCGCAGCTGTTGCACCCGCTCGAACATCTTTCCGAACGAGGACGCCTCGAGCTCGCGGTCTACCTGCAGCGCGGCGAAGGCCAGACCCTGAGCAAGCCGAGGGAGCATCGAAAGCTCCACGACGTTGATGTTGGGCAGCCTGCCGATGACCACCGTCCCACTGCCCAGCACATTCTCCACACCGCGCATCACGGTTTGGTACGTGAGCACGATGTCGGCACAGCACTCCTCGACGAAGCCAGGCTCGACGGCCTTCGCCTCGACGAGGAACGCGTCGTAGGCGGCCTGCGAGCTGATGCTTTCGAGTTCGGTGGCGTCCGCCGAGCCATTCTCCGATGTCTCCGGCTTACCGCCGTCATCCTCTGCCATGTGGGCAGATTATCGAGGGCGCTCCGGTGCTGCAACGCGCCCCCTCCCCGCCTGGGCACGGGAAACCCGAGACGCTCGGCCACAGGTCATCACCCCATGAGCAGACAGCCAGGCACGTGGGCCGAGGCCTCGAGGAGCATGACGCGCAGTCGCTCCTCCGGCTCACTGCGTGCCGAGCAGCAGCCAGGTCCGCATGGGCCCCTTCCCCTTCACGGGGACGATGCCCTGATCCTGGAAACGGAAGCGGCCCCGGAGCCGCTCGTAGACCGCTTCCGACAGGTGGATACCATCCACCACGCCGTGCGACTCCATCCGGCTCGCCGTATTCACCGTGTCGCCCCACAGGTCGTACGCGAACTTCTTGCCGCTGATCACCCCCGCCGTCACCGGGCCCGAGTGCAGGCCAATCCGCAGGTGCAGCGGTATCTGCAGCTGATCCCCCAGCTTCAACACCTCCGCGCGCATGGCCAACGCCAGGTTCGCCATGGCCTCGGCGTGGTCGCTCCTCGGCAGCGACAGCCCGCCCACCGCCATGTACGCGTCCCCGATCGTCTTCACCTTCTCCACCCCGAGCTCGTCCGTGAGCTGATCGAAGATGGAGAACACCATGTTCAGCACCTGCAGCACGTCCGGCGGCGAGTGCTGCGCGGCGAAGCGGGTGAAGTCCACCAGATCGGCGAACAGCACCGTCACGTCCGGGAAGTTCTCCACGATGATCCGCTGGCCGCTCTTCAACCGGTCCGCCACCGGTTTCGGCAGGATGTTCAGCAGCAGCTGATCCGCCCGCTCGCGCTCGCTCTGGATGGTGCGCAGGTGCGCCAGTTCCTGCTCGTGCATCCGGCGCAGCTGGGTGAGGTCGTGGTAGATGGCGATGAAGCCCACCCGCTCCCCCTCCACCGTCACCGGCAACGCCACCAGCTCGACGTCCACCGGCGTCCCATCCTTGCGCAGGCGTTGGGTGACAATCTGCACCCGGCCGCGCTCGAGCGCCTCGCGCGCGGTGGCCTCGGCCTCCTCCTGGATGGGCCCCTCCCCCGCCAACAACCGCAGGATGTTCCGGCCCTTGGCCTCCTTCGCCGTGTAGCCGAACAGCCGCTCGGCCGCCGGGTTCCAGGACACCACGTTGAACCGGAGGTTCACCGTCACCATCGCCACCGGACTGTGGAGCACCAGCGACTCGTAATACTCCTTCTGGTGGCGCAGCGAGGCCTCGACCTCCGCGTGCGCCGTCAGATCCCTCAGCACCAGCATCCGCCCTTCCGGCAGGGGCACGCAGCTCACGCGCAACACGTGCGCATGGCGCGGAGACTTCTCCGTCCCGTGCCAGACCCACTCCCCTTCCCTCGGCGGCTCCCCCGAAGGCAGCGGTTCCGGCGGAGTCCACTGAGGCAGCAGCTCCGAGAGGGGTCTGCCCCTCAGCGCCTCCCCGGACTCCCCGAACAGCCGCTGCGCGGCGGCGTTGGCCTCCATGAGCCGGTCCTGAAGGTCCAGCACCAGCACGCCGTCGGACGTGTGCTCGAAGAGGGCGGTATGGGCGCGGCGCACCAGGTCGGACATGGAGGATTCCATGAGCAGTGTAGGCCACCCTGCTGACGTGGGCACCCCCTCCCTTTCCTACTTCAGCTCCCGCTGCAGCTTCGCCAGCAGGGTGAGCGCCTCCATGGGCGTCGTCTCGTCCACCTTCACACCTCGTAGGGCCTCCAACACCTTCTGGTGCGAGGGCTCCAGCTTCGGCCCGGGCTCGGCCACTCCGCCGAACAGCCCCAGCTGCCCCGGCGACGGCGCCCGCGACGACGTCCGCCGCGCCAGCCTCGGCCGCCCGCTGTCGTCGAACTCACCGGACTCGAGGTTCTGCAGGATGTCCCTCGCCCGCGTCACCACCTCCGGCGGCAGGCCCGCGAGCCTCGCCACCTCGATGCCGTAGGAGCGGTTGGCCCCTCCCGGCACCAGCTTGCGCAGGAACAGCACCTTGCCCCCCTGCTCCCGCACCGCGATGCACATGTTCTTCACCCGGGGCTTCTCCCGGGAGAGATCCACCAGCTCGTGGTAGTGCGTGGCGAAGAGCGTCCGCGCCCCCACCTTGTCGTGCAGGTGCTCGGCCACCGCCCAGGCGATGGACAGGCCGTCGTAGGTGGACGTCCCCCGGCCAATCTCGTCCAGCACCACCAGGCTGCGCCGCGTGGCGTGGTGAAGGATGTGGCTCGTCTCCGTCATCTCCACCATGAAGGTGGACTGCCCGCGCGCCAGGTTGTCCGCCGCTCCCACGCGCGTGAAGATCCGATCCGACAGCCCGATATGCGCCGCGCCCGCCGGCACGAAGCTGCCCGCCTGCGCCATCAGCACCGTGAGCGCCACCTGCCGCATCACCGTGCTCTTGCCCGCCATGTTGGGTCCGGTAATCACCAGGATCTGCGCGTCCTCCGAGTCCATCTTCACGTCGTTGGGGACGAACGCCTCGCCCGCCCCCAGCATCCGCTCCACCACCGGATGCCGCCCGCCGGTGATGGACAGCACCTCGGACTCGTCCACCACCGGCCGCACGTACCCGTACTCGGCCGCGCACCGCGCGAAGGACAACAGCGCATCCGCCGTGGCCACCGCCTCCGCCGCCGAGCGCAGCCGCGGCGCTTCCTTCGTCACCTGGGCCCGCAGCTGCTCGAAGAGCTCCAGCTCCAGCGCGCTCCGGCGCTCCTCCGCCGTGAGCACCTTCTCCTCGTACTCCTTCAGCTCCGGGGTGATGAAGCGCTCGGCCCCCACCATCGTCTGCTTGCGGATGTAGTCCGAGGGCACCAGGTGCAGGTTCGCCTTCGTCACCTCCAGGTAGTACCCGAACACCCTGTTGTAGCGGATCTTCAGCGAGTTGATGCCCGTCCGCTCCCGCTCCCGCGTCTCGATCTTCAGCAGGAAGTCCTTGCCGGAGGTGGACAGCTCCACCAGCTTGTCCAGCTCGGCGTGGAAGCCCGGGCGGATGAAGCCGCCCTCCTTGAGGCCCGTGGGCGGCTCGTCCACCACCGCCCCCAGCAGCAGCTCCGTCAGCTCCGGCAACGCCCCCAGCGGCCCCGCCAGCGACTTGAGCAGCGGGGACTCGCAGCGCGCCAGCACCGCCCCCAGCCGGGGCAGCTGCGCCAGCGACAAGCCCAGTGCCCGCAGATCCCTCGCGTTGCCCGCCCCCAGCGACAGCCGGCCGCACAGCCGCTCGATGTCGCCCACCTCCTTGAGGAGGCTCGTCATCTCCTCGCGCCACACGCTGCGCTGGGACAGCTCCTCCACCGCGTCCAGCCGGGCGTTGATCTCCGGCAGCGAGCACAGGGGCGCGGCCAGCCACCGGGCCAGCTTGCGCGCCCCCAGTCCCGTGGCCGTCCTGTCCAGCACCCCCAGCAGCGAGCCCTTGCGGCCCCCGTCCCTCAGGGTGCGCAGCACCTCCAGGTTGGACCGGGAGGCCTCGTCCATGAGGAGGTGCACGCCCCGCTGGTGGCGGCTGAGCCTGTCCACGTGGGCGGCGGCCGTCTTCTGCGTGTCCTTCAGGTAGCGCAGCGCAGCGCCGGCGGCCCCGGTGGCCAGCGGCGCGTCCTGCAGCCCGAAGGCCTCCAGCGACTGCACCGCGAAGTGACCCCGAAGGTAGACCGTGGCCCGCCCGGGCTCGAAGGCCGCCTTCTCCAGTTCCGCCACCGCCGGAGGCCTCGGCAGCCGTGACACGAGGGTGGCCGTGTCCGGGGAGTCCCTCTCCCCCTCGGGCACCAGCAGCTCCCGCGGCTCCACCCGGGCCAGTGCCTCCACCAGCTCCTGCGTGGTCTCCGCCTCCAGGCAGAAGAACTCGCCCGTGGAGGCCTCCAGCAGCGCCGCCCCGAAGCCGTGCGCTCCCGGGTACACCGCGGCCAGGAAGTTGCTCGCCCGCGGCTCGAGCGCCTCCTCGTCCAGCACCATGCCGGGGGTGATGACGCGCGTCACCTCGCGCCGGACGATCCCCGGCCCGCTGCCCGCCTCCTCCACCTGCTCGCAGATGGCCACCTTCAGCCCGTGCTCCACCAGCTTCGCGATGTAGCGGCGCGCCGAGTGGTACGGCACCCCGGCCATCGGCACCTTCTCCGCGTTCTTCGCCCGCGCGGTGAGGGTGATCTGCAAGAGCTCCGAGGCACGCACCGCGTCCTCGAAGAACATCTCGTAGAAGTCCCCCAGCCGGAAGAAGAGGATGGCGTCCGGGTTGAGCGCCTTCACCTCGAGGTACTGCCGCATCATCGGGGTGAGCGCGCCAATCTCCCGCGCCCCGGCCTGCTCGGCCGCCGCTTCCACCGGCGCCTCGGCCTCGTCCCCGTGTCCCTTGCCTGCCTTCGCTTGCGTCGCGCCCATCGCCGCCTCTTGTGTCATGCGTCCGGTCCCGGATCAACAGAACACATGACTTCTGCCGTCCCCCCGTCCGTGCCTACTCCGCCGATGGCTCGCACGTCCTCCTGACGGCCAGCCGTCCCGGTCCGGAAAAATCGTGAGCTGCTCCTCCGAAAACGGTTGGCCTGCACCACCCCCGGAGGGCACCCTTCCGCCCGCCATGGAGACCCGCACCGATACCGTCCAGCCCGTCCCCGTCCCCCGGCTCTTCAAGGCCGCCGTGGCGCCCGTCCAGGCCTTCTTCAAGCTCGAAGCCAGCGGCGGCATCCTCCTGGCGCTCTGCGCCCTGGCGGCCATGATCTGGGCCAACTCGCCCTGGGCCGACACCTACACCGGCCTCTTCGACGCCCCCCTGGCCGTCGGCTCGGGCAGCGCCCCCTTCCATTTCACCTTCCGTGAATTCATCAACGACGGGTTGATGACGATCTTCTTCTTCCTGGTGGGGATGGAGATCAAGCGGGAGCTGGCCGCCGGAGAGCTGCGCTCCCTGTCCAAGGCCCTGCTGCCGCTCATCGCGGCGGTGGGCGGCATGGTGGTGCCCGCCGCCATCTACGCGGCGATCAACGCCGGGACGCCGGCACTCAAGGGGTGGGCCATCCCCATGGCCACGGACATCGCCTTCGCCATCGGGTGCCTCACGCTGCTCAAGGGGCGGGTGAGCCACGGCCTGGTGGTGTTCCTCACGGCGCTGGCCATCTTCGACGACATCGGCGGCATCCTCGTCATCGCCATGTTCTACGGCACGGGGCTGCACGTGGAGTGGCTGCTGGCGGCCCTCGGCGTCACCGCGGTGCTGGCGGCGTGCAACAAGTTCTACGTGCGCAACGGGCTGGTGTACGCGGTGCTGCTGGGAGCGCTCTGGTACACCATGCACCACGGCGGCGTGCACGCCACCATCGCGGGCGTGGTGGTGGGAATGATGATCCCCGCCCGGCCCGTGCGCCGGGGCCGCCTGGTCCTCGAGGAGCTGCACGGCTTCATCGGCCAGCTGCTGCGCGAGCCCGAGGACGAGGCCGTGCGCACCAACCAGCTGCTGCACATCGAGGAGCAGCTCGAGGACATCGAGCCGCCGCTCACCCGCTTCGTGCACATCTGGCACGGGTGGTCCGCGTACGCCATCGTCCCGCTGTTCGCGCTGGCCAACTCGGGCATCTCCCTGGCGGGGATGAGCCTGGCGGACGTGCTCCAGCCCCTGCCCCTGGGCGTGGTGCTCGGCCTCTTCGTGGGCAAGCAGGTGGGCATCTTCCTCTTCACCTGGGTGGCGGTGAAGACGAAGCTGGCGGACATGCCGGGGCGGGCACGGGTGCCGCAACTGCATGGCGTCTCGGTGGTGGCCGGCATCGGCTTCACGGTGGCCCTGTTCGTGGCCGGACTGGCCTTCGCCCACGAGCCGCACCTGCTGACGGAGGCGAAACTGGGCATCCTGCTCGGCTCGCTCCTGTCCGCGGTGGTGGGCTACCTGTTGTTGCGTTTCGGACCCACGCCCCGGCCCCAGGGGGAGCCGGCCTCCGAGCCCGCCTCCGGGACGGCTTGAGCGGACGACAGCGGGGCTTCTTGGGGTTTGCCGGCGGCGCGGGCCCGTGGAAAGGTGCCGGCCACCGTGCTTCTCCAGGATTTGAACCGCGTCCGGCAGATTGGGGTCATCGCAGCGCGCCACGGCTTCGGCGAGTGGCTGGAGCGCGCGGGCGTGTGGCGCCAGCTCGGGCGGCGCGAGAAGGTGGAGGTGTCCCCCGAGGCCCAGCGCGCCTCCACCGCGCGCCGCTTCCGGATGCTGCTCAATGATCTCGGCCCCACCTTCGTGAAGCTGGGGCAGATCCTCTCCACGCGCGCGGACCTGCTGCCGGCCGAGTACATCGAGGAACTGGCCACGCTGCAGGATCATGTGGAGCCCGTCCCCGTGGAGGACGTGTACGCGCAGATCCGCGAGTCGCTGGGCCGCGAGGCGGACGAGCTCTTCAAGCAGATCGAGCCCCAGCCGCTGGCGGCGGCCTCCATCGCCCAGGTGCACCGGGCGGTGACGCTGGAGGGCGACGAGGTCGTGGTGAAGGTGCAGCGGCCGGGGATCGCCGAGCGGATCGACTCGGATCTGGTGGTGCTGCGCTCGCTGGCGAGGCTGCTGGAAGCGGTGGTGGAGGAGACGGGCATCTACTCACCCACGGGGATCATCGACGAGTTCGACCGGGCCATCCACGAGGAGCTGGACTTCGTGCACGAGGCGTCGAACATCCGGGCCTTCCTGGAGAACAACCGCAACCGGCCGTACATGAAGATTCCGCGGGTGTACGACGGGCTCAGCAGCCGGACGGTGCTGACGATGGAGTTCGTCCGCGGGGTGAAGATCAGCCAGGCGGAGCTGTCGCCGGAGGATCGTCGGGAGGTGGCGGGCCACATCCTGGACGCGAGCTTCCGGCAGCTCTTCGAGGACGGGCTGTTCCACGGAGATCCGCACCCGGGCAACCTGCTGGTGCTGGAGGGCAACCGGCTGGCGCTGCTGGACTTCGGGGTGGTGGGCCGGCTGTCGCGCGCCATGCAGGAGACGCTGGTGATGCTGGCGCTGGCGGTGGCGCTGAAGGACAGCGACTCGGTGGCGCGCATCCTCTACCGGGTGGGCGTGCCGGACGCGCGGGCCAACCTGGTGGGCTTCCGCAACGACATCGAAGGACTGCTCGGCAGGCACCTGCCCATGACGCTGGGCCAGGTGGACGCGCGCAGCCTCATGCGGGAGCTGTTGGATCTGGCGGTGAAGTACCGGATCCGGATCCCCAAGGAGTACGCGCTGCTGAGCCGGGCCTCGGTGTCCACCGAGGGCATGTTGCGCAGCCTGTACCCGGACCTGAACATCCTCGAGGTGGCGATGCCGTACGCCAAGGAGCTGCTGGCGGACCGGTATGATCCGAGCCAGCTCCAGGGCGGGCTGATGCGCACGCTCTTGCGCTTCCAGTCGCTGGCGCAGGACCTGCCCACGCAGCTGTCGCAGATATTGCTGGACCTGGAGTCGGGGAAGTTCAGCGTGACGGTGCGGGCGGAGCAGTTCGACAAGCTGAACGACAACCTGCGCAGCGCGGCGATCGTGATGTTCATGGGCCTGTGCGCCTGCGGGCTCATCGTGGGAACGTTCATCTCGTTCGCGCAGACGCCGTGGCAGTACCACGGCCTGCCGGTGCTGGGCCTGCTGGGCATCATCCTGTCGGCGGCCATCTTCGGCGCGGTCTTCACCTGGTACCTGTTCGGCAGACGCTTCGGGAAGGTCCGGGTGAGCCGCTGGCTGGCGAAGAAGCGCCGGAAGTGAGCCCGCCCACCTTGAAGGGTGGCCTCGGGCAGTGACTCCCCAGGTGGTCCTTCAACGGGGTGACGCCTTCTGATTGAAGCAGGGGCGTGCTCATCCTCCCACGCTTCTACTCGACCTCCACCACGGCCCGGCTCGAAACCCGGGCGCGGCAGCTCGGTCTGCGCCTGGGCATCTCCTACGGCGAGGGCGACCGCTGCGATCGCTACTTCATCGTCTCGGTGAACGGAAAGAAACTGGAACGCATGGTACCGCTCGGATGGACCGGACCGGAGGCCGAGCAGGCCCTCGTGCAGTACGCCAAGGAGATGCACGCGTCGAAGTGAACCCACCGGGTTCCTTCCCTCGCCCGCGCGCCATGCCAACCCGTCACGTCCGGGGCTGCGGGCAACCGCTCTGGTAGCCTCCGGCGCTTTTCGGAGGTAGGCTGGATGTTCGACGGAAGCGGTGGACGGGGCGATATCCCCTCGCTGGGATTGGCTCCCGGCATGGTGGTGGCGGGTTTCACGATCGAGGGGCTGCTGGCCAGCGGCAGCTTCGGCACCGTGTACCGGGCCAGGCGGGACGGCCGCCTCTTCGCCATCAAGCTGGTGCCCCTGGCTCCGCGCGGAGACCGTGAGGTGGACGCGCTGCGCCGGATGCGGCACCCGAATGTCGTGGGCTTCCATGGGTATGGCCTCTGGCCAGAGGAGCAGCCGCACTCCCTGGTGCTCGCCCTGGAGCTCGTCGAGGGCCTCCCGCTGGACCAGTGGGCGCAGGAGGAGAACCCGACCGCGCTCGACCTGGTGGGCCGCGTGCTGCTCCCGTTGGCGCTCACCCTCGCGGATGTGCATGCCATGGGCGTGGTCCATCGGGACGTGAAGGAGGCCAACATCATCGTGCGGCAATCCGATGGGATGCCCGTGCTGGTGGACTTCGGCGCGGCGAGCCTCGAGGGGGCCCAGCGCCTGACGCAGTGGATGCCACCGGGCACCCCCGAATACCGCAGCCCCGAGACGCTGCGCTTCGGCCGGCAATGGGAAGGCGAGCCCTACCCGGTCAGCCCGGCGGAGGACCTGTGGGCCATGGGCGTCGTCACCTACATCCTGCTGACGCGCAGCCTTCCCTTCGGGGACCGGCACGACCCCGGGATGGTGCGCGCCATCCTCGAGAAGACCCCCCGGGCTCCGGATGAGCTCAACCCGCGTGTCCCTCCCGCCTTGAGCGAGCTGTGCATGCAGATGCTGGAGAAGGCACCCGAGGACCGGTACGCGGATGCCCGGGCGCTCGCGGAGGCGCTCTCGACGGCGTGGAGCGAGGCGGACCGCTCCTGGCGCGTGCGCCTGTTCCCCGAAGTCAAACGCGAGGAGGCACCCGCCCCGCCCCCGCCTCCCGCCCCCGAGGCGCCCATCGAGCGGCAGGCACCTGGCCGATGGCGGATGGCCAGGCTCGTTCTCGGCGCCGCCCTCCTGGGAGGCGTCTTGATTCCTTCCTCCCAACGTTCCGAGTCCCCCCCCCCTCCCCAAACGCAACACGCCAGTGCTCGCCAGGAATTGGCTCCTCCCCAGGTGATGGGAGAAGTTGGGCACGTCGCGGGACCGCAGAAGTCACTGCCCCCCGCGCCCGTCGCCAGCGCGACGCCAACCCAGGAGCCCAAGATGATCAAACCCAAGAAGGCCCGTTCCCTTGCCGCCGCCACCCTCTTGACCGGCGCCGCCTGCATGGGGGCCGGATGCGCGAGCACTCCGAAGCACGAGCCCCTTCCAACCTCGCCGTGCCCGCCCGGTGCGAAGGAGGCCCTGACGCAAATCGGCCTCATCCCGGGAGACGCCAGGCGCATCTACATCCCCCCCAATGAGCCGAGGGGGCACACCATCGAGATTTCGGAGGGCGAGGTCACGGCTCGAGTGGTCGGTGCCTGGGGGAATCTGCCGAATGATGCCTTCTTGTACGGTGAGTTCATCTTCCGGAAGAACCATGTCTATGGCCACTTCACTCGTGCCCAATTGAAGAACGGGGAGATCGTGCCGGTCTGCATGGAGGTGACTACGTCACGGGGCATTGGTATCGCGAAGGAGCCCGGCAGCACCTCCAAGAAGGCCATCGTCAAGAACTTCCTGTACGCCTCGGTGACGTCGAGATTCGACTAGGCCGCGCAGAAAGACCCTCACCGTGCTCCCCACCCTCCCCTTTCTCCTGTCCCTGGTTGTCCTTCAAGGTACTCCTGACCTGGAACCGGCCGTCGCGTGTGAGGACTCACAGCGAATTGATTTGACGTTGACGCCCTCAGCGGAGGCTCGCGAGATATGCGTCAGCCCGGGAATGATGACGGGCTTCCTCTTCGACACCATCCCCGGGTCACTGGAGTTACAGGAGGAAGTGCGTTTCGTGGAGGTGCTCCGCGGCCAACGTGGCATCAGCTTCGTGCCACCCAAGGACATGATGCCTGGAGAGCGCCTGCGGCTGACGGTTCGCTTCGGAGCCGCAGCCGCTCAAGAGATCATCACCTTCATCCTGGTGGCCCACCGGGGACAAGCCACCCGGCAGGTCGAGGTGTACCGCGACAAGCGCCCTCAGGAGTCCTACCAACAGGAGGCACTGGAGGAGCGCGCGAAGAATCAACAACTCCGCAACGCGAACCAGCAGTTGCAGGTTCAGCTGGAACGGGCACGGGGACTCCGGAGCCTCATTGCCAATGGCATCGTAGGGCATTCCGGAGTCCAGACCCTGGATTTGGCAGTGGACAAGACCAACATCCCGGCCGGAGTCGTATTCTTCGACACCGTCGTCAGCTACCGCGCAGGCAAAACCGTGGTGGCGGAGACGTGGTTGAGTAATTTCAGCGCAGCGCCGTGGAACACAATCCGGGCATCCCTGCTCACCGCCGACAATGAGGAGGTACCTGGGGTACAGTTCCTGCAGCTGAATGTCATTGCGCCCACCATGCGCGAATCAGTCATCCTGGAAGTCAATGCGGAAAGCAAGGATTTCCACGGTGAGTTCAAGCTGATGCTCTGGGATGAGACATCGCGAGTCATCACCTTTCCAGGGTTGAGGTTTCCGTAGGCCTCGTTCCCTGAGCCACCGTGCCATGGCCTGGGCGAGGCCGCCCCGGCACCCGTCATTCATCACGGAACCACTCCGCTGGAATATCCAATGCCGCGAGAATCCGCTCGGGCGAGCGCTCGCCCTTGATGTTGCCCACCGCCGGCACGAATGAATCCTCACGAGGCGGCAGCGAGAAATGGCCGATGCACGCTCCTCCCCGAAGGACGGTAACGAAGAACACATCCAGGCTCGGAGAGGCGGCTACTCCATAGCCCGTCACATGGGGAAGCCACTCGGAGAGAGTGATGTCGGCGAACCCGATGTCACCCGTTTCGCTGGACACGCGGAGCCCTCGCGGTGTGTCCTCGAAGCGATAGTGGCCCGGAGGAAATGGGTCACCCGCCTCCTCCAGCACCCGGGATGCCTCTTGCGCCCGGACGCCCTCCATCAGGGCGGCTTTGCGCAGGGGCTTGTTGGCCGCGGCTCCAGATGGCTGCTCTGCGCCAGGCAGCGGACAGCCGAGAGACTGTGCCAATGCATCTGGGTCTGCCTCCTCGACCTCCAGCGTGCCATGTCGCCAGGACGTGACGGCCCACGGATCGTTGCCGCGGTCAATCGAGTACACGGGCTCATCCACTTCGAGTGACAGCTCTTTGGCGATTTGAAACCCGGCGCCGACATCGCTGGGATCCGTCCCCACGATGGCATGGTAAAGACCACTGCCTGGAATGACCTCGAAGGATGGCTCTTTTTCGTCCTCCAACATCAGCGCGGAGCGGACGCGGCGCTCGAGTTGTACGGGATCTCCTGGAGTCAGGACGGCCCAGAGCGGCCACTGGCTCATGGTGCGCCTCCTGACAAATTCTCTGGAAGGCTCAGCGCCGCACGCAGTTGCCTGGTCTTGTCCAGTATTTGAGCCTCCTCCAACTGGATGACTTTCGTGCCCGGTGAGTATTTGAGCAGGAAGCCCAATAATTTGGCTCTGGTCGGTCCGCTCAAGTTGTCCGTGCTGACGAGAAACGGTTGTCCGTGAGGTGCCTTGGCCGCATCAGCCAGTTGATCGATCAGGTGCTGGAGTTGCTTGACGAGCGCCTCCTGCTGCTCGTCAAGCTTCCTGCCTGCATCTCTGGTCAGCCAGGAGTCGAGCGCTCTGCGCCATCGCTTGTCGTTCCAGCCTTTGACTTCTACTCCATGCTGAAGTTTCGATCCGGCCGTCGCCGTCAGTACGTTGTCGATGATGTGCCCGGCTCTCATTTTCACCTGTCGGCCGGTCAACCGGAATCCCTTGAAGAGTTTTTGTGCGTTGTCTTCGGTCAGCATCTCCGCTGCGACGCCTCGGAGTTGCTCGCGCACACGCCGTTGAAGTCTCGAGTTCCATGGCTCTGCCGCCGCCTGCTGGAAATCCTTCCACGACGTCATCCTGTTTCTACCCATGAAGTCGAGGTCCTTCATGGACAGCCCTGTTGAGCGGAGCCAGCCCAGGTCCACGCTGCCCTTGCAAGCCTTCCTGGCCAGTTCAACGACTGCTTCGGCGTCCAGTTCCGGGTGGCTGACGAGCCACTGGGCCTGCTTCAGGAGGGCAAGCGGATCCTTCAGGCTTGGAGCTCCCGAGCGTCTCAGAAGCCGCGCAAGTGCCGGCTTCGCCGCACTGGGCGTGGAGGAGCGCAACAATTCCACGGCGGAGAGGTACGCCTGAGCCTTGTCGGCCGGCAGGGCGGCCGCGCGCCGTGCCACCGCACCGTAGGCGAGCGCCATCTCCTGGCTCTCCGCTGCCAGCAGCTTCAACGCATGCAGTGTCTTCTCGGCCTTCTCGGCCGCGAGCCCCGCGCTGCGAATGCCGCCAATGGCCCGTGCGGCGGCCATCTCCCCGCGGATGGCGAAGAAAGCCTGCTTGAAAGCCTCGGCGCCGCCTGGAAGAGAAAACCGCAGCCCGTCCGGTGTCGCAACGGCCTCGCCCTCGGCGAGCATCCGCTCCAGCGTTTTCACCAGCGCATGAACGGACTCCACCGACTCGCGCAGTCCGGACGAGGCGCGGGCCCCCGCCGCGCTCAACGCCAGCCTGCCCCGGTTCACCAACTCGCGTCCAATGCCCGAGGAGGCCAGCTTGGAGATGTCCCTGCCGGCCAGCGCCACCATGGCCAGGTCGTGCACCGCGAGGAAGGCCCGTCCCGCTGACGTCCGCGACAGCTCGTCCCGGTATGTGTCCACCGCCGCCAGAGTCGCCACCAGCGACATGCGGCCCACGAACAGGCGCACCGCGGATCCGCGCGCCTCCAGCACATCATGGTCGAGGGCGAGCAGAGGCCGAGGCTCCTGCGGTGTCGCCGTGGCGAGGGCTGTCTGGAGGAGCTCCCGCCGCAAGGCCGCCAACTCGCCCGTACCGGCCCCCAGCCCGGGCCGCCAGTCTCCCGGCCGAATGAGGAGCGTGTCCGGGTAGTACCAGTAGGCATTGCCATCGAGCTCTTCGAGCGGCTGGGGAGCGCCGGCAACGGTGTTGAATTCAGCGCTGTAGCCCCGCCAGCGCCCATCCTTCCCGGGAAGGATGACGCGCGGGCTTCCACGGAAGGCGTTGCGCACGCGCAGTTCCGCCCGCTCCAGGGAGGTCTCCTCGGTGAGCAGCAGCAGGGTGCGCACCTGGACGCTGGAGCCGCCCGCGAAATAGAAGCGGCCCACCACACTGCCCGGAGCCAGGACGGGCGAGCCATCCGTGACGCTGTAGCTCACCTTGAAGCGTTTGGAGCGCAGAGCGATGGCCTTCCGCAGGGGCTCGGCGGCTCCCGCGAGGAGGTGTACACGCTGCGACTCGTCCCACCAGGGCTCGAGCGCCTGGAGGTAACGGTCGAAATAGCTCTGCCCGGCCCCGTCCAGAATGTTGGAGCGTTGAGCCCAGCGCAGGCCGCGCTCCACCAGCGCGGCGGCCCCGGGCCCGTCCGGAGGGGCCGCCGAGAGCTGGGAGCGGCTCCACGCGACATCCGCTTCCAGCTGCGCCTCCAGGGCCCGGCGCATGGCGGTGAGCAACTGTGGCACGAGCGCTGGCGGGTGGCGCACGCGCACGCAGACCTGGAGGCCCTCCTCAGCACTGGAAGGTGGCGCACGGGGCTCGATGTCGAAAGCGCCCACCGCCGCGGCATCCCCGAAGAGCCGCGAGGCGATGTCCTCACGCGAGGCGTACCCGGGAACCCAGAGCAGCTCGGACCGAGCCGGATCCTCCTGAACGGGGAAGGAAGCGTCCTGTGCCGAGAGCAGGGCGAGTGCGCCCTCCTCCTCGTTCTCGGCTGTATCCTCCCGTTCCAGCGCGACCCGTTCGTCCTCCAGCCACTCTGGCGGGATGTCCTCCATGGGCGGGAGGCGCCAGGTGCGCTCCAGGGCGGGCGTGTCCTGGTGGTGCCAGGCCCACTCATAGGAGAGGGTGAGCATGGCACCGGCGCCAGTCCCCTCCGGAACGTCTACCTCCACCTCCTCCCGGCCTCGCTCGCTGCTCACCACTCGGGGGAGCGGTGCCGGTGGGTAGCCCTCGAGCGGGTCCACCCGCAGCCGCTCGTCCTCCCCCCAGTTCAGCTCGCCCGCGGCGATGATTTCATCTCCTGCCTCCACCATGAGGCGGCCGGGGTCCATCACCCGGAGGGAGAGCACGCCTTCCTTCCAGTCTTCCAGGGGAGGGTTGGGGGCTCTGGCTCGCGCATGCGCTTCGGCCGAGAGCGTTACCCGCTCTCGTCTCAGCTCTTCGCCGGCCACGCTCATGCTGGCGACGAGGCAGCTTGTGAGCAGGAGGGCCTGAAGTCCTTTGACCCAATGGGACCGGCACATGCTCCCTCCCCTTCCCGCCTTCGGCTCCCGCCAGGACAATCACTACTCGGAAAGGCGGGTGAGACACCTTTCATGGCGGGGTGCTGTCCTGTCAACTCCGCCGGACGATGAGAGCTCTCCAACCAAGCCAACGCGGTGAACGGCCATATGTCCACCAGTCAACATCGCCCGTCTTTCCGTTGGTTCCGGGTCTGACGGCTCTTCATGCTGCTCCCCCTCGGCGGCACGCCGCCGCCTCAGGGGGAATCACTGAATGCGTACCCGGATGCTCGCTGCCTGCCTGTCGCTCGCGCTCACCGCTTGTGACACCGAGTCCTTGGATCCTTCCGCCGATACCGCCTCCACCGAGGATGTCCAGGCGGCCCTCGCCGCCCTGCCCTCGGCCCAGGTGCTCGGGGCCCACGAGGACGGCGTGCCGTACATGATTCGCGGCCGGCTCGGCACCTCGACGAGCTCCCTCCGGGGTGTCTCCGCCTCCGAGGCCCACGCGAACGTCAGCGCCGCCCTGTCCCGCATCACCCCCGTCTTCCGGCTCCAGGCCTCCGACCTCGTCGTGCGCAAGCTCTCCCAGGACGAGCAGGGCCACACGCACATCCGCTATGCGCAGACGAAGAACGGGCTGCCCGTCGTGGGCCACGAGCTCATCCTCCACGTGGATGAGAACGGCCTCGTCCATGCCGCCAACGGCTCGGCCCGGGATGGCGAGTCCGTCCCCTTCCGCGCCCGCATCGCTCCCGAGGCCGCCCGCGCAGCGGCGCTCGAGAGCACCCCGGGCACCGTCCACGCCGAGGAGGCCCCGCGGCTCGTCTACGTCCGCTCCAGCGAGGATGGACGGCTGAAGCTTGTCTTCGAGGTGCTCGTGACGGGCGAGAACGGGGATCAGCCCATCCGGGAGCACGTCTTCGTCAACGCCCTGGATGGATCCATCACGGAGCGCACCTCGGACATCCACGAGGCACGCAACCGTCTGGTGTACTCGGCCAACAACACCACCACCCTGCCGGGAACCCTGAAGATCAGCGAGGGAGGCATCACCACGGGCGATCCCGTCGTGGACAAGGCCTATGCCCACCTCGGCACCTTCTATGATTGCTTCAAGGCCAACTTCAACCGCGACTCGGTCAACAACGCCGGGGCGCCGCTGACGGCCACGGTGCACTACAGCAACAACTACGTGGGCGCCTTCTGGAACGGCACCACCATGGTCTGTGGTGATGGGGACGGCGTCACCTCGGGCCCGCTGTGCAACGACATGGACGTCATCAACCACGAGTACTCGCACGCGATCATCAGCGCCGAGTCCAACCTCACGTACGCGCTCGAGCCCGGTGCGCTCAACGAGGGCTTCGCCGACATCTTCACCGCCTACTGCGAGAGCTGGAGCAACGCCTGGTCCACGAACGCGGACGTCTTCAAGATCGCCGAGGACGTGTGGACTCCGGCCACCGCGGGTGACGCGCTCCGCTACATGTGCGATCCGGCCCTGGATGGCTCGTCCAGGGACTACTACCCGGACCGCTACATCGGGTCGGCCGACAGCGGCGGCGTGCACGCGAACTCGGGAATCGCCAACCTGGCCTTCTGCCTGCTGAGCAAGGGTGGCACGCACCCGCGTGGCAAGAGCACCACCGTCGTGCCGTCCACCGGCGCGCAGAAGGCCGGCGCCATCTTCTACAAGGCCAACTCGGACCTGATGACGGCCAGCACCACCTTCGCCCAGGTGAAGACGTACACGGAGCAGGCGGCCGCGATGCTCTACGGCTCGGGCTCGGCGGAGCAGACCGCGGTCACCCGGGCCTGGGAGGCCGTGGGTGTGGGCCTGGCGTCTCCCCCCACCCCGCTGACCAACGGTGTCGCCCTCCTCAACCAGTCGGGCGCCGCGAGCTCGCAGAAGTTCTACTACCTGGATGTGCCGGCCAGCCGCCCGGTGACCTTCACCATCAGCGGCGGCACGGGCGACGCGGACATGTACGTGAAGTTCGGCTCGCAGCCGACCACCAGCTCGTACGGCTGCCGCCCGTACCTGGGCGGCAACAACGAGACGTGCAACATGGCCGCGCAGGCCACCGCCGGCCGCTACCACGTCATGCTGTACGGCTACAGCGCCTACTCGGGCGTCTCGCTCACGGGCACGTACTGAGCCACGCACGGCCCCCGGGAGCACACCTCCCGGGGGCCGCTTCGTCTCGAGCGGACGTGCTCAGTTGCGGCGGCGGCGCAGGCTCCACGCGCCGAGCACCAGCGTCAACAGCGCCGCCGAGCCCGCGTCCGTGGCACCGCAGCCACACGACTGCGTGGCGAGCCCTCCCCCCATCTCCTGGATGATCCCCAGGATGGCGGGGCCATTGTCCTGGATGAGCATGGGCGCGCCCACGTCGCTGTACTGCTCCACGCGCTCCGCGTTCGGCCCCCGGGTGACGGGCTGGTTGAACTTCGTGAAGAAGAAGCGCCCGTCCGGCAGCTCGATGCGCACCGTGCGCTGGGAGAAGTCCTGCTGGCAGCTCTCATAGTGCGCCTTGGCGGTGAAGACGTTGGAGATGTCCGGCGCGTCCGGGTTGAAGTCGAAGTCCGGATCCACCGTCATCTCCTCGGCGGACATGGTGGTGTAGAGGCGCGTGAGGTACGGGTGGGCGTCGAGCAGGGCGATGGCTCCCTTCAGCGGTCCCACCACCTGCGTCTCCAGCGCCTGCGCGAAGCCCTGCGCATCGAAGGCCGGCCGCCCCGGATCCGCGTCGATGGCGGACCGGTAGTTCCACATGAAGTTGTAGAACTGGGACTCCGGCACGCCCTGCGACACGAGCGAGGCCGGCATGGGGATGTACTTGCGCAGCAGGCCCTGCACCGTGCTGTCACCCAGGAAGCCCTGGTTGAGCATCTGCTGGGTGAAGTCCACCGGGTGTGAAATGGACGAGAGCGCCGCGGTGTCGTAGTTGCGGCCGAAGTTCTGCTTGAAGCCCCGCGCGAAGGACGTGGAGCTCCCGGCGAACTCGGTGAGGAACGCGCGGCCTCCCGCCTCGTCCACGGCCGCCGTGGCCACCATCGGGTAGTTGCGGCCGCCCCCCAGCCAGTCCACGCGCGTGGGGTTGATGAGGACGTGCCGGTAGTTCGTCGGGATGGCGCGCTTCTGCGCCAGCACGTAGGCGATGATGGGCATGTCCGGACGCGCGGCGATGGCCGTGAGCCGGATGGGCACGCAGGGCCGGTTGCTCTCGGACTTCAGCACGATGGGCCGCAGATCCCCCACGTCCTTGTCCTGTTGCAGCTTGAGCGCCACGAAGTAGTAGCCGTTGCCCACGTACGGCGTGAGCGCCTCGCCAGCCGCCTCGGGGATGTCGTAGCCGTTGGTGGTGAGCCATTCGCGCAACGCCACCGCGTCGTCCGCGGTGAGGGTGGCCGCGTCATAGGGCCCCACGTCCTCGCGCGACACCACCACGACGCCGCCGTCCCCGGCCCCTCCCGGCGCGGCATCCTCCATGGGCGGCGACCCGAAGACGCTACCCGGAGGGAAGAGCGGCTGGCACGACTGATCCCACTGGAGCTGGAAGCGCGGCTGCGTCACCTGGTCCAGGTACGTGAAGAGCTGCGCAGAGCCCACGCTCAGCGTGGGCTTCGCCTGCACCGGCACCACCCAGGCGAACTTCTTCGCCTCGCCCTGGTACTGGATCTGGACGTGGGCCTCGATCGAGCTGCCGTTGACGCCGAAGACGATGCGCTCTCCGGCCTGATCGATGGGCGTCTGGGAACAGAAGAAACCGCCGCACGCCTCGGCCCTGGGCGCGGACAGCAACCCAACGGCCACCAGCGCGCCGAACACCACCGCGTGACGCATGCAAACCCCCTTCGAGGGAAACCCGGAGGGCATTGCAAGCCCCCGGCCGGACGTCAACCCCGCGACATCCGGGGCCTCGAAGGGGTGGGCCCCTCGGAAATCCACGAGGGGCCCACGAATCCCCGGCGGGGTCAGCTCCCCGCGAGCCGGGCCTTGTCCTCATCCACCCCGGGCGCGGGCTCGCCACCGGAGCCCGGGCCGTGCTCGCCGGAGTCTCCGGAGCCACCGCGGAGCCGCTCCAGCCGCGCCTTCATCCGATCCGCCACCACGTAGAAGGCGGGCACCACCAGCAGGCTGAGCACGGTGGAGACGGAGAGTCCGCCCAGCACGGCCACGGACATGGGGGCGCGCGTCTCGCTGCCCGCGCCCAGCGCCAGCACCGCGGGCACCGCCGCCATCATCGTCGCCAGCGACGTCATGAGGATGGGCCGCAGGCGCACCGGCCCCGCCCGCTGCATGGCCTCCACCGCGTTGGCGCCCAGCTCGCGCTGCTGCAGCGCGTAGTCCACGAGGATGATGGAGTTCTTCTTCACAATGCCCATCAGCAGCAGCAGGCCGATCATGCTGAAGATGTTGAGCGTCGTGTTGGTGCCCCACATGGCGAAGGCCGCCCCCGCCACCGACAGCGGGAGGATGGTGAGCACCGTGACGGGGTGGAGGAACGAGTTGAACTGCGAGGCCAGCACCATGTAGGCCACCCCGATGCCCAGGAAGAGGGCGAAGAGGAGGCTGTCCATCGACTCCTGGAAGGCCACGCTGGAGCCGCCGAACACCACGCGCGTGCCGCCGGGCAGCTCCTTCGCCAGCCGCTGCACCGTCTCCATCGCCTCCTGCTGCGTGGCTCCGGGGGCCACGTTGGCGTAGATGCTGATGGCGCGCTCACGGTCCTTGCGGGTGATGGCCTGCAGTGCCGGGCGCTCCTCCTGCGACACCAGCGAGGAGAGCGGCACCAACTCACCGGTGCCGGTGCGCACCTTGAGGATCGACAGGTCCTCCGGCCGGGAGCGCTGATCCTTGAGCAGACGCAACCGCACGTCGATGCGGCGCCCGCCGGTGCTGTACTTGCCCACGCGCACGCCGCCCACCAGGGCGTTGAGGGTGGAGCCCACGTCCTGCATGGACACGCCCAGATCCGCGGCGCGCGCACGGTCCGGGGTGATGCGCAGCTCCGGCATGCCCACCTGGTAGTCCGTGTCCACGTCCACCACCTTGCCGCTCGCCTGGAGCTGCTCGCGCATGTCCGTGCTGGATTCGATCAGCCGCTCCCAGTCCGAGCCGCGCACGCTGAACTCCACCGGAAAGCCGCGCGAGCCGGTGAAGCCGCTCTGCGACAGGTCCATCACCACCGCGCGCAGGCCCGGGTACGAGTTGAGCTCCTTGCGCAGCACCTGGTTGAACTCGGACATGGGCATGCGCTGCTCCGGAGGCACCAGGGTGATGAAGAGCATGCCGCCATTCACAGAGCTGCCGCCGCCCCCCACCACCGCGAACAGGCGCGTCACCTCGGGCCGGTGGCGCAGGAAGTCCTCGGCCCGCAGGAAGAGCCGGTTCGTCTCGTCCACCGTGCTGCCCACCGCCGTCTGCAGGCGCACCATGACGCGGCCCTGATCCTGGGAGGGGACGAACTCGCTCGACAGGCCCTTGAAGGCGAAGCCGGACAGCGCCAGCAGCGCCAGCGCGCCGCCCAGCACCCACCAGGGCCGCTGCAGCCCCCGGGCCAGCACCCTGCCGTAGTGGTGCTCCAGCCAGGTGAAGGCCTTGTCCACGGCCAGGCCCACCCGGCTGCGGCCCTCGCGGCCCGTCTTCAGCAGCTGCGCGCACCGGGCCGGCGCCAGGGTGATGGCCTCCACGTAGGACAGCATCACCGCCACGCACAGCGTCACGCCGAACTGGAGGAAGAACTTGCCGATGACCCCCTTCATGAAGATGACGGGGATGAAGATGGCCACCACCGCCAGCGTGGCCGCCAGGGCCGCGAAGGTGATCTCCCGCGTGCCCTCGCTCGCCGCCTTCACCCGGCTCTTCCCCTCCTCCGCGTGCCGGAAGATGTTCTCCATCACCATGATGGCGTCATCCACCACGATGCCCACCGCCAGGGACAGGCCCAGCAGCGTGAAGGTGTTGAGGGTGAAGCCCAGGAAGTAGATGACCGCCACCGTGCCCAAGAGCGACATGGGGATGGCGAGGATCACGTTCATCGTGCTGGAGAGCGAGCCGAGGAACGCCCAGCACACCAGCGCCGTCAGCAGGCAGGCCAGCAGCAGCTCGAACTCGATCTCGTGGACGCTCTCCTCGATGAACTGGGTGGAGTCGAAGTTGATCCCCAGGTCCATGCCCTCGGGCGCGTCCTTCTGCAGCTCGGCCAGGCGGGCGCGCACCTCCTGGGCCACCGCCACCGCGTTGGCCCCGCGCTGCTTGCGGATGCCGAGCCCCTGCGCGGGCTGCCCATCCACGCGGGCGATGCGGCGCTCGTCCTCGAAGCCGTCCTCCACCAGCGCCACGTCGGACAGGTAGATGGGAGCGCCGTTGCCCTCGCGCACCACCAGGTGGCGCAGCGTCTCGAGATCCAACGCCTCGCCCATGACGCGGACGTTGACCTCGCGGCCCGCCGTCTCGATGCGGCCCGCGGGCAGCTCCACGTGCTCGCGCTGCAGCGCGGTGACGATGTCCGCCACGGTGAGCCCGCGCGCGTCCAGCTTCTGCGCGTCCACCCAGATGCGCACGTTGCGATCCAGCGAGCCGCCCAGCGACACCTCGCCCACGCCCGGCACCGTCTGGAGCACCTCCTTCACCCGGTAGCGCGCGAAGTCGGAGATGAACTGCCGGGAGAAGGGCCCGGACACGCCCAGCCACATGATGGGGTTGTCCTCGGGGTTGCTCTTGGAGATGACCGGCGGATCCACGTCCCGAGGCAGCCGGTTCTGCGCCTGGCTCACCTTGGCCGTCACGTCCTGCAGCGCCTTGTCCACGTCGCGCGAGAGATCCAACTCCACGGAGATGCCGCCACCGCCCTGGCTCGCCCGGGAGGTGATGGCCTTCACGCCCTCCACCTGCATCACCGCTTCCTCGAGCGGCTCGATGATGTCCGTCTCCACCGCCTCCGGCGAGGCCCCTTCCCAGCTCACGTTGACGCTGATGACGGGGTAGTCCACGTCCGGGAACTGGCTGATGCCGATGCGCTCGGCCGCCACCAGTCCGAAGACGATGGTCGCCGCCATCAGCATCCAGGCGAAGACGGGCTTCTTGATGCAGACGTCCGTGATGCTCATCGGGCTCCGCCTCCCGTGTTCGCTTCCACTTCCTGGCGCGGCTCACCCGTGACGGCCGGCTTGGGGCCCTCGGCGATCCGCACCCCGGCGCCGTCCTTCAGCGCCTCTCCCCCCCGCACCACCAGCTGCTCGCCGGGCTTCAGGCCCTCGCGCACCTCCACGAGCCCGTCCGCCGTGCGCAGGCCCAGCTCCACCACGCGCTCGCGCGCCTTGCCGTCCTGCACCACGAACGTCAGGAAGCCGCGCTCGCTGGGGCGCACCGCCGTCTGGGGAATCACCGGAGCCCCCTTGGCCGTGTCCACCGGCACCGTCACCGTGGCGAAGGCCCCCGGCCGCAGCGCCTTGGCGTCCTCGCCGCGCACCTCCGCCGTCACCTTCACCATGCGGCTGGCTGGATCCGCCGCGTCCGCCACGTAGCTGATCTTCCCCGTGTACGTGCGCGAGTCCGAGCGCACCGTGAAGCGCGCCGGCATGCCCGGCTTCAGCCGCGCCACGTCCGCCTCGGGCACCGTGAAGCGCAACAGCAGTGGATCCCTCCGCAGCAGCGTGGCCAGCACCGTGCCCGGCTGCACGTACTGCCCCGTCTGCACCGTGCGCGTCTGCAGCACCCCTTCCATGGGCGCCTTCACGTACGCGTCCCGCAGGTTGAGCTCGGCCTGATCCACCGCCGCCTTCGCCGCGCTCGCGTCCGCCGCGGCGGTGCGCGCCCGGGCCTCGGCCGTGTCGATCTGCTCGGCCGGCAGCAGCCCCGGCTTCACCTCGTTGGCCGCCGCGCGCCGGCTCGCCGCCGAGTCCGCCTCGGCCTTCGCCGCCAGCGCCTTCTCCAGCGACGCCTGCGCCGAGCGCACCGCGATGCTGTAGCGCGTGGGCTCGATCTCCGCGAGCACCTCGCCCTTCTTCACCGACTGGCCCTCCATGAAGCGCACCTGCTCCACCACGCCCGCCACGCGCGCGGTGATCTGCACCTGCTCGAAGGCCTCCACCGAGCCCACCGCCGAGACGACGTACTCCACGTCGCGCGACTCCACGGGCCGCACCTCCACGGGGAACTGGAGTGGACCGCGGCCACCGGGGCCTCCCCCCTTCCCGCCGCCCTTGCCACCGCCCTGGGCCGCTGGAGCGCCTCCCGCCGGCTTGCCCCCACACCCCGTCCCCAGGGCGAGCGCGGCGCCCAGTACCCAAGTCACCACACGCGTCTTCACTTACGGCTCCTTCCCCAGCGGATCGAGTCCGACGGCGGCCCGCAGCTCCAGGAGCGCGGACCCCAATGCATAGCGAGCCCGGGCAAGCGCCACCTCGGCCTCGAACTGCCTCACCTGCGCATCACTCAACGCCAGCGACGACGCAATCCCCTGACGGTAGAGGATGCTCGTCTCCTCGGCGTTCTGCCGGGCGGCCTCGAAGGCCACCTGGCTCCGGTTCAGCGCGGCCTGCGCCGTGCGCAGCGCCACGTTCGCCCGGTCCACCGAGACGTCCACCCGGCGCGTCCGAGCCGCCACATCCAACTCCTGCACACGCACCAGGGCGAGCCGCTCCCGGCGATCCGCGTAGCGCTCGCCTCCGTCGAAGAGCGACCAGCCGAGGTTCACCGACAGGAAGGCGTTCCAGTTGCGGCCGGCGAGGCCCGCCTCGTTGGTGAGGGTGTACACCCCGGAGGCCGACAGCGTGGGGAAGAGCCGGGCCAGCGGCTCCCGCGCGAGCGCCTCCTGCTGCTGAATCCGGAGCTTCGCGGAGAGGATGTCCGGGCGGCGCTCCAGGGCGCCCTCGGTCAGCGGCGCGAAGGACTCCGCGGGCCGCGAGGCCTCGCCCAGCAGCGTCTCGGGCGCCGCCAGCGGGCCCTCCACGGGCGTCACCAGGAGATAGCCGAGCTCCAACCGGCTCGTCTCGGCCTGACCCACCGCGTCAGCGAGCTCCGCCTCCGCGGTGGCCACGTCCAGCTGCGCGCGCGTCACGTCGTTGGTGCTGGCCAGGCCGGCCTGGGCGCGGGCCTTGGCCTCCTCGAGCGACTGGCGGGCGAAGGCGAGCCGGCGCTCGGCGGCCTGCGCCACCTGTTGCTGGCCCAGCGTGGTCAGGAAGGCCGTGGCGGCCTGGAAGGACACCTGCCGGCGCGCCTCCACCGCGTCCAGTGCCGTCGCCTCGCGATCCCGGTTCGCCGCCTGGAGGAGCGGAAAGCCGCGCGCGTCGAAGAGGGGCACGCTGGCCGTGGCGTTTCCGGACAGGGCGTTGAGCGTCTGGATGACCACGTCCTCGCCGCCCACCTGGCGCACCACCTCCTGCAGGCGGCGGGTATAGGTGGCGCTGACGTCGAGCCTCGGGAAGAAGAAGGCGCGCGCCCGGGCCACACGCGCCTCGGCGGCCTCGGAGCGGGCCTGGGCCGTCAGCGCGGACTCATTGCGCTCGGCCGCCAACGACACCGCGCGCTCCAGCGTCAGCGGCTCCCGCGTGGGCTCGGACTGCCCGGCGGCCGGGGTCTCTGCTCCAGGCCCGGGAGCGGGCCGCGAGTCCTGCGCGCGCGCTTCCGGCACACATAGGGCGAGCCAAGCGCACACGGGGAGGGCAACAGCGGAGCGAATCAAGTGCATGGTCGGGCGAGGAGGGGGAGCTCCGGGGGGGAGAACGACGGGCCCATATATAGGACCCGAGCGAGCAGGACCACGGGAACCCACCTCGCTGGACGCTGCATCGCACATCGGGCTAATGGGGAGGAGGACGAAGACCTTACGAGTGGGGCGCGGCGCGCCCGGGAATGCCCGAACGATGCGTTTATTCCTGCTGGCCTTGGGAATGTTGGCGCTGTGCGGCTGTCGCGGGGAGCAGCCCGGGGCGGGCGCCGTGCGTGTGGAAATCTTCTACGCCACGTTCCGCCCGGGATGCCTGACTGTGACGGCACTGGACGAAGCGGATGTGAGCCACACCGAGACGCAGCAGCTGACGGTGGAGGAGCGCAACAGCGACGCCAAGACGGTGGCGGTGTTCCGCAAGGCGGACTGGAGCCGGAGCCTGCAGGTGATCGCGAACGCGCACGAGCGCTCGTGCTCGGGGCCGGTGGTGGCCACGAGCTCGCGGCAGGTGGAAGTCCCCACGAGCGGCGCCACGGCGGTGTACCTGGATCTGCGCGCGGAGGATCTGGACG
The DNA here is from genome assembly GCF_036277355.1 of Archangium sp. GTDB lineage: Bacteria > Myxococcota > Myxococcia > Myxococcales > Myxococcaceae > Archangium. The sequence goes on from NZ_DASUNC010000017.1 coordinate 207,224, forward strand.
GAGACGGCTTCGTCTCGGCGAGCGCGACCGGAGGCAAGGGCACGGACTGCGATGACACGGACGCCACCGTGAACCCGAGCGCCTCGGAGATTTGCGACGGCAAGGACAACAACTGCTCCGGCAACGAGGAGGACGTCCCCAGCAAGAATGGCTACTACGTGGACGCGGATGGCGACGGGTACGGCGACCTCTCCCGGGTGGTGAGGGCGTGCGTGCGGCCCGCGGGCACGGTGATGGAGGCCGGGGACTGCGACGACAGCGACCCCGGCGTGCACCCGGGCATGGCCGAGTCGCGCTGCGACGGGCGGGACGAGGACTGCGACGGCACGGCGGACGATGACTTCCGCGTGGGCGCCACGTGCAGGACGGAGCTCGGCTGCACGGGCGCCTGGGCGTGCACGGCGGCGAAGTCCGGAGCGGAGTGCAAGAGCTCGCAGGTGCCGGTGACGTGGTACGCGGACGGAGACGGAGACGGGCTCGCCGGCACGTGGACGGCCCTCGCCTGCGAGGCTGCCGCGGGCGCGAAGTCCACGGTGGAGGATTGCGATGACACCTCGCGCTTCCGCGGCGGCACCGAGGTGTGCGACCGGCTGGACAACGACTGTGACGGCCTCACGGACGAGGGCGGCGTCTGCGCGACGAGCAGCTGGACGACGCGCACGCTGTGGACCACGGCGTGGGAGGCGGTGACGACCTACGCGCTGGGGAAGGCGTGGCTCGCGGGCCCGGGCGGCTGGCTCGCGCACGTGAATGGCCCTTCGGTGACGGACTTCTCGACGGCGTGCGGCACCACGAGCTCCTGGAAGGTGGCGTGGGCCCGGCCGAGCGACGGGCGCGTCTTCGCCGGCACGGCGGAGGGCACCTTCGCCAGCGTCCACCCCTCCACCTCGGGGTGCGTCATGCAGACGGTGAGCGGGGTGCCGGGCACCGTCACCGGCATGGTGGGTTACGAGCGGAGCGGCACCACCACGGTGTACGCGGTGACGAGCACCGGCCATGTGCTGCGCTGGGAGTGGCGGGATCCGGTGAGCACGCCTCCGCCGGTGGTGGTGGCGACGCAGCTGGCGGCGAACCTGCGGAGCATCCACGGCCTGGGCCCGGACACGCTGCTCGCCGTGGGCGCCGAGGACTTCCAACCCGGCGTCGCTCCCCTGCCCCGCGTCTACCGTCTCGACATGGCCTCGGGGCAGTGGATGCGCGAGGAGCTGCCGGCGGACGTGGGCACGGGCTACCTGCACGGCGTGTCCGTGGTGGACGGAGCGCTGGCCTACGCGGTGGGCGAGCACGGCCTGGTGCTCGAGCGCCAGTCGGGGACGTGGCGCAAGCTACCGCCCCCCGGAGGCACGGCGGCGCCGGATCTGCTGGACGTGGCCGCCTTCCACCCCACCGCCGTCTACGTGCTCTCCAACAAGAGCGGCACGTTCCTCCACCGCTTCGACGGCACGGCCTGGAGCGAGCCCTACCCCCAGAGCCAGGTGCTCCAGTCGCTCGACGCCATCAGCCCCCGGGAGCAGTGGGCCGCGGGACAGAACGGCACGCTGGTGCGCTGGGGCGCGCCCTGAGCCCGGGGTGACATGGAGCTGCGCGCGGACAGGCTCTCGGTTCGGCAGGGGGGACGGTCGCTCCTCGAGGAGGTGACCTGCACCCTTCCACCCGGCAGCCGGGTGCTCGTCCTGGGGCACTCGGGCGCGGGCAAGACGACGCTGCTCAAGGCGCTCGCGGGGCTGGTGACGCCCGCCAGCGGACGGGTGCTCTGGAATGGCGAGGACGTGGCCCGCCTGCCGCCCGCCGGCAAGCGCGCGCGCCAGGCGGCGTTCGGCATGGTGTTCCAGACGGATGCCCTCTTCGACTCGCTGACGGTGCGCCGCAACGTGCTGCTGCCCCTGGAGCGGCGGCGGGTGCCTCGCGAGGAGGCGGAGGCACGCGCGGACGAGGTGCTGCGCGCGGTGGGGCTCGCGGAGGCCGCGGACGCCCTGCCCGAGCGGCTCTCCGGAGGCATGCGCAAGCGGGCTGGCATCGCCCGGGCGCTGGCGGCGAGTCCCACGGTGCTGCTGGCGGACGATCCCTTCGCGGGGTTGGATCCGGGCACGGCGCGGCAGGTGGCGCGGGTGCTGCTGGAGGTGGCCGGGAGCGGCTCGCTGGTGGTCGCCGCGCCCGAGGCCCCACCGGAGCTTCCCCTGTCCCGCTGGCTGTACCTGCGGGACGGACGGCTCGTCCACGACGGCCCGCCCGCCCCCGAGCTGGAGACGCAGCCGGACGAGGCGCTCACGTGACGGCGACGCTGACGTGGCTCGGCCAGGAGGCGCTGGGCGCGGTGCGCGGCGTGGGCTCGGTGGCGCTGGTGCTGGCGCGCACGGTGCTGGGGCTGGCGCGGATGGACCGCCACGAGCTGCTGCGCGGGCTGGAGGAGTTCGGCTGGGGCTCGCTGCCACTGGCGCTGGCGACGGCGGCGCTGACGGGGGCGACGGTGGTGGTGCAGACGTCGCTGTACGTGGAGCGCTTCGGGGCGAGGGCCATCCTCGGGTGGGCGGCGGGGTACGCGGTGCTGTGGGAGTTCGGCCCGCTGCTGCTGGGGCTGGTGATGGCGGCGCGGCTGGGAGCGCGCAACGCGGCGGAGCTGGCGACGATGCAGGTGGGCGGGCAGCTCGAGGGCCTGCGCGGGATTGGATTGGATCCCTTCGCGGTGCTGGTGGCGCCGCGCGTGGTGGCGATGACGCTGAGCGTGTCGGCCCTGTCCGCCCTCACCTTCCTGGTGGCGGTGCTCTTCGAGGCGGTGGCGGCCTTCTTCACGCTGAAGCTGCCGGTGCGGGCCTTCTTCGGCAGCTTCGAGCAGATGCTGCACGCGACGGACGTGGTGGGCGGCATGGTGAAGGCGAGTGCCTTCGGACTGGCGATTGCCCTGGTGTCGACGGCGGTGGGACTGAGGGCGCGGGGAGGCGCGCGGGCGGTGGGCCGTGCGGCGGCGGGTGCGGTGGTGCACGGATGTGGCGCCATCTTCCTGCTGGACTTCCTGCTCACCACCACGCTGGCCATGTGGCTGAGCTGAATCCGGCCGGGGCCTGAGCTCAGTGGGCCGGGGTGAGCTTCAGGCGCGAGCCCGTGGCCGCCTCGAAGAACGCCGCCAGTGACCGGGCGATGGCCTCCGCGCGCTGCACGGCGGCCGCATCGGGCGACTTCCCTCGGTGCAGCAGGTAGATGGACAGCGTGAATTCACGCTGGGCCTCGGAGGCCGAGGGGCGGCGAGGCCCCATGGCGGCCACGATCCGCTCCATCGTCACCGGCACCTTCCGGGCCGCCAGCCGCCCCTCACCGAGCTCCTCGATGTCGGTGAGGAGGAAGGTGTCGGGCACCTCCTCGGGTCGGGCCAGTCCCATCGCGTACAAGTCCAACCAGGAGAACCCCGCTGGCGTCAGGTAGGGCTTCTCCTCCCTCATGAAGGTGCCGTCGGCCTCCTCGCGCAAGGAGTGGCCCCCCATCAGGGAGCTCTCCGGATACGGCTGGGAACTGAAGAGAGAGGCCACGGAGTACGCCGCCGGAAGGTGGAGCCCCTCGGGCCAGTGACATTGGCAGTCGTCGCCGAAGAGAGGCCGACGCTCACCGCTCGCCGGCTCCAGCTGCTCGAGCCCCACTCCCCAGCGGTGTGTCAGCTCGTGGGCCAACAACCCCACGGCGAAGGCATGCCCCCCGTATTCCCTCCGCCCGTCCGCCACCACCTCGTCGAAGCGGGACACGCCCACCCAGACGGGCCGCACGGCCACCTGCAGCGCCGAGGAGCCGAAGAACACCCCGGGGCGCGGAGACTTCACCAGGGGCCCCAGGCCCTCCAACGGGTGGTTGATGGCCCCGGTGGACGCCGCCGCCGCGTAGAGGCCGTCGAACCGGAAGTCGGTCATCAGGATGACGAAGTCATCCCGGGCCGGGTGCTGGGAGTAGATGTCCGGGAGGTACGTCGTGGCCTCTCGCGACAGCACGGGATGGTGGAAGACCTCGTAGAGGGTTCCTCCCGCGGCGTCCCCCGCCGAGAGGTCACTCTCCCCGCTGACGCCGTCCCAGGGAGCGGCGCCCGCGAAGAGACCCACGATTCCGTCGAGCTCGGGGACGCTCTGGTACCGGAACTCGATGGTCCCATCCGCGAAGAGCTTCGCCTGGAAGATGCACGCTCCGCGCGGCCCGTAGGAGACGGATCCCTCGGGACGCATGGCCTTCCAGGTCACCTCGAGGCTGTCCGCCTCGTGCTTCACCGCGACCATGCGGGCCCCATATTCGGCCCAGAGGGGGACGATCCACTTCGCCCGACCTTCGCGGACGCGGGCCAGGAGCAGATCGGCGGCGGTCCGCATGCCGCCCTCGGGCCAGAGGGCGCTGGCCGAGATCGCCTCCGCATCCGGGGCCCCGAACGAGAGGCTTCCACTCGGGTTGACGAACAGGCTCTTCCAGGTGGTGCCGCCAAACGGAAAGGCAAAGGGCAGTTCCACCAACCAGGTGCCGAACAACGGCTTGGAGCCAGCGAGGTCCAGCTCGATGGGACCCTCCAGGACGTGGAGGGTGTAGCCTTCGGGTGAGGGCGTGAAGCGCAGTGTGCGCTGCTCCAGGTCGAACGGCCGGGTGTCCTGGAGGATCCACCCGTCCGCGGGAACGGCATGGACCCACCGCGGCTCGTCACCGCAGGCACTGAGCACCGCGAGAAAAAGGGCGCAGACGATTCTTCGCATGAGGCGGACAGGCTACCGCACCGTCGCACCTGTCACGCGGCGGCCGCGGCCAGGACGCGCTCCGCGGGACGGGCGGAGCGGGCCTGTTCTACTGCTTCGCGGCGGATCAGGGCGCGCGTACGGGCCGGGTGACAGGCATCACCCGTGGCCTCGGGCGGGCCTCAGCACCTCGGTCCGGGGCCGTTCCCGCGCGGAAGCGGGCGCTCGCACCTCGGACAGGCGAGCCAGCGTGAAGGCGCCCACCGCCATGACCAGGTCCCTCACCGCGATGTCGAAGTACTTCCCCGTGGTGAGCAGGTTCAGGGCAATGCCCACCAACCACGCCGAGACGATGTAGGCCCCCTCGCGCGTCAGCTTCGACAACACCAGGAGCCCCGCGGCGATCTCGATGATGCCCACCGCGTGCATGAAGGTGCTGGCGGGAATGACCCGGGCAACGAGGGGACTGAGGTACTGCTCCCAGTTCGTCAGCAGGTTGAAGAACTTGTCGAGCCCCGCGACGATTGGCACCACACCCAACGCGAGCTTCAGGGCCCACCAGGACTGATTCAGACGGCTATCCATGTCGATGACCTCTCCTCCGCGAGCAGCACCGTTGCTGCCATGGGATGGGAGTCGCGAGCACGGCGAGAGGTGACACGCCGGGGGGCTGTCACGTCCGGGCCGCCCGCCGCATCTCATGCGTATGGAGACGACGACAGGACAGGCAACCAGACAGGCGGCCATGGGCTCGCCCTCCGATGAGGAGATCGTCCACCGCGTGTGTGCGGGAGAGACAGCACTGTTCGAGGTGCTGATGCGCCGGCACAACGCACGGGTGTACCGGGCCGTGCGCGCGCTGCTGCGGGACGAGGCCGAGGCCGAGGACGTGATGCAGCAGGCCTACGTGCTCGCGTTCACGCACCTGGACCAGTTCAAGGGCAGCGCGAGGTTCTCGACGTGGCTCCTCCGCATCGCGGTGAACGAGGCGCTGCTGCACCTGCGCAAGCGCAGTCGGCTGGTCGCCCTCGATGGAGGTGCGGACGATGCACTGGAGGCTGGCATGAAGCGGTTGGACCGACCCACGCTGGACCCCGAACGGCGGACCGCGGAGCGCGAGCTCGTCCGGCTCCTGGAGACCAGCATCGACGCGCTGCCGGCCTCCTCGCGGATGGTGCTCATGCTGCGGGAGGTGGACGGGCTGTCGACGGCGGAGACCGCCGAGGTGCTCTCGGTGAGCGAGGACGTGGTGAAGACACGGCTGCACCGGGCCCGGGCGCTCCTCCGGGAAGAGTGGGAGAACCGGCTCGGTGGCCAGCTCGAGGAGGTGTTCTCCTTCCTGGCTCCGCGCTGCGACCGCGTGGTGGCCGCGGTGATGTCCCGCCTCGGGGCGCACTGACGGCGGCAGGCGAGATCTTCACCCGGCCTGGAGGCCCGATCACTCCCGATACAGGCCGGGGCGGACAGTTTGCGCGACACCGCCCCCTGCCTGAGAACCGGAGGGGGCGGTGAAGAACGCGAAGTCACAACGCTGGGACAGGGACGCTCAGTAGACCTGCACCTTGCGGAGGGTGGAGGCGTTGAGGCTGCGGCCGTGGGAGTCGCTCAGGGCCGTGGACTGGACGCCCAGGGTGCCCGTCGTCGTCCAGGCCTTGGCGCGCGTCGTGGTGGTGCTGGGCGCGGCGCTGTAGGAGGTGGTGGTGCCGTCACCCCAGCTGAACCGGGAGGAGACGGTGTCGCCGTACGGCCAGCAGGGACGCATGCGCGAGCTGTAGTTCGTGAAGGTGTTGACCGGGGTGCTGGCGGGGCCGAGCAGCGTGGGCCGGAGGGCGGTGGAGCCGCCGCTGATCAGATCCCAGAACTTGATGTGGCGGCGCGAGGTGTTCCACAGGTTCCAGTTGTTCGAGGAACCAAAGGCCGAGGCACGGGCGGTGATGTACAGCTGCCAATCCAGATCGAAGGTGAGCGCGCTGACGGTCTCGTTGATGAAGTCGCCGTCGGCGTCACCGCAGGTATTGCCGTAGTAGCCCCAGAGGTCGCCGTACAGGTAGGGGCGCAGACCCACCTGCGCATAGGCGATGCGCTCGCTGTAGAGGTAGGCGCGCACGGCGACCTGGGCCCACAGCGTGGGGTAGATGCGGCCGGACACGCTGGCCGTCACGGGTTGGGGCGTGGGCGCGCTGCCCAGGTTGTAGTTGGCGTAGCCGCTGCAGCCGCCGGTGTTGCAGGTGTAGTCGAAGCTGCCCGTGGCCGTCTGCTGGCCGTTGTAGGCGAGGGTGCCCGTGACGGTCGCGTTGATGCTCACGCCCAGCTCGATGGGCAGGTTGAAGCCGATGTGCACCGGCAGGGGGCCAATCATGAAGTTGAGCGAGCCCAGGTGCGGCTTGGTGATCTGCCGCTGCCAGTTGAAGGCATAGCTGAGCGAGCCGTTGATGGACGAGTCGTTGCTCACCGAGGCATTGCCCCAGGCGCGCGCATGGCCGAACCGGACCGCGTAGGGGACGCAGACCCAGAAGACCTTGCTGCGCTTGATCTTGATGACCACCTCGCCCGTGGCGCTGCCCGACATGTTGCCCGTGGTGTAGAACGAGCCGGAGAAGCCGCCCCCGAAGTTCGCCGAGGTGTTGATGGGGGTGTTGATGCTGAAGCTCTTGCTGCGGCTGTGGACCTTGTCCGAGCACGAGCCGAAGGGCCCCATGCCCTGGACCTGGCCCTCGTCGACGGGCTCGGCGATCTCCTTGAGGTACGGGGTCAACTCCCCCTTCTCCTCGGCGATGAGGAGCTCGTCGACGATGCGCTTGTCGATCGAGAACACCTTGTCCTCTTCCGTCTTGGCCTCTTCGAACGCGATCCTCACATCCTCCTGGATCGCGATGGGCAGCTTCAGCTTCTCGAAGGCCGCGAGGGACGTCAGGGTGTAGAACTCGCGCGAGTAGGGCTCGGCCTTCTCGTCGTCCACGGGGATGCCGGAGATGAGCTTGAGCTGATAGCCCTCGCCCTCCTCGAGCACCGTCTCCGAGTAGATCTTCGGATCCTCACCGGGATCTTCCTGCTCCTGCGCGAGCGCCTCGGCCCCCGTCAGCAGCGACAGGCCCGCGGCCAGGCACCAGGCAAGGGACTTCCATCCACGGCGCGCGGCCGTGGTGACACGGTAGGAGTGAGTCATGGCATCCATCCTTGAAACGAGACAGGAAACCCGGGGCCGCTCCTGGGAGTTGGGAGCGAAAGCAACTGCGTCCGGCGGGTGGAAAGCCGTGTCTCATGATTGACTTTGGATTTCAAGCCTCACAGACAATCCCTGTTTTGTTGCCTCGGAGGCAACGCAGCCCCCGAAGCAACACGTTGCCTCGGGAGCAACAGCGCGTCTCAAATGACAAGAATATGTGTCTTGGATTGATAGCTGGAGAGACTCAGCTCACCGGCACACCGCACGAACGCCATCCGGGGTGCTGGAAAGGTCCAGATAGGCCCGGCACTCCGCGTCGTTCTCACACCCGGAAAAGGTGCATCGTCCCGCGTGGCACACCTCGAAGGCTGTAGCGTTGCACTCGTTGTCCTTCGTGCAGCCCACGAAGCACGCGCCATTCTCACAACGGCCGCGTGGATCACCGAGCACGAAGCTGCACTCACGATCCGAAGTACAACCAGAAGGCACGCAGGCTCCCGCTTCACAAGCATGGAGTCGCGGACAGTTCTCATTGGTCTTGCACAAAGTCTTGCAAGCTCCCGCGACACAGCGCTCTCCCTCGCCGAGACAGTCCCCCTGGTCCCGGCACTCCACGCACTGGCTCGCCACACAATACGGCGAAGACGTTGACGGACATTCCGAGTCCCTGGCGCAGGCCGGTTCCTTGTCCACGCAGAGCTCACTCACGCATGCGCGATTGCACTGGCAGAGCCTGCGATAGGCATCACAATCATTCGGGTCGGCTTTGCACGCCGCTTCGTAGATGTCGCAGCCCGAAGCGGGAACGAAATCGGCACAACATCCGGCATCATTCTCACACTCGACCCGGTAACACCCCTTGCCTGTCACGCTCAGGTAGGGGCGATCGGGAACACATGTCTCGTTGATGCAGGCGAGACCGAGCTTACAGTCGTTGCGAGCCCGGCAGCTCTCGCCTGCCGTACCGCGTTGAAACGAGGTTTCGCTCGAGCAGCCCGCCAGCAGACCGCCGCTCAGCAAGACCCCGAGAATGAAGATGGACGACACGGTAGGACCCAGGCGCATGATTTCCTCCATTGACAGTATCGATACATATTTGAAATCAAAGCTCTTCACATTGTCACCCCTGCTGGAGAGCCGTGATGCCTACTCACCGAGGTGGATTTTTCACCCCGCTCAAAATTTCCGCGGCTGCGGTGATGTTCCTGGTGACCTCCCTGTCCTGCCAGGGCACGGAGGAGTCCCCCACGGGCGAGACAGGTGAAATCGCCGCGCAGCGGCTCACGCCACGCGCGCTGGAGGCCAGCACGGACCCTGGCGCCTGGGCGCTCTTCGATCGCGACACCGCCATTGGATGGAGACCCTCCGCCAACAGGGGTCATACGGATGTCACGGCCCAGCTGGACGCACGCGCGGAAGTGGCCGCGCTCAAGGTGTTCGGCCCGAGCCCGTACCGTCTCTCGTTGCTCGACGCCCTGGGCCAGCGCATCTCGGGCCCTCATGACCTGACGGCCCTGCCACACGGCTGGTCGGTGCTCCCCCTGCAGGCGCCACAGCGAATGGCGCGCCTCATCCTGAGGTTCGAGCCTTCGCACGAGAACGAAGCGGTGGTCCCCGAAGTGGAGCTCTGGGGCACCTCGGAGGCCCTGCCGCTCGCCTGGGAGCCATCCACTACCTCTGGCGAAGTACCCCCCGCTGCGCTCGCCGACGTGCTCCCCGTCACCCCGGAGAGCGAGAGCCTCAGCCGAGAGCCCACCAGCGGTCTCTCTGGCTGCACCACGCTCTCGTTCCAGCTCGCACGCCACCCCGGCACATACCGGCGCGCCTGGCTGAGCTATCACGCCGAGGGCGTGTTCCGGCCACTGGTCTTGACGCGCGGCATCAACGGCGGACCGCGGATGCTCGGATTCTGGGTGCCGCCCACCGCCGAGGCCTCCGGTGAGGAGGCAAGGACATTCGTTCATCCCATTGACACCGAGCAGCTGCGCTTCGGGCACAACGAGGTCGAGTTCTGCCTGCCCAGCGAAGCCCGCGGCACCATCAAGCTCGGCGCGGTCAAGCTCATGGCCGAGCTGGATCATGGCAGCAATGCCATCGAATCCGCCTCCATCGCACCGTTCGATGCCATTCCCACGCAAGGTGCGATGGCCCTGCTCCGCGAGGGGGGTGAGGCAGTCACGGTCGCGGCGGGCCAGGAGCTGGTCGTCGCCTTCGAGCGGTGGATCTCTCCGGACGTGGTGCGCATCGCCGCTGGGTCGGAGGTAACCTGGTCCCTGCGCTGCGTGGATGCCGACGCGGTGGCGCATGACCTGCCAGCCTCTCGCCTCGAAGTCACCCCGGGCATGACGGAGTATGCCATTGGCGATGCGGGGAGCGTGCGCTGCGCTGGCCTCCGCCTGCGCCCTTCCGCGGATGTCTCGGTCACGCGCCTGCGCGTGTTTGGCTCGGGCGCTGCTCGCCGCATCGACTTTCCACGCATCGTCCTCGCGTCGGCCCGCGAGCACTTCGGGCATGAGGCGTGGGTGGAGGGTTGGGCACGTGCACCCAGTCATGTGAGTGGCGGCGTGCGCGTGAGCATCGACAGCCGGGAGACCGATGGCACCGCGGGAGTGTTCGCCTCCATGCTTCGGCGGACCACGAAGCCCGATGAGGCCTGGCCGGTGACCGTCACCGCCCGCTTCGCCGATGGAAGCACCTTCACGCGTCAGTTCGTGCTCGACCGCGACGCGGGCCTCATGCCTGGGGCCGCAACCCGAGACCCCGTGCTCAATGACGGCCTCACCCAGGAGGAGCGCCGCGCCCGCTATGGCGACGTGGGGCAACTGGCCGAGGCCGAGGTCGCGCCTGGTCAGGCGAAGCGCATCGAGCTCGGCACCCGTGTGTCGGTCGACGTCCCGGCCACCGCCATGAAGGGCCGCAAGCGTGTCTCGCTCAAGCAGCTCGATGCCTCCCAGCTTCCTCCGCTGGATCCAGGTCTCGTCAATGTCACCGCCCCCTTCCGGCGCGCTTACGAGTTCCAGCCGCACGGCGAGACCTTCGACGATGCCCTGAAGGTTTCGTTGCCCTACCAGCCCTCGCTGGTGCCGCCGGGCTATGTGCCCGAGGACATCCAGACCTTCTACTATGACGAAACCCTGAAGCGCTGGGAGCCGCTCGCCCGCGCCGGGGTCGCGCGCGACCGGGAAGTCGTCGAGAGCCTCACCGATCATTTCACCACCATGATCAACGCCATCGTGGTGGCACCCGAGCATCCGCAGATCGCCTCGTTCGATCCCAATCGCCTCAAGGGAATCAAGGCGGCCACGCCCTCGGCGGGCATCCAGCTCATCCAGCCACCGCAGGTGAGCTCCAATGGCGATGCGGCGCTGAACTACCCCCTGGAGCTTCCCCCGGGCCGGCTCGGCGTACAGCCCTCGTTCGCGCTGGGTTATAGCTCCGCGCGCGGCAACGGCTGGATGGGGCTTGGCTGGGACATCGGCCTCTCCGCCATCGAGGCCGAGACCCGCTGGGGTGTTCCCCGCTACGACGCGTCCCTGGAGACCGAGACCTACCTCTTCGATGGGGCCCAACTCTCCCCCACCGCGCACCGAAGCCTGCCGAGCCCGCGCTCCACGGGCGACAAGGTGTTCCACCCCCGCATCGAGGGCTCGTTCCAGCGCATCGTGCGCCATGGCACGGGCCCCAGCCGGTACTGGTGGGAGGTCACCGACCGCAAGGGCACGCGCTACTTCTACGGCGGTACGCCCGAGACAGGCAGAGTCTCCTCGGCATGTCTGACGGACGATGAGGGCAACGTCTTCCGCTGGGCCCTGCGTGAGATTCGCGACACCCACGGGAACCGCGTGCGCTTCGACTACGACACGGTCACCTGGAGCGCACCGGAACAGGTCCCTGGCCGTGACCTGTACCTGTCTTCGGCTCACTACACCCTGCGCGTGGGAGAGACCACGGCGCCCTATCGCGTGGTCTTCCTGCGCGAGCCCGCCTGCACGCCAGAACGCCAGACGGGCTGCCGCCGGGACCTCATCGTGAGCGGCCGCGGTGGTTTCAAGCAGGTCACCAGTGAGCGCCTGAGCCGCGTCGAGGTCCACTACCGCCAGACACTCGTGCGCGCCTGGGATCTCGACTACGACCAGGGGCCTTTCGGCAAGAGCCGGCTGAAGAAGCTCACCCAGTTCGGCGTGAACAACCGGCCCTTCCTGGGCAACGTCCACACCTTCGAGTACTTCGACGAGGTGACCAGGACGAGCACCGTCTATGACGGCTTCGCGCCGGAGCAGGCCTGGAACGCGGGACCGGAGAAGCCCGATACGGGACTCGCTCTGCCGGACGGATTCTACGATGCCATCGGAGAGGCCGATGCCAGCGCCCTGGGTGGGTCGCGGACGCGGTCGTTCGGAGGCCACCTGTACGTCGGCGTCGGCTTCGGCATGACCAAGGGGCTCTCGGTGGGAGCCAAGGTCGGCCGGCGGTCGGACGATACCAAGGGCCGGGTCGTGCTCGCGGACATCAACGGTGACGGACTGGCCGACCGCGTGTTCCGTGGCGCGGGCGGTGGTTATTTCTTCAACCGCAACCAATCCGGCCCCGCGGGCAGCGCCAGCTTCGCGACCTCGGCCGTCCCTGTCGAGGGTCTTCCGGCGCTGTCGCATGAGCGCTCGCTCATGAGCTTGTCCGTCGGCCCCGAGGCGTACTTCACCCCAGGACAGTTCCACGCGAACCTGGCCTTCTCGTCCTCGGAGCAGGACACCTATCTGTCCGACGTCAATGCGGACGGACTGGTGGACCTGGTGCAAGGCTCCGCCGTCTACTTCAACTGGCGGCGCGCGGACGGCCTGCCCCGATTCGTTCCCGGAGACAGCAGTGGCACTCCGGTGCACATCGGCGCGAGTGCAGTGGCCCCTGGTGCGCTGCCCGCATCGCTCGAGGACCCCGAGTTCGAAGCCGAGCTCGACCGCCATGCCCCGCCCGTGGATGTCGTCCGGAGTTGGCAAGCCCCCTACCCGGGGCGTGTACGCATCTCGGGAGAGGTGAGGTTGAGCCGGGCCCAGCGCTCCGGCGGAGATGGTTTCAGAGCCACCATCGAGCATGCCATCGAACCTGAAGGCAACCAGCTCTGGGCGCACGTCTTCGGCCCCGCTGAGACCCGGCCACAGAATCCCAGCGTGGAGGTCGATGTCGCCGCTGGCGAGCGCATCCTGTTCCGGGTCCACGCGCTGGAGAACGAGTGGGATGACCGGGTGAACTGGAGCCCGGTGGTCGAATACATGGGGCTCGCTCCGGACAAGGACGAGAACCGCCTCGACGTCCATCGCTTCGACGCCACAGCCGAGTTCGCGCTCGCTGGACGCGCCAACACCGGCATGAACGTCCCCTATTCCGGCACCATGCGGGTCTCGGGCCGGCTCACCAAGCTGCGCGAGACGTCCGATGACATCACCGTCATGCTCATGGTCGACGGCAAACCGGCGTTCGCCCAGGTACTCCCCCACTCGTCCCGGAGTACCGTCAATCTTGATCAGGCGATCTCGGTCAACGCCCGGAACTTCGTCTCGCTGCGCATCCACTCGGACTCGCCTGTCGATCTGACCGCACTCGCCTTCGAGCCCATCAGCGGCACGGACGGTAAGCCCAGACACGGCCCGTGGATCCGCTACACGAGCGCACGGAACGAGGATGGCCGGGCCGTGCCCGTCGTGGATCACCAAGGGAAGCCCATCTTCGACATCCCGCTGGTCTACGACATGACCACGTATTCGCTGCGCACACCGGTGAGCCCGGCTCCCGCCTTCGTGCCAACGGTCAGCGGAAACTTCCCCCTCGTGGCGACAGTCGACGCGGGCAGCACGCTTCACACGGGCACGGTGACGTTCACGGCGAAGAGCCAGGGGCGCCTGCTTGGAAAGAGGCAGGTCACCATCGACAAGGGCGGCATCCATACGATGAACCTGGATGTGCAGGTGACCGCCAACGAGCCGGTCTTCTTCTCCTTCTCCGTGAGCACCCCGGAACTGTTCGACGCCGTCCGTACCACGGTCTCGAAGGGAATCATCCCGCTCCCGTCCATCCGCTACGGCGTGGAGCGGCCGGGCCGACTCTCTCATGGCTATCGTGGCTGGGCCTACGGTGGCTACAACGGCGGTGAGGCGCGGGGCGAAAAGCCCATTCCGCCAACCGAGCTTGACAAGCCGCCGCCCTTCGACGGCACCGAGACCATCAATGAGGACACGGCCGCCGACATGGCCCGCCGGTTCTCCGAGGAGGGCATGCGAGCGTTCTCGTTGCTGCCCATGGCCGACACATTGCCCTGCCGCTACACCGAGGAGGATCCCTTCGAGTGCAGCCCGGTGCGAGGCGGCCACTGGCAGGGGCCTCATGAGCTCATCTATGTGACCGCGACCGAGATGTCGACCACGCGGCTCGGGGGTCCCCTGCCGCGGCTCCCGAAGCCAGCCCAGCTCGCCGGAACTCCGGCAGTGCCCCGCATCTCCCGCTCGCGCAACACGGCCGTGGGTGGCGGCGCCGGTCCTGCCTCCTTCTCCATGTCCGACGGGAAGTCGCGAGGCCTGCTCGATTACCTCGACATGAACGGTGACGGCTTCCCCGACGTGGTGTCGCCGGAGCGCGTCCAGTACACGTCGCCCCTGGGAGTCCTCGCGGAGCTGCGTGAGGTGCCGAGCCGCGAGCTGCGAATCAACAGCTCCGAAAGCTCGACCTTTGGCATTGGCGGCAACATCTCCAGTGCGATCGCCACCGCGCGCGGTCTGATCGGTGGCGGTGCCGAGAAGACCGGAGGTGGTTCCGCCAGCACCCAGCAGATGCAGCCGGTTGGATTCTCGCTGAGCCTGGGCGCCAGTAAGGGAGACGCCACGTCCGAGGCAGACCTCATGGACGTCAACGGTGACGGGCTGCCTGACCGGGTTTGGAAGGGCGCGGGGACGCTGGATGTGTCGCTGAACCTGGGCTACCGGTTCGCGGCTCGCGAGCCCTGGGGGCAGGCCGTCATCCACGAGGGCGTCACCGAGGAAAAGAACGCGGGCGCCTCCCTGGGCTTCAACGATGGCGTCTACGGGTTCGGCGGAGGCATCAACGGAAGCAACAGCCAATCCGGAGTCAAACCAGGCGGTGGCTCCCTGCTCGATGTCAACGGCGACGGTCTGCTCGATTACGCCACGCAGGATGCCGCTGGGCTGCGGGTGTGGTTCAACCAGGGCCATCGAATCGCCGCGAACCCGGTGATTTGGAGCGGAGGTACCGGCAGCAAGGAGATCTCCGAGAACCAGTCGACCACCCTTGGAGGTGGCGCGTACTTCACCATCAGCATCCCTGTCTTCGTTGGAATCAGCCTCATCATCAACCCGGGCGCGGACTTCGGCGAATCGGTCGGTCGGCCCACGGTCTCCATCCAGGACATCAACGGCGACGGGCATCCTGATCATCTCGTCTCGAGCAACCCGCATGAGATCAAGGTGGCTCGCAATCGCACGGGCCGCACCGACCTCCTGCGCCACGTGAAGCGTCCGCTGGGCGCGGAGTTCTGGCTCGACTACGTGCGCACCGGCAACACGCAGGACATGCCACAGAGCCGCTGGGCCTTGAGCGAGGTCAAGGTCTACGACGGCCAGGCCGACTCCGCCGAGCTTGGCAAGGTCACGGACTACTCGCTTCAGCGTATGCGCTACGAAGGAGGCCGCTACGACCGTTACGAGCGCGAGTTCTACGGCTTCGCCCGGGTCGAGGTCGACACGCTGGATACCCGCGGGTGGAATGGTGTCTCGGATTCGAGCACGCTGCCGGTCTACCGCCGCCAGAAGCTCGAGTTCCGCAACAACGGCTATCACGAGCGCGGTCTCATGGCCGCGTCGCAACTCCTGGGCGGCGACGGCTCCGTCTTCGAACGCGCCACCTACCAGTACGAGCTCCGCGACATCGAGAACGGTCTCGTGCTGACAGCCGAGCAGGCGGCGCGCACCGAGGCGGTGTTCCCGGCGCAGGTGGAGGAGCACCACTACCAGCACGAGGGCGATGCCAAGGCGTTCATCCACACCTTCACCACCCAGGACTACGACAGCTACGGCAACGTCATCTCGCTCCATGACGCGGGAGGGCCTGGAACGAGTGACGACTATCGGGC
Source organism: Archangium sp. (assembly GCF_036277355.1). Classification (GTDB taxonomy): domain Bacteria; phylum Myxococcota; class Myxococcia; order Myxococcales; family Myxococcaceae; genus Archangium. The sequence continues at coordinate 223,215 of NZ_DASUNC010000017.1, forward strand.
GGAGATCAAATACACGGGCCGGCTGTCCACCTGCCGTGCGCACCACATCGTGGGAGTGGCCGATAGCATCATCGTGCGAGATGCGGCTGGTACGCTCCTGCGCAAGCGGGAAGCCGATGTCGACTGTGCCAGTGGCACGGGCAACGTGAGACAGATTCGCGTGTCCCTCGACAGTGACACGGCCGCCCACACGGATCTCAGCTACGACACCGATGGCAACCTGAAGAGCGTCACCTCACCGCCCAACCACAACGGCCAGCGCTATCAGCTCCGCTATACCCATGATGATGAGGTGCGGACCCACGTGGTTCGCATCGACGACAGCTTTGGCTACTACTCCACGGCCGGGTATGACCTGCGCTTCGGTGCGCCCACGAGCGAGATCGACATCAATGGCAATCCGGTGCTCACCGAGTATGACGACTTCGGGCGCATCTCGCGTGTTCGTGGGCCTTATGAGATAGAGCGAGGGCTCGATTACACCATCCGTTTCGCGTACCGGCCCGATGCCGTGGTGCCCTATGCCACCAGCGCGAACATGGATGTGTTCCGCAATGTGACCGATCCGATCGAGACGGTGACCTTCGTGGATGGCCTCGGCCGGGCCATCCAGACGAAGAAGGATGGCACTCTGCACCGCGGGGTCGATGCCGCTGCGCAGGATGCCATGATCGTGTCGGGCCGCACGCACCTCGATCCCTGGGGCCGGGTCATCGCGCGGTGGTATCCCACCGAGGAGCCCAAGAGCACGGCGCGAAATCTGTCATTCACCCGGCCGGTGGATACCAGCGCACCGCCTACGCGCATCACCCATGACCTGCTCGACCGCGAACTCCTGGTCGTGATGCCCGATGACGCACGGACGCAGAGGACTTATTCGCTGGGGTCGGCGCTCTCGGGTGGCGGCCTGTGGGCATTGACCACCACGATCGATGCCGAGAACAACCGCCGCGATGCCTGGCGTGACGCGCGCGACAACATCCGCGCAGTGGTCGAGTACCTGGACGGACGGGGGATCACCACGCGCTACGAGTACGATCCGCTCAAGCAAATCCGGCGCGTGCTCGACGCGGCTGGCAATCTCACGCGGTCGGATTACGACCTGGCCGGCCGGAGAACCGACGTAGTCCATCCCGACAGCGGCCACACCGAGATGGCCTATGACGAAGCGGGCAACATCATCCGGCGAATCACAGCCAACCTGCGCCGTGAAGGCGGGGCAATCGAATACCGGTACGACTTCACGCACCTGACCGAGATCCGATACCCGCGCTACCACGACAACGACGTGACCTATGCCTGGGGCGGAGCCTCACTTCGGGATCAGGGTGGCAATCGTGTGGGCCGTATCGTGCGCGTGGACGACAACAGCGGATTCGAGGAGCGGCGCTACGGCGCGCTTGGCGAGACTGTCTACGAGCGGCGCAGCATTGACAGCCGCACCATGGGCAACAGTTCCAACAGCCCAGAGATCTACGTGACGCGGTACATCTACGATACCTGGGGACGGCTGCAGCAGATGGTCTACCCGGATACCGAGGTGCTCACGTACTCATACGACTCAGGCGGGCAGGTTCGCGCGGTCGAAGGCGTGAAGCTGGGAGTCCGGTTCCCCTATGTGACTCGGTTGGAGTACGACCGGTTCGATCAGCGTGAGTTCCTGCAGACAGGTAACGGCATCCGCACGCACTATGGCCATGATGCGCGCAGCCGACGGCTCGCCACCCTCGCAGCCGGGGAGTTCCAACGATTTACGTATAAGTTTGATAAAGTTGGCAACGTCACCAACCTGGTTAACGACGTGCCGCATGCGCGACCAAACGAGTACGGCGGGCGGGTCGAGCAAATCTTCTCCTACGATGACCTGTACCGGCTGACCAGTGCGACCGGTACGTGGTTCCAACCACCGGGCAAGAGCAACGAATACTCGTACGTGCTGCAGTACGACGAAATCCACAAAATCAAGCTAAAGAACCAGCAGCATTGGATCCGCAATCGCAGTGACAGCAAGCCCATTCCGCAGCACAAGACCACCTACGCATGGAATTACGATTACGGCTCCGCCAAGCCGCACGCGGCGACACACATTGGAGACCGGACGTTCTTCTACGATGACAACGGCAACCAGACGGGGTGGGACGATGACCGCAATGGTCAACGCCGGACGATCGTGTGGGACGAGGAGAACCGCGTCCACTCGATCTCCGACAATGGGCGGACCACGCGCTTCGTGTATGATGATGGAGGGGACCGGATCATCAAGACGGGCGCACAAGGCGAAACCGTCTATGTGAATGACAAATGGACCGTGCGGAACCGGTCTGTGGGAACCAAGCACGTCCATGTCGGCACGATGCGCATTGCGTCCAAACTGTCTCCAGGCGATGCACACGTGCGACCGGATGACCATGACCTGGTCTCCATGATGCTCGGCAAGTGGTGGGAGCATCGCTCGGTGAACGGCCATCAGAGTGGCCGCAATGTGGAGAAGAATCCGCATTACGAAGTGCCCAGCGAGATGCCAGATGATGGAATGCCGGATACGAACTTCCTGTACTTCTATCATTCGGATTACATCGGCAGTACGAGTTACGTGACGGATGTGGACGGGGAACTGTATGAGCACATGCAGTACTTTCCGTCTGGCGAGCCCTGGGTGGACCAGCGGTCCAATACCGAGCGATTGCCTCACTTGTTCACCAGCAAGGAACTGGATCAGGAGACCGGGCTTCATTACTTCGGGGCGCGGTATTACGATCCACGAGTGGGGTTGTGGACGAGCACGGATCCGGCATCCTCCGATTACCTTGATGGACAAGCCGGTTTTGGCGGCGTGTACCAACCAGTCAATCTGTCAACGTACGCATACGCTGGTCACAACCCACAGACCTACATCGATCCGGACGGCCGAATCGTCTGGCTGCCCGTACTCGCAGCAGCCTGGGCGATTACGGAAGTGGGACTGGCCGCTTACGATGCCTACAATGCATATCAAACAATCAATGACCCGAACGCCACCACGTTCGACAAGGGAATTGCCGTCGGCGGCGTCCTGCTCTCGGCCCCGCTTCCAGGCGGCGGTTACGGTGCAATTGGCAAACTGGGAAAAGAGGTTGTTGAGGAGACCTTCGAGCAAGGATTCAAGCAAGGCAGCCGCGAGGTCGCCGAGAAGGTTGCAAGCGAAACCAGCCAGTTCATCGACGATGCCGCAAAGAAGGCTGGAAATCGCCGGGGGCCGAAAACGGACCCCAATGCTCCTCACAACGCCAAGATACGAGAAGAGGCCGACCGGCTTGAAACGGAAGGAAATACCATCATTGCCGGGGGGGGCAGAGCAAAGGAGCGACTCATTCCAACGCCGGGAGGCTCCAAGAGCGGCCGGCGGCCGGATATTTTGTATGAGACCCCGGATGGAAAGATCCAAGGTAGAAATATCGGGAAAACCAAGGCGGACGGATCGCCTGTACCGCGAGAAGTGGATGCCCTCAACGACCTTAATGGCCCCGGTGGGGTTCCAACCGACTTCGTTCCTTACGATAGGTAACAAATGACTGATATTTCTATTCAGCTCCATGCGCTACCGGAAGAACTCCTGCCCATCATGAGTGAATGCGCACGAGATTTCAGCCTGCATGTCACGGCATTGAGATTCAAGCCATTCACGGCCACCGCGATCGATGCAGACGTTCTTCATGAGCCCATGCTTGATGGAGGTGTGCGACGAATCGCATTCACGATTACGAAACCATCCCTTCCGGCGGAAACTCTCAATGGGTTTCTCGATCGGAACCCCGATGCCTTGTTGTTGGATCTGGGCCGTCTCAAGGAAAACGGTCTCGGGGAATCATGGCTGACGGCACGCACGTCCAACACGGTGGCGCTCGAAATATGGAAACGGGTAGCGCAGAAGTTCCGAAGCGCAACAAAGGCAGGCGCTATTGCAATCGACCCCAGAACCGGAGCCACATCGAAACTCAAGGCGCATCGCTACTCCGAAGGAGCCAGAGCACTCCAGTCAAAAGGAGTGGTGATGCTTCCGGTAGCGGGAAGCTCCATTATTAAATTACCTGATTGAAAACAGCCCAAGCTCGCCGAAAAGCCGTATAATGCGGCTCCGCGCTTGGGCACTTTTCACTTCAGCAGCCACTCCGCCCTATTCATTCCAGGGTTTGTGCCTGACTGGTAGCATCGGGGCCGTCATGAACCCCCTGGCCTTCATCGGAGCCCCGGCCTTGATGCTCGCGCGCACGGTGCGGGCGAGCGTGCGCCATGGCCTGTCCTGGCGCGAGTGCCTGCACCAGTTGCACGAGACGGGCTCGCGCAGCGCGTGGCTGGTGATGTCGGGGATGGCCTTCTTCGGGGCGGTGCTGGTGACGTTCGCGGACAGCCAGGCGCGCAAGGTGACGGGGAACCTGCCGGTGGTGGGTCCGCCCTACTTCGAACTGCTGGTGCGGGAGTTCGGCCCGGTGGTGTCGGCGCTGCTGGCGGCGGCGCGCGGCGGGGCGAGCCACAGCGCGGAGCTGTCCACCATGAGCGTCAACGAGCAGGTGGAGGCGCTGGAGATGTCGGCGGGAGACCCGTACGCGGACCTGGTGGCGCCGAGGGTGGTGGCGGGGCTGGTGGGGGTGCCGCTGCTGTGCATCGTGGGGACGATGGCGGCGACGCTGTCGGCGGTGGCCACGGCGAGCTGGGCCTTCGGGGTGGACGGGACGGCCTTCATGGACGCGCGGTTCGTGGATGGGTGGGACGTGCTTGCGGGGCTGACGAAGGGAGCGGGCTGCGGCCTCTACATTCCGCTGGCGGCGGCGGTGGCGGGCCTGTCCGCGCGCGGAGGCGCCGAGGCGGTGGGCGAGGCCACCACGCGCGGGGTGGTGGCGGCGTGCTTCGGCTGCCTGCTGATCGCCTTCGTGGTGGCGCTCGGCTTCCAGGCGCTGGGAGTGTGAGCGGGAATGCTGCGCTTCTCCGACGTGGAGGTGACGTTCGAGTCCGGCCGGCGGGTGCTGACGGGGCTGAGCGCGGAGCTGTCCACGCGGGAGCTGACCTTCGTGGCCGGCGCGAGCGGCGCGGGCAAGAGCGTACTGTGCCGGCTGGCGGTGGGGCTGCTGAAGCCAGAGTCGGGCCGGGTGGAGCTGCTCGGCGAGCGGGTGGACACGATGCCCGAGCGCGCCCTGCGGGCCCTGCGCCAGCGGGCGCCGTACCTGGTGCAGGGCCCGGCACTGTTGGACTGGCGGACGCTGCGGGAGAACGTGGCCCTGGCGGCTCCGGGCCTGTCACCGGAGGCGGTGCACGAGGCCCTGGCCCAGGTGGGGCTGGAAGCGGCGGCGGATCGGCTGCCCACCGAGCTGGGGCCCGGGGCGAAGAAGCGGGCGGCCATCGCCCGGGCGCTGGCGCTGCGGCCGGAGTACCTGCTGCTGGACGAGCCCACCACCGGGCTGGACCGGAGGGCGGCGGCGCAAGTGGAGGAGGTGCTCGCCTCGGTGAAGGCCCGGGGGCTGGGCGCGTTGGTGGTGTCCCATGACTACCGGCTGCTGCGGACGTTGGCGGACCGGGTGCTGGTGGTGGGTGGGGGGCGATGCGCCTTCCTGGGCACACCGGAGGCATTCCTGGCATCCTCGGAACCGGAGCTACGGGCCCTGACGGCGCCCTTCCTGGAGAGCGCATCGGATGGATGAGCGTCGCTTGGAGATGAAGGTGGGCGCGCTGGTGCTGGCGGCGCTGGTGGGCGTGCTCGGGCTGCTGTGGTTGATGGGCGAGCTGACGCTGGGCCGCGACACGGTGCTCTCGGTGGACTTCAGCCACACGGGCAACGTGGTGAAGGGCGCGCCGGTGAAGCTGGGCGGCGTGGTGGTGGGCCGGGTGGAGGAGATCCACCTGGAGCCGGACCGGAGGGACGCGCAGGGCCGGCCGCTGCCCGTGCGGATGGGGCTCTCGGTGAAGCCCGAGGCCATGGTGGCCCTGCGGGAGGACACGCGGGTGACGGTGGCCACGGTGGGGCCGCTGGGCGAGCCGTACCTGGAGCTCAACCCGGGCTCCGCGTCCTCCCCTCCCCTGCCCGCCTCTGGAGGCTCGCTGCGGGGCACGGACGCGCCGCGGTTGGATCTGGTGGCCCAGCAGCTCTCGGCCTTCCTGGATGTGGCGAGCGGCGCGCTCGCGGAGGATCCGGAGGGCATGCGCAACCTGGCCACCAACCTGTCCCGGCTGACGGGCACGTTGGCCGGCGTGCTGAGCGACAACCGGGGCGACCTGAAGAGCCTGACGGGCGATCTGACCGCGGCGGCGAAGGACCTGCGGATGCTGGCCAAGGTGACTCGGGAGGCCATGCAGCCCGGAGGCACCGGGGCCCGGCTGCTGGGCGACGCGGCGGAGACGGCGGCGCTGATGAAGCGCGAGCTGCCCGGCCTCTCCGGCTCGGCGGCGAAGACGCTCAACGGGCTGTCGATGGTGACGGGCGGGCTCGACGCGAAGGATGGCGAGCGGCTGAAGCTGGCGCTGGAGCGCTACACGGCCGCGGGCGAGAAGCTCGATCAGATGGCCGCGAAGGCGGACCGGCTGCTCGCGCGCATCGAGGCCGGCGAAGGCACGGTAGGTGCGTTGCAGAAGGACAAGCAGGTGTACGACGACCTGAAGACCCTGCTGTCGGACCTGCGCAAGCACCCGTGGAAGATGCTCTGGAAGGAGTGAGGGAGCCGAGCCTCTCCCGGCGCGATGGACGGGTTGACTACTCAACCACGAGAAGTCAGGGGCTCATGGAGATGCCCGAGCCCGGAGGCTGATCGCGCACGAGCCACGGGTTGACAGGTAGACGCGCCCCCGGGGGAACGAGTCCGCGGCCCGACACAGCTCCATCCCCTGGCCCAGGGTGCAATCCCCCACCCGGGCAGGACGGCGCACCTTGTCCCTCACATCCGCAAGAGGCCGCCGAGCATCACGCCAAAGGCCGCGTGCGACACCAGCGCCATCAAGGGTGTCCGCGTCCCGTAGTGCAACCCCAGGAAGCCTGGCGGCTCCAATTGCTTCACTTCCGTGGGGCCCTGGGACTCGCTCGCCATCCTCGGGTGTACGGCGGGCATGGCCGGCAGCACCACCAGCAGCACGAAGCCCGCGTGCAGCACCCCCATCAGCCCCCCCAGCCACCAGCTCGCCCGCCCCCAGGCGGCGAAGGCCACCACGTACACCCCGGAGAACAACAGTCCGAGCAACAGGTGCAGCCCCAGCCCATACACCTTCGCCCTGTCCCGGTCCGCCGTCACCATCGAGCCCAGCAGGTAGGGCAGGTTCATCCGCGTCAGCCTCAGTTGCTGGCTCCCCGCCAGCAGCCCCGTCAGCACCAGGGTGCTCACGAAGCCCCACACCCCCCAGCGCAACAGCCAGCTCATGCCCGCGCCTCCTCGCCGGTTTCCTCCCGCCCCGGGCGCCACACCGGCTCGCGCCAGGGCCTCGCCTCCTCCAGCTCCAGCGCCGCCGAGATGAGGCCCACGTGCGTGAAGGCCTGGGGGAAGTTGCCCCGGGCCTCCCCCGTCTCCGGGTCCAGCTCCTCCGCGTACAGCCCCACGTCGTTGGCGTGGTGCAGCAGCCGCGCGAAGGACTCCTCCGCCTCCGCGAAGTCCCCTCCCCCCTTCGCCAGGAAACCCACCCGCCAGAAGGCGCAGATGCCGAACGCGCCCTCGCCCTCGTGGATGTCGTCCTCATTGCGGAACAGCAGCCCGTCCCCCACCCCGAGCCGCTCCTGGATGCACCGGTACGTGCTCCGCATCCGCTCCGAGCGCGCGTCCTCGAAGCCGTACCAGGACAGCAGCAGCAGGTCCGCGTCCACCTCGTCGCCGTCCAGCTTGCGCACATAGCTGTGCAGCCGCTGGTTCCATCCCCGCGTCCGGATCTCCTCGCGCAGCTGCTCGCGCGCCTCCCGGAAGCGCTCCACCGGCACCCGCACGCCCCGGAATACCCCGCGCCCGTGCAGCTCCAGCAGCCGCTCCAGCGCCATCCAGCACGACACCTTGGAGAAGGTGTGCTCGCCGCGGCCCGAGCGCGGCTCCCAGATGCCCTCGTCCGGCCGCTCCCAGACCTTCGTCACGTATTCGCCGAAGCGCCGGAGCATCTTCAGCGCGTCCCGATCCAGGTGCCCGCCGCGACGCGCCAGCTGCGCCACCGCGTCGATGGCCTCTCCATAGGCGTCCAGTTGGAGCTGCGTGGCCGCCGCGTTGCCCACCCGCACCGGACGGGAGCCCTCGTAGCCACGCAGGTGTGGCAGCTCGCGCTCGCCCGCGCGCACCCGTCCGTAGACGTCGTAGAAGACGTGCATCCGCGGCTGCGTCAGCCACGTGGCGCGCAGCAACCAGGACACGAAGGCCTCCGCCTCCTCCTCGTAGCCGAGCCCGTAGAAGGCCCGCGCGGTGAAGGCCGCGTCCCGCACCCAGCAGAAGCGGTAGTCCCAGTTGTCCTTCCCGCCCGGCACCTCCGGCAGGGACGTGGTGGGCGCCGCCACCACGCCTCCCGAGGGCCCGAACGTCAGCAGCTTCAACGCCAGCGCGCTGCGCACCACCGCCTCCCGGTACGGCCCCGTGTACGTGCACTTCGCCGCCCAGTGGCGCCACGCCTTCACCGTACGTGTCACGTGCTCCCAGGTGAAGCGCCCCACCGGCGGCAGCACCGCCGGCCCATCGTCCGTCGCCGTGAGCGAGAAGTGCACCCGCTGCCCCGCCCGGAGCGGCAGCCGCCCGGACAGCCCTCCCTCCGGTCCCGGCCGCAGCGGCACGTCCGTGCGCAGCGTGTACAGCCACCCGCCCTGCTCCAGCCTCCAGCCCAGCTTCCCCCCATCCTTCACCCGGGCCTTCGCCCTCCCGTAGTCCGGCCTCGGATCATAGAGGACCTCCAGCGTCACCTCTCCCCGCTCGCAGGACACGCAACGCACCAACTCGCGCTCGGGACGAGGCCAGGGCGGGCGCTCCTCGTGGATGGGCATCAGGTCCGTCACCACCAGCACGCCCGTGTCCGTCTCGAAGCGCGTCTCGAGCACGTTGGTGTCCGGCAGGTAGCGCCGCGTCGCTCGCGAGGGCCCCACCGGGTGCAGGCGCCAGGTGCCGCCCGCCTCCGGATCCAGCAGCGCCGCGAACAATGAGGCGCTGTCGAAGCGTGGCCAGCACAGCCAGTCGATGGCGCCCGCGCGCGAGACGAGCGCGGCGCCATGACCGTCCCCGATGATGGCGTAGTCGTGAATGCGCGCGCGCCGCAAGGCGGGCCTCCCTTCCCGGAGGGTGGTCACTCCGCCGGGAGCGTCAGCCGGAGGAGAGCGCCGGGCGCCCGTCCTCCTGGCCGCTGAAGCGGTGCGCGGGCGGGACCTCTCCCCAGCCCATGCACCTCTCCTGTCGGAAAGGTGGCACCGGGGCGCATGGGTTCAACCCGGGGAGCGAGCCCACGCTCGGATGAGCACGGCAGCGAATGCCAGGTACGATGGTAGGTAGACAACCAGGTTCGGGGTCGAACCCGCGTGCGATTCCAGACATCGTGTGAACAGTCGCGGTTCACTATTGGAACGACGTGAAACGCACGCTTGGTGAGCTTGTCTGCCATTCGTAGGGTCGAAGGCCCTCGGAGACGCTCGTTGATGGGAGCGAAGGTCCGAGGCGCTCTATGGCCTGGGTCTTCAAACGACGCGCGAATACGGTGTCCCGAGTCGTCGCCGCGGCCTTGCTGGCCACGCCGGGGCTCGTGCTCTTCCTGCTGTGGCTCTACGCGCGCAGCCCGCTGGCGCAGAACATGCGCCAGCCCATCGCCCAACCGGTGCAGTTCGACCACCGCCACCACGCGGGCGACGAGGCCATCGACTGCCGCTACTGCCACAGCTCCGTCGAGGTGTCCTCCAGCGCCGGCTACCCCTCGGTGTCCACCTGCCTCAACTGCCACTCGCAGATATGGACGCAGAGCCCGCTGCTCGAGCCGGTGCGCCAGTACTACTTCGCGGACCGGCCGATTCCCTGGAACCGCGTCCATGATCTGCCGGACTTCGTCTACTTCAACCACTCCATCCACGTGAACAAGGGCGTGGGCTGCGTCACCTGCCACGGGCGGGTGGACCTCATGCCGGAGATCACCCAGGCGCATCCGCTCTCCATGGGCTGGTGCCTGGAGTGCCACCGCAATCCCACGCCCAACCTGCGTCCGCTCGACACCATCACCTCCATGCGTTGGCAACCGAGGCCCGGAGATCCACCGGCCGAGGAGCTGGCGCGCCGCTACGACGTCCACCCCCGAACGAACTGCACGACATGCCACCGCTGACCGATCGCCATCCGCTGCCGGTGCTCCAGGACTCGTCTCGGACAGGCCCCTCCGGGCCGGGAAGGGACGAGGAACGCCCACGCACGTGGCGCAGCCTGGAGGAGCTCCACGGCTCGCCCGAGCTGGCCCGCGCCGCCGAGCGCGAGTTCCCCCCCGGCGCCACCGAGCCTCCCCAGGGATTGGACCGGCGCCGCTTCCTCCAGCTCGCGGGCACCACGGCGGCGCTGGCGGGGCTGGCCGCGTGCAAGCAGCCGGCGGAGAAGGTGATGCCGTACACGCGCCAGCCACCGGACGTCATTCCCGGCGTGCCCAACGCCTATGCCACGGCCTGGGAGCACGAGGGCTACGCGGCGGGCCTGGTGGTGACGAGCTGGGAGGGCCGGCCCACGAAGGTGGAGGGCAACCCGGACCACCCGGCGAGCCTCGGGGCCACCAACCACCTGGCCCAGGCGCTGCTGGTGGACCTCTACGACACCCGGCGGCTGAAGGCGGTGAAGCAGCGGGGCGCGTTGCGCTCCTTCCCGGCGTACCTCGAGGAGCAGGCGGAGCACGCGCGCGGGCTGGAGGCCAGGGGGGGCGAGGGGCTGTGGTTCCTCCTGGAGCCCTCCTCTTCCCCGACGCGGCGCGAGCTGCTCGAGCGCATCCGCCAGCGCTTCCCGAGGGCGCGCGTGGAGACGTACTCGGCCACCGCGAGGGACAACGTGTACGAGGGCGCGCGGCTCGCCTTCGGCCGGCCGCTGGAGACGCGCGTGCGCTACGACGAGGCGCGCGTGGTGCTGTCGCTGGACGCGGACTTCCTCACCCGGGGCCCCTTCGCCCTGCGCCAGGCGCGGGAGTTCTCCCGCACGCGGCTGCCGGAGCCCGGGCCGATGAGCCGGCTGTACGTGGCGGAGAGCCACCACGGCGTCACGGGGATGAACGCGGACCACCACCTGCGGATGAAGCCCTCGGAGGTGGAGCGCTTCGCCCTGGCGGTGCTGGGCGAGCTGGCGCGCACCCACAATCTCGCCGGGCTCGCGCGCTTCCAGGAGCGGGAGCTCTCCTGGCCGGAGAAGGCGAAGGAGGTGCGCGCGGTGGCGGCGGACCTGGCGCGCAACGGAGATCGCTCGGTGGTGGTGGCGGGAGAGCGGCAGCCGCCCCGGGTGCACGCCGTGGCGCACCTGCTCAACGCGGCGCTCGGCAGCCACAAGCGCCTCATCACGCTGCACGAGCCCGGGGTGGACGCGGTGCGCAGCGGGCCCGAGGTGCTGCGCGAGCTCTCCGAGGCGGCGCTCGCGGGCCGGGTGGACACGCTGGTGGTGACGGCGTTCGACCCCGTCTACACGGCGCCCGTGGGGGTGACGCTGGGCGCGGCGGTGAGCGCGGTGCCCAACTCCATCTACCTGGCGTTCCGCGAGGACGACACGGCGAAGCAGAGCGCGTGGGTGCTCCCGGCGGCGCACGTGCTCGAGTCCTGGGGCGACGCGCGCGCCCTGGACGGCACGGTGAGCATCATCCAGCCGCTCATCCAACCGCTCTACGCGGGGGTGACGGAGCTGGACGTGCTCTCCCCCTTCGCGGGCGTGGCGGAGCAGCCGGCGTACCAGTTGGTGAAGGGCCACTGGGCGAGGCAGTGGGGCGGAGCGGGCCTGGCCTTCGAGGACGCGTGGGAGCAGTGGCTCGCGGTGGGCACCGTCCCGGACACCGCGGCGCCCGCCGTGGCGGCCACGGTGGACGCGGGCGCGGTGGACGCGAGCCTCCAGGCCTACTCGCCCAGGGCCTCCCAGGGCTTCGAGCTCAACCTGGTGCCCGGCTACAAGGTGCACGACGGGCGCTACTTCCACAACGCCTGGCTGCAGGAGATGCCGGAGCCGCTGACGATGCTCGCGTGGGGCAACGCGGCGTTCCTCAGCCCGAAGACGGCCGAGCGCCTGAAGGTGTCGCCCCGGGACAAGGTGAAGCTCACGCTGCGCGACCGGTGGCTGGAGGCCCCGGTGTACGTGCTGCCCGGGCACGCGGACGACACGGTGACGGTGGAGCTCGGCTGGGGGCGCGAGTGGCTCGACGACAGCATCGAGAAGCTCGGCACGCTGGGCGTCAATGCGTACCTGCTGCGGCACGTGGACGCGCCGTGGTTCACCGACGGCCTGAAGGTGGAGAAGGTGGAGGGGCGCGGGGAGTACGCGACGTCGCAGGACCACTGGTCCATGCACGGCCGCGAGGTGGCCATCCAGGACAAGCTGGAGGAGTTCGAGAAGAAGAAGTCGCACTACCTGCACCACCTCAAGGGGGACGTGGAGAAGCTGTACGACCCCTTCAAGTACGAGGAGGGCTACCAGTGGGCCATGGGCATCGACCTGAGCCGGTGCATCGGCTGCGGAGCGTGCGTGGTGGCCTGCCAGGCGGAGAACAACATCCCCGTGGTGGGGCGCACCATGGTGGAGAAGGGCCGGGAGATGCACTGGCTGCGGGTGGACCGCTACTTCGAGGGCTCCCCGGACGAGCCGCACGCCATTCCGCAGCCGATGATGTGCCAGCACTGCGAGGCGGCGCCGTGCGAGTACGTGTGCCCGGTGAACGCCACCGTCCACTCGGACGAGGGCCTCAACGAGATGGTCTACAACCGCTGCGTCGGCACGCGGTACTGCTCCAACAACTGCCCCTACAAGGTCCGGCGCTTCAACTACCTCGACTACAACCCGCGGGTGAGCGAGCTGGAGAAGCTGCGCATGAACCCGGACGTCACCGTGCGCATGCGCGGGGTGATGGAGAAGTGCACGTACTGCGTGCAGCGCATCGAGCGGGCCCGCATCGAGTCACGCAAGGCGCGCGAGCCCATCGACACCGAGGCGCTCCAGAGCGCGTGCGCGCAGGTGTGCCCCACGGAGGCCATCGTCTTCGGCTCGCTGCACGCGGAGGGCTCCGAGGTGGTCCGGCGCCACAAGGACCCGCGCCACTACGCGGTGCTGCACGAATTGGGGACGCGCCCGCGCACCGCCTACCTCTCGCGCATCAAGAACCCCAACCCGGAGCTCGAGCATGGCTGAGGGACAGGCTGCCGGGGAACAGGCGGCGGAGACCCCCACGAAGGACCCGCTCGAGCCCATTCCCCTCATCGAGGGAAGGCAGAGCCCGGAGAGCCTCACGGCCTCGCTGCTGCAACCCATCCAGCGCAAGCCGGGCCGGGTGTGGTGGTCGCTGTTCTTCCTGACGCTGGGGGGGACGGCGCTCTTCTTCACGGCCATCACGGTGACGTTCGTCCGGGGCGTGGGGGCCTGGGGCAACAACATCCCGGTGGCGTGGGCCTACGGCATCATCGACTTCGTGTGGTGGATCGGGTTCGGCCACGCGGGCACGCTGATCTCCGCCATCCTCGTGCTCTTCCAGCAGAAGTGGCGCGCGTCGGTGAACCGCTTCGCCGAGGCGATGACGCTCTTCGCGGTGATGCAGGCGGGCCTCTTCCCGCTGCTGCACCTGGGGCGGCCCTGGGTCGCCTACTGGCTGGTGCCCTACCCGAGCACCATGCGGGTGTGGCCCAACTTCCGCAGCTCGCTGCCGTGGGACATGGTGGCCATCACCACGTACTTCACCGTGTCGCTGCTGTTCTGGTACCTGGGCCTCATCCCGGACCTGGCCGCGGCGCGGGACAGGGCCACCACGCGCCGGAGGCAGTTCTGGTACGGGCTGGCCTCGTTGGGGTGGACGGGCTCGGCGAGGCACTGGCACCACTGGAAGACGGGCTACCTGCTGCTCGCGGGGCTGGCCACGCCGCTGGTGCTCAGCGTGCACACCATCGTCAGCTTCGACTTCGCCATCGCCCAGTTGCCCGGGTGGCACAGCACCATCTTCCCGCCCTACTTCGTGGCGGGCGCCATCTTCTCGGGCCTGGCGCTGGTGCTCACGCTGCTCATCCCCACGCGCAAGCCCCTGGGCCTGGACCATGTCATCACCGACAAGCACCTGGACATCATCTGCAAGCTGCTGATGGCCACGGGGATGATGGTCGGCTACGGCTACCTGCAGGAGCACTTCTTCGCCTGGTACAGCGGCGACGAGTACGAGATGGCCGCCTACGCGTACAAGCGCACGGGCGGCTGGGCGTGGCTCTTCTGGTATCAACTCTTCTCCAACGTGCTGGTGCCGCAGCTCTTCTGGTTCGCGAAGCTGCGCACCAACGTGGTGGTGGTGTGGCTCGCCGCGGTGGCGGTGGACATCGGCATGTGGGTGGAGCGCTTCACCATCATCGTGCCGCCGCTCTCCCATGACTTCCTGCCCAAGAGCTGGGAGTGGTACTCGCCCACGTGGGTGGACTGGAGCCTGCTGGGCGGCTCCATGTGCTTCTTCGGCTGGCTCTTCCTGCTCTTCCTCAAGTTCGTCCCGCCAGTGTCCATCAGCGAGGTGAAGGAGCTGCACCACGAGCTGAAGGAAGCCCTGGAGCACCAGGAGCAGGTGCGGCGCACCGAGAGCCTCCTGCCGGAGAAGGGGGCCTGAGCCATGCGCTACTGGGTGGTGGGAGAGTTCGGCTCGGGCGACGAGGTGAAGCAGGCGGTGAAGCGCCTGCGCGAGCTGGGCTACGCGACGGACGCGATGGATGTCTTCTCGCCCTACCCCGTGGAGGGCATCGACGAGGCGCTGGAGCTCAGACCCTCGCCCATCCGGGGCCTGGCCTTCGTGGCGGGGCTCACCGGGGCCATGTTCGCGTACGCTGTGCAGTGGTTCTGCAACGCGTATGACTGGCCGCTCAACGTGGGCAACCGCCCGCCGCACGCGGGCCCGGCCTTCGTGCCCATCACCTTCGAGACGATGGTGCTGTTCGCCTCGCTCACCATCTTCTTCGGGCTGATGTGGCTCTACCGCTTCCCGAGGCCGCACCACCCCCTCTTCGAGCTGGAGTCCTTCCGTACCGCGTCCACCGGTGGCTTCTGGGTGAGCGTCACCACGCAGAAGCAGGCCGAGACGGAGCCCGCGCTGCGCCACCTGCGCGAGCTGAAGGCGAGGACCACCTCGGTGGTCGAGGAGGAGGCATGAGGCGCATGTTCCTCCTGCTGCCCCTGGTGCTGGGGCTGGCCGGCTGCGAGGTGGATTGGCAGGGCTGGGCGGGCATGAAGCGGCAGCCCAAGGCGCTGCCCTACCGGGAGAATGAGTTCTTCGCGGACGATCGGGTGATGCGCCAGCCGCCGCCCGGGACGGTGCCGCGCAACAGGCGGGGCAAGGAGCACCTCTTCCTCACGGGGAAGGACGGGCCGGACGGCGGGTACGTGGACGTCATTCCGCTCACGCTCACCCTCGAGGTCCTCCAGAGCGGGCGGCACTCCTTCGACATCTACTGCGCCGCGTGCCACGGCCTCCTCGGGGACGGGGCGAGCCAGGTGGCGCGCAACATGGGGCTGCGCACGCCGCCCTCGCTGTTGGATCTACCCCCGTACCCGAATGGCCACTACTACGAGGTCATCAGCGAAGGGTACGGGCTGATGCCCGCCTACGCGGAGAAGCTGTCGCCCGAGCAGCGCTGGGCGGTGGTGGCCTACGTGCGGGCGCTGCAGGCCAGTCAGCGGGCGAGGCTCGAGGAGGTACCGCCCGAGGCCCGGCCGCTGCTGCAACCGAAGGAGGGCACGCCATGAAGCTCATGGAGCGCTTCACGGGAGGGCGCACGCCCATGCTCGTCTCCGCCGCGGTGGGCGCGGTGGGGCTGGGGGTGACGGGCGTGGGCTTCGTGGTGGACACGAAGCGCGCGCTCTTCTCGTACCTGTTCGCCTTCGCGTACTGGGCGGGCATGGCGGTGGCGTCGTTGCTGCTGCTGGGCATCTGGCACGCCTCGAAGGCGCGCTGGCCGGTGGTGCTGCGCCGCATGCTGGAGACGATGGCGGCCTCGCTGCCGCTCTTCGCCCTCCTCTTCCTTCCCATCCTCGCCGGGGCCGGTCAGCTCTACCTGTGGATGGATCCGCATCCGCCGCTCGCCGGGAAGGAGTTGGAGAAGCTCGAGCACAAGCGGCCCTTCCTCAACCTGCCCTTCTGGGGGGTGCGCTCGGCCCTCTACTTCGCGGTGTGGATTCCGGTGAGCGAGCTGCTGCTGCGCTGGTCCCGCCGGCAGGACGAGTCGAGAGACCTGAAGCTCACGAAGTGGCTGTGGGCGTTGGGCGCGGGCACGCTGCCGGTGGTGGCGCTGGCCATGTCGTTCGCGTCGCTGGACTGGCTCATGTCGCTGGAGCCGCTCTTCGTCTCCACGGTGTATGCGTTGTACTGGTTCTCCGGGGCCTTCGTGGGAGCGCTGGCGATGCTCACGCTGGCGACGGCGCTGGCGCGCGGGCCCAACCTCCATGGCGAGTTCGTCAATGACTCGCACCGCGCGAGCCTGGGCAAGTTCCTGCTCGCCTTCAGCGTCTTCTGGGCCTACATGGCCTACAGCCAGTTCTTCCTCATCTGGATCGCGGACCTGCCGCACGAGGTGCCCTGGTACATCCTGCGCGCGGAGGGGCCGTGGCAGCCGGTGGCCCTCTTCATCGCCAACGCGCGCTTCCTCTTCCCCTTCATCGTGCTGCTCTCGAGGCCCTTCAAGCAGCACCGCCGGACGCTGGCGGCGATGGCGGTGTGGCTGCTGCTGGCGCACGGGGTGGACACGTGGTGGCTGGTGGTGCCGGTGGTGAGCCCGGACGCGGTGCGGGTGCACTGGGCGGACGTGTCGGCGTTCCTCGGCGTGGGCGGCGCGGCGGTGGCCTTCACCCTGTGGCGGATGCGCGGGCACGCCACCGTGCCGGTGGGCGACCCGTACCTTCACGAGTCCCTGGGGTACAGCGAATGAGCGGCGACGACGAGTCCAAGGTGGAGTGGGAGACGCCCCCGCGCGACAAGGATCCGGTGAGCGGCCGCTTCATCAGCGCCGTCATCGCCGGTGCCCTCATCGTCTTCACCTTCTTCGTGCTGGGCACCTGGGCGCAACTCCAGGAGCGGGAGAAGCACCTCGACCCCGCGGGCCCCACCACCCCCCAGGTGCTGGGCAAGGCGGAGATCAACATCGTCAACACGGGCCTCTTCCAGCTCGACACCCGTGCGTACGAGGAGAAGAACCAGCAGCTCCAGCGGCTCCAGGAGTACGGCTGGATGGACCGGGACGCGGGCGTGGTGCACATCCCCATCGAGCGGGCCATGGAGCGCATCGTGAGCGGACAGCCGCAGCGGCGCGATGGAGGCGGGCCATGACTCCGGGCGGCCAGGCCCTCGCGGGCACGACCCAGACCGAGCCGGGGGCCGTGAACGAGTTCTTCCGGAAGATCCTCTTCCTGCCCGAGCAGGCGTCCACCATCGCGAAGGACGTGGACCACCTGCACTACGTCATCATCTCCACGGCGATGGTGGCGGCCACCCTCATCTTCGCAATCGCCGCGTACTTCCTCATCCGCTACCGGAGGCGCTCGGAGACGGACGTCACGCCGAAGGTGCAGACGACGCTCGGGTGGGAGGTGCTCTTCGTGGGCCTTCCGCTCACCGTCTTCCTGGTGTGGTTCTTCATTGGCTATCACGACTTCATCCGCATGCAGACGCCCCCGCCGGAGGCCATGGACGTCTACGTGGTGGGCAAGCAGTGGATGTGGAAGTTCACCTATCCCGAGGGCCCCAACTCCATCGGTGTCCTCCGGGTGCCGGTGGGCAGACCGGTGCGGCTGTTGCTCACCAGCCGGGACGTCATCCACTCCTTCTACGTGCCCTCGTTCCGCATCAAGCAGGACGCGATTCCCGGCGCCTATACCCAGACCTGGTTCCAGGTGGTGAAGCCGGGCACGTACCGCGTCATGTGCGCGGAGTACTGCGGGTTGAAGCACTCGGAGATGTGGGCCGAGGTCGTGGCGCTCTCGGAGCCGGACTACGAGGCCTGGATGAGGGAGCAGCGCCAGGGCCTGGTGACGCGCCGGGACGCCACGCCCAGCGCCGCCGAGCGCGAGGAGCCCCACACTCCGGCACGCCAGGCCGCGCGCTACGACGCGCAGCGGCCGCACGGCGAGCTGATGTACGCCGAGCGCGGCACGCTGGCCGAGCGGGGCCAGCGGGTGGCGGCGGAGAAGGGCTGCTTCAAGTGCCATACGGTGGATGGGACGGCGCACATCGGGCCCACCTGGGTGGACCTGTACATGCGCCACGAGCGGCTGACGAATGGCCAGACGGTGGTGGCGGACGAGGCGTACCTCACCGAGTCGATGATGAAGCCGCTGGTCAAGGTGGTGGCGGGTTTCGAGCCGGTGATGCCGTCGTTCCAGGGGCAGCTGGAGGCGGCCGAGGTGGCGGCGCTGCTCGAGTACATCAAGACGCTGCGCAGCACGCGGCTTCCCAACGTCGAGTCCAAGGGGCCTGTCTATGAACCCGTCGGCGGAAAGTAGTCAGCCGGCCATCACCTATCTCAACCACGAGACGACGGTGAAGTCGTGGTTGCTCACGCACGATCACAAGCGCATCGGCGTGATGTTCCTGGTGGGTGTCATCCTCTCGCTGCTGCTCGGTGGCGTGTTCGCCATGGCGCTGCGGCTCGAGCTGCTCACCCCCGGGCCCACCATCATGAGCCCGCTGACGTACAACCGCATGTTCACCCTGCACGGGGTGACCATGGTGTGGCTGTTCATGATTCCGGCCATTCCGTCCGCCTTCGGCAACTTCGTGGTCCCCATCATGCTGGGGGCCAAGGACGTGGCCTTCCCGAGGCTCAACCTCGCCTCGTTCTACATCTACCTGACGGGCTCGCTGCTCACGGTGTCCGGCATGCTGTGGAGCGGCGCGGACACGGGCTGGACGTTCTACACGCCCTACAGCACCGTCTCCCCCACCGCGCTCACGCCGGTTCTCCTCGGCGTCTTCATCATCGGCTTCTCCACCATCATCACCGGGGTCAACTTCATCACCACCACGCATACCCTGCGGGCACCGGGCATGCACTGGACGCGAATTCCGCTCTTCGTGTGGACCATCTACGGCACGTCCGTCATCCAGGTGGTGGCCACGCCGGTGCTCGGCATGGTGCTGCTGCTGGTATTCATCGAGCGCGTGGTGGGCGCGGGCATCTTCGATCCCTCGCGCGGCGGAGACCCGGTGCTCTTCCAGCACATGTTCTGGTTCTACTCGCACCCCGCCGTCTACATCATGGTGCTCCCGGCCATGGGCGTCATCAGCGAGGTGGTGTGCGCCTTCAGCCGCAAGAACATCTTCGGCTACAAGATGATCGCCGCGAGCACGTTTGGCATTGCCTTCGTGGGCTTCTTCTCGTGGGGCCACCACATGTTCGTGTCGGGCCAGTCCACGTTCACCTCGGGGATCTTCGGCGTGCTGAGCATGCTCGTGGCCATCTTCACGGCCATCAAGATCTTCAACTGGGTGGCCACCCTGTATGGGGGCTCCATCGATCTGCGCGTGCCGCTGCTCTACGTGCTCGGCTTCATCTTCCTGCTGATGTTCGGCGGGATGACGGGCGTGGCGGTGGCCACCACCTCGTTGGACGTCCACTGGCACGACACGTACTTCGTGGTGGCGCACTTCCACTACATCATGGTGGGCGCGGTGCTGATGGCCTTCCTCGCGGCGCTGCACTACTGGTGGCCGAAGATGTCCGGCCGGCTCTACCCCGAGCGCTGGAGCTTCCTCGCCGCCGTCACCATCATCTTCGGGTTCATCGTGACGTTCCTGCCGCAGTTCCTCCTGGGCAACATGGGGATGCCGCGGCGCTACTACGAGTACCCCCAGGAGATGCAATGGCTGCACGTGGCGAGCACGGCGGGCGCGTCCCTGCTCGCGTTCGGCTTCGTGCTGATCGCCATCTACCTGCTCTGGTCGCTGCGCTATGGCCCGGTGAGCCCGCCCAACCCGTGGGGCTCGCGCGGGTACGAGTGGTTCAGCGGCTCCCCCCCCGCGCCGCACAACTTCACCCAGGCTCCGCGGTTCGAGCGCGAGGTCCACGACTACACCGTGCCGGAGGCGCCCCGTGTCTACTGAATCGTCCCCCTGGGAAGATCACTTCAGCGGCCCGGAGAACCAGAGCCATGCGGCGCAGCTCGGGATGTGGATCTTCCTGGGCTCGGAGGTGCTGCTCTTCACGAACCTGTTCGTGGGCTACGCGGTGTACCGGTACTACTACCCGGACGTCTTCGCCGAGGCGAGCAAGCACCTGAAGACGGACCAGGCCATGGTGCAGACGCTGCTGCTGGTGACGAGCAGCCTCTTCGTGGCGCTCGCGGTGCATTTCATCCGGCGGGGCCGCCAATTCCTGACGGCGGCGGTGCTGGGGGCGGCCATCGTCCTGGGTGTGGCCTTCCTCGCCATCAAGGGCTGGGAGTACTACGAGCACTACAAGGAAGGGCTGCTGCCGGGCGAGTTCTTCCACAACGAGGAACTGACGAAGCAGGGGGCGAACCTCTTCTTCACGCTCTATTTCCTGCTCACGGGACTGCACGCCATCCACATGATGGTGGCGCTCGGACTGCTGACGTGGCTGGTGTGGGGAGCGATGGCGGGAACGTACACGGCCGAGTACCACATCCCCGTGGAGGTGGGCGGACTGTACTGGCACCTCGTGGATGTCTTCTGGCTGTTCATCTTCCCACTGCTGTACCTGGTGGAGTGACGGGGGCGCAGCATGGCGCAGGAGAAGAGGAAGAAGTCCGCGTGGGAGTACGTGGGGGTGTGGGCCGTCCTGTCGGTGCTGACGGTGACGACGTGGGTGCTGGGGAGCAAGGTGCAGCTGGGGCCGTACTCGCTGCCGGTGGCGATGCTCATCTCCGTGGTGAAGACGGTGCTGGTGGCGATGTTC
Source organism: Archangium sp. (assembly GCF_036277355.1). Lineage (GTDB taxonomy): Bacteria > Myxococcota > Myxococcia > Myxococcales > Myxococcaceae > Archangium. Next base: position 244,252 of record NZ_DASUNC010000017.1, read on the forward strand.
TTCATGCACCTCGTCGAGCAGCCCGGGGCGCGGCGGGTGGTGTTTCCCGTATCGGTGGTGTTCCTCGCGCTGCTCATGGGCGTGGCGCTCATCGACGCGATGACGCGCGTGCGCATGGCGAGGCCGGACGGCATCCAGGACGAGCTGGAGCCGATGCGGCCCGCTTCGACGCGGACGGCCCCGCCGGGCTCACCGACCCGCTGGATGGGGAATTGAGCCCCCGGCCGCCTCCGGTTACTGCCCGTTGCTCGACGTCTGCGCGTTCTTCGCCGCCGAGTACTGGGTGAGGATCTGGTTCATGTCCATGGTCTGCAGCGTGGCCCCGCTGCGTCCGCTGGGCATGAAGATGATCTGCTTGCCCATCAGCGCCTCGGCGATGCGCATCTTCACCATCGTCCGGCCGCCCGCGCCCGCCATCGCCTCGTTCTCCTTGGCGATACCCTTCGACTTCGCCTCGGCCTCCTTGAGGATCGCCGTCGCCTCGTTCGTGGCCCGCACCAGCTCCGCGTCCGCCGCCAGCTTCGTCTGCTCCAGCTCACCGTGCGCCTGGGCGATCTTCTGCGACACCGTGCCCTTGGCCGACTCCAGGTTGCGCTTGGCCTCCTCCGCCGCCGCCTGCGCCTCCGAGCGCAGTTTCTCCGCCGTCTGCTCGGCCAGCTTCTTCTCGCGGATCACCTTCTCGTACTCGGGGTTGAAGCGGTGCTCCTGGAGGATCACCTGCTCCACGATGACGCCCTCGGGAAGGAGCGCCTCCTCCAGCAGCTTGCGCGCGTGCTCCGCCGCCGCGAAGCGCTTGTCCGCCGTGTAGAAGTCCTCCGAGCGCAGCACGTTCAACGCGTCGCGCACCAGCGCCCGCGTCGCCGGCCGCACCAGCCGGTTCTCCACGTCCTGCGTCGTGCGCCCCACCTTCTGCATCAGGTGCGGCGCCTTCGCGGGATCGATCCGCCAGGCCACCGTCACGTCCACCGCGATGTCGTTGCCGTCCACCGTCTTGAACTCGATGTCGTCCGTGCGGCCCTTCTCCCCCTCGACCTTCGCGCTCATCCGCAGGTTCTGCAGCTTCGTCTCGAAGGTGTCCCAGTCCGTGGAGAACGGCGGGAAGAAGAAGTAGGTGGCGCCCGGCGCGTACGTCTCCGGCTGCACGCCCCGCGAGCCCATCAGCGTGAACTTCCGCGTGAGCACGCCCACCTCGTTGGCCTCCGTCGAGTGGCACGCGCACCCCTGCACCACCGGCAGCGCCAGCAGCACGAACAACCCCAGCATCCTCAAGTCCATGCGCTTCATCGCTCTCACATCCCCTTCACGTCGAAGCGCCGGAGCGCCGCGTTGAGATCCAACGGGTTCACCCCCGCCTCCCCGTCCGTGGGCACGATGATCACCTGCGTGCCTCCCAGCACGTCCGCCATCTTCAGGCCCACCATGTTCTCGCTGCCCGCCCCGCGCAGCGCCGCGTTCTCCAATTCAATCCCCTTCGCCTTGGCCAGCTTCACCACCAGATCGCCCTCGGCCGCCTTGGTGCGCCGGTACAGCTCCGCCTCCGAGCGCAGCTTGGCCACCTCCGCGTCTCCGCGCGACAGCTCCACCTGCACCTTGGCCTGGCCCTCGGCGATGATCTTGTTCTTCTCCGCCTCGGCCTGCGCCGCCGCCGCCTCCGCCATGTTCTTGAAGACCGACTGATCCTGGATCTTCCGCTGTTCGATCGCCTGCTGGTAGCGCGAGTCGTACCGGTACTGCCGCAGCAGCACGTGCGTCACCCGGATGCCCTTGGGCTCCAGCTCCGAGACGAGCAGCTTCTGCGCCTGCGCCACCGCCTTGTCGCGCCGGTCTCCCTTGTAGAAGTCATCCGCGTCCATCTCGCCCAGCGTCCGGCGCAGCACCTGCTCGGCGCGCGGAATCACCGCCGAGTCCTCGTACAGCCGCCCCGGTCCGATCTGCGTCATCACCTTGTACGGATTCTCGATGCGGTAGAGCACCGTGACGTCCGCGGACACCGTGTAGCCCTCGGACGTCTGGATCCGGATGGCCCGCACCACGCGATGATCCGCGCCCTCGCCCACCTCGGCGGGGTTGTCCGCCATCTCCAGCAGCTGCAGGTCCGTGGGGAAGCGGTGCATGCGCTCGGCCCCCGGCGTCACCCAGTGCAGGCCCGGCCCGTACACCGTGTCCCGGATGCCCTTCTCCCCACCCAGGATCACCTGCTTCACCCCGCTCTCGTACGGCCGGATGTAGACGGTGCACACGTTGTACGCGAACAGGCCTCCGAACAGCAGCACGCCCAACGGCCAGAACATCCGCGTCCGGGACTGCTTCAGGGCCGCGAGAATCCGCTCTCCCGCCTTGCTCATACCTTCTCCTTCGAATTCGAGGACGCTCCACCGCTCCGCTCCGGAGACTCCGGCTCGGAGAGTCGCTCGAGCTCCGGCGGGACGGACTCGTCCAGGGGCCGGTACGCCTCGAGCTGTTGCTGTTCCACACCCATGTCCCGCACCAGCGTGGCGAGCTGCCGCCGGTAGCGGCGCTCGAAGTAGGACTCCTGCATGTCCGGCAGGAAGGGCCCGAAGGCGATGAGCGCCATGGGCAGCGGCTCCATCCAGTCCGGCACCGCCGTCAGGGCGATCACCACCGCCGCGGCGATGCCCGCCCCCGTGTAGGCCACGCGCGAGAGCAGATCCCCCCCGCGCCACAGCCCGTATTTGCGCCGCTGCAGCGCGTGGTGCTCGCGCGCCAGCTGGAAGTAGCGCGGCACCGCCACCGTGAAGACGCTGCGCTCCAGACGCGCCCAGTAGCCCGGATCCACCGCCACCTCGGAGAAGCGCCGGGCCACGTCGGCCAGCGCCAGCCGCGCCTCGGCCCGCAGCTGCGCCTCCACCTCTCCGTCCCACTCACCAAACCCGGGCCGGCGCCGCTCCAGCCACGTCAGCACGTGCTCGGTGACCTGGGGCAGCCGGAAGTGATCGGGATACACGCGGGAGTTCCCCCTCATGCCGCGCAAGGGGCGGCCCGCCGAGTCTTCCATGTAGGTCCATTCCCCCACAATGCCCGACCGCCCCACGCACTCCCGGGCGATCCGGATCGGACCGTGCGCTCCATCCAGGTGCGCCGGAATGGAGCAGCCGATCTGCCCTACCGCCCTGGATTCCCAGCAATTCCGGCCATTTGAGGTTGGCAACGTCCTTGCTCTGAGAGGGCAGCGTGAGGGCGGCCGGAACGGGCCGCCCCAGCCGTCGAGGAGGAGCGACCATGGAAGTGCGATTCTACGGAGTGAGGGGGAGCATCGCGGTGTCGGGGGCGCACGCCGCGAAGATCGGGGGCAACACCTCGTGCCTGGAGGTGGTGAGCCAGGGGCACCGGCTCATCCTGGACGCGGGCACGGGCATCCGGGCGCTCGGCGAGGCGATGATGCGCGAGGGCGATCCGCGCAAGGCCACGCTCTTCTTCTCGCACCTGCATTGGGATCACGTGCAGGGCTTCCCCTTCTTCACGCCGGGCTACCTGCCCACCACGGAGCTGACGCTGTACGGCCCGGGGACGGATGGGGCGCAGGCGCTCGAGTCGGTGCTGGCCAGGCAGATGGAGCCGCCCCACTTCCCGGTGCCGCTGTCCACCATGCGCTCGCGGATGACGTTCGGCTCGGCGCTGCATGGGCGCACGGTGGAGGTGGGGCCCTTCCGGGTGACGCCCTTCGACGCGCCGCATCCCCAGGGGTGCCTGGCCTACCGCGTGGAGGCGGACGGCCACAGCTTCGTCTACGCCACGGACATGGAGATCTCCCTGTCCACGTTGGATCCGCGGGTGGCGAAGTGGATGGAGGGCGCGGACGCGCTGTGCCTGGACGCCCAGTACACCCCGGACGAGTACAACGGGAAGAAGGGCATTCCGAAGAAGGGCTGGGGGCACTCCACCATGGTGGACGCGGCGCAGGTGGCCGCGGCGGTGAACGCGCAGCGGCTGTTCCTGTTCCACCATGATCCGGCCCACAACGACGAGCAGGTGGAGAACATGGCCGAGGAGGCGCGCAACCACTTCTCCGCCACCGAGCCGGCGCGCGAGGGCAAGCGCATCGTGCTCGGGGCCGCCTGCGGATGATCCGGAGGGGCGCATGGGCCCGCACTGCGATAGTGTCCCCCTGGACTTCGAGCTACCCCCCCTGCCCGTCATGGCCTCTTCCCCGGACATCAGCCAGGTTCTGCTCCCGATCGGCGGGCTCGTCGGGCGCGAGATCGATCTCGATGCGTTCCTCCAGACGTTGATGGATCGCATCGCGGTGACGATGCAGGCGGACCGGGGAACGCTGTGGCTCCTGGATCCGGCGCGCGGTGAGTTGTTCTCGCGGGCCGCGCACCTGCCCGAGGTGTCGCAGATCCGCGTGAAGGTGGGCCAGGGCGTGGCCGGCTACGTGGCCGAGCACGGCGAGCCCGTGAACATGCCGGACGCCCGGGGCGAGACGCGCTTCTTCGCGGACATCGACCGGCTGACGGGCTACCGCACCACGACGATCCTCGCGGTGCCCCTGCGTGACTCGGCGGGCAACATCTACGGCGTGCTCCAGGTGCTCAACCGGCGCGGCGGCGGGCGCTTCACGGACGATGACGTGGAGCGGCTCATGGCCATCGCGGTGCAGGTGAGCCACGCGCTGCAGAGCACGAGCCTGTACCAGGAGCTCCAGCGGGCGAAGGATCAGCCGCAGGCGCCGGTGGGCTACTTCTTCAACCGGATCATCGGCGAGTCCGAGCCGCTCAAGGTCATCTACCGGCTCATCCAGAAGGCGGCGCCCACGGACGCCACGGTGCTGCTGCGGGGCGAGAGCGGGTGCGGCAAGGAGCTGTTCGCCCGGGCGGTGCACGTCAACGGGCCGAGGCGGGACAAGCCCTTCGTGAAGGTGGACTGCGCGGCGCTGCCGGCGTCGCTGATCGAGAACGAGCTGTTCGGCCACGAGAAGGGAGCCTTCACGGGGGCGGACCACCGGGTGCCGGGCAAGTTCGAGGCGGCGGATGGCGGCACGGTGTTCATCGACGAGATCGGCGAGCTGCCGCTGCCGGTACAGGGCAAGCTGCTGCGGGTGCTGCAGGACCGGGAGTTCGAGCGGGTGGGCGGCACGCAGACGATCAAGGTGGACGTGCGGATCGTCGCGGCGACGAACCGCGATCTGGTGAAGATGGTGGCGGAGGGGAAGTTCCGGGAGGACCTGTACTACCGCATCAAGGTGGTGGAGCTGGTGCTGCCGCCGCTGCGCGAGCGCGGTGGGGAGGACATCGAGCGGCTGGCGCGGCACTTCATCGCGGCGTCGGCGAAGCGGCACCGGCTGCCGTTGCCGAGGCTGAGCGGGGTGGCGCTGGAGCGGCTCAAGCGCTACCGGTGGCCGGGCAACGTGCGCGAGCTGGAGAACTGCATCGAGAGCGCGGTGGTGCTGTGCGAGGGGGAGATCCTCGAGGAGCACCTGCCCCTGCCCAAGGTGGTGAGCGCCGCGCCGGCTCCGGTGGAGTCCGGTGAGCCGGTGGCGGAGGGCGGCACCGGGGAATTGCTGCCGCTGTCCGAGGTGGAGAAGCGGCACATCCTGCGGGTGCTGGACTCGGTGAAGGGCAACCGGACGGCGGCCTCGAAGGTGCTGCAGATCGGCCGCAACACGCTGGGCCGGAAGCTCAAGGAGTACGGCATCGCGGACGAGGGGTAGCCCCTCAGTCGAAGTGGTACAGGAAGCGGAGTGACCCTGATAGCCCCGACGAAGGGCCAGCGCTCCGTGGCAACCACGTCGCATCCGCAGTCACAGTGAACCTCCTGCCCGTGAACTCCAGGTTGGATTTCACGTCCTGAGGGTTCTGGGTTTTCTTCATGTCGGACTCCTCCCATGTCAGAGAACCCACCAGGGACAACTTGAGTGAGTACTCGTCCTGATGGACCACCGTCCAGGTCGCTCCCGCCTGGGTGGAGATCACTCTGGACTCGAGTCCGAGCGGAAAGACGTTCTGGGTATTCTTGACCCCCGCGGAGAGTTGCAGTTTGTTGGTGGACTTGGCGGTATTGGTACCTGTCAGGCAATCGACCTGAAGCGTACATTCCAGGTCGCGAATCACGCCTCCGATGAGAGGGGCGTAGGGCGAGGGGACGGGCAGATCCTCCTTGAACGCATGCCGGGTGTTCGCCCCCATTGCTACGGAGACCGGTCCTGATTTGACGCGAAGGTCTGTTCCGACATGGGTAAGCCACTGCTTTGCCTTAGGGCTGTATGCATGGCCTCCCTTGACGCCAACAGTCGCCGAAATCTTCTCCTCTTTCATGGAGAGCGTGGGATTCACAAGGGCGGGAATCTCACTAATGGGGATATCCTTGAGTTCCTTCCCCTTGAGATCCCTGACCTTCCACCCTTTGTCGATCCTTCCCTGCTGGAGGTGGGATCGCAGTTCAGAGGTCGTGTAGTGCGCACACGTCGCCTCGCAATACCACAAGTGCTCGTCCGTGAGCCCGCTGACTGTCAAATCCGGCTGATCCGAATCGGATTTGTATCGGGTCCAGTTGAATGACGTAGAAGCACTGGAGCCCAGCGTCTTTCCCTCAGCTCCGGTGAAACTCTTGCCTGGGCTGACCAAGTTGCCCTTCAGCGTGAACAGATTCACTTTGCCCGGCGCGGAGCTGACCTTGAACTTAGCCATCCCGAGCACCATGTCGTTGATGCTGTGGACATATTGATCGAGCCCTTGGCCTTTTCCCTCCGCGACACGTTTCTGCGCGGGGATGTACCACGAGAGAAAGCCCGAAGCCGCTACTCCCGAGACCACCATGCTGAGGGGCTTGCCCTTGAAGGCATCGCTCCCGAATTTCTGCGCCTGTTTGCTGAGCGCATCGAGCTGCTTTTTGAGCGAGTCGAAGGTCTCCTGATTCTCTTTCAGAATGGGACCCAGGATGTATTTCAACCGCTTCATATCCGCGATGGATGGCGAGTAGGCTCCAGGCAGCTTCCCAGGCTCTGGTTCCTCGCCGGGCTTGAGTGGTTTGCCGACCATCACATCGCTGTAGAACTTCAGGAAGTCACTGAAATCCTTGTAGCCGAACTTGATGAAAAACTTATCGTTATTGATGATGTTCGCCCAGGCGGAGCTCTTCTTGGGTGGGTTCGAATCCTTTTCCTTCACGCGGCTCTTATCGAAAACCTGGATGGACTCGAGGCGGGCGAGGGTCTCCGCATCGAGTTCCCCAGTCACACCGACTGACAGCAATCCTTGAATGAGTTTCAGGGAGTCTATTGTCTTGGCGCCGAAGCACGATTCACCCGGTACCTGCTTCTTCTGCTTGGGGTCGAGAAACCGGCGGGCAACTTGAAGGAGTCTCTGCACATAATGCACCGCAGGACCGGTCTGCATGTAGAGCTTGAAATTTCCATCCCGCAGCACGTTGATGGCCTGCGCCTCCTCGCCAAACACGAGCCGGTCGCGAGCAATGGAGTCGATGATCCGGGTTTTGCGCTCGTCCTTCATCTTCCATTGCCCCGCCTCGATGGCTTGGAGCAATGATCCCTCATCCCAGACATCCGAGCCAGGGAAGTGCTTGGTGAATGTATCCACCCCGATGACCAAGATGAAATCAAGCAGTGCGACCTTGCTGTCCCGGAAGAGAAGCCTGAAGGCGGAGCCCATGGCGGTTTGCGCCGCGTCCAGAGCCTTGACGGCGCGCTGGAAGAACTCGCCCGAGGGGGAAGCACCGGCCTGGATCGGACCTTGACAGGCCTCCAGCATGGCCGGATGGACGTCGGCGGCGAGGAGTCTCATCATGTCGGCCCAGACATCCACCAACGAGCGTTCTTTCTCCATGGCCAGGAGCCTACCAAACCCATGAGGCAAGCGCACCCAGAGTCCCATGCAGCGCTACACAGGGCGAACGCCTGTTAAGCAGTTCCCGAGGCCCTCGAGCGCGTGGCCGACCCACAAAACCTGGGTGCCCGAGGAGTACGGCATCGCCGACAAGGGGTAGCCCCGTTCCCCGGCCCCGTGGCGCGCGACCGGGCTGGCCCGCGACGCCCCCTTGGCGGCCCCCTGCCACGTCTTCATTCATGAAGGATGGGCCGGAGGGACTGCATCGCCACGAGGTGAACGACAGGAAGGACACCGCCGACGAGCGTCGGCACGCTGGTTGCCCTCGCCCGCCCTGCTGCTGGTCGTGGGGCTGGGCGTGGCGCTCACCGGTGCCCTGCTCGTGTTTGCCCAGAGGGCGCTTCATGGCCAGGAACAGGAGGCGCTTGCCCAGCAGACGGCTCGCGCCCACGAGCTGGCTTCCGAGCTCGACGAACAGCTGCGTGCCGCGGAGCGGCAGGCCATCGAGGATCTGCTCCGCCGGATGCTGGCCTCCGCTCCGGAGCAGGTGGTCTATGGGAGGGGAGTGTGGTTCGAGCCCGGTCAGTTCGCCTCCGGCGTGCGCTACATGGACCCCTACGTCCACCAGCGCCAGGTCCTCACCTACCAATGGTCCACCCCCGCCTATGACTACCCCCACCAGGACTGGTACCAGCAGGCGTGGAAGCGTGGCGAGCGCATCGCCATCTCCGAGCCCTACTTCGATCCGGACCATACGTACGTCTCCCTGACGCGGGCCTTCTTCGACGACCAGGGCCGGCAGCGGGGAATCGTGAGCGTGGATCTCATCCTCCCCATGATTGGAGAGGTGGTCCGTCAGGCCAACGACTCGCCAGCGGAGACCCTCTACCTCGTCAGCACCCGTGGCGCGCTCATCGCGCAGCCCTGCGGGAAGGTGCTCCTCGCCTGGGCACGCAGGCGCGGGCGCTCCCCGCGGAGCCTCGCCGAACTCACGCTCGAGGACCTGCGAACGTGGGAGCACGAGCAGGGATTGGATCGGGGATGGCGGACCACCGAGGTGAACGTCCGCGATGCCGGCTGGAGGGTGTTCGCCTCGACGAAGAAGGACATGCTCTTCTCGGACGTCCGCCACCAGCGGTGGTTGCTGGTGGCCCTGGGCGTGCTGCCTCCCAAAGGGGTGGAGGGGCAGGAGCTGGCCTTCGACACCCTGCCCCTGCCCCGGGCATTGAGGGGGGGAGCAGGTGGACGACATCCTCGTCTTCACCCTGCCCCGTTGAACCGCAGGCGCGTCCTGCGGGTGAACGCCGCGCCCATCCGGGACGAGTCGGGCCAGGTCGTCGCCGCCGTGTCGGTGGGACGCGACATCACCCAGGCCATTGAGCTGGAGCGCCTCCAGGGCGAGTTCGTGAAGATGGCCGCGCACGAGCTGAAGACGCCCCTGGCGGTGATGAAGTCCTTCGCCCAGCTCGCCTGCCGCACGGCGCATCCTGGCCCCGCGCTGCGCCGGGCCCTCGAGGGCATCAGCCGGGGCGTGGACCGGATGGACCGGGTGGTGCGCACGTTGCTGGATGCCTCCCAGCTCCAGCTCGGCCGGTTGCACTTCGAGAAGACGGAGCTGCGGCTGCGCGCGCTGGTGGAAGCGGCCGCCGCGAGCACCGCCGCCCACCATCCGCGCCATCCCATCCATGTGCGGCCGGGACCGGACGCGTGGGTGCTCGGCGATCGGGCCCGGTTGGAGCAGGTGCTCACCGAGCTGATGGACAACGCCGCGCGCTACTCGCCCGCGGGAACCCCCGTGGAGGTCTCCCTCCGCATGGAGGGAGGAGAGGTGGAGATCTCCATCCGGGATGAAGGCATCGGCATCTCCGAGGAGCAGCGGGAGCGGCTCTTCGAGAGCTTCTACCGCGCGCAGGCGGGAACGCCCCATGATCGCGGTGGAATGGGCCTGGGGCTGTACCTCTCGCGGGGCATCCTCCTGCTCCACGAAGGCCGGGTGGAGCTGGAGAGCCAGGAAGGCGAGGGCACCCATGTACGCGTCCGTCTGCCCAGGCTCCCCGAGCAACAGCCAGCGCCGGAGATGGCCTCGCACCAGGAGCCCGCCTACGCGGCGGAGCACGGACTTGTAAGGCCGGCTCCTCGTTGGAGCGGTATCCGGGCGGCCGTCCCGTACCGGGGGGCGAGTCACGCGCCGCTTCTCCCCCGCTCCTCCCGTGAAGACCCTCGACGAGGAAGTGGAGGACACGGGGCTCGGCCGCGAGGGGCCCTGCCCGGGACGGTGGCACATGGGGACGGCGGCGACCCTGCCCCGCGGGGTGATGATCGCTCGCAAGGTGCGCGAGCAACCCAGGCGGCTCATCCCCCTGGGGGTGGTGGCCGTGGCGCTGCTCGTCTGGGCCGGGTACCAGGCCTGGGCGGCCCGTCAGCCCTACACCTGGGCGGGCACGGTGGAGGCCCGGGACGTCGCCGTGGGCTCGCGCGTGGGCGGCCGGGTGAAGGACGTGCTCGTCCGCGAGGGTGAGCGCGTGGAGCCCGGCCAGCCCCTCGTTCTTCTGGAAGCCGGAGACCTGCCCGCCCAGCGGTTGCAGGCCGAGGGCCAGCTGCTCCAGGCCCAGGCCACGCTCGACAAACTCCAGGGACAGGGCTCCAGGCGGGGAACCGGCAGCCTCGCCGAGCAGGTGACCCGCGCCCGCGCCGAGCTCACCGCCGCCCAGGTGGCCCTGGACAAGGCGCAGCTGGATGCACGGCGGGCGCGCACGCTCTTCCAGCAGCAGGTGAACACCCGCGCCGAGCTCGACACCGCCGAGGCCACGCTCCGCCAGGCCCGTGCCGAGCGGGATGCCCGCCGCTCCCGGCTCCAGGAGTTGGAGCAGGGCACGGACGCGGACGTGCGCGCGCAGCAGGGCCAGGTGGAGGCCGCGCGGGGACGGCTGGAGGCCATCGACGTGGCGCTGGGGGAGCTGACCATCCGCGCGCCCGTGGCCGCCCGCGTGGAGTCCCTGGACCTGCGGCCTGGGGATCTGCTCCCGGCCAATGCCACCGCGGCCACGCTGGTGGAGGATGAGCAGCTCTACGTGCGCATCTACGTGCCGGAGACGCACCTCGGCAGGCTGCGGCCGGGGAGCGAGGTGCCGGTGCGCGTGGACTCCTTCCCGGATCGCAGCTTCACGGGCGTGGTGGAGACCATCGCCTCCCAGGGCGAGTACACCCCGCGCAACCTCCAGACGCCGGACGAGCGCGCCTCGCAGGTGTTCGCCACACGCATCGGCCTGCGCGACGATGGCCTGCGCCTGCTGCGCGCGGGAATGGCCGCCTACGTCACGGTGCCGAAATGAGCGCCCCCGAGCCCGCCATCTCCGTGCGGGGGTTGACCCGGCGCTTCGGGGACTTCACTGCCCTGGACCGCGTGGATCTCCAGGTCCACGGCGGCTCCATCTACGGGCTGCTCGGGCCCAATGGCAGCGGCAAGTCCACGCTCATCCGCATCCTCTGCGGGCTGCTGTCCCCCACCGAGGGAGGAGCCCGGGTGCTCGGCCTGGACGTGGCGCGCGAGGGCGAGGAGATCCGCCGCCGCATCGGCTACATGAGCCAGCGCTTCTCCCTCTACGAGGACCTGACCGTCCTGGAGAACCTCCGCTTCTACGCGCGCATCTACGGCCTGTCCGGGGAGCGGGCCCGGCGGCGGCTGGAGGCGGCGGTGGAGCTCACGCACATCCGCCCGTACCTGGAGCGGCGGGCGGGACAACTGTCGGGCGGGTGGAAGCAACGGCTGGCGCTGGGGGCGGCGCTGATGCACGAGCCGCGGGTGGTGTTCCTCGACGAGCCCACGGCCGGGATCGATCCGGTGGCCCGGCGCGAGCTGTGGGATCTGCTCTTCCTGCTGGCGGCCGAGGGCGTCACGCTCTTCGTCACCACGCACTACATGGACGAGGCCGAGCGCTGCGGCGAGGTGGGGTACCTGTACCTCTCGAAGCTGCTCGTCACGGGCACGCCGGAGGAGCTCAAGCAGCTGCCCGCGGTCCACCGTCCGGGCCAGCGCCGGCTCGCGGTGGAGACGCCGCACCCGGCGCGCGCGCTCGCCTTCCTGCGCACCGTGCCCTGGTGTCAGGGCACCACCCTCTTCGGACAGTCCGTGGAGGCGTTGGTGGACACGGGCCTCACGGACGCCGAGGTGCTCGCGCGGCTGGAGGAAGCGGGCTTCCCCGGCGCGGAGGTGCGTCCCATCGCGCCCTCGCTGGAGGACGTCTTCGTGGCGCTCACCGAGCAGGCCGCGCGCGAGCGGGAGGGCCCGGGCACGGCCCCGCCGCCCCACTCCGGGCTCGTGGAGGTCCACCCATGAACCTGCGTGCCATCTGGGATTCCTTCGTCGCCGTGATGCGCAAGGAGTTCGTCCATGTGCGCCGGGATCGGGCCACGCTCATGGCCGCGCTCTCCATTCCCCTCTTCCAGCTCATCCTGTTCGGGTTCCTGGATCAGACGGTGCGGCACGTGCCCACGGTGGTGGTGGACCAGGATCGGACGAGCGCCAGCCGCGAGCTGGTGGAGCAGCTCGAGGCCACCGAAACCTTCCGCGTGGTGCTGGTGACATCGGATCCGGGCGAGGCCCGTGAGCGCATCGTCCAGGGCCGGGCGAAGGTGGGCGTGGTGCTGCCTCCGGACTTCGGGGCCGCGCGAACGGGCGCCGCTCCGGGAGCACATGCGTCGATCCTGGTGCTCATCGATGGCTCGGACTCGGTGGTCAGCTCGCAGGCGCTGGCGGCGGTGAACGGGCTGGCGGCGAAGGTGAACCTGGACGCCATCTCCGAGCGGGTGGGCACCGCGGCCAGGCCGGTGCTCGACACACACCCGCTCATCCTCTTCAACCCGAGTGGCCGTACGGCCAACTACATCATCCCGGGACTGGTGGCCGTGCTGCTGCAGATCGTCGCCACGCTGCTCACGGCGGTGGCCATCGTGCGCGAGCGGGAGAAGGGCACGTTGGAGCAGCTCCTGGTGACGCCCGTGCACCCGCTCGGGCTGATGCTGGGCAAGCTGGTGCCCTACCTGCTGCTGGGCATGGGGGAGATGACGCTCATCCTGCTGGCCATGCGCTTCGCCTTCAGCGTGCCCATCCGGGGCAGCCTGGTGTTCCTCTTCGCGATGGCCGTGGTGTACCTGTTCGCGCTGCTGTCGCTGGGGCTGTTCGTCTCCACGCGCGCGAAGACGCAGGCGCAGGCACAGCAGATGTCCCAGCTCTTCATCCTCCCGTCCATCTTCCTCAGCGGCTACATCTTCCCCGTGTCCGGCCTGCCGTGGCCCCTGTACGCCCTCGGACGGATCCTTCCGGCCACGCACATGGTGGAGATCATGCGCGGCGTGGTGCTGCGCGGCGCGGGGCTGATGGACCTGCTGCCCAACGTGCTCGCGTTGATGGCCCTCTCCGCCGCGCTGCTCGGCTTGAGCGTGCGCCAGTTCCAGAAGGTGACGGCCTGAGCGGGCGCGTGCCCGGGGAGCACGCGCCCTGCCCTCTGGAGCTTCTCGCCGGAGACAGGCTCAGAAGCTCAGGATGGCGCCCGTCTCGAGGCCCAGCGAGGTGCGCACCGGATTGACGTTCGGCAGGTCCACCGCCTGCAGCCGGTGGCGCGACTGGTAGAGGAAGCCCTCCAGCACGAAGGCCAGCCTGCGGTTGGGCTTGATCTCATAGCCCAGGCGCACCGCGCCGTTGTGCTCCAGGCCCGGACCGGTGCCCGACAGGGTGGCGGCACCACCGGCGGCGGGATAGTCGTAGCTGGGCACCACCTTCGAGGGCTCGATCACCCGCTGGTAGCCCGCCATGCCGTAGACGGCGTGAATGCCCGTCAGCACCTGGCGGACCGAGATGAAGCCGCCGAACTCCTGCACGTCCGTGGCGGCGCGGCCCTGGGACAGCGACAGCATGCCCAGGTTGGCGGCGTTCTGCCCGAAGTTGAGCTCCACCCGGATGTTGGTGTTGTCGGAGGGCGCCAGCTCGGTGAAGAGCGCGGTGCCGAAGGCGGTGGCGAAGCGCTCGTCCGTGGCCCTGAAGTTGAAGGGAAGCCGCGTGGCGAGCGCCGAGGCGCCCACCCGGCTCTTGCCGAACTTGTAGGTGCCGCGCACCGCCAGGGTGGGCAGGGCGCCGATCTCGAGCATCGCGTCCTTGGCCGCGACGTCCGGGGCGGGGAAGCCCACCGCCGCGCCCAGCTCGAAGCTCGGCGTGGTGTAGAAGTACTTGAACTGCTGGCGCATGAAGCCGCTGTTGCCCGCCTGGAAGAGCGCGCCCACCAGGTTGATGCCGTGCGGATTGAGCGGGGCGTGCAGATCCCAGTCCTGCCCCAGGGACACGCTGTGGCCGGGGGCGATGGTGTAGTCCACGTGCGCGATGCGCAGGCGGGGCACACTGGCCACGGTGGGCGTGGCCTTGGTGAAGTCCACGAAGTCGATCTCGACCTGGGCCCTCAGGGGTCCCTTCTCGTTGAGCCAGAAGCCCACGCGCGACTGCGCCACCTGGAAGGAGTGGCGGGCCGAGTCCGGGAAGTTGGAATAGACGGGGTTGCCCGCGGCGGTGATGGCCGACTCGTTGGGCTGGCTGAAGGACTCCACCGCGCCGGTGGCCGTCACGAAGCGCGGGTTGAGGATGCCGTAGAACCGGAAGAAGTTCTCGTCGGCGCTTTCGGCGGTGGGGGCTGGAGGGGTGGCCGGGGGCGGCGTCGGAGTCGGGGCGGGCTGCGTGGCGGACGGGGGGATGGCGTCACCGGTGCCCGGGGTGGGGGTCTGGGCCAGTGCGGTGGTGGCCGAGCAGAGTCCTCCCGAGGCGATCAGTACGGCAAGTCGAGCATTCTTCATGGCTTCCCTGGGGTTGTGGGGTCGAATGGGTGCCTGGAGGCTGCGAACGCAACGTCCGTACCATCGAAGCCCACACTCTGGTGGTCCCAAGGTGCCGCGATGTGTTCAGTGTGATTTCGTAACCGCTGTTACCGTCGGTAACAGAACCTCTCTGGGGCAAAGCACCCCCGAGGGGCAGATTGCCTCAGCCCGCGAGAACCCAGGCCGCGGCCACGGTGAGCGCTCCGGCCAGCGCGAACAGCTTCCAGGCCCGCCTTGCCAGCACCGTGCCCGTGCCCTCGCCCGCGTTGCCCAGGATGACCATGGCCGGGCCACCCTGCTTCCCGCGCAGCTCGTACACGCCCGGCACCGGCCCCTGCCGCAGCTCGCCCACCACCAGGCACTCCTCGCCGAGCCGCCCCACCCGCTCGTACGAGAGCGACTCCTCCACCACCCGTCCCTCCGCCGGCACGCCCGTGCCCGTCTCCGCCAGGGGCTGGCTCATCTGGCAGCGGAGGATGCGCACCGGCGCCAGCAACAGCTTCGGCGAGAAGCTCACCGCCGCCTCGGCCCGCGCTCCCCTCACCTGCAGCACCGGCGCGTACGCCCGCTCCAGGGACAGCAGCGGACCCTTGCTCCCGTCCGGCATGACGCCGCGCAGCTCCGCCTCGTAGAAGGCGCACACCACGCCGCCCGGCGACGTCACCTGATCGCTCGACGCCAGCCGGCCCCGGTACACGCCCCACCCCGGCGAGCGGCCCGCGCGCAGCGCCGCCACGCCCTCGTCGATGCTCCGGGGGGCCTCGGCCCGCAGCGCGTCCGCGCGCACCCAGACGCGGGAGCCCACCACCGCCAGCCCCGCCGCCGCCACCAGCAGCGCCAGGCCCAGCCCGTCACCGAGCGATCCCAGGGACACCCAGGTGAAGGGACCGGCCCCGTCCCGCAGCGCGACGAGCGCGAAGAGCACCGCCAGTAGTCCGAACCACGCCATCGGCCACTGCGGCATGAAGGCGCGGGCGTCCTTGCGGCCAAAGGCGAACGCCGCGACCACCAGTGCACCCAGGCTCGCCGCGTACAGCGGGGCGAATGCCCACCGCAAGTCCATGGCTCCCCCTCGACCTGGAGTCCCGGCCAAAGGTGGAGACGCCTCCCGCCTTCCGCCTTCCGCAAGAGCACACCGGGAGCGTGCTCCCGTGCACTCGCGGACGCGGGCTCGTCCTCCAGGACGAGGCGTGCCGTCACTCCTGTTGGGTTTCCGCCACCTTGTGGGTGTTCGTGGACTTCTTCGTCGGGAGGCCCCGCACCACCACCTCGTCGAAGGTGCAGACCAGGTTGCGGCACCCCAGCGCCACCTTCGCCGAACGCCCCTGGAAGCCCTCCAGGAACTTGGACGCGAAGGGCTCGGAGGCGCCGTTGAGGTACGCGGCCACGTCCACGCCGTTCTTCTTCTTCTTGAGCTGCAGCTTCACGCGGAAGGGGTGCCAGGGCACGGGCGTCTCGTCCTGCACCAGGCTCTCCACGTCCTGCGAGCTGTTGCCCGCCACGATCTCGCCCTCCGGGGTGGTGTACTTCCAGCCCAGCCGCATGCCCGCTTCCGGGATGGCGAAGACGGACACCTGCAGGCCCGTGACGCGGTAGGACAGCTCGGCGTAGTGCTGCGCGTCCGGCTCCTGGACGTAACCCTTGTCCAGTGGCGTCGCGCTCATCAGCGCCTCGACGGTGAAGTCGTCGCTGGAGAAGTAGCGGTGGGCCAGGTACGCACGCGGAATCAGCTGCCCATCGGTGGTCTCATCGCCGCCCTGGATGACATGGAGCTGTCCGTTCTCCAGCTTCCACGTCCCCGCGTGGGCATTCAGCTCCTCGTTGCCCGGCATGAAGTCCACCCGCAGCCGCACCTTCCCGTCCGTCTGGTCCTCCATCATCGAGTGGACGAACAGATCCCCCTCCGTGTTGGCCGGCCACGGCTTGCCCGCTTCCTTCCACCAGGGACCCCACGATCCGAGCACCAGCTTCCCGGTGGTCCCCTGGTAGAGGGTCGCCGGACCCAGCACCTGCCTCGCTCCGGCGAAGATCACCACCAGCCCGCCCAGTACCGAGAGCACCGCCCGCACCGTGCGCCAGCCCGTCCGCAGCCGGCTGCGCACCGGGCTCAGCTCCTCCTGGGCCCGCAGCGCTCCCGGCGGCAGCGAGGTGCTCGATACGAGCCCCTCCAGCGCCTGGCACACCTCGGCGGCCTTCGGGAAGCGTGCCTCGGGCTCGTTCTCCAGCAGCCGCGCCACCACCGCGTCCACCCGCGCGTCCAACCCCTGCACGCGCTCGGACGGCAGCTTGAAGCGCCCCACCGGAACCTCGCCGGTGAGCATCTCGTAGAGCACCACGCCGAACGAGAAGAGGTCCGCCCGCCCATCCACGTTCTTCGCGTCCCGGCGCTGCTCCGGGGCCATGTAGTTGAGCGTCCCCATGGCCACCGCCGTGGCGGTGAGCTGCAGCCGCGAGTCCGGCCGGCGGATGCCCGCCAGCCCGAAGTCCGCCACCTTCACGTGCCCGCGCCCGTCCAGCAGGATGTTCTCCGGCTTCAGGTCGCGGTGGATGATGTCCTTGTCGTGCGCGCACTCGATGGCCCGCGCCACCTGCAGCGCCACGCGCAGGGCCTCGGGAGGCGACAGCTCGCGCATCACGTCGCGCAGCGAGCGCCCCTCCACGTACTCCATCACGAAGTAGTAATGCTCCCCCGCCACCCCGCGATCGATGATCTGCACGATGTTGGGGTGGTTGAGCGCCGCGAGCGCCGTGGCCTCCTTGTCGAAGCGCGTGACGAACTCGGGATCCTTCGCCAGCCGCGGCGGCAGGATCTTCACCGCCACCATGCGGCGCAGCGACTGCTGCCGTGCCAGCCACACCTCGCCCATGCCGCCCCGGCCCAGCACGCGCACCAGCTCGTAGCCCGGCAGCTCCACCGCGCCACCCATGCCCGTGGCCTCCGCTTCCTGCTCCCTCGGCTCCAGCTCAGTCCCCGCCACCGGCAACGAGTGGCGCACCAGCGTGGGCGCGGACAGCATGGGCTCCAGCTCGGAGGGCGGCGCGGCCCGCACCGGGAAGCGCGCACCGCAGGCACACGCCACCTCATGGCCCTCCGCGAAGCCACTCACGTCGTGCGCGCGCGCGCAGCTGGGGCAGTTCAGGGTCTTCATCGCTGGGAGTTGGTGATCTCCAACCCGAGGACGCGGAACGCCTGGACGCCCTTCTCCTTGCCCTTCACCTGGGTGACGGGCAGCGGCTCCACCTCGAAGCCGGTGCCGGCCTTCTGCACGGTGCTCTGGTTGGCCACCACCTCGCCGCCCCGGGCCAGGCCACACAGGCGGGAAGCCGTGTTCACCGTGTCGCCAATGGCGGTGAACTCATGGCGCTCGGTGCTGCCCATGTAGCCCACGACGGCCTGGCCGGTGTTCACGCCGATGCCCACCTCGATGGGCCGCTTGCCCGCCGCCATGCGCGAGCCGTTGAGCACCTCCACCGCGTCCTGCATCTCCAGCGCCGCGCGCAGCGCCCGCGCCGGATCGTCCGAGTGCGGCGAGGGAGGGCCCCACACCGCCATCACGCAGTCGCCGATGAACTTGTCCAGGTTGCCCTCGTGGCGGAACACCACGCCCGCCATCAGGGTGAAGAACTCGTTGAGCATGGACACCACCTCCTGCGGAGACTCGTTCTCCGACAGGGTGGTGAAGCCGCGGATGTCCGCGAACAGGCACGTCACTTCCGCCAGCCGGCTCTGCCGCAGGTCTTCCGTCTCGCCGCGGATCACCGCCTCGGCCACCGCGCGCGACAGGAAGCGGCTGAGCTCGGCGCGGGTAATGGC
This sequence comes from Archangium sp., assembly GCF_036277355.1. Lineage (GTDB taxonomy): Bacteria > Myxococcota > Myxococcia > Myxococcales > Myxococcaceae > Archangium. Next base: position 262,726 of record NZ_DASUNC010000017.1, read on the forward strand.
CTCGGCCTGGATCTGCTCGCCCAGCGCCGCGTTCTCCAGGGCGATGGCCGCCTGCGCCGCGATGCCCGAGAGGATGGTCAGATCCTTCTCCGAGAAGGCGTTGGTCTGCTGGCGCGAGTCCAGGAACAGCACCGCCTCCAGCTTGCCCTTGGCCAGCAGCGGCACCGCCATGGCCGAGCGGATGCCCTGCGCCACGATGCTCTCCGAGGAGGAGAAGCGCTCGTCGATGATGGCGTCCGCGGTGAGCACGCCCTTCTTCGTCTCGGCCACCTTCTGCAGCACGGTGTCGGAGACCATCACGTTGGGCTGGCTGCCCTGCCGGTGCTTCATCGCCGCCGGGGTGAACTGGCCGTCCGGGCCCGGCTTGAGGACGACGCCGTGGTCCGCCGCCAGCAGCTGGAAGGCCACGGACAGGATCTGCTCGAAGAGATCCGCCTGTTTGCCCTGCTGGCTCACCTGGCGGTGGAACTCGTAGGCGATGCGCAGCTTCTCGTACTCGCGCTTGAGGGTGGCCAGCTCCTGGATCTGCTCGGCGGGCCGGAAGTTCTGCGGCACCTGCTGATCCATCTGCGCGAGGAACGCGGGGATGGAGTGCGACTGCGCCACCACCGTCACCCGGGGCGCGGCCCGTCCCGGAGAGGCGCTCGGGCCCGCCACGGGCGGTGCCGAGGCCACCGCCGGCTCCCCGGAGTGGAAGACGAGCTTGGAGGTGCCCAGGCTGATCTCATCCCCGTCCCGCAGCCGCAGCTCGGCCACGCGCCGCCCGTTGACGAAGGTGCCGTTGGACGAGCCCAGGTCGCGCAGGATGAAGTCGCGTCCCATCCGCTCGATGGTGGCGTGCTCCTTGGACACCTCGCGATCCACCAGCCGCACCGTGTTGGACGGATGGCGGCCCAGGGTCGTCAGCTCCCCGAGGGGGTACTCCCCGGTCGTTCCATCCGGGAACCGCCCCTTGAGGTGCGGCCCCCGCGGGTTGAGGGACTTTGCGGATTGGGTGGAACCTTGACTCACGCGCGAGACCTCGACGGTCCGGACATCGACGGAACCGGCGGGACACTACCAGAGCCGTGGAAGCGCCGGAACGACCACGGACGCCCGCCTGGAGGGCTGCTTCAAGGGAGCGAAACCGGGTTTTGCGGGGCTGGCGGAGTCTCCGAACGGGACGCCTGCCTGCCCAGCGGCAGCGGATTCTTGAAGGCGATTCCAATGGACGGGTACAGGGTGACCCCCCCCAGATCGCGCCGCTGGCCGAAGACGACGGGGCGGCAGTCGGTGTAGCCGCCGGTGAGCTCGGCATAGAAGTGGACGTACTTGTAGCCCAAAGCAATGCCCACACTGGCGCCGTAGAAGTGGCTGGTCACCTCGGCCGGCAGGGACAGGTCGAAGCCCGAGACGTCCTGGCCCTCCTGGGAGAGGTCCACCAGCTTCGAGTCCAGCGAGGTGCGGCTGTAGATGTACTTGGGGGCCGCGTACAGCTTGAAGATGTCTCCCAGGTCCATGCTCAGGTAGACGGGGACCTCGAGGTCCCACCGGGAGAACTCGTCGATCTGCACGATCTCCAGGGCGTCCAGGACGGGGCTCTTGAAGACGTGGCGCGAGTAGCCCAGGCCGATGGCCAGGTCATAGGACTTGCGCTGGTAGTCGGGCAGGAGGGAGTCCTCGGGATCGCCGCCGTGCGCCAGGCGCACCTTGCCGTCCAGGCGCAGGGAGGTGGTGCTCAGGCGCAGGCCCAGGTCCAGGGTGTGGGAGTCCAGCAGGCCGGTGCGGATCATCAACTCGTTGGCCGGACCCGGGGGCGCCACCGCCAGCGCCATGCCCACGCCGAGCAGCCGCTGGGCCTCCGCCTCCTCCAGGTGGTAGGGCTGGCCGGACTCGATGGTGTCGCGGATGGACTTGCCCTGGCGGATGCCCTCGTCGAGCAGCGTGCCGAGCTGGCCCACCGGGGTGAAGACGCCCACCGCGCCGGAGACCTGGAACTGGCCCCGGGCGAGCGGCTTCGCCGTTTGCAGGGTGGACAGGGTGGAGGCACAGCCGGTGACCAGCAGGAGGACGAGCAGGGGGAGCAGTCTCATGGGGGGCGGCACCTTACGCCGCGGGATGTCGGGTTGTCAGGCCCCCGGCCATTCGTTCCTTCCTCTCAGGCCACCCTGGCTGTTAAGGGATCCCCGTGCGAATCAAGCAGAAGCCCGAGGATTTCTCCGTCAAGGAGTCGTACCGCTTCGACGAGGTGCCGAGCGGTCGCCACCGCGTCTACCTGATGGACAAGCAGAAGCTGTCCACCTTCGACGCGGCGGACCGCATCCGCGACGCCTTCGGCCTCAGGCCCGGCTCCATCTCGTACTGCGGCCTGAAGGACAAGCAGGGCCGCACCGAGCAGCTCATCGCGGTGGACGGGGCGGACGTGGACATGCAGGACCCGGATCTGCGCCTGAAGTACCTGGGGCGCACGGATCAGCCGCTGTCGGCCGCCAACATCACCTCCAACCGCTTCGCCGTCACCGTGCGCATGCTGACGGAGGAGTCCATTGGCCCGCTCAACCGCGCCGCCGCGGAGATCAACCGCCTGGGCGTGGTGAACTACTTCGACAGCCAGCGCTTCGGCTCGCTCAAGCACGGCCAGGGCTTCATCGCCAAGGATCTCATCCGCGGTGACTTCGAGGCCGCGCTGCGCAACTACCTCGCCCAGCCCTCGGAGCTGGACCGCAGCGAGGACGCCAAGGTGAAGGCCTTCTGGCGCGAGAACTGGGGCAAGTGGGACGCGCGCGTCCCCTTCGAGGGCAGCCGCAAGTACCACCGCATCCTCAAGTCCCTGCGCGAGCACCCCGGCGACTACCTGCGCGCCTTCCTGCAGATCGACGCGTCCTACCGCGCCATGCTGCTCTTCACCTACCAGAGCTACCTCTGGAACGAGGGCGTGCGGCGCTACCTCCAGCTGCTGCTGCCCCGCGAGAACCTCTTCCCCCTGAAGTACCAGGCGGGCACCCTGCTCTTCCACCGCGACGCCGACGCCGGGGTGCTCGAGGCGCTGCGCTCGTCCACCTTCCCGCTGCTCGCCCCGGACAGCACCTTCGGGGATCCGACGGTGAAGCAGGCCGTGGAGTGGGTGCTCGGCCGCGAGAAGCTGAAGCTGCAGGACCTCCGCATCGAGGAGGCCTCGCGCATGCTCTACTTCAAGCACGAGGAGCGCCCCACCGTCGTCATCCCGCACAAGCTCGTCATCGGCCGCGTGCAGAACGATGACCTGAACCGGGGCTACCTCAAGGTGAACATCGCCTTCACCCTGCCCCCCGGCGCCTACGCCACGCTCGTCATCAAGCGGCTCTTCCACTTCGAGTACGCGGAGGACACCGCGCAGCAGATCCGCGAGTCCTGGCGCGCCCCCGTCGAGGACAGGGACGACAACGAGCGGGAGTCGGGCGACACCGCCTTCGCGCCCCGGGGACCCCGCAGGGCCCCCGCGCCCACCCCTCCCCTCTCCGAGCCCAGGGCGGCACCCACGGCGGGCCCCCGGGCCGCCCGGCGCTCCCCGGCTCCGGAAGGTGCCCCCACCCCCGGCAGGCGGACCCAGGCCCGGGAGCCCGCCCAGGACCACCGCCCGTCCCAGCCCTCGGCCGGATTCCTGGAGCGCCAGCGGCAGAAAAAAGACGCCAAGGAGCAGGCGCGGCGCGAGCAGGCGGCCAAGCGCCCGGAATCACGGAAGAAAAAGTAACAGGGACCGCCGATTTTCCCGGCGGTGCAATCAGGCCAGACATGTTCCGTAGACCTGGGCGTGAACGCTCTCGCCCTCAACGCAGCAAACGTCGCGGACCTCGCCCGGGCTATCGGCATGCTGATGGCCGATGACGCCCCGGCCACTCCCTGGAAGGCGGATGTGGCCGCCGCCCGGCGGGGTGACCCGTCCGCCTTCGAGTCGCTCGTGCGCAGCGTGCAACGCCCGGTCTATGGCCTGGCCCTGCGCCTGCTCGGCAACGAGGCCGAGGCCTCCGAGATCGCCCAGGAGGCCTTCCTCCGCGCCTACCAGAACCTCCACAAGTACGACGACGCGCGCCCCTTCGACTTGTGGGTGATGGCCATCACCCGCAACCTGTGCCTGGACCTGCTGCGCCGGCGCACCAAGGTGAAGACGGAGGAGCTCGAGCCCATGAAGGAGGTCCTCCCCAACGGAGAGGCCTCGCTCGAGGACGGCGCCATCGCCCGCCAGGAGCGCCAGTCGCTCGAGGCGGCGCTCGCCACCCTGTCCGCCGACGACCGGGAGGTGCTGGCGCTCTACTACGTGCAGAAGCGCACCACGAAGGAGATCGCCCAGGTGCTGGGCTGCGCGCCCGGCACCATCATGGCGCGCCTGTTCCGCGCCCGGGAGAAGCTCCGCAAGCACATGAGCCCGGAGGAGCCGACATGACCCCCACGTCCATCGAATGCCCGGACCTCGAGGTGCTCTTCACCGAGCTGGAGGCCGGTGAAGGTCCCGCCCTGGAGCACGCGGAGCAGTGCCCGCTGTGCACCGCCATCATCGAGGAGCACCGGCTGCTGGAGAAGGATCTGTGCCGGCTGGCGGATCCGCTCCCCCCGGCGGATCTGGTGCACAAGGTGATGGCGCGGGTCGCCGCCGAGCCCACGCCCGTGCGCCGCGAGCTGTGGACGGGCCTGTCCATCCTCGGCGCCTCGCTGATGATGGGGCTCGGGTTGCTGCTCACCAGCGACGCGGCCCTGAGCGGGCTCGGCAAGTCGGTGGCCCGCACCCTGGTGGGCGGCACGGCCTTCACAGAGGCCCTGATGAGCGGAGTCCACGCGCTGTGGAATACCGCCGCCGGCCCGCTGGTCGCCCTGGTCGCCTTCGTCATCCTCTCGTCCGTGTTCGGCCTCAAGCGGCTGATCGGCAACGGTCCCACCCCTTCCGAAGCGTGAGTGTCGCCATGAAACCCTTCAATTCCCGGGGCCTGTTGCTCTCCGCGGCCCTCCTCGCCTCGCCCCTTGCCCTCGCCCAGACGCGGAACGCCCAGCCCCAGGCCGAGGACACCACCATCAGCATCCAGGCCCGCGGCACGTTGAAGGACGTGCTCCAGGAGATCTCCGAGGAAGGCGGGCTCAACCTGGTGCTCATCGGCCCGATGGACGCGCCCGCCGAGGTCTACCTCAACAACGTGAGCGCCCGGCAGGCGCTGCGCACCGTGGCCCGCGCCCACTCGTTGCAGTTGGACGAGCAGGACGGCATCTTCACGGTGCGCTCCGTGGGGACGGGCTCGGAGAACGCCAACGCGGCGGCCCCCGTGCCTCCGGTGCCCGCCGTGGCGCCTCCGCCGCCCACGCCCCCGCACGACGCGGACGCGGTGGCCGAGAGCGCCGTGGACGAGGACGAGGTGAAGGAGCGCATGCGCCAGAAGATGAAGGAGGCGCGGCGCTCCAGCAACGGCTCGCGGGACGTGGTGGCCCGCGGCCGCTCCATCGAGGTCAAGGAGGGCGAGGCGGTGGACAGCGCCGTCGTCTACGGCGGCAACCTGACGGTGAAGGGGCACGTGGACGATGACGCGGTCGTCTTCGGCGGCAACCTGGACATCGACGGCCAGGTGGATGGAGACGCCCACGCCTTCGGCGGCAACGTGGTGCTCGGCCCCAACGCCGTGGTGAAGGGAGACGTCTCGTCCTTCGGCGGCGCCGTCGTCAAGCAGGACGGGGCGCGCGTCGAGGGCAGCACCGAGTCCTTCGGCGGCGCGAAGCTCGGCAAGGTGATCTCCGGCGAGCTGAAGCACGGCCTGAGGAAGGCGAAGCACCCGGACGCCGGCGATGACGACGAGGAGCGGGAGGAGCGGCACGGGAGCGGTGGCTTCGCCGCCTTCCTCATCCAGTTCGCGGTGCTGTTCGGACTGGGCTTCCTGGGACAGATGCTCTTCCCCGCGCGGATGAAGGCGCTGGCGGAGGACATCCAGGCGAAGCCGCTCGCGGGCGGAGTGGTGGGACTGGTGGGGACGCTGGCGCTGCTTCCCGCGTCCATCCCCCTGCTCGTGGTGTCGATCGTCCTCGCGGTGACGATCATCGGCATCCCGGTGGCGGTGGCGCTGTGGCTGCTCCCGCCCCTGGCGGCGGCGGTGGGCTTCACGGCGGTGGCGAGCAGCATCGGCACGCGGCTGCCGGTGATGCGCGGCCGCAAGACGCAGGCGATGGTGATGGCGCTGGGGCTGCTGCTGTTGCTGGTGGTGGGGCGGATTCCGGTGCTGGGAACGCTGGTGGTGGTGGCGGCGGCGCTGGTGGGCTTCGGCGCGGTCATCCGCACCCAGTTCGGACGCCGCTCGCGGGGCATGCCGGAGCCCATCATCTCCGACCACATCCCGGTCTGATCAGCGGGGCGGGACTGTAGACGGGCAGCACCTCACGGGGGGCGGCACGAGGCGCGGGGGCGCTTCGGCCGCCCCCCGGAGTTTTTCCGATTCACCGGCCGACGGGGGCCGGCTCAAGGGCCCGCGTGCTCCCAGGTCGTGTCGTCCTCGGCCAACCTCCGCACCCACTCCCTCGCGGTGAGCCCCGTGCTGGTGGCGATATTCGGAGTGGACAGGACCACGTGCGGATCGCCTGGCAGGTAGTACGTCTTCATGTTCGAGGCCGCCGAGGCGCGCACCGCCTCCAACCGGGTCTGGACCTGGGCGCCAGTCAGTCCGAAGTAGGCGGCGATGGTTCCGTCCTGGAGGTAGCCGAGCATGCCGTAGCGGCGCGGCGCGGCCAGCAACCGCGCCGAACTGTCGAGCACAGCCGAGAGGCCCGCCTCGCACTGCGTGCAGCCGGGAGGGAACTCGAGGCCCCAGTTCTGACGCATCGTTCCGTAGCGGCCATCCCCCGCCGTGTCGATGATGAGCCCCGAGTCATTCAGCACATCGACCCGCGCCCACGGCAGCGCCTTCTGCACGCGCCACCCGTGGAGGGTCGCACCGTAGCCCCCCGCGCTCACCCCCGTGAGCCACACCCGGCCGGCATTGGGGAAGGTGGGCCGCAGCCGCCGCAGGTACGCGTCCATGTTCCGGGCGCCGACGTGCTCGAGCCTCCTCGGGCCGAACCAGTCATAGGTGTGGACGCGCGTCCCGCCGTGAAGGTCTCCGGTGCAGTAGGGAATGTAGACGAAGCTCGCGTCACGGAACGGGTTGCCGGTGTCGGCGCGGTCGAAGAACACCGCCAGATTCGATGCCCGGGCCTCGGCCAGGACGGGGCCCTCGCCCATGGTGTCGTTGATGTGCGTGGCGGTGCCGAGCGCGCAGGCCGCCGCCTCCCAACACGCGCCGCCGCCAGCGAGGAAGATGACGACCTGGTTGGAGCGGCCGGTCAGGTTGACGGCCATGCCCGTGGACGTGCCGTTGGCGCAGTGGGCGTCGGGAACCGGGACGAACGTCCAGGTCTCCTGGGGAGCCTCGATGGGCGGGGCCGGGTCCACCGTGTAGGGAATCGATGGGAGATCGTATTCCCCTCCGGCATCCGTCTGCCCTCCGTCGAGTCCCGCATCACTACCGGAGCCCGCGTCGGCGTTTCCCGCGGCGGGGTACGGCATGCTACAGGCGGACAGCAACAGGAGACTCAAAACTGCCAACACATGGTGGCTCATAGGCCCGCCAGTATAGACGGCCCCCACACCACGAGCCCTATGCTCACACCCCCTCGGGACCCCCGGCCAGCAACACGCGCTGGCCGGTATCCGGGTGCGCGGGATCCAGCAGCGAGGTGCCGTGCCGGAGCTGTCGGGCGGCCGGAAGGCCCGCGGCCCGCAGCACGCCCCGGGGCATGAGCGACGACATCCGCACCAACCACCGGTACGCGAGGCCCGGGTGCACGAGCGGCCGGGCCCGATCGAATCCCTCGAGGGCCTCGCGGGCACACTGCGCCGCGGAGATGCGCAACCACGACGGAGCCCGGCCGGCGAGTGTCTGGGTGCCCGCGACCTCGTTGAACTCGGTGTCCACGGGCCCGGGCGCCACCTGCGTCACCACCACCCCCGTGCCCATCAACTCCAGCCGCAGCGACTCGGTGAACCCATCGAGGAAGTGCTTGGTGCCGTTGTAGACGGCCAGGCCCGGGAGGAAGGCCCGCGCCCAACAGGAGCCGATGTTGAGGATGCCGCCGCGTTTGCGCTCCACCATGCGCCGCAACAACCGGTGGGTGAGCAGCAGGGGCGCCGTCACGTTCACCTGCACCATCTGGTGGATGCGCGCCCAGCTCTCCTGCTCGTAGAGGCCGTAGTCCCCCAGGCCGGCGTTGTTCACCAGCACGTCCACCCGCACCAGGTGCCGGTGCAGCGAGTCCAGGAGCGAGTCCACCTCGTCCGGCTGGGCCAGATCGCACCGCTCCACCACCACGCCCAGGGTGGGGTTGCGCTCGAGCAGCTCGTCGCGCAGGGCCTCCAGGCGCTCCTCCCGGCGCGCCACCAGCACCAGGGTCCGGGCCCGGCGGGCGAGCTGGCGGGCGAGCTCCCTGCCAATCCCCGAGGAGGCCCCGGTGATGAGGACCGTGCCCGAGTCAATGGGTGGACGCATGGCTCCTCCTTCCGCCAAAGAGGAAAACTAGGCACCTGGCACAACCCTCACATGGCGCGTCGGGCCGAGCGCCCCCCACGCCCCCCTGCTCCCCGGACATGCCGCGTGAATTGTCCGTTTTCGCTACAAATCCCAGAAAGCATGATGTTCTGTTTCAGGACACTCGCTTGGAGCCCATAAGGTCCGGGGCCGACTCGGGTTTCGTCCGGATTTGTGCAACCCTTTTACATCTACAACCCAGAAACAGGAGCGCGGACGCACCACCATCAGCCCATGAGAAAGGACCTGTCCCGAGTGAAAACAGCCACTTGGGGGATTGGCACGGCAAGTGCCATCAGACTGGCCGCGCGCACTTCCCCGCGCGACAGAGAGAGAGCCCCTTTATGAGCCTGAAGCTGGTCCGTGCGTTCCTCGTGGTGGGTCTGACGGGTTGTGGTGTGGCGGAGCTGCCCGAGGACGTTCCGAACGCCGACGCGGCCTCGGTCGAGTCCCCTGTCATCGTCGGCTCGGTGAACTGGTCGGAGGTCACGTCGCTGAGCTCCACCAGCACCGAGCGCATCCGCTCCAAGGCGGTGGGCTATCTGTCCATCCCCGCCGTGGGCAGCCGCTGCACCGCGTGGCTGGTGGCCAATGACAAGATCGTCACCAACAACCACTGCGTCGGCAGCAGCGCGGACGCGGTGGGCGCCCGGGTGTCCTTCAACTACGAGAACGGCGTCGCCTCCACCAGCCGCATCTGGTACGACTGCTCCACCTTCGTGCGCACCTGGACGGCCGAGGACATGACCGTCCTCACGTGCAAGCCCCTCAACGGCTACCTGCCCGGCCAGGTGTACGGGAAGCTGACGGTGGCCAGCACCAACGCGGCCAACAGCTCCGCGATGTACATCGTCCACCAGAACTGCGACTACATCGCGACCCCGAGCTGCGTGCCCAACAAGAAGTACTCGCCGGGCACCGTGCTCAACACCAACGTGACCACCAACGAGCTGTCCTACAACGCGGACACGCTGGGCGGCTCCTCCGGCTCGCCGGTGTTCGCGGGCGCGGGCGCCGCCAACGCGCACCTGGTGATCGGCCTGCACCACGTGGGCGTCGGCACCAACTACAGCACCAGCGCCTCCAACCGGGGCGTCGAGGCCACGGCCATCCGCGCCCGCCTGGCCGAGATCGGCCTGTAATTCCGGCTTCAGGTGTTCCCGCGCGTCTCTGGGGCGCGCGGGGACCAGCGGCGGCTCCTCACGGGGCCGCCGTTTTTCATTTCGGACACCCCCGGGCCCCGCCCCCACCCCTCCGGGCAGGCCGCCGTCCCGCGCAAGGCTTGCGCCCCTTCCGCACCGCGCGGAAGAGTTTGCGCGCGGACACCCCACGGTGCGTGAAACGGCCCTGGCACGCATCTTCCAGGGATGAAGCAGCAGAGCACCCGCCCCACTCCAGGGTCCGGGCCGCAACGGAGGGAATATCCATGCCCACGCCTTCTCGCATCCTCGTCCCCGTGGACCTGATGGAGGGCTCCAAGGCCGTCATCGACTACGCGGTGCAGCTGGCCAAACCGTTCAATGCCTCCATCGAGGTGATGCACGCCTGGGAGCCGCCCCAGTACGTGGCGCCGGATCTCCTGGTGGCCGCGCCGGGCTGGAATCCCCAGTCGCTGGAGAAGACGGCGCTGGATGCGGCCCGCCAGGAGCTGACCACGCTCATCGGCGAGCTCAACGCCCCGGGTCCCATCACCCAGCGGCTGGAGGTGGGTGAGCCCGCCGCGGCCACCCTGCGCGTCGCCGAGACGGGCGGGTTCGATCTGATCGTCATGGGCACGCACGGCCGCCGGGGCCTGCCGAGGCTGCTGCTGGGCAGCGTGGCCCAGAAGGTCATCGCCCGGGCCCCCTGCCCCGTCCTCACGCTGCACGTGACCGAGGAGAAGTAGCCTCACCGTCCCGGAGCGCCAGCCTCCGGGAGTCCAGCGGCCCGCTTCGCCGCGCGGCGGGCCGCGAGCACCGTGGGGAGGCCGAGCACCAGCATGGCCCCCATCACCAGCGCGGCACCCACCAGCTCCCGCTTCCCCGCGCCCGGCATTCCGAGCAGCGCGGAGAGCAGCCCCGTGGCCACCACGCCCGCGACGATGCTGGAGGCGCGGTTCACCGGGACGCAGAAGGAGTTCTCCCGGTGGTCCAGCAGGATGAGGCCTCCGAAGATGCCGGTGCCCTGGGACAGCACGCCCACGAAGAGCTCCTCGAGCACCCGCCCGCGCGAGAACAGCTCCGTGAAGCCGTGGCGGATGTCGGTGAGCACGGGCCCCTCGCCGATGAGCGCGCCCACCGCCAGGGCCGCCACGAGGACGGGCGTGGCCACCATCTGCTCCTCGACGAAGTAGCGGATGCCGGCCGTGGGCTCCCCCGTCTTGGCCAGGTGGCTCATGAAGCGCAACCGGATGAAGTAGCCGAGCAGGTACACGCCCAGGTCCACCAGCGCCGCCGTGGTGACGCGGGCATCCACACCGGGCGCGGTGGCCACCGCCACGGCGCCGAAGCTCAGCCCGAGCGCCACCCACGAGGGCCACGCCACCCGGCGCCGGCTCAGCAGGTCCACCACCGGCGCGAGGATGAGCACGCCCCCGCGCATGAGCAGCATCATGAAGACGATGGACGTGCCGCTGAAGGTATAGGCCAGCGTGGTGGTGGCGATGATGGCCGCCGAGCACAGCCCCGAGAGGAACGTCCACGGGCCGGGGAAGGGCACCCTCACGCCCAGCACCGTGCGGGTGCTCGCGTGTTGCCACCAGCCCCGCGCGGTGAGGAAGAGGAACATGCCCACCCCGGACGCGAGCGTGCTCCAGGGCAGCAGCTCGAATCCGGAGATACCGCGCGTCATTCCGTCCAACGCTCCGCGTGAAAGCGCCTTGGTGAGCGCGCTGTAGGGCGCGTAGCAAGCGAAGTAGCCGAAGGCGTAGCCCCAGATGGCGAGGTCGCGCCGGTGCGTCGTCATGTCCACGTGAGGGCCCTCCCCGGGCTCCATTCCGTGGACTCTGCAAGAGTGGCGCCTGGCGTGACGGGGGCTCGCCCCCACCGGGCGTATCGCCTATGGTCCCGCGCGCATTCAGTCCCTGGAGGGGGGAACCGATGGAGCGCTTGAACACGCTGGCCGAGGACATCCGCCATGTCGCGGGGTTGCTCGCCGAGGATGTGCTGGAGCCGGATCCGGAGCGGACGGACTGGAAGGGCATGACGGTCCGCGTGGACATGGTGCGTCAGGGCATGGAGCGGGTGCTCGACGGCCTGTCCGGCGCGCTGGAGGAGGCCGACGAGGCCGAGCTGAAGGTGCTCGTGCGCAAGCGGGTGGCGGGCGTGGCCAGCCGGGTCGCGGCGCTCCTGCACGCCACGGGCAGCGCCGAGGGCTGCCGCCGCCTGCTGGAGAAGGCCGTGAAGCTGTGCGAGGACGCCGCGCAGCGCGCGGAGCTCGAGGCCGGACTGGCCGAGCCGGACGTCTTCTGCCGCTTCGCGTACGCGGGGTGGCTCCTGGGCAAGGGCCGCTTCGACAAGGCGGACGCCCTCCTCAAGCGCGTGGTGAAGGACACCCGCCAGCTGGTGCTGAAGCAGGCGGCCCAGACCGCGCTCCGGGGCTCGCGCCCCCTGAATGGCGCCCCCACCCTCTTCCGCCTCAACGGCTGCGGCGTGGGGCTGTACGGCAAGCGCGACGAGGCCCCGGACGGCTCCTACGTGGCCACGTACTTCATCAGCCTGATCTTCATCCCCGTGTTCCCGCTGACGGCCTACCGGGTGCGCGAGGTGGAAGGCAACGCGTACCAGTTCTACTCCAAGGAGTCGCTCGGCCCCGTGACGCGCGTGTGGCAGCGGCTGGTGCTCGCCGGGATCGCGGGCTCGCTGCTCTGGTCGGGCGTGGACGGCTACCTGAACTCGCCGGAGCGCCTGGCGCGGCTGGCGCTGGAGGAGGCCCAGAAGGCGGAGGCCACGCTCTCGCGCGAGCAGGCCATCGAGCGCTACCGCTCCGTCATCGACGCGCATACGGATGATTCGGCGCGGGCCCGGGCGGGGGACGCCGTGGTGAGCCTGAGCCTCGCGGGCCTGCCCACGCCCTGCACGAAGGACTCGGTGGAGGCGGTGGGCCGCGTGGTGACGGGCATCAGCACCCTGCCCTCCAGCGCGATCAGCGGCGAGCCCTCGGCCCGCTTCGGCGAGCGGCTCGACGCCTGCGCCCGGGAGATCGGCCAGGAGACGACGGCGGACGCGCGGGCGGCACTCACCGTGGTGGAGGACGCGCTGCGGGTGGCGGGCACTCCCGCGCTGAAGGAGCGGCGGGTGGCGCTCATGCGCGGCCAGGCGGAGCGGCTCGTGAAGGATCAGCCCCTGCGGGCCCTCTCGCTCTACGTCCGGCTCCCTGGCCAGGAGTCACTGGCCGCGGCCGAGGCCATCATCGACACCTTCGGCGAGGCGCCCTCGCTGTGGCTGGAGGCCTCCGGTGATGTGGAGGCGTGGACGAAGCACAAGGACCAGAACACGTCCCGCGGCGACAAGGTGGCCCTCTACCGCAAGCGGCTGGAGGCGGCCGTCGCCACGAACGCGAAGGACAAGGCGCTCATCGAGGAGGGCGACGGGGCGAAGATCGCCCAGGCCTTGAAGGCATCTCCTGGCAACCAGGAGCTGGCCGTGGCGATGGCCAGCCTGGCGCGCGCCCAGGGAGATGCGAAGGAGGCCATGGCCACCCTGACGGCGCTCGGGCCCATGGGGCGGCTCACGGGCGATGCGCAGATGATGCTCGGCCTCTGCTACCGGGACCTGGGACAGTTGCCCGAGGCGGATGCGGTGCTCTCCACCTACGTCGCCGATCGCCTGGAGTCCTTCCAGCGCGTGCAGCGCAAGTACGCGGAGGAGGCGGACGCACTGCAGGAGCGGCTCGTCGCGCGGGCGCGCACGGGCCAGCTCCCCGCCGAGGTGTCGAACCGGTTGGAGGTGGCCTCCGGCAGCGAGGAGCAGCAGCGGAAGATCTTCAACGAGTGGCTGTCCGAGCAGATGGAGGCGGACCCCCGCCTGGAGAAGCTGCGGGAGGAGTACCTGCGTCACCAGTCGGTGGTGCCGGCCTCGCTCATGCTGGGCATGGTGAAGCTGATGCGGGCCAACGAGCTGGAGGGCGAGGCGCGCCAGGCGCTGCTGGGCGAGGCCGAGCGCGTCTTCCTCTCCATCCGCCAGGACGCCGAGGGAGATCCGCGCTTCCACCTGGGACTGGGGCAGGTGTACCACCGGCTCGGCCGGAGCGAGGAGGGAGACACGGAGCTGCGCGGCGTGGTGGAGCGCAAGGAGCCGGAGCTCACGCTGCAGGTGGTCCATGTCTACCGCGAGCTGGATCGGCTCGACCTGGCCCGGCCGCTCTGCGAGGAGGTCTACGACACCGCGACGGAACCGGAGATGAAGTACGGCGCGGCCATCGCCCTGGCCCGCATGGCCACGGACGAGGACGAGGAGGAGAAGTGGCTGCGCAAGAGCGATCCGCGCTCACCGGCCATCCAGGACGATCTGCTGCAACTGGAGGCCTACCGCGCCCTGCGCGAGAGCCGGCTGGAGGACGCCGATCGCGCCCTGGCGAAGAACGTGGCCTTCCGGGCCCGCGAGGCGAAGCACAACGCGACGGCCGCCAACAACACGGCCACGGCGCTCATGGGCCGCTACCGGGCGACGGGAGACGTGACGCACCTGCGCTCGTCGGTGAAGTACCTGGAGGACGCGGTGCGGCTGGCGCCGGACAACTCCCTGGTGGTGGGCAACCTCGCGGACGCGCTGGAGTACCTGGGCAAGATCACCGTCCTGGAGCGCTTCGTGCGCACCAGGGCGCTTCACCTGCGGGATGACGAGGCGCGGGAGTTGCTCGGGACGCTGCTCGATGGCCCACTGCGCGAGGAGGTGCTGCGAGCGCTGGATGCGGATCCCTCGCTGCGCCGGAGCCAGGAGCTGAGCCAGCAGGAGCAGACCCTGTCACCGGGGAAGGCCTCGGCCTGGGAGCGCCAGCTGCAGTGGCTGCGGTGGCACCAGGACACGCAGGGCCTGGCGTCGCTGGCGAAGCGGCTGGAGACGCTGCCGTCCTTCGAGGCAAGCGCCGGGATGCTGACCCGCAAGAGGTGGGAGTCGGGCGAGATGGACGCGAAGGTCGGCAAGTGGATGACCCAGCACGTGGCCTGGTCCGAGGCCACGCTGAAGCGGGCGAAGCAGACGAACCACGCGCCCACGATCGCGGCGGCCTGGCACCTGCTGGGCGATAACCTCGGCAAGCAGCACTACTTCGATCTGAAGCCGGAGCAGCTCGCCCCGATGGTGGAGGCCTACCGCGAGGCCGCCAGGCTCTGGCCGCAGCTCGGCGTGAGCTCGTCCCTGGAGTGGGCACTGGCCACCGTGGCGCTGGAGCGTGGAGCGGCGAAGTCCGCGGCGCTGGAGAAGGTGTGGAAGCAGGAGCGGCGCATCCAGGGAATGGGGACGATCCTGCACCGGGCGCTGACGGGTCCCTCGGGCGCGGAGGTGGCGGAGGCGCTGCGGGCCCAGCCGGAGCTGAAGGAGGCGGCCGAGCACGCGCGTGAGCGGGCGAAGGTGCGCCCCGAGATGGCGGACTGGTTGCTGGCGAAGGCGGCGGGAGACGTGGTGCTGGAGCAGGCGGCGGCCGTGGTGTTCTCGCGGCCGGACGTGGAGCTGAAGCTGGCCATCGACACGCGGCTGGCGGGCGGCCACCCGCGCGAGAAGGCGGAGCAGGAACTCTTCAAGCAGGCCAAGGCCCAACAGGGCCGGCCCTGAGCACGGAACGACAGGAGCGGACGACCGAATGAATCCGAAGCGAGGTTTTGCCAGCGACAACAACGCGGGGATCCACCCGACGATCCTCGAGGCCATTGCCAAGGCCAACGTGGGCCACGCCCTGGCGTACGGCGGCGACCCGTGGACCGAGCGCGCGGTGGCGAAGTTCCGCGAGCACCTGGGCTCGCACGTGGACGTGCACTTCGTCTTCAACGGCACCGGCGCCAACGTGCTGGGCCTGAGCGCGCTCCTGAAGCCGTACCACGCCATCCTCTGCGCCGAGTCCGCGCACATCAACGTGGACGAGTGTGGCGCCCCGGAGAAGGCCACCGGCTGCAAGCTGGTGGACATCCCCACCCCGGACGGCAAGCTGACCCCGGCGCTCGTGGAGCCGCGCATCCGCGGCCTGGGAGACCAGCACCACGTGCAGCCCCGCGTCATCTCCATCTCCCAGACCACGGAGATGGGCACCGTCTACACGCCCGAGGAGATCCGCGCGCTCGCGGACCTGGCGCACCGCCATGGCATGTACCTGCACATGGACGGCGCCCGCATCTCCAACGCCGCCGCCGCGCTCGGTGTCCCGCTGCGCGCCATCACCACCGACTGCGGCGTGGACATCCTCTCGTTCGGCGGCACCAAGATCGGCCTGATGGTGGGCGAGGCCGTGGTCGTCTTCGAGCCCAAGCTGGCGCCGGACTTCCGCTTCCTGCGCAAGCAGGGCATGCAGCTCTCCTCGAAGATGCGCTTCGTGGCCGCCCAGTTCGAGGCGCTCCTCACGGATGACCTCTGGCTGAAGAGCGCGCGCCACGCCAATGCCATGGCGGCGCTGCTCGCCCGGGAGGTCTCGTCGATCCCCAAGGTGCGCATCACCCGGGCCACCCAGGCCAACGGCGTCTTCGCCACCCTGCCCAAGGAGCTCATCCCCCGGATGCAGGAGCACGCCTTCTTCTACGTCTGGGACGAGTCCACCTCCGAGGTGCGCTGGATGACGTCCTTCGACACCACCGAGGAGGACGTGCGCGGCTTCGTCTCGCGGCTGCGCGAGCTCGTGGGCGGCTGAGCCTCAGGGCCCCAGCGAGCCGCCAGTCTGAATCGCACGGCGGACCATGTAGGCCGTCGAATGCACAACCGGCCCCCGGGGCCGGGCCCGGCGGCCTACCAGTAGCGGCGCGGCGGCGCGGGGGGAGGCACCGGCACGGCGACCGGCTCGAGCATGCCGCACTCCAGCAGGCGATCGATCGCGGCCTTGACCTCCTTGGGGCTGGCGCAGTCCTCGAGGTTGCGCGTCACCTCGGAGATCGTCCGCTCCCCCACCCCGAACTCCACGAGGTAGAGGCCATCCTCGGAAGACAGGCCACGAGGCCCGCTCCAATCACCCCGGGCCGCGTCGAACTGCGCGCGCCCCGAGCCGGCCCGGGCCTTCTCGACCATGAGCGTATACGCCGACACGGCCTCGTTGCCCCTCGAGGAGAGCCGGAACTTCTGCCCACGCCCGAAGCGGACCTTCTCCCCAGTCTCATCCTTCATCACACGGCCTCCAAGGCCAGGGGCTTGCCCATTCGTTTGAGCCAACGCACGTGGCTCCCCAGGGCCGCGCGCACGTTGTCCTGGGCGCGGTAGCGCACGCCGTGCTCCAGACACGTCTTCTCGATGATCCGCGAGAGCGCCGGGTAGTGCAGGTGGCAGACACGCGGGAACAGGTGGTGCACCACCTGGAAGTTGAGCCCGCCGAGATACCAGCACAGCAGCCGGTTGCCACGCGCGAAGTCCACCGTCGTCTCCACCTGGTGGACGGCCCACTCGCGCGTGAAGTCGCCGCCCCCTTGCGGCACCTCGGGGAACTCCGCCTCCTCCACGCAGTGTGCGAGCTGGAACACACTGGCGAGCGTGAGCCCGAGGATGAACGACGTCAGCGCGTGGCAGAGCACGACCTTCCACACGGGATGGAAGAAGGCGGGCAACACCAGCGCCCAGCTGAAGAAGAACAGCTTTCCGAGCAGCACCCCGGCCAGCTTGCGCCCGGTGGGACGCGGCATCTTCTGCAGCCCGACCTTGCCGGAGAACACGTCCTTGAAGTCATCGACGAACTGCCACTTCACCGCGAGCAGCCCGTAGAGCATCCAGATGTAGAGGTGCTGGAAGCGATGGGCCGGACGCAGCGTCTGGCTCGGAGCGACCCGGCAGAAGGGCTCGATGTTGATGTCCGCGTCGAGCCCGGCCACGTTGGGATGGCTGTGGTGGAAGATGTTGTGCTTCCAGCTCCACACGTAGGAGGAAGCGCCGAGCACATCGAGCGTCAGGGCGAGCAGCCGGTTGATCGATCGCCGCTCCGAATAGCCCCCATGGTTCGCATCGTGCTGGACGCTGAAGCCGATCCCCGCCATCGCCAGCCCGAGCGACACGCACCCGAGGAGCGCGCTCCCCACCCCATCCGCCACGAAGACGAGGAAGGCATACGAGCCCGCGAACCAACCGAGCAGTGCCGCCGTCTTGGCGTACATGGCCGGGAGATCTCGCGCCGGACGCCCACTGTCCTTGAAGTACTGGTCTACCCGCGTCTTGAGAGCCTGGTGAAAGGGTCCCGCCTCTGGAAACTTCGCCTTTGTCGCCTGCGCCAACGTCCACCCGCTCTCGCGCTCCGATGGGTCTTCGATCCAGCGGGGAGGAGCCCCACGCGGTCCTACCCCAGCTCGGCAGCCCCCCTTCGTAACACGTCCGGACCGTGACGGGTGTCCTTGAATCCCAAAGCGTCCGATCCCCCGCTAAGCCACCTCGCCCAGCGCCGCAATCATTCCGGGGGACGTCCGTAGACCGGATGCGCCGCCTCGAGCGGCCGCTCTCCCGGAGTCCACACGCCATGTCCAGGTCCCTCCTGTCCGCCGTGACCGTCGTCACCCTGCTCGCCATGCCCGCCGCCGCCCTCGCGGGCGATGACGCCAAGAAGGAGGCCAAGGGCTCGAAGTGCACCATCAACGTCAAGAAGGGAGATCTGGTCTCCCAGGGCAAGGACCTGGTCGTCGATGGCAAGAGCGCGGTCCGGGACGCGGTGGCCATCGACGGGGACGTGGTGGTACGTGCCGGTGCCACGGTGAATGACGTGGTGGCCATCCGCGGCAAGGTGACGGTGGAGGCTGGCGCCCGCGTCTCCGGGGATGCCACCGCCATCAACGGGAACGTCCAGCTCCAGAAGGGCGCCACCGTGGCGGGGGATGTGACCGCCATCGGGGGAGAGGTCCAGGCCGACGAGGGGGCCACCATCGCCGGTGACAAGAATCAGCTCTCCATCAACATCAACGGAGAGGAGCTCTTCAAGAAGATCATCGGGGCGGCCCTGAGCGGCACGCTCAAGGGCGACTGCGAGCTGCGCTTCACGGAGGAGTGACGGCCCGGTCCTGAGCGGACAATCGGGTGCCGGCTCAATCGAGAAAGCGCCTCCACCAGCGACGAGCCTCGTCCTCGGTGAGGCGAAGTAACGTGTACCGGGGCTGCTCAACGGGCGTCGTTCGCGGCAGGAACAGCGGCTCGAGCCACGGCTCGAGCACCCGGGCGAGCTCACGGTACGCGGGAAGGGACTCCCCTCGGGTCAGATCTCCTGCTTCCGGCCGCTCTCCCAGGGAGACAACAACGCGATCCTCGGCGAGCTCCACCAGCGTCGTTCCGGCGGAATGCAGCCGGGAACGCAGGGCCGAGGCACCGCCGAGCCGCTCGAGCACAGGGGCACCCAGGAAATTGAGCCAGTGGACGCCGTCCACCCGAAGACCCATCCACTCCTCCTGGCCCCAAGCCTCTCGGAGATCGATGCCTGGGTAGCGCAGAGGCTCGATGCGGAAGGCGTCGTCCGAGTGCGGTACCCACCAATGCAGCCGCAAGGCCAGGCCCGCATGCCCGGAGGCGAAAAGCAGCTGGGAGGCCATGTCGAGCACCAGCTGGCGCACATGGGTGGGCCCATGCTCTTCGACGTACTCGAGGGGAAGCGTTGCCGTGAGCAGGCTCACGGGCGGTGTCTCGGGGGCAGGCCGCCACGGAATACGAGCCCTGTATTCGAGCTCGTAACCATTTCGGATGCCAGAGCCTCCACTGAAGAGGAGCCCTCGCTCGAAGCGCCGCTTCTCGATCTCCCTCTGCTTCCAGGCCTCATAATCGGAGGGGAAGGACCAGCGCCGCGTGTCCTCGAGAAGACGCCGGACCCAACCCCACTGTTCCTCCGTCAAGACGGAGCCTTCGTCATGGGAGAAGCTGACGAAGTGGATGGTCCCGGGCCCCACTCCCACGGCACGCATGTAGCAGTCGATGGCATGACGCACCCCGAGGGAGCTCTCCGGGTGATCGTGCGGCATGTAGAAAGCGACGCGAAACACCTCCCGCGCAAGCAACTGCCGCCGCGGATGCGGAGCGCCTCCACTGCTCAGCACCCGGACTTCTGGAACGCCACGAAGGCGAAGACGGGGGTAGCCGCTGGCGCTCATTTCCCCTCGTACGGCTTGGGCCCGGCGGGTGTCACGAGCATCACCTGGCAGTTCCTGGAGAGGTACAGGTAGCCATTCAACTGGTCCTGCACCCCCGGAGAGCTCATCGGGTCGAGCCGGTGTCTTTCGAGACAAGGAAACTTGAACTCGAAAACACACTGGATGTTGGTCGCGTTCCGAGTGGCATGCACCACGAAATCGGGCTTGATGGAACCGAGCTTGTTGTTCGTGAGAACGGCGCCGTTGATGTCGGGGTCACCCTTGTAGCGCGGCTCGACGGAGACACTGCTCCGGAGATCCTCCGGGAGGCGCTGCCGGATACAGGCGAAGGCGGCGGCGTGCTTCAGAAGCCCGAGTTGCTGGGCAAGCGTGACCTTTCCGCCCTGCTCGTCGATGCGCACGACCCGGTTGCACTCGGCATCGTTCGGGAACTTCCCATTCTTGAACGGAAAGCCCCCCTCCTGCTTCTGGAAGGCCTCGTTGACGTCCGCATGCGCCTGGGCCACGCACTGCTCGACAACGGTCTGGACTTTGGCCAACTCCGACTCGGTGAGGAGCCGCTGAATGGTCAGGAGGCCCTGAGCCGCCTCGATAGCCTGGGCGGCCTTTTCGACCACCGGACCCAACCGGGTCGCGGCTGGCGCGAGGATCTCCCCCGTGCTCGCATTGACCGGAGCGGCGCACGCCGCGCCACAGGACTGGTTGAATCGGGCCTGACCGCCAGTGAGTGCCCCACCCCAGGAGGATTGGGACGGGATGCTGACGGGGCCACCCAGGAGCAAGACGGCCGGGATAGCGAGCAGACACAGGGAAGGCGAATGGGCTCGAGTCCAGGGAGAACCAGGCTTCCGAACGGACACCGCGTACCTCTCAGGTCGTGCTCTGCTGGGCGAGTGTCCCGAAGCACACGAAATCACGGCCTCGCCCGTCAAGCCGGTGATGGGCGAGCCCTGGAGGACGGCCCCGGTCTCATGCGGGCGGCGGCGAAGAGGGCTCCCCGCCCTCGACACCGGTGAGCGGCATCAGCGTGGCCCGGAGCGCGAGGATCTGCTCCCGGGCCATCTGCTTGAGCCGCTCCACGTCCGCGAGCGTCATGCCCTGGGTGGAGATGGGCGTACCCACCGTCACCAGCGCGCGCGAGGTGGCGAAGCGCCACGAGTGCTTCGGCAGGGCGCGGCGCGTGCCACTCACCGCCATGGGCAGCACGTCGGCGCCCGTCTCGATGGCCAGCCGGAAGGCGCCGTCCTTGAAGGGCAGCAGATCCTCCGTCTTCGAGCGCGTGCCCTCGGGGAAGATCATCACCGGCATGCCCTTGTCCAGCCAGCGGGCGCAGATGGCCATGGCCGCCTGGGCCGAGTCCTTCTCGCCGCGGCGCACGGGGATGTCCCCGGCCAGCCACATGCTCCAGCCCACCACGGGAATCTTGAAGAGCGAGGCCTTGCCCAGCCACTTCATCTCCCACGGCAGCAAGGAGATGATGAACGGGTCCGCGTTGGACTCGTGGTTGCTCACCACCACGGTCCGGGGCCCGGGGGGCACCGGCTTGCCGTGGATGCCGAACTTCCAGAAGGGGTTGAGCTTCGCCGCGGTGACGCCGATGAGCCGGAAGGCCCGGCCGGTGATCACCTTGCGCTTGTCGAAGGGCCAGGTGATGACCAGGGGAGCCTGCAGGCAGAAGCCCACCAGGGCCACCAGGCCGGTTTCCAGCCACACATACATGGAGAGCAGAGCGTTCATGAAGTGCCTCCCGCCCTATCAGCGCCGGACCTTGGGGTCCAGATCCACGCTCACCGGGCAGTGGTCCGAGCCCAGGATGTGGGGGTGGATGGCCGCCCGTTTCACATAGGGCATGGCCCCGGGTGAGGCCAGCACGTAGTCCAGGCGCCAGCCCACGTTGCGCTCGCGCACGCCGAAGCGCTGGCTCCACCAGCTGTAGTGCCCCGAGCCCTTCTCGAAGTGGCGGAAGGTGTCCACCCAGCCCGCGCGGATCCACCGGTCCAGCTCCTCGCGCTCCTCGGGGCGGAAGCCACTCGTCTCCCGGTTGTCCTTGGGACGGGCCAGATCGATCTCTTGATGCGCCGTGTTGAAGTCCCCCATCACCAGGATGCGCTCGCCGTCGCGCAGGCCCTTCTCCAGCCGCGCGAAGAGACGCCGGTAGAAGGCCAGCTTGAAGGGGATGCGGCTGTTGTCCCGCTCCTTCCCGTTGCCGTTGGGGAAGTAGCAGTTGACCACCGTGAGCAGCCCGATGCGGGCCACCTGCAGCCGGCCCTCGGCGTCCATCTCCTTCACGCCCAGCACCGTCTCCACGTCGTCCAGCCCCTTGCGCGCGAAGAGGCCCACCCCGCTGTAGCCGGGGCGCTCCGCCGCGACGAAGTGGGTGGTGCGCCAGCCCCTGGGCGCACGCACCTCCTCGGGCAGCTGCTCCTCGCGAGCGCGCACCTCCTGCACGCCCACCACGTCGGCCTTCTCGGCCGCCAGCCAGTCCAGGAAGCCCTTCTTGTGGGCCGACCTCAGCCCGTTCACGTTCCAGGAGACGATGCGCACACCCGTTCATTGCCCGAGCGGCGCGCGCTTTTCCAGCCCTCCGTGAAGCTCCCCGCTCCCCCAGGGAGCGAGCCGAGAATCCATCCCGACGCGGCGCGACTCCTCAGGTCACGGCGGGAGAGCCTTGTAACCAGGGCAAGCCCAAACTCAGGGCTCGGCACCGCTTGGGGGCACCCAGCGCTCCCCTGGCTTCGTCCACCCAGCCTCCGAGCGGGAGAAGATGCCCGTGCGCACGAGTTGGGAGAACACTTGCTGCTGCCGCTGCTTGAGCACTGCAGCGCCCTGCAGCCACGGCTCTTGCAACAGGTCTAACATCACCGCACCGTTGTCAAGCCTGTGTACCACGGCCCCACAACCCCAAAGACTCGCCTCTCCCATCAATCGCACCAACCGCGGCCCAAAGAACGTCCGGGCAAAGAGCGTATCCGGGCCCCAACGTACGTAGCCCCGCGGATGCTGCAAGTTCCCTTCCTTCAACAGCAACTCCGAAGCGGCTTCCTGGAACTGGATGTCCACCAAGCCGTACTCCACGGGCAGGACAGTGGCCAGTCGTTTAGCCAATTCGAAGAAGAGACATGGATCCTCGGGTCTCAACCTCATCCGGCTGTCGATGCATAGCCAGCCGGGAACACTGTCACTCATGCTCCACGACGCGTTATAGCGCGGCGGAGTCGTCCGCATCAGCACCGGCACGGGTGAATCATCCCCGCGACGCGCCCCATCACCGAAGCGCACCAGCGTCTCACGCTGATAAGGTTTGCGCAGCCCCTCGGCCTCTCCCCAGTGGGTCGGCGCCCCCAAAGGCCCCTGCTCCATCACATCCAGCAGTTTCTGCTTCCACTCCCAAGGGGAACCCGGCAGCAAGAGCTGCAATCTGATCCGGTCGACAGCCTCCATGCTCACCCTCCCATGACAACGATCATCTTGATTTTGTCATCTGAATACTCCACCCGCAGGATGTGAGACCCCTCCTCCCAGGCATCGTAGTACGACTTGGAATCGTCCGGTTCACGCAGCGCCTTGCGGACCTGCTCGCGCGTCATGGAAAAATCCAGACCACCTGGCAGCTTTCCAAAATAGCCAGGCTTGCCCTGGCGAGGAGCCTTCAAAAAGATGGTTCTGATGCAGTTTGTTTCGCTATCCGTGACCAGGCTCACGCCGTGCGATTCGAACATGTAATAAATCTTCTCGGGAGCACCGAGTTCTTCATCGACCACCGGCTCTCCCAGCCTGGCAACGAACTCCTGAACTTCCTCCACCCCATACGGCTTTCCAACCAACTCTCCCAGCCTCAGTGCGCTCATCTCAGCCCACCTTATTCACCATGACCAGCTGCGAAGCACGTCGAAGCACGTCCGGGGCCGAATTCTCGGCCTCCGAGTCGTCTCGTGAAGCGATGATCCACTTCCCCCGTTGGGTGCGTGGAAGCGTGGAGGTTCCCGTGCCATGAGCACGGCAGATGCCGAAAATTCGGCCTCTGGGCCTCTGGTCGCTGAGAGAGGAAGCAGTTGGTGAATAAGGTGGGCTCAGGAGGTCGGGAAGGGATTGCGCTCCTTGAACTGCTTCTGGTGCCAGTAGGGATAGACCGGAGGCGTGGCGCTGGCCGCGTCGAGCTTCGCCACCTGCTCCGGAGTGAGGCTCCAACCAATGGCCCCCAGGTTCTGGCGCAGCTGCTCCTCGTTGCGCGCGCCGATGATGACGTTGGCCACCGTGGGGCGCTGCAACAGCCAGTTCAGGGCGATCTGCGGCACCGTCTTGCCCGTCTCCTTCGCCACCGCGTCCAGGGCGTCCACGACCTGGTAGAGGTACTCCTCGGGCACCTGCGGTCCGCCCGCGGCCGTCACGGCGTTCTGCAGACGCGTGTCCTTCGGCATGGGCTGGCCACGGCGGATCCTGCCCGTGAGCCGCCCCCATCCCAGCGGGCTCCACACCACGGCGCTGACCTTCTGATCCACGCCCAGCGGCATCAGCTCCCACTCGTACTCGCGCCCCACGAGCGAGTAGTACGCCTGGTGGGCCACGTAGCGGGCCAGGTTGTACCGCTCCGACACCGCCAGCGACTTCATCAGGTGCCAGCCCGAGAAGTTCGAGCAGCCGATGTAGCGGATCTTCCCGCTGCGCACGAGGTCATCGAGCGTGTTGAGCGTCTCCTCCACCGGCGTGACGGCGTCGAAGCCGTGGAGCTGGAAGAGATCGATGTAGTCCGTGCCCAGGCGGCGCAGGCTGCCCTCGACGGAGCGGATGAGATGGTGGCGCGACGAGCCCACGTCGTTGGGGCCCGCGCCCGCGCGGAAGGTGGCCTTGGTGGAGATGATCACCCGCTCGCGCCGGCCCTTGATGGCATGGCCCAGGATCTCCTCGGCCACTCCACCGGAGTAGATGTCGGCCGAGTCGAACATGTTCATCCCGGCCTCGAGCGAGATGTCGACGAGGCGGGTGGCCTCCTTCACGTCACTCTCACCAAAGCCCTTGAAGAACTCGTTGGTGCCACCGAACGTCCCGGTGCCCAGACTGAGCACGGGGACCTTGAAGCCTGAGCCACCCAGTTGCCGGAATTCCATGCAGTCGACCTTCCCATCCAGAGGACCGCGCCGACGGGCGCGGTGACGCGCGTTCTAGCGAATCACCGGCGATCCTCAAGCAGGGAGCCCCATGGCCCCCCGTGGATTACAGGAAGAGCGTGGGATCGAACTCGTCCACGCGAACCGGGAGCAGACGCGGGAGCGGCCGCTGGAACACCTTCGCGTTCATCTCCAGGTCGAGGATCTCCAGCCCGGCGGGGACGAGCTCCCGGAAGCGCTGGCTCATGTACTCGCGCAGCCCCAGGATGGCCACCTGCCGCTTCTCCTCGAGGAGCAGGCGCAGGGCGTCCGCGAAGTCCGTCCCGTCGTGGCTGGCGAGCCCGACCGCCGCCTTGGGACGCTGGGTGCGGATGGCCTCCAGGAGCTTGAGGATGCCCAGATCCACCACCTTCTGATCGGGCCGGCCATGCAGGAGCGCCACGTCACAGCCGGCGGTCTTCAGGGCGCGCACGAAGCCGATCATCACATCCGGCAACTGCTCGCCCCGGGCATTCAGCACCACGATACAGCGCACGGGCTTGGGGAAGTGATCTTCACAGAAGGCCACCAGCCGATCGAACTGCACGCGATCCTGGGGCTCGGGCTTGCGTCCCACGACATTGGAGACGGCCCAGTCGACGTTCTCGGCGTCGATGAGGACGTAGGAGGCTGCGGGAGGACGAGAAGAGACCATGGCGCGGGAGAATACCGCGATCCCGCGCCATGCGAGGACGATCCTCGTCCTGCCTCAGTGCTTGACCGCGTACTGCAGGAGCACCACCCCGTTGCGGTACGCCTTGGTCGAGAGCAGCTCGAGCTCGGCCTTCCGGGCCAGATGCGGGGCGAGCGTCTTGCCCGCGCCGATCAGCACCGGGTTCAGCTTGACGATGACCTCGTCGACGAGGCCCGCGTCGAAGAGCGCCGCCGCCAGGGGTCCGCCGCCGCACAGGTAGATGTCCTGGGGGACGCTCATCTTCGCCGCAGCCACCGCGCGGCTCATGTCGGTCTGCTTGCCGGGACGCGACTTGAGTTCCCGGACGAAGGCGACGGGGTCCTCCCGGACGAGGTGCACGCGTGGATCCGGGCTCTCCTTCAGGGTACGCGAGAAGACGTAGGTGTCCAGGGAGGGATACGGATCCGTGACACCCGCCTTGAGCGCGGGCGCGTAGGTGCCACGGCCCATCAACACCGTGTCGTACTCGGACAGCAGGGAGTGGAAGTAGTCCATCACGTGCTCGGGCGAGAGGTTCGCGGGGAAGAAGTCGACCGAGTCGTCCTCACCGGCGATGAAGCCATCGAGCGTCGTGGCCACGTGGTACTTGAGCTTGCGCATCTGGGATTGCATAGGGTCTCCGCTCCTCGCATGCACATGCAACGACGCACCTGCCGGACGTGACAGACAGCGTCACACCCGAGGGTCGCTTCACGGAGCGGAGGTCTTCAGCGAAGGGAGATCATGGACGACACGGCTTCCCGTGCCGGCGCGCAAGGTCTCATGGGCACGCACTGGAGACAAGCATCTCCTTCACCTCGGTGTCTCGTGGCGAACGGCCCCCCTGTCCGTTGCCATCCCGGGCCCGCCCGGCCAGTTTGTCCTTCGGGACAGGCGCGGGAGGGGAACATGGCAGGCACTCGACGGTTGCGAGGACCCACGTGGGTTCCGGGACTCCTCGTCGTGCTCTCGATGGTGGCGAGCGCCGCACCCCAGCCGGTCTTGCCCGAGTACTGGGATGTCCGCGCGTACATCTCCCTCAACTGGGATGTGCTGACGCGCTCGCTGGACACGTGCAAGGTCCTGACGGATCCCAAGGTCCCGGACAGGTCCGTGCTCTACCTGCCGAAGGATCTGCCCGAGCCCGCGTCCATCCAGCCCCTGCGCGAGAGGTGCCCGCGGGTGCGGATCGAGCGTCTGCCCTCGGACATCACCCGGCCCGGGCAGGCGGACGTCCGGGCGATCGATCCACCGGGGCTGCTCTTCCTCGAGAACCCGTATGTCGTGCCCGGCGGCATGTTCAACGAGATGTATGGCTGGGACAGCTACTTCATCATCCGCGGGCTGCTGCGCGATGGGCGGCGGGAGCTGGCCCAGGGCATGGTGCGCAACTTCTTCTTCGAGCTCGAGCACTACGGGGCGGTGCTCAACGCCAACCGCACCTACTACCTCACCCGCTCGCAGCCGCCCTTCCTCAGCTCGATGGTGCTGGCGGTCCACGACTCGCTCGGGGAGGCGGAGAAGCGCGCGTGGCTGACCGAGGCCCTGCCCTACGTGGTCCGCGACTACGAGATGTGGGTGAAGGGAGAGCACCTGGCCGGGGACACGGGGCTGTCGCGCTACTTCGACTTCGGCGAGGGGCCCGTGCCCGAGCTCGACACGCACGCCCGCTACTACCGGGACGTGGTGATGTACTTCCTGAGCAACCCGGAGGCAGGCCAGCCCTACCTGCGCAAGGTGGATCCGGACAACCCGGAGGCGGCGGCGGTGGGCCCCGTCTTCACCGCGCAGATCTGCGAACGGCGAGTCGGGACGACCAGCTGCACGGCCATGGAGTCCTTCACGCTCACGGAGGAGTACTACAAGGGTGACCGCAGCATGCGCGAGTCGGGCTTCGACGTCGCCTTCCACCAGGGGCCCTTCAACGCGGACACGCACCACTACGCGCCGGTGGATCTGAACAGCCTGCTGTACAAGACGGAGACGGACCTGGAGCGCATCAGCACGATGCTGGACCGGCCCGCCGAGGCCCGTCAGTGGCGGGAGCGCGCCGCCCGGCGGCAGGAGCTGATGAACAAGTACCTGTGGGACGCCCAGCGGGGCATGTACTTCGACTACGACTTCGTGGCCGGCAAGCGCTCCACCTACGAGTACGTGACGACCTTCTATCCGCTCTGGGCGGGGCTGGCGTCGCGTGAGCAGGCCCAGGCCGTGGCGCGCAATCTCTCCCGCTTCGAGCAGCCCGGAGGAGTGGCGATGAGCCGCAACGAGTCACACACCCAATGGGACTACCCATATGGGTGGGCGCCCATCCAGCTCCTCACCGTCGAGGGGCTGCGCCGCTACGAATATGACGAGCCCGCCGACCGACTCTCCCGGAAGTTCCTCGACATGGTCGCCGAGAACTTCCGCCGCGATAAGAACATCCGCGAGAAGTTCGACGTGGTGAAGCGCACCACGGAGGTGGACATCAAGGGCGGCGGGTACAAGGAGAACGTCGTCGGCTTCGGGTGGACGAACGGTGTCTTCCTGGAGCTGCTGCACGGGCTGCAGCCGGAGCCAACGCCCCGCGTGGGCACCGGGACGCAGCGTCCACGGCGGGAGCAGCGGACGATGGGGCCTCCCTGACGCGGGCCCGGTGACCCTCAGTGGGTGAGCACCGGGTAGGCCGGGCCCACCCCGCACTTCTGCCGGAAGGCGCGCACGGTCTCGGCGATCTCCGTGCCCGCCTCCACCAGGCCCGCGTGGCCCGCGTCATCCACGAGCACCCATTCCGCGGCCGGCATCCGCTCGCGCATCCGCTCCATCTCGCGCAGGGGGATCAGGAGATCGTTCTTCGCGGCGACGATCTGCGTGGGCACGCGGATCTCCGGCAGCACGTCCCAGCACGGCGGGCAGTCCACCAGTCCGCGCATCATCATCCAGAAGGCCTGCGGATCCATCCGGCGCAGGGCCAGCATGAACTCCACGATGTCCGCGCGAGGGGCGCGGGCCCGCAGCAGGCCCGAGACACGTCCCAGCGGGTACGCCAGCCGCGAGGCGAGCACCTGGTGGACGAGCGGCGCCACCCGGGGCACCAGCGGCGTCAGCGTCTTCAAGGCCCGGCCGAGGGTGGCGTGTCCGCCCGGCAGGGGGATGAGCCAGGCGCTCGGATCCGGGGATCCGGGGCTGCCGGCGATGAGCGTCATGGCGGGCACCAGCTCCGGCCGCCGCCGGTACAGCTCCAGCACCACCCGGACGCCCATGGAGAACGCCACGTGGTGGGGCGGACGGCCATCGCCCCGGACCATCATCTCCTCGGTGACGCGCTCCAGGTCATCCACGTGGACGCGCAGCGCGTAGTCACCATTGACGGACAGCTGGCTGCGGCCGTGGCCCCGGTAGTCCCAGTGCACCACCCGGTGGTCCTGCTCCAGGTCCGCGACGATGTACCGCCAGAAGTTCTCCGATGTGCCAATCCCGTTGGTGAGCAGCACGGACGGCCGGGAGGCGAGCGCGGGTTCCGCCTCACTCTCCGGGGCATTGCCCACATGCGTGTGATACGCAACGCGGGTGCCATCGGGAGCGGTGACGAAGCGGGTGAGGCGGAGATAGGGCATGTTGCTCCCACCATTCGGCCGCTCCCCCCTCGGCGCAAGGTCCGGCGTTCACTAGTGACTATGATGACCCCTTCCCCACCCCTCTCGCGTTGGCTCGAGCCCCGTCCCCTGGAGCCCGGAGCGCCGCCCGCGGCCGTCTCCGTGGGCACGATGAACTTCGGGGCGCGCACCCCGGCGCCCGAGGCGCAGCGGATCATCGCCCGGGCCCTGGAGCGCGGCGTGATCTTCTTCGACACCGCCAACTCGTACGGAAACGGAGAGGCCGAGCGCCTCCTCGGCCAGGCGCTGCGCGGCCGGAGGGCGGAGGTGGGCATCGCCACCAAGGTGGGGCTGGCGCGCGTCCGGGGGAAGCCCGAGGGCCTCTCCCGGGAGCAGGTGGTCCGTGCGGTGGAGGACAGCCTGAAGCGGCTCGGGACGGAGTCCGTGGACGTGCTGTACCTGCATGCCCCGGATGCCGCCACGCCGGTGGAGGAGACACTGGAGGCCGTGCACGGGCTGCTGCGCGCCGGCAAGGCGAGGCACTGGGGCGTGTCCAACCACGCCGCCTGGCAACTGCTGGAGCTGCGCGGCCTGTGCGACGTGCGCGGCATGCCCCGGCCGGTGGTGTCCCAGGTGCTCTACAACGTGCTGGTGCGTCAGGTGGAGGTGGAGTACCTGCCCTTCACGAGGCGCTACCCCCTCCACACCACCGTCTACAACCCACTGGCCGGAGGGCTGCTCTCCGGGCGCCACGTGCCGGGCGGCGCCATTCCCGCGGGCTCGCGCTTCGACGGCAACCGCTTCTACCAGCGCCGCTACTGGTCCGAGCGCCTGCTGGAGCAGACGGTGCGCCTGCGCGAGGTGGCGGAAGCGGCGGGCCTCACGCTGGTGGAGCTCGCCTACGCGTGGCTGGCGAGCCGGCCCGGGGTGGACTCGGTGCTGGCGGGCCCGGCGACGGTGGAGCACCTGGACGCGGCGCTGGACGCCTGCGCGAAACCGCTGCCCCCGGAGGTGGCCTCGCGCGTGGACGAGCTCTCCCGGGAGTGGCTGGGCACGGACGCCACGTACGCGAGGTGAGCATGCTGGCGGTGGATGCGGAGACCTTCGACCTGAGCGGGCCGCTGGCGCACTACGCCGAGCACGGCTACGCGCGCCTGGGCCGGTTGCTCGGCCCCGAGGGCCTGGAGTCCCTGCGCGAGCGCGCGGACGATCTCATGCTGGGCCGGGTGAGCTACCCGGGCTTCTTCTGGCAGATGGACGCGCCCACGGGCCGCTACGAGGACGCGCCGCTGGGGCTCGGCTGGCAGGGGCCGTCGCTGGACTACCGCAAGCTGGAGAAGCTGGAGAAGGATCCGCGCTTCCTCGAGTGGATGGAGAACCCGCTCTTCGAGCGCCTCGCCCGGACGCTCATCCCCGGGGACATCTGCCTCTACCGGGCCATCCTCTTCCACAAGGGCCAGCGGGGCGGCAGCGAGCTGCCCTGGCACCAGGACGGAGGCAAGCTGTGGGGCCTCACGAAGGATCCCGAGCTGCAGCTGTGGACGGCGCTGGACGACGCGCCGCTGGACGGAGGCTGCGTGGAGGTGGTGCCGGGGAGCCACCGCTGGGGGCTGGCCACGGCGCTCGGGGGCGTGGTGCCGCCGGATCAGGTGGCGGCGCGCGGGGCGGACACCCGGGCGGTGCCGCTGCCGGTGGAGGCCGGGGAGGTGCTGCTGCTCCACAACTACGTGTGGCACCGCTCGGCGCCGAGCCGCACGGGCCAGCGGCGGCGGGGCTTCTCGGCCTGCTACATGAGCGCGGACACCCGCTGCGTGCGCAAGAAGAAGGCCCCTCGGGACTTCTTCCCGCTCTTCCGCCGCGCCTCGCGCTGAGCCGCCCTACCCCGCCGTCTTCAGCTTCTTGCGGATGGCGGGCAGGCTGATGCGGAAGGTGCTGCCCCGGCCCACCTCGCTGTGCGCGGTGATCTCCCCGCCGAAGCCGGTGATGATGCCGTGGCAGATGGACAGGCCCAGCCCCGTGCCCTCTCCCACCGGCTTGGTGGTGAAGAACGGATCGAAGATGCGATCCATCACCTCGCGGGGCATGCCACACCCGGTGTCCTTCACCTCGATGATGGCGTGGTTGCTCTCCGCGCGCAGGGTGACGCGGATCTCGTTCTTGTCCGGCTGGCCGGTGGTGATGGCATGGGCGGCGTTGATGAGCAGGTTGAGCACCACCTGGCCGAACCGGGCCTCGCTGCCCTCCACCAGCGGCACCTCGGACACGTCCCTCACCACGTTGGCGCGGTGGCGCAGCTCGCCGCGCGCCAGCATCAGCGCCGAGTCGATGACGCGCCGCAGATCCACCGCCGAGGGCTGCTCCTCGTCGCCGCGCGAGAACGTCTTCAGATCCTGGACGATCAGCCGCACGCGGTTGACGCCCTCGTTCGTCTCCCGGAGCACCTCCTCCACCTCGCCCAGCCGCCCCTCGGGCAGCAGCGAGGAGATGGCCTGCAGCTCCTCCGAGAGGAACGACAGGTTGGAGATGACGAAGGCCAGCGGGTTGTTGATCTCGTGCGCCACGCCCGCGGCGAGCGTACCCACCGAGGCCAGCCGATCGGCGACGACCAGGCGCGCCTGGATCTGCTTGCGCTCCGTCAGATCTCGCGCGCTCACCAGCGTGGCGGGCTGGCCGGCGAAGACGAGCCGCAGGCTGCTGATCTCCGCCGTGAGCAGACCGCCGCCGGGAGGCAGGAAGCGGACCTCGCGCACGCGGTTGGAGGCACCCCGGCCGGGCAAGCCATCGAGCGTGCCGGCGGCGGCGCCCCGATCCTCCGGGTGCACGAAGTCCAGCAGCGAGCGGCCCACCAGCTCACTGGCCTTGAGCCGCAGGAAGGAGCTCGCCGACGGGTTGACGTAGAGCAGCGGCCCGCCGCGGTGCACGAAGATGGCCTCGGGCGAGCCCTCGATGAGGGCGCGGAAGCTCTCCTCGGAGCGGCGCAGGGCCTCCTCGGCCGCCTTGCGCTCGGTGATGTCGAAGGACACGCCTCCGAGGAAGCGCCGGCCCGAGCTGTCGCGCGCGATGAAGCGGTAGGTGAGGAACTGGCGCGGCTCGCCCTCCGGCGTGGGCATCATGCTCTCGGAGACCGAGGGCTGGCCGGACTTGAAGGCCTGATCATCCTGCTCGCGCAGGTGGGCCACCGTCTCGGCCGGCATGAGCTGCTCGTCGGGGATGGTGCTCACGTCCACGCCGGGAGCCAGCCCGAAGAAACGGCGGAAGGGCTCGTTGACGAAGACGCGCCGGCCGGCCTCGTCCTTCATGTACGCGAGCGCCGGGTTGTTGTTGAGGAAGGAGTCGAAGAGGTGCTGGCTCTCCTGGAGCGCGGTGACGATGGAGGCCACCTCCGTCATCAGCGCCTGCTTCGCCGCGTGCTCGGCGGCGTTGCCCATGGCGGCCCCGAGCAGCCCGGCCATCAGCTCCAGCGTGCGCTCGTCCGAGTCCACGAAGGCGAACGGCACCTGGGAGGCGATGCTCAGCACGCCCACCGTCTGGTTGTCGCGCTTGAGCGGCACGTTGAGCATGGAGCGCACCTTGAGCCGGCGCGCCGCGGCCACGTTGGCGCGAGGATCCCGCTCGGTGTCGTCCGTGCGCATCACCTCGCCGCGCAGCACGCTGGTGCCGGCCATGGTGTTGGCGATGGGCAGGCGCGCGCCCTCGAACTGCTTCGAGTAGCCCGTGCACACCCGGTAGAACATCTCCTCGCCCTCGATGATGCCCACGGCCGCGCCGCCCGCGCCGCAGAGGATCATCGCCCGCTCGGCGATGAGCCGCATCACCACGTCCAGATCCAGGCCCGCCAGCGCGATGTCGTTCTGCGTCTGGATGATGGCGGCCAGCCGCTCGATCTCCCCGCGCGCGGACTCCTCGTGGGACTGCCGGCGCATGAAGGCGTAGCAGCGGCGCTCGAAGAGGGCGATGCGGGCGCGCACGTCCACCGGGTTGAAGGGCGCGACCAGGTAGTCGTCCACGCCGATCTCCATCAGCGGGGCGATGTCCTCCTCCGAGAGGCCGTCGGCCATGCCGAGCACGGACACCTCGGCGGCGCGGATCTGCGCGCGCAGCCGGGTGAACCACTCGGACTTCTCGCGCACCTGTTCGGCACCGACCACCAGCACGTCCACCAGGGAGATGGTGGCGGCGGTGACCTCGGGTCCCGAGGCGACCACCACCTCGTGTCCCATCCGGGAGAGCTCCGCCCCGATGGGGTGATCACCGTCGCGACTGAGGAGGAGAAAGCGCATGGAGGCAGGAGCGGATTCTTGGGAAACAGAAGATTGCTAGATCGGAGCCCTTCCGGTCCACCACGAGCGCCCGATTCCGGAAGAACCGCTCTCCGTTGGACGGAAGCCTAACCTCGTTCGCTCCGTGCGGGGGAGGGTTGGGAGGCGCAAGGGGGCACCATGGGCCGCCCGGGAGGCGGGCAAGCCGCCCGCATTATTGCCATGTGTCCAACGTTTGTGCGACCTCGACGTGCTCAATGGTGGTCGCCCGGGAGGAAGAAGGGGCTCGGCCCCCTGGCGTGCGAGCAGGTGCGCCCTATCTCAACGGTGCTGTCCGCCGCGGTCGAGCGCGGGCGGCTCGGAGCGGGGCCGGTCCGAGGGGGGAAGGTCACAGATGAAGTACGGCATCGCGGTGGGGCTGTGGATGGTGGCGCTCGGCGCCTGTCAGGTGGCGACGCTGCCCCAGGTGGTGGACGGACGGGAGGAGCACTCCGCGTCCGGGCTCTTCGATCGAGGCGCCCTCACGGTGATGACACGCGGCCTCTCGGGCGGGAAGCACCTGGAGCAGGTGCTGGAAGGTCCGCTGGCGGAGGAGCCGGTGCGGGCCGCGGAGCTGCTCGAGACGCTGCGCCAGGAGGACGTGCTCGCACGGGCGCGCGAGCTGGCGGATGAAATCCAATACGCGCGGCCGCACCTCATTGGCCTGCAGCAGGTGACGCAGGTACGGCTGCAGTCGCCGGGGGACGCGATCTTCGGGGGCACGCGGCCGGCGGAGGCGCTGCACCTGGACGTGTTGCCGGTGCTGCTGGGCGAGTTGGAGGCGCGCGGGCTGCACTACCGGGAGGTGGCGCGGGTGCGCAACGCGGACGTGGAGCTGCCGCTGCGCACGCGTGGCGCGCTGACGTTCGACGACGTGCGGCTGACGGACTTCGACGTGATCCTCGCGCGGGCGGACGTGGAGGTGAAGGAGGCACGGGCGGGCAACTACGTGGCGCGCCGGGAGGTGCGGCGGCGGGGCCAGGAGCCGGTGGAGCTGTGGAGGGGCTGGGCCTCGGTGGTGGCGAAGGTGGAGGGCCGGAAGTACCGCTTCGTGAGCACGCACCTGGAGCCAGCGAGGGACGAGCAGGGGCTGGGCGTGCAGGTGGCGCAGGCGGGGGAGCTGCTCCGCGGACTGAGGGGCGAGCCGCTGCCGGTGGTGCTGGTGGGGGACTTCAACACGCCGGCCAACCTGGGATTGATGGGGGCGCCCACGTACCGGGAGCTGCTGCTGGCGGGCTACGTGGACGTGTGGACGCACCGGCCGGGGAGCACGCGGCCGAGGGGAGCGGACCTGCCGCTCGCGATGGCGTCATGGGAGGAGCGCCTCAACCTGGTGCTGGTGCGCCAGCCGGTGGCGCCGGGCCCGCGCCGGGTGGGACCCGTGCTGGCATACGGAGTGGGAGGAGCGCTGGGGGAACGGTTCGGCCCCTGGAAGCCGGAGCTGGCGGGAGTGGTGGCGCGCCTGAGCATGTGACCCCTACACTGAGCGCGTGACGGAGCCGCACGCGGGAGTCCTGGTCGCCGAGCAACCCCACTACCTGCCGTGGCTGGACTTCTACGAGCAGGTGGCGAGGGCGGACACGCTGCTGGTGCTGGACAACGTGCAGTGGCTGAGGAGGGGCTGGCAGCGGAGGGCGCGGGTGGCACTGCCGCCGGGCACTCCCCTCCCCGCCTCCACCGAGCCAGCGTTCCAGTGGCTGACGATTCCGCTGGAGGGAGCGCACCGGGACACGCGGATCTCCGAGCTGGCGGTGGACCCGGGGCAGCGATGGACGCGCAAGCACCTGGCGACGCTGACGATGTTGTACGGAAGAAGGCCCTACTTCCGGAGCCAGGTGCTGCCGAGGCTGGAGGGCTTCTACGCGGAGGCGGAGAAGGAGCGAGGCCCGGGCTCGCTGCTGCGCACGCTGTTGGCGAGCATGGCGCTCTTCTACGAGCCGCTGGGCATCAACCCGAGGGTGGAGCTGGCGTCGAAGCTGGACCGCTCGCACCCGGACAAGACGGGGCGGCTGGCGTCGTACTGCACGCAATTGGGGATGGGGACGTACTACTCGGCGGTGGGGTCGCTGTACCTGAAGCCGGGGCCGTTCCGGGATGCGGGGGTGCGGCTGCTGTGGCAGAAGTTCCGCTATCCGGCGTACGACCAGGGGCGCAAGGCAGAACGCTTCGTGGTGGGCCTGTCGATCGTGGACGTGCTGTCGAACGTGCCGGTGGACGAAGTGCGCGAGTGGCTCGAACCCAACCCCTGGGGCCCCTTCGCGAAATAACCCCCACAATTTCCCCTCTCCCCCGGGAGAGGGACGGGGTGAGGGTATCCGTCCCCGTCCTCCCCACCGTGGGGAACACCGTGAGCCCGAGAATCAGCGCTTGTCCCCGCGCTCCTTGTCGAACCGGACGAAATAACTCCGGACCGCGGAATCAATGAGGTCCTGATCCAGCTGCGGCGCAATGCCCCGGTAGTGGGCCATGTCGATCATCTGATCGAGCAGGTCGCGGGGCTGACACGCGGCGAAGCGGCGGCCACTGGGCTTGTAGTGGGTGTCGATGAGGTACTGGACCATCTCGGCGTCATAGGGGACGCCGCGCTTGCGGCACATGACGTCGAAGATCTGATGGAACAGCTCCTCGTCGGGGGGCTGGACCTCGAGCTTGTAGCGGACGCGGCGGAGGAAGGCGTCGTCGACGAGGTCGCTGGGATCGAGGTTGGTGGAGAAGGCGGCGAAGACGTCGAAGGGGACCTGGACCTTCTTGCCGGTGTGGAGCGTGAGCATGTCCACATCGCTCTCGAGGGGGACGATCCACCGGTTGAGGAGATCCTTCGGGGAGACCTTCTGACGGCCGAAGTCGTCGATGAGGAGCATCCCGTTGGTGGCCTTCATCTGGAAGGGGGCCTCGTAGTACTTGACCTCGGGGGAGTAGACGAGGTCGAGCATCTCGAGGGTGAGCTCACCGCCGACGACGACGAGGGGCCGGCGGCAGCGGACCCAGCGCCGGTCATAGGACGGGGTGGTGTCATCGTCCTCGACGGGCTTGTGGAGGATGCTGTCGTAGATGCGGACGACGAAGTCGTCGATGAGGATGGCGTGGGGGATGAAGATCTCCCCATCGAAGCAGTTGACCATGCCCTGGCAGATGGCGGTTTTTCCGTTGCCGGGGGGCCCGTAGAAGAAGATGGCGCGGCCCGAGTTCATGGCGGGGCCGATGCCATCGAAGATGTAGTCGCGGATGATGAGGTCGCCGAACTGGTCCTCCATCCGGTTGCGGGTGATGCGGTTGCCGCGGACGGTCTGCTTCTTGACCGAGTCGATCCACTCTTGGAGGGTGACGGGAGCGGGGCCGTTGTAGCGGTTGCGATCGAGGATCTGCCGCAGCACGTCGGTGGCGAACGTGGTGAGCTGGTAGATCATCGTGGACTTGCCCACGCCCGAGCCGCCGCCGCCGCGGATGTCGATGTACTTCTGGCGGCGCAGGCCCTCGACGACCTCATCGATGATGGTGGAGGGCAGCTTGAGGCGGTTGGCGATGTCCATGCCCCGCATCTCGCCGGCGAAGAAGATGGCCTTGAGGACGAGCTCCTCCACCATGGTGGCGGTGAGCCCCGTCTCGGCGAGGGTGCGCGGCTGGGAAGGCCAGACGGTGGTGGAGCTCGGGGCGCCCCCAGGGTCGGCGATGGCGGCGCGGCGCATCGTGCCGGTCATCCTGCGCTCGGGGGCCGGTACGCCGGACGTGGGACGCCGCGGCTCGGCGGGGACGGGAGGCTGCTCCGACGTCGGGACGGGCGGGCCGGCGCGGCGCGGCTCCACGATGACGGAGGGCAGATCCATGGAGGGCACCGGCGGGGCCGAGCGGCGCGGATGCTCCACGGGGACGGGAGTCATCTCCATGCCGGGCATGGGAGGGGCCTGGCGGCGCGGCTCCGCGGGCACGGGGGGCAGCTGCTCCGTGGGGAGGTTGGAGGTGACGCGGCGGGCCTCGGGGCTGGGAGGGCTCGGGGCGCGGCGCTCGAGGAAGGGACTGGGACCGAGGGGACGGCGCTCGGGGGCACCGCCCTGGGCGGGAGGCCGCGCGGGGCCCCCCTGGGCGGGGGCCTGCCCCGGAGGCGTCCGGAGCTTGGGAGGCGCGGAGAGCACATTGCCCGCGGCGGGGGTCTCCCGTGCGGCGTTGTGACCCGTGTCGGTCTCGAATTCGGGGGACTCGAAAGGAGGGGGATTGCCCCCCGGCCTCCGCTGCTCGGCCATGGTTGCTCCGGGTTGAGGCGGGCGAGTCTAGCAGGAAGTGGCGGCGGCTCGATGGTAGCTTGCCGCGTATGAGCTTCTTCCAGGAACCGCCGAGGCTTGGAAACCAGTACGACGACGACGCCCTGCTGCGCGGGTACCTGGAGCGGGCACTGCCGGCGGACATGCGGACGGGGCTGGAGGACGAGCTCCGGGAGCTGGGCGAGCTGGGAGGCGGGGCCCTGTACCAGTTCCAGCTGAGGGATCGGACGAACGAGCCGGAGCTGACGCAGTGGGACGCCTGGGGGAACCGGGTGGACCACATCGAGGTGTCGCCGCTGTGGAAGGAGGCGGAGACGCTGGCGGCCAGGCGGGGCCTGGTGGCGGTGGCGTACGAGCAGAAGAATGGGGACCGCTCGCGCATCCACCAGTTCGTCCTGAACTACCTGGTGCAGCCGTCGCTGGACGTCTACTCGTGCCCGCTGGCGATGACGGACGGGGCGGCGCGGACGCTGCTGTCGCTGGGGAACCCGGAGCTGATTCAGCGCGCCCTACCCCACCTGACGTCGAGGGACCCGAAGACGTTCTGGACGTCGGGCCAGTGGATGACGGAGCGGACGGGCGGCTCGGACGTGGGGCTGACGCAGACGGTGGCGAGACAGTCCCCCGAGGGGTGGAGGCTGTACGGGACGAAGTGGTTCACCTCGGCGACGACGGCGCAGATGGCGCTGACGCTGGGGAGGCCGGAGGGGAACGGACCCGGGGGCAAGGGGCTGGCGATCTTCTACGTGGAGACGCGAGGGGCGGACGGGAGGCTGAACGGGATCCAGATCAACCGGCTGAAGGACAAGCTGGGAACGAGGAAGGTGCCGACGGCGGAGCTGACGCTGGACGGGACGCGGGCGGTGCCGGTGGCGGGGCTGACGGACGGCATCCGGAACATGGCGTGGATGCTGAACGTGACGCGGACGTGGAACGCGATGGGCGCGGCGTGGAGCATGAGGAGGGCGCTGGCGCTGGCGAGGGACTACGCGAAGCGGCGGGTGCAATTCGGGGCGCCGCTGGCGGAGAAGCCGCTGCACGTGGACACGCTGGCGGGGCTGGAGGCCGAGTTCCACGGGGGCTTCCTGCTGGCGTTCCGGGCGGTGGAGTTGCTGGGGAAGATGGAGGCGAGGACGGCGACGGAGGAGGAGCTGCTGCTGCAGCGGCTGGTGACGCCGTTGGCGAAGCTGACGACGGGGAGGCAGGTGGTGCACGTGACGTCGGAGGCGGTGGAGAGCTTCGGCGGAGCGGGCTACGTGGAGGACACGGGGCTGCCGAGGCTGCTGGCGGACGCGCAGGTGCTGTCCATCTGGGAGGGGACGACGAACGTGCTCTCGCTGGACACGCTGAGGGCGATGGCGAAGGGAGGCGCGCTGGAGGCCCTGTACACGGACGCGGAGCGGCGGCTGGGAGCGGCGAAGGACGCGGGCCTGAGGGCGTGCGTGGCGGCGGCGCAGGAGTCGCTGGAGAAGGCGCGGGCGTGGGTGATGAAGGCGATGGAGAACCCGGCGGGGGTGGAGGCCGGGGCGAGGCGGTTCTCACTGACGCTGGGCCGCACGTACGAGCTGGCGCTGCTGGTGGAACATGCCCAGTGGTGCCTGGACAACGGGCACGGCCCGAGGGCCATGGCGGCGGCGCGTCGGCTCATGCGCAACGGCGTGGACCTGATCGCCAACATGGACCTGGACGACGCGCGGCTGCTGATCGGATGATACCGAATCACCAATCATCTACCACCCACTCATAGCTCGACTCTCTTTGGTGAATAGTCCTTGGACATAGCTCTACTCAAAAAAACGCTTCAGGATCACTTTACTGACGGGCTGGCAATAATAATTGGCTCAGGACTATCAGCCGCATACGGGTTACCAACCATGTGGGCCCTGGAGAAGCATCTGCGCACAATTGTGCCGACGCTTATTCCCGATACCCTCAAAGGCCAATGGGCCGATGTAGAGGCACGACTTGCTGCTGGACGAGGGCTAGAGCTTGCTCTTCAAGACGTATATGTGTCATCCGAGCTTGAACGCATCATTGTAAAGGCCACCGGCGACTTCGTCGCCGAGAAGGAAATCGAAGCAATCTCCAAGAGGCTTTTGAGCGGGCAACTATTCCCATTTGCAAACCTTCTCAAGAAAGCCATTCTCCCAATAATACCATCAGACGGACTGCCGGTAATCAGCACAAACTATGATCGACTCATAGAGTACGCAATCGAATCCACTGGAACAGCCGTGAATTCACTGTTTCACGGCCATATGTGGGGCACGCTGGATCCCAAATCCAGCAAAGACGCACTGGTGGACAAAGTTCATCCGATCCGAAGAAACAATTACGTAGTCAGATACAGACCACATGTCAATGTCTACAAGCCACATGGCAGCCTGGACTGGTTCGAATACCAAGATTCACCAATTCGATGCCCACTATCCCTGAATGCCCCCAGACTCATAATCACCCCCGGCTCCGGAAAATACCGTAAGGGGTACGAAAAGGCCTTTGAAACACACAGAGCGCAAGCTAACGACGCCATCGAAAAAGCAAGCCGCTATTTGATTATAGGCTACGGCTTCAACGATGATCACTTAGAAACAAGGCTCCGCACTGAGATCAAGAAAGGCAAAAGCTGCGTATTGCTAACAATGGGACTCACTGCAAACTCAAAGCAAGTTACAGAAGCCTATCCCAACGTACTTGCAGTCACGCGATACGACACCGGGTCCGAGCAAGGGACCGAAGCATTTCAGAGCGGAAACACCTACCGATTTCCTGGTATCAATATCTGGAACCTCGAAGACTTCGTGAAGGAGGTATATTTATGACCACCACTGCAGCGCTCGTCTTTAACGATGCAGACAAACTGGGATTTGTCGCCAGCGTCGACACAAGTCGTATATACATCAACGTTGCTGACCATAGCCTTCTCGCCCGAGTTGGCGTAGGAAATCTGGTAGCCATCCAAGGGCAGACCGCACAGGAATTTCTCATTGGGATGGTGGAAAAGGTCACTCGCCTCACTCGCGAACAGGTGATGATCTATGAAAGCGAAGAGCAGGCAGCTCTGCCTTCCGACTCCCAGGAAGATACCATTCGCGCAGTGCTTGTTGGTACATACAAAACAATAGAGGGCACCTCCTCGAACATCTTCAAACGCGGGACCGACTCATTCCCTCAGATCGATCGGTCATGCTTCATTATTACCTCCAAAAACCTACAACAACTCATGGGCCTGCTCGCCAAGGATCTAGCCCCTGACAAGCGTTTGCAAATCGGCCACTACGTAGCAGATAGAACGGCTACCGCAGTCGCTGATGGCGACCGTTTTTTTCAACGCCACGCAGCAATACTTGGGAGCACAGGTTCCGGCAAAAGTTGGGCAACCGCATTAATCTTGGAGCGCGCGAGCAATCTACAGTACCCCAACATCATTGTTATGGATATGCATGGTGAATACAAGCCTCTCACCAAGAAATTCGGAGGCTACGCCAGTGGGCTTAGAATTGCAGGGCCTGGCGATCTCGCTACTCCTGACGATGACGTGCTGTTCTTGCCGTATTGGATTTTGAATCGCGAGGAACTGCTATCGCTGGTCCTCGATCGCAACGATCAGAACGCACCAAACCAAGCATCTCGCTTTACAACACAAGTCAGAAGGCTCAAAGAAAACACCCTAAAGACCGAGGGCAAGAACGATGTCCTCAGCACCTTCACGGTCGACTCTCCAATCCCTTACCGTCTAGAAGAACTGCTTGAAGCCCTCAAAAAAGACAACGAGGAGATGGTTCCGGGTGCCAAGCCCAATACAGAGAAACAAGGAGAATGGTACGGCAAACTGACTCGCTTCATCTCCAGATTTGAAACAAAGATGGAAGACAGAAGATACGGCTTTATGTTCAAGCCACCGCCAGTCACATTAGCCTACGATTGGCTCTCAGCGCTAGTAAGTCGACTGCTAGGAGCCGACAAAAGCTCTCCTGGGATCAAAATCATAGACTTCTCCGAAGTCCCCACCGACGTTCTACCTATCGTTGTTGGGGTTTTTGCTCGCCTGATTTACGATGTGCAATTCTGGCTTCCCCCAGAGGAAAGAACTCCTCTAACCATTGTTTGCGATGAAGCCCACTTGTATCTTCCAGCACGAGACGATGCAGATGTTGTGGCCAAACGCGCTCTCGAAATCTATGAGCGAATCGCCAAAGAAGGTCGTAAGTACGGCGTGTCACTACTAGTTGTTAG
The DNA here is from genome assembly GCF_036277355.1 of Archangium sp. Lineage (GTDB taxonomy): Bacteria > Myxococcota > Myxococcia > Myxococcales > Myxococcaceae > Archangium. The sequence continues at coordinate 304,675 of NZ_DASUNC010000017.1, forward strand.
TCAGCGCCCCTCCGATGTAAGTCGAACCATCTTAAGTCAGTGCAACAACTTCATTGCACTGCGACTGACCAACGAACAGGATCAAGGCGTTGTTCGCCGACTGATGCCTGATTCAATGGCAGGCCTTGTGGACATCCTTCCACTGCTAGACGTAGGCGAAGCACTCGTTCTGGGCGATTCCGTTCTTCTTCCCACCAGAATCAAGCTTGAGAAGCCTAAATTGCAGCCTAGCAGTGCTACTAAGAATTTTTGGACTGATTGGGGTGCAGCTCCATCCGCTCCACACAAGTTCTCTGGAGCAATAGAGATTTTGAGGAAGCAAACGAGAACAAGTACCCCACCATCTACGGTTGCATCACCTACGCCCCCCAGTTCGCCCTGAGTGTATTCACGATAAGTGGTCGTTTTCAGGTCCCAGACGGCCCATTGCAGCCTACTGCTCGCCCTCACGCGCGAACCGCATCAGCGCTTGAAGGGTGGCGGGTTGATCGAGCACGTCATTGTGACGCTTGCCCTCAAGCAGGCGCACGGTGGCGTTCGGGAACAAGGCTCCCAGCGTCTGCCCCATGTCCACGGGGATGACTTCATCTTGTGTCCCGTGGACGATGAGCACCGGCAGTTTCAGCCCGGGGGCCTTGGCCGCGCTGTCGAACGGATCCCTCACGAGCAGGCTCGCGGGTAGCCACGAGAAGAGCCTCGCCCCCAGTTCCACGATGGAGGTGTAGGGCGTGATGAGCACCAGCCGCGAACCGTGGCCCCGCTTCGCCATCTCGACCGCCACGCCCGAGCCGAGTGACTGTCCCTGCAGCACCGTGCGCTCGCGAGGCACGCCCAGCTGTTGGTGTAGGTGCTCCAGCGCGGTCTCCGCCGCAGCGTAGATGCCTGTCTCCGAGGGCCCCTGCGCCGCCGCGAGCCCGTAGCCCGGGTACTCCACCGCGTAGAAGCCGAGCCCTGCCTCCTGGAAGCGCTGCGCCAGCCACGCCCCGTCCGCGAGCTGCTCGCCATTGCCGTGGAAGTGCACCACGGTCGGCGCCCCTGCCGGCGCGGATACATGGAACGCGAAGACCGTCGATCCCTCGGAGCCCGGGATGCGCAGGAGCGTGGCACCGGGCAGCGAGGGCTCACGAGCCCCTGGAGGCACCGGGAAGATCATGTGCCGCTGGTTGAGGAACACCAGCAGGCAGATGCCCACGTACGCAATGACCACGGTGACCAGCACCAGGAGCAGCATCCGCTTCGCTCCTCGGAGGAGACGATCCATGGCGGTACCTTACGCCAGATTGGTCTCCAAATCAGACCCCCACTCAAAGTGGCTTCAAAGTTCCCGCCCTCCACTCCTCCAGCGCCCACTCCGCCGAAAATCCAACCAGGCCACCAGCGCTTTTTGCGAGTTCGGTAAGCACCCGCCTCCCCTCCTCTGGCGCAAACTCCATGACCGCTGTCGCAGTCCAACAGCGAGTGCCCGGGTCTGAATCATCGAGCAACACCAACAATTGCCGCTGAGCTTCTATACCTCTTGCTCGCAACTCCCTGTGAATCGCAATGAGAAGATCGAACATGCGATTTCCGTCCTTGGGCTTGCCTGCATGAATGGCACGCATCCTCTCGGCGGAAATGGTCCTGGTCATTTCAACCAACTGCTCTATCGGAATTTTCTTCAACCGCGCTTTCTTCATGGAACGGGTCCAATCTGGCTCCTCGCCATTCGCGAAGAAAGCATCAAAGAGGTTTGAAGGTACCTGCTTTCCATTGCTCCAGCGTCAGCTCCGCGGAAAAACCCACCAAGCTGTCAGGCAGTTTAGCGAGTTCCGTAAGCACTCGCTCTCCCTCATCTGGAGCGAACTCCAAAACGGATACCGCAGCCCAACAACGGGTCCCCGGATCTGGATCATCGAGCAAACCCATCAGCCGTCGTTGGGCGTCCAGACCTCTCATTCGCAATTCCCTGCGAATTGCAACGAGAAGATCGAACATGCGATTCCCGTCTTTGGGTCTGCCTGCGTCAATGGCACGCCACCTCTCGGCGGAAGTGGCCCTGGTCATTTCAATCAACTGCTCAACCGAAAGCTTCTTCAACTGCGTCTTCTTCATGGGATGACCCCGAACCGCTTCAGAGTCCTCAATCCAAATGCACGTTGTTCCTCATAGGACTTTGTGCGGAGCCACTCACGAACCACCTTGCCACCCGTTTCCTCCAATTTGGACGAGTAGTATGCACTGACTTTGTCATGCAGTTCCTTCCTCACCACAATAACGTTCTCGGTATTATGAATGGCCTCCGGGCCGAAACGCTCAACGTTCACCTTGCGTTGTTCGACGATGTGGTGCCACTGCTTCCCTTCACCCGCAGAGCCCATGAAGTCCTTGAAATCATCGAAGGACTTGAACGCCCGGTGCCCATTCGGAAGCACCCTTCCCTCCTTGGGTGTCCCGCTCCCACCTCCAGAGGATTTGCCACCACCGCCCCGGGCCGACATGGCCACGGCAGTCATGGGGAGCACGGCCCGGAGTGTCCCCTCGGGCACGGACACGATGACCCGCTCGGCTCCGACCGCAGCCTCCATCAGGTTCCAGCCGGTGTTGAGCTCGACGGTACGTGAGGCCTGTCCGAAGCCCGGCAGCGTCGGAGCCCTGGACATGAGTGCCGCTGTCTCCCCTACCGCCACCGTCCCCACCAGCACGAGAATGCGCACGCTGTTGGGGCCTATGACCCGGCCGAACCGCTCGCCCACCTCGCGCAGCTCCTCGAACGTGGTGGCCCGCGCCGCTTCCTCGGAGAGCCGCCTGTAGGCCTGGATCAACTCGAAGAACTCGAACCCGAGGTATCCCCACAACAGCAACGCGGCCCCAGCCGCCACACCCTTGGTCAACACCGGATCCGGCGCCGCCACCAGCGCCATGTAGGCCGTGATGGAGATGCTGAGCGTCGCCAGCACCCGCGTCGGGTCGAGCATGGCCCTCACCTCCGCGTCCACGCCCTCCAGCGCCGGACCCACCGCCAGGGCCATGGCGATGCTCCGCTTGTCGTCCTCCTGGAGGAAGGGCCCGTCCTCGAGCCGCGTGAAGCAGTCGCCCGGCGTTCCGCGCCGCTCGCAGTGACGCATGTAGGACCGGGTCAGCTCCGCCTGCCACGCCTCTCCGCCCGAGCCCCCGGTGCCGGGCATCCACCGGCCGCCGCGCTTCTCAGGGGCGGAGGAGGCCACCCGCAGCGGCATGTCCAGCACCCTCCTCACCAGTGCGTCCTTGAACTCCGCCTCCCCGACTCGCACCGGCGCGAAGTCCGTGGGCAACCTGGCGAAGAGCAGCGAGTCATGACCCGCCCCTCCCCAGGCCGCCTCCGTCCACTCCCGGGTTTCCGAGGGCTGGCGCGGCCCTGGTGGCTGGTCGCGCTGTGCCATCAGCCGCCCCCCCGAGGACGCGCCCGGAGTGCACGCCCCCAGGAGCACCAGCGCCACCAGTGCCAACGCCCCCACCCGCGAGCGCTGCCGCTCACTCGAGGGATCTTGATGAGTAGACATGGCTGGACCTCTCTTGACCGGGGGGTCCAGATGTCAGGTGGCCACGAGTCCCACTGTCAAGCCGACGGATCCGTCAGGTGGCCGGATTGGTTACGCGCGGCACATCTCGTGGGGAAGACCCTCACCCCAACCCTCTCCCAGAGGGAGAGGGAGCATCCACGGATTCATTCCCTGTTGCGTACGTGTTCATTGGACACTATGTTGGTGTCAACAAAACACGAAGACGGAAAGAGTCCAGCCATGAGCATCCGGTACATGAAGGCGCCTCCAACGACGTACGTCATGCAGTTCAAGGATGGGCGGGTGAAGCGGGAGGGGCCGGGCCTCTCCTTCTTCTACTGGGCACCCACCACCACAGTGGTCGCCGTGCCGCTCGCCAGCTCGGACGTGCCCTTCGCCTTCAACGAGATCACCCAGGACTTCCAGGCCGTCACCCTCCAGGGCCAGCTCACCTACCGTGTCGCCGACCCCAAGCTGCTCGCCGGGCTGCTCGACTACTCCGTGAAGCCCTCGGGCGAGTACGCTTCGGAAGACCCCTCGAAGCTCGAGGAACGGCTCGTCCAGATCGCCCAGGTGCGCGCCCGCACGGTGGTGCAGTCCATGCCCCTGCGCGAGGTGCTCGTGCAGGCGGCCACCATCGAGGCCAAGGTGCTCGCGGGGCTGCGGGAGACGGAGGCGGTGCGGATGCTCGGTGTGGAGGTGCAGGGTTTCGCGCTGCTATCGGCGCGCCCCACCCCGGAGATGGCTCGGGCCCTGGAGGCCGAGGCCCGCGAGGCCCTCCAGCGGCGCGCGGACGAGGCCATCTACGCCCGGCGCAACGCCGCCGTGGAGCAGGAGCGGCGCATCAAGGAGAGCGAGATCGCCACCGAGCTGTCCGTGGAGGCCGGTAAGCGGCAAATCCGCGAGGCGCAGATCGCCGCGGACATCGCCGTGGAGGAACAGCGCGCCTCCTTCATGGATCGCTGGAGCGAGAACGAGCGCAAGGCCGCCGAGGCCAAGGCCTACGCGCTGGAGAAGACGCTCGCCCCGGTGCGAGACGTGGATTGGAAGGTGCTCATGGCGGCGGCCGGCGGAGGGAACGATCCCAAGCTGAACATCGCGCTCGCCTTCCGCGAGATGGCGGAGAACGCGGGGAAGATCGGCGAGCTGAACGTGTCCCCGGACCTGCTGCGCTCGTTGCTCTCGGCTCCGTCCGGCAACCAGGGCCGCCATGGCTGAGTACGAGAAGATCGTCCTCGTCACCCGCAAGACGCGGCTCGCCGAGCTGGTAGAGCGCTTCAACACGCGCTCGCAGGCGCGCTTCTACCTGGAGCACGCCGGCCAGGACTTCGAGGACTATGCGCGGGAGGATGACACCTACCGCCGCTCGCTCGATGCACTGCACAAGCTGCTGGAGCTCGGCCTGCCGGTGCAGCAGGTGGACCGCTCGCTGGTGCCCACCTTCCTCTTCACCGGCAAGGAGCTGGTGGTGACGGTGGGCCAGGACGGCCTGGTGGCCAACGTGGCCAAGTACGTGGGCTCGCAGCCCATCGTCGGCGTCAACCCGGACCCCGAGCGGTTCGATGGCGTGCTGCTGCCCTTCGGCGTCGACAAGGCGCGGGTGGCAGTGCGCCACGTGCTGGAGTCGCAGGCCCGCTTCCGTGAGGTGACACTCGCCGAGGTGGTGCTGAGCGATGGCCAGCGGCTGCTCGGGTTCAACGACTTGTTCCTCGGGGCGCGCACCCACGTCTCCGCCCGCTATACCCTGCACTACGAGAAGCGCGCCGAGTCCCAGTCCTCCAGCGGCATCATCGTCTCCACGGGGGCGGGCTCGAGCGGCTGGCTGTCCTCGGTGTTCACGCTGGCCCAGGGACTCACGGCAGCGACGGGTGGACAGCCGGGCCAACCGTGGCGGCTCACCTGGGAGGACCCGCGGCTGGCCTTCGTGGTGCGCGAGCCCTTCATCAGCCGGCACTCAGCGGCCAGCGTGGTGGCCGGATTCGTCAGCGCTCAGCAGGAGCTGGAGGTGGAGTCGCGGATGCCCTCGGGGGGCGTCATCTTCAGCGATGGCGTGGAGGAGGACTTCCTCGCCTTCAACGCGGGTACCACGGCTCGAGTGCGCCCGGCTGCCCAGCGCGCACGGCTCGTGGTCGCGTGATCCACGGCTCTCGAGGCAGACCCTCACCCCAGCCCTCTCCCTCTGGGAGAGGGAGCACACACGGTTTCAGCCCGGAAGCCCCTGGGCGAGCGGCTCCAGGTGCTGCACCTTCACGTTCAGCACCTTCCCCGTCTTCTCCAGTACCCCCTGCCCCACCAGGAACAGTGCGCCGTGGATGTCCTTGCGGAACCGCGCGTACGCGTCCGGCGCCACCACCAGGTTCGCGATTCCCGTCTCATCCTCCAGTGACAGGAAGCAGAATCCCTTCGCCGTCGGCGGCATCTGCCGGGTGATGAGCATCCCGCCCACCGCCACCCGGGCCCCCGCTCGCACCCGCTCCAATCCCGCCGCCGTCACCGCGCCTCGCTTGCGCAGCGCCGGTCTCAACAACTCCAGCGGGTGCTTCTCCAACGACACGCCCACCGTCTCGAAGTCCTTGCTCACCCGCTCCGCCACGTTCATCTGCGGCAGTTCCACCTGCGTCCCGTCCATCGCCATCCCGAAGAACAGGTCCGTCTCCTCCAGCGGGCCCAGCGCCTGGATCTCCCACAGCGCGTCCCGCCGTGAGCCGCTGATGCTCCCCAGCGCTCCCGACAGCGCCAACCGCGCCAGCTCGTGCCTCGGCGCCCGCGTCCGCCGTGCCAGGTCCCCGACACTCGCGAAGCGCCCTCCCTGTCTCGCCGCATCCACCCGCCGACCCGCTGCCTCCTGGAGCCCTCGCACCATCCGCATCCCCAGCCGCAGCGCCCCGCCCTCCTCCAACGTGCAGTCCCACCCCGAGTGGTTCACGTCCACGCCCAGCACCTTCACCCCGTGCCGCTGCGCGTCCGCCACCAGCGTGTGCGGCGCGTAGAAGCCCATCGGCTGCGAGTTCAACAGCGCCGCCGTGAAGGCCGCCGGGTAGTGGCACTTCAGCCATGACGACGCGTACGCCAGCAGCGCGAAGCTCGCCGAGTGGCTCTCCGGGAAGCCGTAGTGCGCGAACCCACGGAACTGCCGGAACAGCGTGTCCACGTACTCGGGCGTGTACCCCCGCGACACTCCGCCCTCCACGAAGCGCTGGTGGAACGGCCCCAGCCGCTCCTCCGCTCGCTTGTGCGACAGCGCCCGCCTCAGTCCGTCCGCTTCCGCCGGCGTGAAGCCCGCCACCGCCATCGCCAGCTTCATCGCCTGCTCCTGGAAGAGCGGCACCCCCAGCGTCTTCTGCAGAATCCGCCGCACGTCCTCCGACGGGTACTCCACCGGCTCCTTCCCCTCCCGCCTCCGCAGGTACGGGTGCACCATGTCCCCGACGATCGGCCCCGGCCGGATCAGCGCGATCTCCACCACCAGATCGTAGAAACACCGCGGCTTCAGCCTCGGCAGCATGTTCATCTGCGCCCGGCTCTCGATCTGGAACACCCCGATCGAGTCCGCGTTGCACAGCATGTCGTAGACCTTCGGATCCTCCGCCGGAATCGTGGCCAGCGACAGCTCGCGCCCGTGGTGCTCCTTGATCAGCGTCAGGCACTTCGCCAGCGCCGTCAGCATCCCGAGCCCCAGCAGATCCACCTTCAGGACGCCCACCGCCTCCAGGTCGTCCTTCTCCCACTGCACCACCGTGCGGCCCTTCATCGCCGCGTTCTCCACCGGGATCATCTCCACCAGCGGCTCACGCGTAATCACGAACCCGCCCACGTGGATGGAGAGGTGTCTCGGGAAGCTCTCGATCTCCTGCGCCAGCGCGAGCGTCTGCCTCACCCGCCGGTCCTCCTCCGACAGCCCCACCTCCTTCAGCAGCTCCAGCGACATCTCGCCGTGCGCCCCCGCCACCTTCGCCAGCCTGTCCACCTGGTCCAGCGACAGCCCGAGCGCCTTGCCCACCTCGCGCAGCGCCAGCCGCCCCCGGTAGCAGATGACCTCGCACACCATCCCCGCCCGGTGCCGGCCGTGCTTCTCGTACACGTACTGCAGCACCTCCTCGCGCCGCTCGTGCTCGAAGTCCACGTCGATGTCCGGCGGCTCCTTGCGCTCCATGCTCAGGAAGCGCTCGAAGAGCAGCCCCATCCGCACCGGATCGATCGCCGTCACCCCCAGCGCGTAGCACACCGCCGAGTTCGCCGCGCTCCCTCGCCCCTGGCACAGAATCCCCTTCGAGCGCGCGAACCGCACGATGTCCCAGATCGCCAGGAAGTACCCCGCGAAGTCCAACGCCGCGATCAGCTTCAGCTCGTGCTCGATCTGCTTCACCACCTCGGGCGGCACCCCTCCCGGGTAGCGCACCTGCAACCCCTGGTACGTCAGCTCGCGCAGCCACGTCGACGTCGTGTGTCCCGGCGGCAGGTCCTCCTCCGAGAAGTGGTAGCGCAGCCCGTCCAGCGTCGCGTTGCAGCGGCTCGCCAGCTCCACCGTGCGCTCCAGCGCCTCCGGGCAGTCCGCGAACAGCCGCGCCATCTCCTCCGGCCCCTTCAGCGTCCGCTCCGCGTTGGGCAGCCGCCTCGTCCCCAACTGCCCCAGCGTCGTCTTGTACCGGATGGCCGTGAGCACGTCCTGCAACGGCTGGCGGCTCCGCTGGTGCGTGTGCACGTCGTTGTGCGCGCACAGCGGCACCCCGAGCGTCTTCGCCAGCGCCTTCGCCCTCGCCACCCGCGCCTCGTCTCCCGAGGACAGCGTGCGGCACATGCCCACGTAGAAGCGATCCCCGAAGGACTCCGCCAGCGGCGCCACCCGATCCGCCGCCACCGGGTACGGCAGCAGCGCCAGCAACCCCTCGTTGCCCTCCGCCAGCTCGCGCCACGGCAGGCCCGCCTCGCCCTTGGGGTGCAGCATCCGGCTCTTCGAGATCAGCCGGCTCAGGTTCGCGTAGCCCCTCGCGTCCTGCGCGTACACCACCACCGGCGGGCCATCCATCAGTGTCAGCTCGCTGGCGATCAGGTATTTGATCCCCGCTTCCTTCGCCGCGAGGTGGGCCTTCACCGCTCCGTACAGGCCGTCTCCGTCCGCCAGCGCCACGGCGGACAGTCCCCGCTCGGCGGCGGCCTGGATCAGTTCCTCGGGGTGCGAGGCCCCGCGCAGAAACGAGAAGTTCGACCGGCAGACCAGCTCGGCGTACACGATCGCCACCCTACTGAGCAGCCGTTCAGGCGGAAGGTCCGCCCCGGTAGGTATGTTGGGTCTACCCGCCGTGTCACGTCACCGGGGAAGTGGGATCAGCCTGAGTGACCTTCTTGGCGAGTGTGGCTCGGGGGTGAACCTGGGATGTCTGCTCCACGAGGGAGAACCCGGGAGACAGATACCCTCACCCCGGCCCTCTCCCGGAGGGCGAGGGAGTGGGGGCGCGAGAACCGGGTTAGGATTCGACGGTGTCCTCGATACGACGATGCACCGGGTGGTGGCTGGGCTTGCTGCTCTTCGCGCTCGGCCTCTCGTGCTCGCGGGGGGACTCACCGCCGCCCCGGGCCCTCACCCACGAGGCCTATGTCTGGCAGCGCGACTGGAGCCCGGAGTTGGGACAGGCCGTCGCGGAAGCACCCTCGGAACTGGGCGCGCTCCGGGTGCTGGCGCGTGAACGCTCCGGGACAGCGCGCACGCCGGTGGATATCGCGGTGGATGTGGAGGCCCTGGCCCGCGGTGGCCGCGAGGTGGTGGCGGTGATGCGCGTGGATGGCACGGCGCCTCTCGAGGGCATCTCCCTCCAGGAGGTCGCCACCCACGCTCGGGCCTGGCGGGCGAAGGGCGTCCGCGTCCGGGGCATCGAGCTGGACCATGACTGCGCCACCGCCGCTCTGCCCGCCTACGCGGACTGGCTCGCGCGCGAGCGGACGGCACTCGGAGACCTGGCGCTCTCCCTCACGGCGCTGCCCACGTGGAGCACGTCCCCGGCACTCGCCCGGCTCGTCTCCATTCCCGACGGCATCGTCCTCCAGGTGCATGCCGTGCGAGCCCCCACGCTCTTCACCCCCGAGGAGGCCCGGAGTTTCATCGAGGCCTGGTCCCGAGCCACTCGCCGTCCCTTCCACGTGGCGCTCCCCACCTACCGGGTGCGGCTGCGTGACGGGACGCCCCTGTCCGCGGAGCCTCGCGAGGTGGCCCGCTTCCTCGCCGGGCTGCGCGAGCGCCCCGTGGAGGGGCTCACGGGCATCGTCTGGTTCCGGCTCGGCCACCGGGGCGATCCGGAGGCGTGGAGCCCGTCCACCCTCTCGGCGGTGGTGCGCGGTGAGTCGCTCGACCCGCGGTTCCTCCCGCGCCTGGTGGACGCGGGGGGAGGCACGCTGGACATCGTCATCGAGAACACCGGCCGCGTGGACGCCCCCGCTCCCGCGCGCCTCACCCTTTCTGGAAATCTCGAGGTCCTCGATGGCGTGGGCGGCTATACCCCGCGAGGAACCTCACTCGTGGCGCGCACGCCTCCCCGACTGCGCGCCGGCGAGCGTCGTGTCATCGGCTTCGTCCGGGGATCCGAGGTGGCCATTGCTGCTCCGTAGTGCACTGACGTTCCTGGTCTTCCTGGTGGTGCTCACGCCCGTGCGCCGCGCGCGCGCCTGTGGCCCCGACTTCCCGCACGATGCACTGGGCAACCGGGCCCGCACGCTGGCGGAGCTGCCGGACGGCGCCTTCATGCACGAGGCCTCGCACCTGCTGCCGAAGCCAGCGGACCCCTTCGTCGTCGTCGAGACCGCCGAGGAGCCGGAGGGCGCCCGGACGGGCGGCGGTGCCCGGGAGACGGCGCTGTACCAGGCCGGCGCCAGGGCCTTCCACGCGGGGCACTGGGACGAGGCGCGTGCCCGTTTCCTGGAGGTGCTCGCACTGCCCGCCGAGGAGCGCCGCCGGTTCTCCACCTTCGCGGCCTTCATGTTGGGGCGCATGGCGGGTGCGGGCACGGAGCTGGAGGAGGCCCGGCAGCGCTTCGCCGAGGTGCGCGAGCTGGTGCGCCAGGGCTTCGACGATCCAGCGGGCCTGGCGGTGGCCAGCCTGGGCGAGGAGGCGCGGCCGCTGTGGAGAGCGGGTGACGACACGGGAGCGATCCGGCTCTACGCGGAGCAGGCGGCCCACGGGAGCACGAGCGGAGCGACCTCGCTGCTGTTCCTGACCCGGGCCATCGCCCGTGACGAGGCGCGCCTGCGCCAGGTGGTGAAGGAGCCCCTGGGGCAGCGCCTGATGGCGACCTATGCCTGGACGCGGGGAGAGGAGACGCTGTGGTTGGACAGTGGTGAGTCCCCCACGCCGCTGCCGCGTCTGTTGGAGGCGCTCGCGGCCGTGCCCGGGCTGGCCGGGGCGGACCGGCTCGCCGCGAGTGCCTGGCGCGCGGGGCGCTTCGACCTGGCCGAGCGTTTCGCGGGACAGGAACAGACTCCGCTCGCCGCCTGGGTGAAGGCGAAGCTGGCGCTGCGGCGGGGAGACAAGGCGGCGGCGGATCGGTTCCTCGCGGAGGCCTCGGAGGGCTTCCCGGATCAGGAGAACTGGGCGCCCCACGAGTGGATGCAGCCGCTGCGTCCGCGGGCACACGTGGGAGGAGAACGGACCATCCTCGCGCTCCTGCGCGGCGATTTCCCGCAGGCGGCGGAGCACGCGTTGAAGACGTGTGTCTGGCAGGACATCGCCTACGTGGCGGAGCGCGTGCTGACGGTGGAGGAGTTGCAGCGGTTCATCGCGGCCCATGCCTCCAGCCCGGAGCTCCGGTGCAAGCCCGAGCCCGGCTTGTGGCTGGAGGAGAACGAGCGCCAGGACGTGGGTGCACAGCTCCGTCTGTTGCTCGCGCGGCGCCTGCTGCGCGATGGGCGTGGGCAGGAGTCCCTGGAGTACTTCCGGGGCACGAAGTGGGAGGAGCCCGCGCGCAAGTACGTGGAGGCGCTCGAGCAGGCCCGGTCCGCCTGGCGTGACCTGGATGAGGCCCAGGCGCTCTACTCGGCGGCGCGGCTCGCCCGCTCCACCGGAATGGAGCTGATGGGCACCGAGGTGGCCCCCGACTGGACCTGGGTCGCTGGATGGTTCGAGGTGGACGTGTGGAAGGCCGAGCTCCAGCGGGTCCCCGAGGGCTCCCCCGCACGGCCCGCCCTGGGAGATCTGCCGCTCAACTCGGAGGCGGAGCTCGCACGGCTGACCGCCAACGCGCCCCCGCACCCCCGGCGCTTCCACTACCGCTCCACGGCGGCGGAGCTCGCCGAGAAGGCCGCGGCGCTGGTGCCTCCCCGCAGTCAGGCGTACGCCGCGCTCCTGTGCCATGCCGCGCGGTTCGTCTCGAGCACCGAGCCGGAGCGCGTCCAGCGTCTCTGGAGCACCTACGTGAAGAACGGAGCGTTGATCTCCGATGCGATGACGTTCGGCCAGAGCTGCCCGGAGCCGGACTTCGAGCGGCTGCGCAACCAGAAGCTCGCCATGCCCTGGCGGACCTGGCGGCTCCGGACCGTGGCCACGGTGGGCACGGGCTTCCTGCTGCTGCCCATGCTGGGCGCCGTGGTCTTCCTGCGCCGCAAACGCCGCCCGTGAGGCACGCTTCCCCTCAGGGGCGGAGGTTTCCCGTCTCGAGGGCGCGGGCCGCCGTCCGGGAGAGCACCCGGACGCCGGTGATCATCGCCGCGAAGCGCTCGTCCTTCGTCAGGCCGTGCTTGAACCGCGAGTAGATCTGCTGCGCGATCACCGACACCTTGAAGAGTGACAGCACGTAGTGGAACGCGATTCCCCGCGTGTCCCGTCCGCTCTTCTCGGCGTAGCGCGCCACCAGCTCCTCGCGCGTCAGGTTGCCCGGGAGCATCGTCGGTCCGAACGGGAGCGCCCGCCGCTCCTCGGGATCCGACGCCTCGGCCCAGTACGCCAGCGCCATGCCCAGGTCCGACAACGGATCGCCGATCGTCGCCATCTCCCAGTCCAGCACCGCGCGGATGCTCGGGAGCCGCTCCGGATCCAACACCAGGTTGTCGTACTTGTAGTCGTTGTGGATCAGCGCCGGCGCCAGCTCCGCCGGGAGGTTCCCCGCCAGCCACTTCGCCACCTGCTCCATCTCGGGGATGTCGTCCGTCCTCGCCTTGCCGTAGCGCTCCGTCCACCCCGCCACCTGCCGGCCCAGGTACCCCTCCGGCTTCCCGAGCTCCCCCAGCCCCGCCGCGCGCCAGTCCACCGCGTGCAGCTCGACCAGGTTGTCCACGAAGTTCTCCGAGAGCTTCCGCATCAGCTCCGGCGTCAGCTCCAGTCCCTTCGGAGCCCTCGCGCGGATGATGACCCCGCTCACCCGCTCCATCACGTAGAAGGGCGCCCCCATCGGGGACTCGTTCTCTCCGCAGAACACCAGCGGCCGGGGCACCTTCGGGTACACCGGCAGCAGCCCGCTGAGGATCCGGTACTCGCGGCCCATGTCGTGCCCGGCCTTGATCGCCTTGGCTCCGAACGGCGGCCGGCGCAGCACCAGCTCCTTCCCGCCCATCCGCAGCAGGTACGTGAGGTTCGAGTGCCCTCCCGGGAACTGCTCCACCACCAGTGGCCCCGTCAGGCCCGGCACCTTCTCCGCCAGGTACTTCTCCAGCCACGCGGCGTCCAGCTCCTCTCCGGGGCGCACCGCGCGCGTCCGATCCAACCACTCCGGCGTGCTCATGACTCCCTCCCCTTCTTCGCTCGTCCTCGTCTCAGCGCATCGTCTGGAGCTCGGGCTCCAACAGGTGTGGCGTCGCGTTGAAGCTCCGCAACGAGATTCGATCCCCCGAGAAGAGGAAGTCCGTACAGGCCGTGTTCCACACCTGGAGGCTCAGCGCGAAGACCTTCTCCGCGCTCGCCTCCAGCGTCAGCCCCGTGGCCACCGCCATCGTCCCCGCCGACGTGAACGCCACCACCTCCGCCTTCCTCCCCGGCTGCCGCATCATCTTCCGCAGCCCCGCTTCCACCCTCGACACGAACGCGCTCCAGGGCTCCACCGCCGGATCCTCCAGCTCGCCCCGCGCCCACGCCCGGCCCAGGGGATCCAACAGGCGGAACAGCCGCCGCGCTCCGTCCGGCCCCTCCAGCGCGCCCGACTCCCTCATCTCGCGCACCTGCTCGTTCCGCTCCGCCAGCTTCGGCAGCAGCACCCGGAACAACGGCTCCGCCGAGTACTCGTCCAGCTCCGGCAACACCACCGGCTCGGGGAACCTCAACCCCCGGGCCAGGTAGGCCGCCCTCACCGCCTCGCACGTCTGCTGGTGGCGCCGGGCCGGCCCCACGTACACCGCCTCGAACGCGTGCTCCGCCGCCGCCCACACCTCGCCCAGCCGCGCCGCTTGGCGCATTCCCAGCTCGGACAGCCGGTCCCGATCGTACCACTCGCCGGACGTCTGCCCGTGCCGCACCAGGATCAACACTCCCATCCGCTACCTCCGCTCTCGAGGGTGTGCTCCAGGGTTCGAAGGTGGCTCACATCGCCGTGGTGCCACCGTCCACGACGAGCTCCGAGCCGGTCATCAGCTTGGACTCGTCCGAGGCCAGGTACAGCACCGCGTAGGCGATGTCGTCCGGCTCGCCGATGCGGCCGAGCGGAATCATGCGCGCGAGCCGCGCCTTGCCCGCCGCCATGTCGCCGCCCAGGCTGGCGAGGTCATCCACCATGGGCGTCTCGATGAACGTGGGGTGCACGGAGTTGCAGCGGATGCCGTAGCCCTTGCGCGCGCAGTGCAGCGCCACGGACTTCGTCAGCAGGCGCACGCCGGCCTTGCTCGAGCAGTACGCGGGCATGGTGTCCACCCCCACCAGCCCCGCCACCGAGCTGATGTTGATGATGGAGCCCTTCGCGCCGCTCTGGCGCATGCCGCGGATGGCGTGCTTGCAGCCCAGGAACACCCCGTCCAGGTTCACCGCGTGCACGAGCCGCCACTCTGCCAGTGAAAGCGACTCGATGTCCTTCGAGACGCCGATGCCCGCGTTGTTCACCACCACGTCCAGCCGGCCGAAGGTGGCCACCACCTCGTCCACCACCCGCTGCCAGTCCTGCTCGCGCGTGACGTCCAGCGCCCAGGCCTTGGCGGACGTGCCCAGCGCCCCGGCCACCTCGCGCACACCGGCCTCGTTGCGATCCGTGAGCGCCACCCGGGCGCCCTCGCGCAGCAGCATGGCCGCCGCGGCCTTGCCCAGGCCCGACGCCGCTCCCGTCACCAGTGCCACCTTGCCCTCGACTCTTCCGGCCATCACACCTCCAGGGGTACGACCAGGTATTCGACGGCGGCGCAGCCTACACGGTCCTGGCGCACCGCGTCTCGAAGGTGGCAAGCTCCCGGCCGCATAGGAGCGTTCATGGACATCCATGGCTGGCAGTTGTGGATTCTCGCGGCGATCATCGGGGGAGCGCTGGAGATGGCCCTCCCCGGCTTCGTGGTGCTCTGGTTCGCGGTGGGCGCGCTGGCCGCCAGCCTCATCGCGGCGCTGGGGCTGGGCATCAACGCCCAGCTCACGGTCTTCATGGGTGTGTCGCTGGCGCTCTTCGCCGGCTCGCGCACCCTCTTCAAGAATGCCTTCATGCGCAACGCCTCCAAGATGAAGACGGGCGTGGAGGCGATGGTGGGCCAGGAGGCCGTGGTGACCGAGGCCCTCGGCGAGGGGCTCAACGGCGGCACCGTGCGCATCAACGGTGAGCTCTGGTCCGCCCGCTCGCTGGGAGGCGGCGTGGCCCCGGGTGAGCTCGTCATCGTCGAGCAGGTGGAAGGTTTGAAATTGTGGGTGCGGCGTCCCTCCGCGTCCCTGGAAGTGTCTCCGAAACAGAAGAAGGAAGGTCGTTAGATGGGTACTGGCCTCTTTGTGATTGGTGCGGTGGCGGTGGTGTTCGCGATGATGAAGGGTCTGCGCATCGTTCCCCAGGCCAAGGTCATGGTGGTGGAGCGCCTGGGCAAGTTCCACCACGTGGCCGGCAGCGGGCCGAACATCCTCATCCCGTTCTTCGACTCGCCGCGCGTGATGGAGATGCGCGTGGGGCACAGCTACCACCGCAGCCACCTGGTGGATCTGCGCGAGCAGGTCATGGGCTTCGAGACCGTGCAGGCCATCACCCATGACAACGTCACCATGGAGGTGGGCTCGGTCATCTACTACCAGATCGTGGACGCCGCGAAGGCGCTCTACGCGGTGGAGAACCTGGCGCTGGCCATCGAGCAGCTGACGATGACGAACCTGCGCAACATCATGGGCGGGCTGACGCTGGACCAGACGCTCACCAGCCGCGAGACGGTGAACACCAAGCTGCGCATCGTGCTGGACGAGGCCACGGAGAAGTGGGGCGTGAAGGTGACGCGGGTGGAGTTGCGTGAGATCGAGCCGCCCGCCGCCATCAAGGACGCGATGGCCAAGCAGATGACGGCCGAGCGCGAGCGCCGCGCCGAGGTGACCAAGGCCGAGGGTGACAAGTCCGCGGCCATCCTCCAGGCCGAGGGCGAGAAGATCTCCCGGATCCTCCGCGCGGAGGCCGAGCGTGACGCGGAGGTGGCGCGCGCCGAGGGCCGCAAGCGTGCCACGCTGCTGGACGCGGAGGCGAAGGCCGATGCCACGCGGCTGGTGTTCGATGCGATCAACTCCGGTGGCGGCGCGACGCCCGAGGTGCTGGCGCTGCGCTACATGGAGACGCTGCAGGAGCTGGGCAAGGGCGACAACAAGATGTTCGTGCCCTACGAGGCCACGGCGGCGCTGGGCAGCATCGCGACGCTCAAGGAGGTGTTCGCGAAGGAGGCCACCCCGAAGGCACAGCCCGCGCCGAGCGCCGCGGCCCTGAGCGCGCAGTCGCTCTCGCGCACGCTGCAGACGCAGCCGCCGGCCGTGCCGGTGCGCAACCGCCCCGCGCTCCCCTCCGAGGAGTAGCCACGGAGCAATCCGAGCGGAACAATCCGCGCGAAACACAGCGCGGATCCATCCCCGCGGCCCCCTCCCCTCACCGCGTCAACATCCCCTCGCCCTCCGGGAGAGGGTCGGGGTGAGGGTATCTCGGTTCTGGAGTTGGAACCTTTCGCGAGCCCCATTGTCCGAGGGGGTGCTCATTCACAAGGAGAGCCCATGTCGATTTCGGATGCGTTCATCGCGGGTGGTTTCGGGATGTACCCCACGCTCATCGCGGGGGTGGCGCTGTTCGTGACCAGCGTGCAGTACGCCAGACGTCCCGAGTCCCGCTATGTCCCGCTGCTGATCAGCCTGGGGCTGTTCACGCTCTTCGCGGGAGGCCTGGGCTTCGTCTCCGGCGTCATCACCATGCTGCGCTTCTACGCGGAGATGCAGGGCGAGCCGAAGCCGGTCATCCTGTATTACGGGTTCCAGGAGTCGCTGCACAACATCGCCCTGGCGCTCCTGCTGACGACGGCGTCGGCGCTGGCCGCGTCCGTGGGCGCCTGGCGGCTCGCCCGGCAGGCTCGGGCCGCCGTGACCGCGACCGTGCCCGTCCGCTGAGGACGAGCCCGTCAGGGATTGCGTGGGGGCCCGTCGGTGGTTGATAGTCCCGAACCCCGAGGTCCGGGTCCCCGCGAATACGAGGCTTCGTACTCCATTGAAGATCCACTCCTGAATCGCCGGCGCTGTCTCCCAGCCAACCCCCGGGCCCCTCGTGCGTGCCCGGAACGATTCCGGAGTTCCTCGTGTCACTCGTTCGCGCCCACCGCGTCTCCTTCGCGTTCTCCGACGCCGTTTCCCTCTTCTCCGATGCCGAGTTCCACCTCCCCGCGGGCTGGACGGGCCTCGTCGGCTCCAACGGCGCCGGCAAGTCCACCCTGCTGCGGCTGCTCTCCGGGGAGCTGAAGCCCTCGGACGGGCACCTCCACTTCGAGCCCACCTCGGCGCTCGTGCACCTCTGTCCGCAGCGGGTCGAGGAGCTCACCCCCGACATCACCGCGCTCGCCGAGGCGTATGACTCCCGCTCCCGGCGGCTGCTCGGTCAGCTCGGGTTGGATGTGACGGCCCTGGAGCGATGGCCCACGCTCTCGCCCGGGGAGCGCAAGCGCTGGCAGATCGGCGCGGCGCTGGCGCGCGAGCCGGACGTGCTGCTGCTCGACGAGCCCACCAACCACCTCGACGCCGAGGCCCGTGAGTGGCTCATCTCCGCGCTGCGCCGCTTCCGGGGAGTGGGCGTGCTCGTCTCCCACGATCGCGAGCTGCTCGAGTCCCTCACCACGTCCACACTGCGTGTACACGGGGGCACGGTGCGCCTGTGGCCCGGGGCCTACACGGCCGCGCGCGAGGCCTGGGAGGCCGAGCTGGAGGGCCGCCGCCATGCCCGGCAGCAGGCCCAGGAGGAGCACCGGCGTCTCCAGCAGCGGCTCGACAAGACGCGCCGGGAGCAGGAGGCCACCTCCGCCGCGCGCAACGCGGGCGCCCGCATGAAGGACAAGTACGACAGCGACGCGCGCACCCTGGGGGCCAAGAACCTCGTGAACTGGGCGGATGCACGGCTCGGCCGCAGCGTGACCCTCGTCCGCCGCGAGGCCGAGCGCGCCGCCAGCGCCGTCGAGTCCATCGAGGTGGAGAAGACGCTCGGCCGCTCCATCTTCGTCGACTACGTCCGCCCGCCCCACGCGCTGCTGTTCAGCCTCGACGTGCCCCGGCTGTGCGCGGGCGAGGTGGAGCTGTTCGGCCCGCTGCGGCTGGACGTGCCGAGGGACGCCCGCATCCGCATCGAGGGCCCCAACGGCGCGGGAAAGAGCACCCTGCTGAAGGCCCTGCTCGAACAGGCGCGCGTGCCGCTGGAGCGCGTGCTGTACGTGCCGCAGGACCTGAGCGCGGACGAGGCCGAGGAGACGCTCGAGTCCGTGCGCGAGCTGCCTCCCACGGAGAAGGGCCGCGTGCTGTCCCTGGTGGCGGCGCTCGGGGTGGATCCGGATCGTCTGCTCGCCTCGGAGCAGCCGTCCCCGGGTGAGGCACGCAAGCTGCTCATCGCGCGAGGGCTCGGAGAGCACGCCTGGGCGCTGGTGCTCGACGAGCCCACCAACCACCTGGACCTGCCGTCCATCGAGCACCTGGAGGAGGCCCTGAAGGAGTACCCCGGGGCCCTGCTGTTGGTGACGCACGACGCGCACTTCGCGCGGCGCTGTACCACCACGCGCTGGCGGGTGCAGGCGGGCGGCGTGGACGTCACCTCGGACTGACGGCGCCCCTACTTCTTCTGGGGCTCGGGCGGGAATTTCTCCAGCAGCTCATCGGCGGCCTTGTTGATGAGCTTCTGGCTCTTCTTCGCGTCCATGTGCTCGGACAGCTCGGCTTGCGCCGTACCGCGCCAGACGAGCTTGTTCGAGGCGCCATCCACGACGTCGAGGATGAGCGTGCCCTCGCGGTACTCGCGGACGACGGGCTGGGACAACCCCGCACCGCCGTACGCGACCGGACCGAAGAAGGGGTCGTACCAGGGGTCCCAGGCGTAGCCGTAGAAGTTGTTGATGACGTCCACGTCCACCTTCTCATCGACGGCGCCGTGCCAGCCCACCTTGAAGTCCGCCTTCTGTCCCTCCTCCACCTTCTGGTAGCCGCGGGCCTGAAGCTCCCGGTCCACCGCCAGCTGGACGCGGGCCTGGATGATGGGGTTGTAGATGCGAGGATCCGCGCCCGCCTTCATCGGCAACCAGGCGTAGGTGCGGTACGAGTCCAACGCCTGCACGGAGTTGGGATCGTAGTTCGTGCTCGTACTGATGCTCGTGCAGGAGGCGAGGCCCAACACCAGCAGCGCACCGGCCAGACGTAACGGCAAGGACATGGAAGTCTCCTCGGCCCCGAGGGGCGGTTCACTCCCAGACAGTAGGCATCGGAAGCCTTCCACCACCGGAACAGGGGAACCTGCCTGCCCCTCCCTCCGGTTGGAGCCAGGAATGCAGATCGGTTTCGATGACCGGGTGAGCGGCGAGCAGCCGAGCTTGCGCCTCATCGAGAACGGGTCAGTATGCGTGGTGAGCCAACGTCTGGAAGACAGACTCGGCAACGTTGCGGAGTCCATCCACGCTGGGGCCACGGCCCCGACAGGAAAGCTGACGGCATGAGCAACTCGCGTCCGGTGCTGCACTTCATCGCGGGGAAGGTAGGCGCGGGAAAGACCACGTTGGCGCGCAAGCTGGCGCTCGAGGTCCCCGCGGTGCTCATCTGCGAGGATCAGTGGATCGCCTCGCTGGGCGGCGAGGTGAAGGAGCTGCGGGACTACGTGCGCGCCGCCGCACGCTGCCGCAACCTGATGGTGCCGCACCTGCGCGACGTGTTGCGCGTGGGGGCCTCGGTGGTGCTCGACTTCGCGGGGAACACGCCGCGAGACCGCGCCTGGGTGCGCGGCATCTTCGAGGCCGCCGGGGCGGACCACGTGCTGCATGTCCTCGACGTGCCGGAGACGCTGTGCCTCGAGCGGCTGCGCCAGCGCAACGCCGAGCGCCCCGAAGGCCTGTTCTGGGGCGAGGTGAGCGAGGAGCTCTTCCACCAGGTCACGAAGTACTACGTGCCCCCCACCGATGCCGAGGGCTTCCGCGTCGTGCGTCATGACGTCACGACAGGCGTGGAGTGATTCCTACGGCCGCTTCCCGGAAACGCGCGGGCGCTCCGACAGAGCCAGGAGCTCCGCGCGCAGCCATTGGTTGCGAGGCTCGTCGTCCACCTGCCGGTGCCAGTAGAGGTGAAGCTCCACGGGTGGGAGCGCCACCGGCATCGGCAGGAGGTGATTGCCGAGCGGAGCATTGAGCGCCGCCGCGTGGCGCCGTGGCATCGTGAGCAGCAGGTCCGAGTCCGCGACGATGCGGCAGGCCGCCTCTGGGTGCTGGCAACGCACGGCGATCTCTCGCTGGTAGCCCAGGCGGCTGAGCACCAGGTCCTCCAGCGCCAGGCCCGTGCGGCGCGAGGACACGGTGACGTGCCGCGCGGCCAGGTAGGCCGCCACATCCAGCCTCCGCTTCCGCGCGCTGACCACACAGAAGGTGTCGCGCAGCAGCACCGTGTGGCGCAAGTCAGCCCCGGTCGGCTGCGCCACGTCCACCGCCAGGTCCAGTCTCCCCGACGCCAGATCCCTCTCGAGGCTGGCCCGCTCCAGCCGCACGCTCGCGACCCGGACCTGGGGGGCACTCTCTCGCAGGCGTTTGACGAACCGTGGGAGCAATGACGGTTCCAGCTCGTCGTTCATCGCGAGCGTGACGTGGCCCGCGTCGCGCCGGGGCTCGAAGTGACGGGTGCGCGCCACCGCCTGCTGGAACAGTGAGAGCGCCTCCTGGATCCCCGGGGCCAGACGCTCGGCGAGCGGCGTGGGCGCCACCCCGCGCCCCTGGCGCACGAAGAGCGGGTCATCCAACCGCTCCCGCAGGCGTGCCAGGGCGTGGCTCACCGCCGACTGGCTCAGGAACAGGACCTCCGCGGCCCGCGTGAAGTTCCGCTCCCGGTAGACGACATCGAACACCCGGAAGAGGTTGAGGTCGAGCTGGGACAGCTTCCCTGTTTCATGCGCCCCATTCATGGCGACACATGACCAACATTCACTGGATTCATCAAGGGGCCTCGCCACAGGATGCGGCGACGATACAAGGGGCCTCTCATGAACTTCGAGCCGAGTGACCGTTCCAAGGACTACCGCGAGCGCGTGCGGCGCTTCATCCAGAAGCACATCCAGCCCGTGGAGGCGCAGTACTGGGCGCAGATCCGCTCGGCCAGCCACGGCGGCGACTGGCGCAAGTGGAAGATCCCCCCCGTCATGGAGGAGCTCAAGGCCCGCGCCAGGGCCGAGGGCCTGTGGAACCTCTTCCTGCCCGACGCGACGCTCGGGGCTGGCCTCAGCACCCTGGAATACGCCCCCGTCGCCGAGGAGATGGGCCGCAGCTTCATGGCCCCCGAGGTCTTCAACTGCAATGCCCCGGACACCGGCAACATGGAGGTGCTCTGGCGCTACGGCTCCGATGAGCAGAAGGCCCGCTGGCTCACGCCGCTGCTCGCCGGGGAGATCCGCTCCGTCTTCTGCATGACCGAGCCCGACGTGGCCTCCTCGGACGCCACCAACATGCAGGCCACCGCCACCGTCGAGGGGGACGAGGTGGTGCTCAACGGCAAGAAGTGGTGGTCGAGCGGCATTGGCGACCCTCGCGCGAAGATCATCATCTTCATGGCCCGCACCGCCAACGAGGGCGGCGACCGCCATCACCAGCACTCCATGGTGCTCGTGCCGCTGGACACGAAGGGCGTGGAGATCCAGCGCATGCTCTCCGTGTATGGTGACTACGACGAGCCCCACGGCCACGGCGAGGTGCACTTCCGTGACGTCCGGGTGCCGGTCTCCCACATCATCGCGGGCCCGGGACGCGGCTTCGAGATCGCCCAGGGACGTCTCGGCCCCGGCCGCATCCACCACTGCATGCGCTGCATCGGCGCCGCGGAGCAGTCGCTCGATCTGATGATCGACCGCGGCATGAGCCGCACCGCCTTCGGCAAGCCGCTGCTCAACCTCGGCGGCAACCGCGAGCGCGTGGCCGAGGCCCGCATCGCCATCGACCAGGCCCGTCTGCTCACGCTCTATGCCGCCTGGAAGCTGGACGAACTGGGCGCCCTGGGCGCGATGAACGAGATCTCCGCCATCAAGGTCGTGGCCCCCAACGTGCTGCAGAAGGTGGTGGATGACGCCATCCAGATCCACGGTGGCGCCGGCGTGTGTGGCGACACCCAGCTCCCGAACTTCTTCGCCCAGGCGCGCACCCTGCGCCTCGCGGACGGACCGGATGAGGTCCACAAGGGCGTCATCGCCCGCATCGAGCTCGCCCGGCGCGGATTCTCCAGGAGCCGCGAGTCATGAGCGACCAGCGCATCTTCATCACCGGTGGTGCCAGCGGACTTGGGCAGGCCATCGCCCTGCGCTACGCCCGCGCGGGTTGGCGCGTCTGCATCGCCGATGTCAACGACACCCGCGGGGCCGAGACCCTCGGGACCCTCTCTTCCCTCACGAAGCATGCGCACTCTCTGCGCTGTGACGTGAGGCGCGAAGAGGACCTGCGCGCCGCCTCCGAGTGGCTCGCCTCGAACTGGGGCGGCGTCGACGTGGTGGTCAACAACGCCGGTGTCGCCCAGGCCGGTGCCATCGACGAGGTCTCGCTCGACGACTGGCAGTGGATCATCGACATCAACCTCCTGGGCGTCGTGCGCGGCTGCAAGATCTTCACGCCGCTCTTCAAGCGCCAGGGCCACGGCCACTTCATCAACGTGGCCTCCATGGCCGGGCTGCTCGATGCGCCCATGATGAGCAGCTACAACGCGACCAAGGCCGCCGTCGTCTCGCTCTCGGAGACCCTGCACAACGAGCTCGCGGACCACCACATCGGCGTCAGCGTCGTCTGCCCGTCCTTCTTCAAGACCAACCTCGCCGAGTCCCTGCGCACCTCCAACGCCGGGCTGCGGACGGTCATGGGCAAGCTGCTCGAGCGCTCGCCCATCACCGCGGACGACATCGCCGATCAGATCTTCCGGGCCGTCGGGCGGCGGGACTTCTACATCCTCCCCCACTCCGAGGGCCGCCAGGCCTGGTGGATGAAGCGGCTCCTCCCGCGCAGCCTCTACGCCTCGGTGATCCGCAAGCGCACCCGCCGGATGCGCGGAGATGGAGGGGCGCAGCAGGCATGACTCCCGCTCTCGATCGCCCAGCAGATCTACTACCGCTACCACCACAAGCAGACGCGCAACCCGGCGTTCAAGAACTTCTGGATCCTCGTCAACTACTTCGACTGGCGTTGCCGGGGCATCCTCCGGAAGGCGTCTCGAAGCTCCCGCTGGCCCATCGGGGGGCTCAAATGATGAAAACAGGACTTTGCGCTCCGAGTGCTCCTGGTAGTAGACGCTGCGTCCTACCGGTGGCCAGGAGCGCTCGTCCTTCCAGCCGCTGACGTCACCCACATTCCGCGAGTCCGCCGTGCTTCCTGCCCACGCACTTCTTTCCGCCTTCCTGACGTTCCAGACTCCCGCACCCGCGCAGCCCGCTACCCCGGCGCAGGCCCCCACCTCCGAGGAAGCCGCCACCGCCGCCGAGCGCGCCGCGTCCTCCGCCGAGCGCGCCGCCGCCGCCGCCGAGCGCGCCGCCGAGGCCAATGCCCGCATGGCCGAGGCCATCGAGAGCCTCGCCCGCGGCATCGCCCGCACGGCGCCTGGCGCCGAGCAGCCCCCGGCCGAGCAGAAGCCCGAGACGGCCGCCGAGAAGAAGGAGGAAGCCCGCAAGGACGTCTGGGACGTCACCGTGGGCCTTGGCCTCATCTTCATCACCGGCAACGCCTCCACCGTCACGTTCAACGGCCTGGTCGCGGCGGAGCGCAAGTCGGAGCACTGGATCTACTCCGTCAAGGCCTCGGGCGTTTACGGCGAGAGCCGTCCGCCCGGGCTCCAGGGCGAGGTGGTGACGGTGGCGCAGGTGACGGCGCTCAACGCGGCCCTGCAGCTGCGCGGAGACCGCCGCTTCACCGAGCGGATCAGCGGCTACCTGCTGGGCGCCGCGGACACGGACCACGTGCGCAGCGTGGAGTTCCGCGGCTCGGGCGAGGCCGGCGTCGGCATCATCTGGTTGGACGAGAAGCGCAAGGACGGTGGTGAGGCCTTCCTGCGCACCGACCTCGCCTTCCGCTACGCCCGCGAGATGCGCTTCCAGTACTACCCCACTCCCACGAATCTGCCGGACGTGTCGATCGGGGGTCCTCGTCTCGGCGTGGCCTTCAAGTACGGCCTCTCCAAGGACGTGGCGTTCCTGGAAGAGTTCAGCGTGCTGCCCAGCCTCGTCGATGACTCGCGCCTGCTCATCAACAGCCAGACGCAGCTCACCGTGCGGCTGACGAAGGCGCTGTCGATCGCCACCACCTTCCTCCTCCAGTACGACAGCGTCCCGGCCGCGGGGAAGCTGCCCACCGACACCTCGCTGTCGGTGAGCGCCGCCATCACCTTCTAGGCGCTCCGCTCAGCCCTCGGTACCGCGGTACCACGCCACCAGCTTCGCGAGCCCCTGCTCCAGCGGTACCGAGGGACGGAAGCCCGTCTCGCGCTCCAGCGCCGTCACGTCCGCGCACGTCACCGGCAGCTCGCCCGGCAGCGCGGGCCGCAGCTCCACCCAGGCCTTCGTCCCCAGCTTCTCCTCCAGCAGGTCCACGAAGCGCGCCATCGTCACCGGCATGCCCCGCCCCACGTTGAGCACCCGGTACGGCGGCTCGCCCGCGGGCGGCTTGTCCAGCAGCCGCACCAGCGCCTCCACCACGTCATCCACGTAGGTGAAGTCGCGCTGCATGGTGCCCTCGCCATGCAGCACGATGGAGCGGCCCTCCAGCATCGCCCGGAGGAACAGCATCGGCGCCATGTCCGGCCGGCCCCACGGGCCATACACGGTGAACAGCCGCAGCCCCGTCACCGGCAGTCCGTACTGGTGGCTGTACACGTGCGCCATCAGCTCGTCCGCGCGCTTCGTCGCCGCGTACAGGCTCAGCGGGTGATCCGCCGGCGAGCTCTCGGAGAAGGGCACCGGCGTGCCCGCCCCGTACACCGAGCTCGACGAGGCGAACACCAGGTGATCCACCTTCGCCATCCGGCACAGCTCCAACACCTGCAGGAAGCCCGTGACGTTCGTCTCCGCGTAGTCCGGCGCCTCCGAGGGCATCGCCCGCACGCCCACCCGCGCCGCCAGGTGCACCACGCGATCCGGCTTCGCCCCGTCGAAGAGCTCCCGGCAGGCCTTCACGTCCCGGATGTCCATCCGGTGGAAGCCGAAGCCCGGCGACGCCTTCAGCCTCGACAGCCGCGTCGCCTTCAACGTCACGTCTCCCGACGTGTCCAGGTTGTCGACTCCAATGATCGTGTCCCCACGCGCGAGCAGCCGCTCACACACGTGATACCCGATGAAGCCCGCTGCGCCCGTGACGAGCACCTTCATGACTCGACTCCCACTTCGCGATCCAGGACCCCGGAACTGCTCTGGGAAGACCCTCACCCTGACCCTCTCCCAGAGGGAGAGGGGACATAGCACCGAGTCAGTCCTCGATCTGCGTTTCGAGAAATGGTTTCTGCCGGGCGCGCCAGACTCGGGAACTCGCGCCTTCCGAGACCATTCTCCCCACCGTCAGACCCGCCGCGCACGCGTGGTGCACGTTGTCGTGGACGAAGAGAGCGCTTCGCCCCACCGGGTAGAGGCCCTCCACCCGACTCAATTCGTTCAACGCCCGCTCGCGCGCCACCGCGAAGCCCTTGCGGTACAGGGGATAGGCCGCCGCCATGCGCCGCACCCGGGCGCCCAGCACCTCCACGCCCGCCAGCCCCGTCCGCTCCAGCGCCGGGCGCACCCGCTCCGTGAGCTCCTCCGGCGAGGCCCGCCAGAGGCCGTCCCCCACCGCGCACGGAAGGTCGAAGCCCACCACCGTCTGGCCTGAAGGCCCCGCGCCGCCCAGGAAGTTCCTCGCCTCGAAGAGCCGGTTGGCCGGGAGCCGCTCGTCCGCGAAGTAGTGCACGTCCTGCGGCGTGCCACGCCGCGTCGCGAGCAACAGGTACAACAGCGTCAGGGCCCGGTAATCCAGGCCCTCGGCCGCCTCGGGCCGCCCCGTCCACGCGCACAGCAGTGGCAGCGGCACCGTGGCCACCACCGACTCCGCCGGCAGCTCCCGCCCCCCCACCACCACCGCCCTCACCCGCCCCTGCTCCAGCACCAGCCCCTCGGCCGCCGCGCCACAACGCACCTCGCCACCGGCCCGGCGGATGCCTTCCGCGAGGCCCTCGGCCAGCGCGCCCACGCCGCCCTCCGGGTAGAAGTACCGCCGCCCCGCGGACGCGCCTCCGCGCCCGAGCGCCGCGCGCACCACCGCCAGCGGGCCCCCCTTCTGCACCCGCGCCCGCCCGAGCGAGGCGTCCAACTCCTCCGGCGCCAGGCCCCACACCTTCCTCGCCGCGGGCCCGTACAGCACCCTCGCCGCGTGCCGTCCCAGCCGCCGCGCCGCCTCGGCCCCGAAGTGGTTCCCCTCGGGTGGACGCAACCGCGCCATCACCGCCGACAGCCCGTGCCTCGCCACCTCGGAGAGCCCCAGGCCTCGCGCGATGCCGAGCAGCGACAGCGGATACGGCAGCCGCCTCCCGCCCACGTGCACCATGCCGCTGCGCGCCCTCACGTGCAGCGCGCCGCCCAGGGCTTCCCGGTAGAGCGCCAGCACCTCCGGCCCCGCCGCCTGGTGCAGCCGGTGCGGGCCGTAGTCCACCTTGAAGCCCGCGAAGTCGAACGAGCCCGACAGTCCGCCCACCTGCTCGGCCGCCTCGAGCACCACCACCCGCTTACCGGCCCGGACGAGCGCATGCGCCGCGGCCAGCCCCGAGGGTCCCGCGCCGATGACCACCGTGGCGCTCACCCCGTGCCTCCTACCGCCGGCAGCTCCAGCGCCGCGAGCGTCCTCGGGGCCCGGCCCTCGCGCAGCCAGCCGATGCCTCGCGCCACCGTGCGGCCCATCAGCCACGTGTCCCGCACCGGCCGCCACTTCGAGCGGCCCACGCGCGCGTGGTAGTCGATGGGCAGGAAGACGATGGGGTCTCCCGCCGCCGCCAGCGCCAGCGTCAGCGTCGTGGTGAGCGAGAAGCGATCCGGCAGCACCGGTGCGAGCGACAGCAGATCCGCCGTGCGCAGCACCCGCAGGCCCGAGTTGAGATCCGGTGCCTCGAAGCCGCCCAGCCACCGCACCGCGCCGCGGAAGAGCGCCTTCACCGCCGAGCGCGCGAAGGGCTCGGAAGCGCCGAGCTTCGGCCGCGCGCCGATCGCCTGCCGCGCGCCGCCTCGCACCGCCGAGAGCAACCGGGGCAGCGCCGCTTCCGGGTACGTGCCGTCCGCGTCGATGAGCGCCAGCAGCGAGCCATGCGCCTGGGCGGCTCCAGCCTTGATCGCCGCGCCGTAGCCCACGCCAGTCAACGTGAGCACCCGAGCCCCGGCCTCGCGCGCCACCGCGCCCGTGCCGTCCCGCGAGCCGTCATCCACCACGAGAATCTCATGCGCCTCCCCCGCCAACGCCGCGCCCACCCGCCGCACCACTCCGGCGATGGCGCCCACCTCGTCGCGTGCGGGGATGACGACGCTGATCATCCCGGCGCCACCTCCGACGAGGCTGGCACCGGCCGCCACATCTCCCACAGCGGCCACACCAGCATCGGAAACCACCCCACCGCCGCGCCCACCACAGACACCGGCATCAGCCAGCCCCACCGCGGCCCCACGAAGCGCACCAGCAGCGGCGCCAGCAGGTGCACGAACGTCGCCACCGAGGCCACCGTGATGACGCCCACCTTCAGCCGCACGGACAGCGCCGTCAGCATGAACAGGTGCCCGACGATCAGCAGCACCACCGGCACCGTGAACAGGTGGAAGTGGAACGTCTCCATCACCTGCCGAGCGGGCTTCTCCAGCCGCATGGGCGCGGTGGCCGCCGTCTCCCCGGGCAGGTCCATCGCCGGTCCATCCGGGGGCAGCTCCAGCGCGGGGCCTCCCGCCGCGTCTGCCCCGGGCGCGATCACGGCCTGCGCGGCACCGCCCCGGTAGTACTCCGTCGCGCTCCGCCCGGACAGGCCTCCGAACGAGTCCGCGTACAGCCACACCGAGGACACGAAGCCCAGCACCAGGAACAGCAGGAATCCGGTGTAGAGGACGCGCGCCTCGAGCGACAGGCGGGTGATGGGAAACGGCCGGGCGTACTGGCGCACGAGAAGGCTACCCCTTGGGCTCACCCGGATCGGGCTTGAGAATGAGCTCGTCCAGCAGCACGAGCGCGCGGCGCACCCCCATGGCCATCGACCTCGACGAGATGGTCGCTCCCGTCACCACGTCGATGTCCACCCCTGCCCTCACCGGATCCTTCGCCGTCTTCCCCTGGAACTGGCGGCGGAAGCGCGCGTCGGTGATCTCCTGGCCGTACGACTCCCGGTACACCATCACCTCGTGGCGCTCGACCACGCCCTCGGACGACAGCTTCACCGCGAAGGTGATCTGCTCGTGCTGGCCCAGCTCGTCGTCGATGATGGCGTAGCCGTCCACGTGCTCGCCCGTGGTGGCCACGAAGATGACGTACTCGGGCTTCGCCGGCTTGTAGCCCAGCCGCCCCTGCACCGCGGCCAGCTCGGCGGGCCCGAGCTTCACCTTGCGGTAGGTGACGCGCTGGCTCTTGGGGAAGAACTCCTTGAGCACCTGCGGCGTCGTGAAGAACGTCCCCGCCGCCCGCGCGGGCAGCGACGCCCCGAGCCCCAACCCCACCACCAATGCCAGCGCCAGGTGCTTCACGGTCATTCCCCTTACCACGCTCATGGCAACTCCCGAACCGCCTGGATGACGGCCTGCCGGACATGCGAGCGCCAATCCGTCCGGGCGCGATAGAGACTCTCCGACGTCGTGCTCCGGCGATCGTCGCTCGACAGGACCCGCCCATCCGGGCCCACCATCATGGACTCCAGCTCCACCTCGGCGCGCCCGAGCGGCTGCACCGACGAGAGATCCAACCGCGTCAGCACCAGCACCACTGCCGCCTGCGCGCCGTACTGGCGTGCCAGGGCCGCGGCCTGCTCCACCGTGGGCGCCGCCCCCGCCGTCAGCTCCACGCCCAGCACCTCGTAGCCGCGGGTGCGCAGGGCCTCGGCGCCCTCGCGGGCCACCACGTCGCGCGGATTCTCCGAGCCGAACACGTCTCCGGTGAACCCTCGCGGCGCGGGCCTGGGCACCACCGACGCACCCACCACCACCACCCGGGAGAGAGCCCCCTCCGGACGCACGGCCTTCCCGCCGCACGCGGCGGCGAGCAACACAGCGGTGGTGAGCAGCAAGGCGCGCATCGGTTCTCCGGCTCTCAGAAGAGGTAGGCCACGCTGGCGAGGAACGTCCCATGGCCCTCGCTCCAGAAGTCACCCGACCACGCGTGGGGCTGCACGCCATCGCCGCCGCTCTTCTCCCAGAAGAAGCTCGTCTTGAGCACGTAGGGCGGCAGTGGCCGGAAGTTCAGGCCGAGCGTCAGCCGCGCCACGTCTCCCGCGGTGATGAACTCCGTGTCGGTGTCCTTCTCCTCGTAGCGGAGTGAGGCGGTGAAGTGGCCCTCCTTCCACTCGTCCGGCAGCAGCCGGAAGAAGGGCTCGATGCGGAAGCGGTAGTTGGCCTGTCCGTAGTAGCCGAACATGCCCGTGGGCACCCGGTCGCGCGTGTTGGCCGTCGAGCCATTCGGGAAGCCCTGCACGAAGCCGGGATCGATGAAGGCGCGCACCACCTCGCCCGTGAGATCCCACGCGCCGAGCCGCCAGAAGACGTCGGCGTTGATCATGTTCACCCGGCGGCCCTCGGCGTCATACGCGCCCGTGTAGCCGGACAGGCCCGCCTCCAGCCCCAGGAAGGGCGAGACGGACACGCGGCCGGTGATGGCCTTGTCGTTGTTGTTGTCCTCCAGGTGGCTGCCGCGCGCCGCCCGGAAGCCCTGCCCGTCGAGGATCTTCGCGTCCAGGCCGTTGACCGCGTACACCTCGTAGGACAACCGCCAGTCCTGGCCCAGATCGAAGCCTCCGAGGAAGCCCGCGCCGGACTCGAACCAGGTGGTGGGCACGATCGTCGTGTACGCGATGGGGCGCTCGGGCAGCTCCTGCGCCGGAGCGTCGTGCCGCAGGTTGTACGCGCCCACCGGCACCAGGATGACGCCCGCCCGGAACGTGGCCCAGTCCGTCAACATCAGGTCCACCACCGAGAACTCGAGCAGCACCTCGCCCGCCCCCAGGACGCCGTCACGCTTGAGCGGGCTGCCCGCGAACTCGAACTCGATCTCCGTCGCCGTGGAGACGCGCTCGGAGATGTGGCTGTAGACGAAGAGCACGTACCGGTGGGCGCGGAACGTGCTCACGCCCTCCTGCGGCAGGATGAAGTCGTGCTCGGCGTAGCCGCCCAGCGTCGTCCGGTCGAGGATCGCCGCCACGCGCTGCGTCAGCGTGGTGGTGGGCTGGAGCCGCTCGGTGAAGGTGTCCTGCTCCGCCTGCCCCGGTGTCTCGGCGTTGGGCGTCGGAGCCGCCGTGCCCGTGTTGGCCGGATCCTCCAGTCCTTCCAGGTCCAGACGCGGGCCCTCCTCCTGCTTCGGCGCGTCCTGGGCGGGCCGGTCGGACGTGGAGCCCTCTTGCTGCGCGAGGCCCGTGAGCGGCGCGAGCAGCAGGGACAGCAGCAACAGGTGATGGCGGCCCGGCAGGGTGGCTCTCGAAGTCATACGCATCACTCGCCCGTCTCCACGTCCACGCAGCGGCCCCGCAGGCACGTCTTGCCCGTGGCGCACTCGCTCTCCGGGGCCGCGCCCCCACAGCACACGCCCACGCAGACGCAGCACACGGTGCCCTCGGGCGCGGTGCCCGCCAGACACTCGGGCGTCGCCTGGCAGCCCGGCGGATCCACGCACACCACCGCCTTGGGCGCGTTCGACTCGCCCACGTACGTGACCGTGCCGTAGTACGAGTCCACCACCTCGCGGCCCGGGCTCCCCATGTTGGTGTCGAAGTACTCGTAGACACCCGGCTTCGGGAAGGCGTAGCGCCAGTAGGAGAACGTCTGCCCGGACTCGGTGGCCACGTTGTAGGGGCGCACCAGGTTGGGGCTGAAGAGCGGCGCGGGCGACGACAGCGAGGTGATGTTGGTGGGCACCTCGGGCTGGTAGTTGCGGAACTCGACGATCTGCTCCGGCAGCATGGACAGCCCGCCCGCCCGGGTGAAAGCCGCCGTGCCCTCCGGCACGTCCACCGTGTACCGCGGCCCGATGCACATAGGCGTGATGGTACGGTAGCGGCCGTCGACGATGCGGTTGAGGGACACGGTGATACGGGGCGCCCCCTTCGCCGAGTCCTGGACGGGCTGGAAGTCCGCGGGCACGGGGCCCTTGCACGCGGCGGCACAGAGCGCGAAGGCGAGGAGCAGGCGGGCGCGCATCAGAGGACCTTCTCGGGGCGGGCCGGCGGCGCGGGCCGGTAGTGGAAGAGGACGATGTCGTGGGCGTGCGAGCGCACACGCCGGTCGCACGTGAAGCGCGACACGGGCTCCAGGTGGGGCGCGAGCGCCTCGGCCCCGGGAGCGGTGGAGGTGACGTAGACGTCCGCCCCGGCGGCGGCCACGCGCTCCACCTCGCGGCGCAGCTGCTCGCCCGTGGCGGGACGGCCGGCGCGGAAGTGGGGCACGTAGTGCTCGAAGAGCCGTGCCTCCTCGCCGGTGAAGAGCAGCGTGCCGGACGGGGCCAACTTGGAGGACACGTGCGCCACCAGCCGCGCCGCGGGCGAAGGCTCGCGGCCCTGCTCGAGCGCCACGGGCAGCATGACGGCCGAGGTGCTGACGGCGAGGGCCCCGGCCACGGAGAGGGACACCCGGGACGGCCGGGACGGCCGGGCGCGGGCGAGCACCGCCACGCCGACCGCTGTCAGCAGGGACAGCGCGAGCACCACAGGCAGGGCATGGCGCGCCTTGAGCAGGTTCTGCCCGAGGAACATCCACGCGGCGTAGGGGCCGCCGAGCGCCAGGGCCAGCAGGGCCACGCGACGCTCGGAGGCGGACAGCGACGCACGGAGCGCCGCATGGGCGAGCGCCACCAGGGCCGCGGTCAAGCCGAGTGCCAGGAGGAGCCGCGCGGCCAGCACGGGCACGGAGTCACCGCCCACGCCGGGCCAGGGAAGCCCGAGACCCGCGGCCAGGATGTCGAAGCCGAAGTGCTCCAGGCGCCAGCCGAGGTCCGGGCGCACGGCCACGGTGCCGCCCCACTTGCCCGCGTGGCCGAGCAGGAAGCCCGAGCAGATGCGCAGCAGCTCGGCCGGGCCCGTGAGGACCACCAGGGGGACGAGCCACGCCCCCACGCCGATGCCGCTGCCCGCGAGCGCCGCCAGCCGCTGGCCGCGAGGCACCACCAGGGCCAGTCCGAGCAGCGCCGGGAGGAACGAGGGCCGGGCCCCGAGCGCCACACCCGCCACCGCGCCCGCCAACACCGCCACTCGGGGCGCGGAGTCGGCCACGCTCAGCGAGGCACAGGCGGCGAGCACCAGGAACGCGAGGCCCGTCCCATCGGAGCCCGGGGTGGCGCCGAAGAGCACGGGCAGGGGCAGCAGGGCCAGCAGGGCCGCGGCCGCCAGCGCCCCGGTGTCCCCCAGGTACCGCCGCAGCACGAAGCCCAGCGCGCCGATGGCCACCGCGCCGAGGACGATTCCGGGCAGGGCCAGCGCGAGCACCTCGGAGGCACCGGCGGCCGAGGCCAGGCGGGCCAGGGCCACGTACACGGGGTAGCCCGGGAAGTGCGGAGCCTGCGCGGCGAGCTCGAAGCGGCCGAGGGAGCGCGCGAAGTTCACCGCGTCCAGGTCCGGCAGGAGCCTGGGCAGTGCGAGCACGCGCGCCGTCACTCCGGCCCCCACCACCAAGGCGAGGGCACCCGCGAAGGCCCCGGAAGGCGCGGAGTGAATGATTTTGAGATTCATTCTCAAAAACAGAGAATGCATGACGTACTACGCGTCCGGGCAGGAGGTCAAGTTGAGGGGGTGGGTGGCGCCAGTAGGGCATCTCATGTGACAGAGGGAGGCCATGATGCTGAGTGCCCTGCTGGTGGTGGTGATGGCCGCTGCACCCGCGCCGCGAGTCCGCACCGAGACGCGTCCGATGATGGGGACGACGGTGACGGTGACGCTGGTGGGAGGAACGCCGGAGAAGGCGCGCGAGGGGTTCGACGCGGCCTTCGGGGCCTTCGAGCGCGTCAACCAGGTGATGAACGAGTGGCGCCCGGACAGCGAGCTGTCGGCGGTGAACCGCAAGGCCGGGGATGGCGAGTGGGTGACGGTGCCCGAGGACCTGTGCGCGGCGCTGCGGCGCGGGGTGCAGGGGGCGGAGCAGACGGGAGGGCTGTTCGATCCGACGTGGGCGGCGCTGCGGGGGATGTGGAGGTTCGGGACGGACCTGACCCCTGCCCTGCCGGACGCAGCCGAGCTGAAGAAGCGGTGCGCGCTCATCTCGTACGAGGACCTGGAGTTCGCGCCGGCAGCGGACGGAGGGGCACCCGGGTGCGGCGTGCGGCTGAAGCGTGCGGGGATGCAGCTCGGGCTGGGAGGTCTGGCGAAGGGCTGGGGCGTGGACGAGGCGGTGAAGAAGCTACGGGCACAGGGGTTCAAGGACTTCTTCGTGCAGGCCGGAGGAGACTTCTACGCGGCGGGGAAGAAGCAGGGCCGGCCGTGGAAGGTGGGAATCCGGGATCCGCGAGGCGAGCCGGACAGCGTGTTCGCGGTGCTCGAGGTCTCGGACGCGGCGTTCTCGACGAGCGGAGACTACGAGAACTTCTTCGTGCTGGAGGGCAGGCGCTACCACCACATCATCGATCCACGGACGTGCTACCCGGCGACGGCCTCGCGCTCGGCGACGGTGCTCGCCCTGAGCGCGGTGGACGCGGAGGTGCTGACGAAGTCCGTGTTCATCCTCGGAGGCCAGGAGGGACTGGCGCTCGCGGAGAAGTACGGTGCGTCCGCGGTGGTGGTGACGGGGGACAACCAGGTGCTGGTGTCACCCAGGCTGGAGAAGAAACTGAAACGGCTGAAGACCCCGAGTCCCTAATTTCCAAGCCCTAGCACCTGAAACCAGATATCTCTATAATCAGAAGCAGAACCCAACCACCCCCCACACCTCAACACCACAAACAATGCCATCACCCACAAAAAAACCAAAGGTATTCCTGAGTTACGCAAGAGCAGACTCAGAGATAGCCAACAATGTAGCCAAGTTGCTTGAGCGTGAGGCGGTAGATGTTTGGCTTGAGCAAAAAGCGACTCCTGGAGCGAACATCTCCGAGCAACTCGACCAAGCCATGGCAGCAAGCGATTTCCTGGTGGTGCTCCTCTCGCGCCACACATCTAACTCCCGACTCATCAAGGCGGACATCGCCCTCGCTCAAGCCAGAGCACTCAAACAGCGCGACATCACTCTAATCCCTGTTCTCCTAGACCAAACTCCCCCCCCTCAAGAACTTGAGCAATACCTTCCGATCAAAGCTTATAACAAACCAGAACAGCAAATAAAGCTCCTGATCAACATAATAAAAAACGCCTCACTAATTGACTTCTCACACATAACACCAAAAACCTTCGAGTTGCTCATAGAGCAACTACTGCCGCATTTTGGATTTCACGACATCAAAGTCGCTTCGCCCAGTGATGGAGGATTCGATCTTCGGGCATATCTCACTAGACATAATCCACCAGGGCACCCACCAACCGAAGAACCCTGGTTCATTCTGATCAAGCACTACCGTCATGTACGACCTAGCTTAGCCCTAATACGCCAAATGGCAGCCACTCTAGAGCATCTCCCTCAAGACAGCCATATAGCGCTCATCACAAGCGTCGAACTGACATCCATTGCAAATGAATGGCTGGAACGAATCAATACCGAATCCAACGAGCGTCTTCGGGTAATCGAAGGCACCGAACTAAAGCGTATCCTGGTAGCTCACGAAGACCTGGTGAGAAAATTCTTTCCTCTTACCAACAAGAGGAAGCAATGAACACTCGCCAGTTGCTGAAAAAACTATCTAAATGCCCAGCAGGCCAAGACGGGTGGAAAGAATTCGAAGACATCTGCATTAAAATTCTTCAAGCACTCTTTGTCCCACCATTATCAAAACCTCACATCCAATCAAGAACACAATCCGGAACAGACAGGCGTGATGCAATCTTTCCCAACCGAATGCGTGATCACAAGAATGCATGGGGCCTAATCCACCTCGATCACGAGGCCAAATACATCCCCTTCGAGTTCAAGAACTACGACAAACAAAAAGTCACCAAAGAAGACGTCGAACAAATCAAAAACTATCTGACTTCAAAATTTGGGCGCCTCGCATTCTTATGCACCAGAACCATCCCAGGAAAATCCGCTCACATCAAAAGAAACGCTATCTACTCAGAAGAAAAGAAAATCATTATATTCCTAGAGCCTAGACATCTAATTGAAATGGTGGACTTGAAGGAGCGCGGACAAGATCCTGCCGATCTTTTGCTGGACTTGATTGATGCCTTCATGTTCCAGCACGAATGAACTCGCAAGAATGAATGACCCTCACCCCAGCCCTCTCCCAGAGGGAGAGGGGGAATACACAGGGTCAATCGAACAGGCCCTGGAGGTAGAAGCGGCCGTCCCGCGCGTCCCGAAACACCCACGCCGGGCCCAGTCCCTCGAAGTGCACCCGGTAGTAGTCCCGGCTGTACGGCCCCGCGTCCCACCAGTCCCCGCTCAGCCGCTCCGGGCCCACCAGCGCCATCACCCGGCGCCTCCAGCCCCCAAGTCTCGCCGCCAGCAGCACCCCCGAGGCCGTCATCTCCACGTCGATCGTGGCCGGTGTCCCCAGGCTCCGTGAAGGCCGCTCCCGCATGAACTCGGGCACCGGCTCCGCCGCCTCTACCGGTTGCAGCAGTTCCCCCTCCAGTCCGCGCCTCATGGGCGGTGGCCGGAAGGTCTTGGTCTCGTACGCGTCCTCGGGCCGGTGCATGTCCTCCAGCGCCGCCATGCGTGCACCGGACCATGTGGAACACCGATTCCGGGGCAAGTGGAACACTGATTCCGGAGCAAGTGGAACGCCCATTCCGGCCATGTGGAACACCGATTCCGGGCAAGTGGAACGCACCCGGCAGGTAGGCCGAGAGATGGGCGACACAGTGGAGCGTTGACGGTGCTGGACGAGCCGCCGCCTCTGACCTCCCCCCGAAGGAGGACTTGATGGCGGCAGAGAGGCTGTCCATGCGCAAGCTGAGAGAGTTGTTGAGGCAGAGGTTGGAGCTGAAGCTGTCGGTGCGGGAGATAGCGCGGAGCCTGGGCATCGGCGTGGGCACGGTGAATCGCTACCTGTACCGGGCGCAGGCGGCGAAGCTGACGGGTTGGCCGCTGCCGCCGGAGCTCGACGACGACGCGGCGCTCACGGCGCTGCTGTTCGCGGACGAGGGCAAGGAGGTGGCGAGCCGGCCCGAGCCGGACTGGGCGCACGTGCACGCGGAGCTGAGGAAGAAGGGCGTCACCAAGTTGCTGCTGTGGCAGGAGTACCGGGAGGGAAACCCGGAGGGCTACCAGTACAGCCAGTTCTGCGAGCGCTACGCGCGGTGGGTGAAGTGCGTGAGCGTCACCATGCGCCAGGAGCACCGGGCCGGGGAGAAGTGCTTCATGGACTTCAGCGGGGACGGGCTGGAAGTCCAT